>NZ_JAAEDM010000069.1 GCF_018129065.1 Neoroseomonas soli | reverse complement strand
CCCCGCCGAGACCTGGTGGCTTCGCGCCAGCGGCGGGCGCTGGCGGCCGCGCGCCGTGGTCCTGCCGCCGGTGATGCTCCCCGAGGATCCCGCCCGCTGGTGCGCCCATGGCGGCATGGGCCCCGGTCCGCGCAACGCGGTGGCGCTCGCCCATGCCGCGCTGAAGGCGTCGGGAGTGGCGCCGGACTGCCCCGAGGCGATGGTGCTGGTGGTCGCCGCGCCGGTCGCGCCGCATGCCTGGCGCCTCCCCGATGGCGGCGTGGCGCTGGCGCCCGGGCGATGGGTGCGCCGCTACGCCGCGCTGCCGGCCGGGGCGCGGCTCGGGGCATGGGTGCACGAGATGGCGCATCTGCTGCTCGGCTGGCCGGACCTGCCGGGCAGCCCTTGCCTGATGGGCGCCGGGGCGATGCGCGATGCCGCCCGCGACCCCGCGCCCCCCGGCCCGGCGCTGGCGCTGGCGGCGGGCTGGATGACGGCGCTGCCGGCGGATACGCGACTGCCTGCGCTGGCGGTCGACGAGGGAATGGCGTTGGCGCTCGACCGGGGTGGGCAGCGCCTGTTGATCACGCGGAAGGGCAACACCTTCGCCATCCACGACCGCGACACGCCAGGCGGGCCGCTCGCCGCCGGGCCGCTGGACGACCTGGCGGCGCCGTTGCTCGCCGGCGCCGGGGCGGCGCTGGCATCCCTGTCCCCGGCGCCATCTCCATCGTGGACAGGACCTGCCTCATCACCCGTGGCGCGAAGCGGTTCGGCCCGCGGTTGACGGCCAGGCTGCCGGCGGCAGGCCGCGGACAAGGCCCGGCCGAAGGCCGGCTGCGCGGCCAGGTTGAACTTCGGCTCCCTCGCCCCGCCGCCGCGCTTCGGCCTCGCTTCGCGGCCGCACGTGACGATAACCTCGTGGCCAGCAGGCTATGATTCCGGATCCGGTTTGCGCATGGCCGACGTGTTCATCAGCTACAAATCCGGCAGGCGCGCCACGGCGGAGTGCATCGCGCGCATCCTCACGCTGCACGGCTACAGCGTGTGGTTCGACCCTGCCCTGGTCGCGGGCGAGGAATTCTCGCGCCCGATCGAGCGCGAACTCCGCGCGGCGCGCGCCGTCGTGGTGCTCTGGTGCAGGCTTTCCGTCGAGAGCGACTGGGTGCGCGAGGAGGCGACGCTCGCCAAGCGGCTGCGCACCATCATCCCCGTGCGGCTGGAGCGGGTGGAACTGCCGCTCGGCTTCGTGTCGCTCCAGGCGGTGGACCTGACAAACTGGGACGGTTCGCCCCGCGGTCGTCCGCTCCGGCGGCTGGTCCAGGAGGTCGCCCGGCTGGTGGGCCGCGATCCCGTACCGTGCGAGGCGGAGCTGGACTCCCTCGAGGCGGCCTGGCGAGACAACAGCGCGTGCGGGGCGCCTGCGGCCGCGACCGGGTCCGCATCGGCGGTGACGGCAGGCCGGGAACCTGGCCACCCGGTGCTGTCCGACCCGGCGCCGGCAGCCACGGCCGTCGGTGGGGCATCCCCGGAGCCGATCGCGCGCGGGCGGTGGCACAATGCCCGCATCCTCGCGCGCACCGTCGTGCAGCGAATTCCAGGGTTCCGACCCTCCTCCATCGGCGCGGCGAACGGCGAGGGTCCCGGCGCGGCAGCAACGGCGCGGCGGGCCAGGGAAACCGGGCAGGGCCTGACGGCAGCGGGCTTCCCCGCCCTGCCCGACCGGCCATCCCTTGTTGTCCTGCCCTTCGCCAACCTCAGCGACGGCATCGAGCAGGACTACTTCGCCGACGGCATGACGGAGGAACTGACGACCGAGCTCGCGCGCATGCGGTGGTTCTTCGTCATCGCGCGCAACTCCGCCTTCACCTACAAGGGCCGCGCCGTTGACGCGCGCCAGGTCGGCCGGGAGCTCGGCGTGCGCTACATCCTGCAGGGCAGCGTGCGGAAATCCGGCGGCCGCGTGCGCATCTCGGGCCAGCTCATCGAGGCCGAGACCGGCCACCACCTCTGGGCCGACCGCTTCGACGGCGACCTCGACGCCATCTTCGACCTGCAGGACCGCATCACCGAGGCGGTGGTCGGCCTGCTCGATCCGAGCCTGCGGAAAGCCGAGATCGAGCGCGCGCGACGCAAGCCGCCCAGCAGCCTCGACGCCTACGACCTCTATCTCCGCGCCCTGCCCGCGTACCACGCGATGAGCGAAGCGGGCACCACCGAAGCGCAGGAACTGCTGCGCCGGGCCCTCGCGCTCTGCCCGCAATTCGCGCTCGCCAAGTCGCTCTTCGCCGCCTGCCAGGTGCGGCGCGAGGCGGAGGGCTGGGCAAGACCGGGGGAGCGGGAGGAAGCCATCCGCCTCGCCCGCGAGGGGATCGCCGCGACGCCGGACGAGCCGACCGTGCTCGCCCAGGGCGCGCTCGCCATCGCCTATCTCGCCTATGGACACGACGAGGCGCTCGCGGCGATCGAGCGGGCGCTCGCGCTCTGCCCGAACTGCGCTCTCGTCGAGGGCAGCGCCGGGTTCGTGCATCTGTACGGCTGCCGGCCGGAGCCCGCCATCCGGCATTTCGAGCACGCGATGCGCCTCAGCCCGCTCGATCCCTGGATGGGATCCTTCCTCATGGGCATCGCCTTCGCGCACCAGATGGCCGGACGGCTCGAGGAGGCGATCGCCTTCGGCCAGTCGGCGATCCGCGCCTCCCCGCATTTCGGGGCGCCGCGCCGGGTCGTCGTGGCGAGCCTCGCCCTGCTCGGGCGGATGGAGGAGGCACGGGAAGCCGCCGAGGAACTGCGCCGCATGAGTCCCGGCGCCTATCGCGTCTTCGCCGCGCGCGTCCAGGCGCAGAACCCCGACAAGGCCTATGCGGAACGGATCATCCGCGCCTACCGGGCGGTCGGGTTTCCGGAGTAGCCATCGCGGCCTGCTGCCTGCGGCCGCCACACGCGCAACTCAGCGGTACGGCAGCGTGCGGCCCGCCGAAGGGAGAACGGCCGCACCCACCGGTCAGGCGATGGGCTCCTCCGTCGGCTCGGGCGGTTCCTCCTCGCCCTCCCCTGTCCAGGTCATCGGGCCGGGGCCGAGGAAACGCTTCAGGTCGAGCATGCCCGCCCCGACCCGCGTCGGTGACGGCGGGACGTCCAGCAGCGGACGTGCCGTCGTTATTGCGCGCCTGAGCAACTTGGCCGGCGATGGCCCGGGGACCGGCAGCAGGCTCCGCAGCGCGGCAAAGCCCCCCGCGGCGAGCGCGCATGCGGCCGAGGTGCCGCCATAGCCGCGCGTCGCGTCCCGGGGCGCGGTGAACTGGCTCGGCGCGACGAGGTCGGGCTTGGCCGACCAGAAGAGCCGCGGCGCCGGTCCCTGGGCGGAATAGCCGAGCCCGATTTCGTCTCCCCGCACGGCGCCGACCGTGAGGACCCGGCGGAGCGCGGCGACGCCGTAGATGCTGTGCCCCGGCCCGATCTGGTCGGGGCCACAGCGCGCATCGGGGCAAAACTGGCCGCCATTGCCGGCCGCGAAGACGATGTCGGCGAGCTGCAGGTACGGCAGTTCGGCGACGCCGAGGTTGAGGGGATTCAGGGGATTGCTGCCATAGTTCCAGGGCGAGCTGCCGGGATAGTCGCGCCTCAGGTCGTAAACGGACCAGGCGTTGCAGAACACCCAGGGCCCTTTGAAGGTCGTCCCCGGCTGCTGCTTTGCCCAGGGGATCGTCCAGATCATCGACCAGTAGATCCAAGCCGCCCAGTCGAGGTATGCGCGGAGTTCCGCGATTTTGGTCGGCAGCAGCGGCAGGTCGAGGATGGTCGCCTCCGGCGCCACCGCGAGCACGGCTTCCGCCATCCTCGTCCCGTGGCCGTCAGGCCATGTGCCGGGCTCGATCCACTTGTCCGGGGACGTCAGCGACCCGCCGGGCCGCGGCTCCCTGACGGCCCAGCCGCCGCCGAAATTCACCGTGCCGCAGCGCTTCCTGAGCACGGCCTCGTTGATGCCCTGATCCACGATGACGACCACGACGCCCCGCCCCTTGCCGCCCGCGGCATGCGCCGCGGGCGCCCCGATCTGCGCCAGGGCGAGGCCGCTGGTGCCGAGGTAGGGGTAGGGCGCCTCGCCCGGACACCACACATCGGCCGGCACAAGCCGCAGGCTGGGGCCGAGCGCAGCCCCGATTTCGGGAAGCAGCGCGTTGACCTGCTGGATCGCGGCCTCGATGTCCTCGATCTCATCGACGCTGAGCAGGCCGAGATTGCGCACCTCCACCGCGCTGTCGGGCATCGTCGGCGCGTCGGGGAGGTCGCGCAGCGCCAGCCTGAAGTCCTTGCCCGGCAGCACGGCGTCCCGCACGGCCGGCAGGGCGAGGAGGGCCTGCTTCGCCGCCACCAACTGCGCAGAGCGGGCCGGATCCAATGCCGGATCCACCGTGAGCCCGGGCCGCCAGCTGAGGCTGTGCCGGATCCATTCGCGCGGGTCGTGGCCGTCCGAAGATGGGTTCGGCATCGCTGGCACCCTCCCTCAACGCTCCTTCGCCCCCGGGCAATGGGGGCGAAGGAGGCCGCTCGATGGTCACGCGCGACGAGGGCGGGCGTCCTTGCAGGACTCTTATCCCTAGCAGCCCTCTGCCTGCCTATGATTATCATTATGGAGCGGGAACGGTAAGGTCTTGCCTTCCGGCAGCCCCCGGACATCAGGACCGCGGGCGTGAAGGGCTTCCGGGGCGCCGGCCGGGCCCCTGCCGCCAGCTGCCGGCCATGAGCAACCGCACCGCAGCAAGGGAGGACTGGCCCATGTCACCATCCCCAACCCCTGTGCTTCCCGCCGAGGCTTCGGAAGCCTCGGAGGCCTCGGAAGCGTCCGAAGCCTCCGGCATCAGCGTCCGGATCGGCGGCCAATCGGGACGGGCGATCGGCGTGTCGCCAAGTCCGGACGTCGAGACGGTCCCGGGCGCGAGTTGGTGGCCGGGCAACAAATGGCCGCCCGTCCATCCCGCCGTCACCTGGACGCCCATGCCGCAGGCCACCAATTTCATGCCACCCGGCCCCGGGGCTCCAAAGGGCACCTATTTTCCGCAACGGGCCTGGGCGCCCGAATACTGGGCAAGCGTCATCCTGGCCGAGGCCGTGTCGGTGAAGGATATCAACGGCGATCCCGAATGGAAGAACCGGCCGACAGGCATGGCGCCCAAGCCAGTCGGCCCTGCGCCCCAGAGCGAATTCCAGGAGCTGATCGACCTCATCCCCTACCGCCCCAGTGTCATGGCGGAGGCCATGGCGCAGAAGGACTCCATCCTCCAGTACTTCTCGGGGATCCTGAGCTTCGATCGCCGCAGCCATCCGGCCACCATCCACCTTTGCGTCGCCGCGCTGCGCGTCGCGAGCTTCGCCGCCATGTACTGGAAGGCCGAGCACGACCGCGCACGGCCCTCGCGCATCGCACCGGAACTCATGCCGCCGATCGACCCGCCCGGGCACGCGTCCTACCCGAGCGGGCACGCCACCCAGGCCTATCTCCTCGCGCGCGTGCTGAAGGACGTCATGCCGACCGCCATCGTGCCGTCGGCGGGGGAAGCGGGAGGCGCGCTGTACCTGATGGCCCAGCGCATCGGCCGGAACCGCGAGGTCCTGGGCGTCCACTACCCATCCGACACCGCCGCCGGCAAGGCGCTCGCAACGCATATCGCCGACAAGATCCTGCCGAACTGCCCGAAGATGCAGGACCTGGTGACCGCGGCGAAGCTGGAATGGGAACCGCGCACCTGACCGCCGCCCCGGGTTCGGCAGGCGACGCGGCGGCCGCAACGCGTCGCGCTGACGGGCCGGGACTGGCGTGATGCCATTGCATGAGGCCGGTGATCGGCCAAATGCGGCCCTCGCCGCCCGCCTCGCCCGTCCCGGCCCCAAGCGCATCCTCTCCCTCGACGGCGGCGGCACGCGGGGCGTCGTCTCCCTCGCCTTCCTCGCCGGGATCGAGCACGCTCTCTGCGGCGATCGCCGGGACGAATGCCTGGCCGACCACTTCGACCTGATCGGCGGCACTTCCACCGGCGCCATCATCGCCGCCGGCCTCGCTCTCGGCTGGCGCGTGGACGACATCAAGGCGATGTACCTGCGCTTCGCCGACCAGGTCTTCCGGCCGCGCTGGCAGCGCTGGCTGCTGGCCAACCGCTACCGCGCCGAACCGCTGGAACGCCTGCTGCGCGCTTCCCTCCAACCGCCCGGCACGCCCGAGGACGCGCCCGACATCCTGCTGGGCGACGCCGCGCTGCGCACCGGCCTTGCCATCGTCACCAAGCGCGTCGACACCGGCAGCGTCTGGGTCGTCAGCAACCTGCCAGGCGCGCCGCACTACATCGACCGACACGGCCAGGCCAACGGCAATCACCGCATCGCCCTGCGCAACCTGGTGCGCGCCTCGGCCGCCGCGCCGATGTTCTTCGAACCGGCCGAATTCGAACTCGGCTCCCGCCTCGACGGGACGGCGCAGCGCGGGCGCTTCGTCGACGGCGGGGTCAGCCCGTACAACAATCCGTCGCTCAGGCTGCTCGAACTGGCGCGCCTGCCGGTCTTCGGCCTCCGCTGGCCGGCGGGGCCCGACGGGCTCATGCTGGTCTCGATCGGCACCGGCCGCTTCCGCCTGCGGGAAGCGGAGACCCCGCGCTTCGCCGCGACGCCGGCCGCCTGGATGAAGCACGCGCCGCTGCGCCTGCCGCTGTTGCAGGCGATCTTCGCCCTGCGCAGCACGGTGACCGACGGGGAGATGCTGACGCTGCGCATGCTCCAGGCACTCGGCCGTTCGCCCATGCCGGCCGAGATCGACAGTGAGGTCGGACGGATGGAAGGCGGCGGCATCTCCGATGCACCCCTGTTCACCCTGCTTCGCTACGACCTCGATTTCGATGCCATGGCGCGGGACGGCACGATCTCCCAGGCCGAGGCGCAGCAGTTCCGGACCTTCGACACACCCACGCACATGCCGCGACTTCACGCGCTGGCGGTTGCCGCCGCCGCGCGCGAGGTGATCCCGGAGCACCTGCGGTTCACGGACCGGCATCGGGCACACGAAGGATGAACCTTCGCGCGCCTCGGGCGCCGCACCGGCCACGGCGCGCATCCTTGCCCGCCAGGATTGGGCGAGCGCCCGGACCGGTGCTCACCCGGCCTCCACCGCCTTGACGTGAAACAACTGCGCCCAGCCGTCGATGTCCAGCAGCATCGCGGCCGTGACGCTCACCAGTGCGCCGCCCAGCGCGTTCGAGGCCAGGGGCCCGTCCAAGGGCAGGGCATCCAGTTCGGCCAGCGCGTCGGCCATCACCTGCCGCATCCGCGCCGACTGGCGCGCCAGCAACTCGAATTCGGCATAGGCCCGGATGCCGAGCAGCGCCGCCGACGCCGCCGGGGAGGCGAAGCAGGCCACGGAGATGACGGTCACGACCGAGCCCGGTGCGTGGAGCAGTTCGAGGACGATCCGCAAGACAACGCCGAGCATCGCGAGCAGGAAGAAGATATCTCCCCAATGCGCCAGCCTGCGGCTGGCGGCCTCGCAACGGTGCTGCCGCTGGCGGTGATAGGCGCCCTGGTCCTCGAACATGCCCCGCCCGATGCGGCGCGCGCGCTCCAGCGCAGGCCCGGCCAGGCAACCGCCCGGCATCGGGCAGCCGCGTCGGAGCGCCGCGAAGTACCAGGCGACCCAGGCATCCCGCGGCGGCGCCGCGTGGCCCGGGGCATCCTCCCCATGGCCGGCGGAGAGAATGCGCGCCACGTCGCGGACCGGCAGCGTCCAGCCGATCGGCGCGAGGACGCGCTGCTTCCGACAGAGTTCGGCCAGCAGCCGGTAGCTGATCCAGCGGTCATGCCACTGATAGAGGTGGTTCGCCCCGACCAGCAGCGCGATGGCCGAGAGCGCAGCCAGTTCCACGACCGTGACCGCGACATGCATCCCCCGCGGCACGACGAAGGCGAGCGCCGCCGCCACGAGCGCCAGCGCAGCAAGGATGAACACCAGCACGTAGGAGGAGCGGTAGCGGTCGCCGTAGAGCTTCGAGAAGGTCGCGGCGGTCTGGTGCTGCGCCTCCCACCATTGCTCCACCGCGCCCTGGGGCGGGGGCATGGCAGGCTCGTCCTCCGGCAGGGGCGGGGCGACGATCCTCATGAAGTCGGCATAGGCGCGCCGGAACAGGGGCGGGCCCGGCGCGGTTTCCCCGAGATAATCCTCGAGCGGCGTCCGCGTGAGCCCGAAGCTGCGGTCGAAGCGGCGCGCCAGCGCGGCGAGGAAGCCGTGCGCGTGTGTCCCGCCCGTCTCCACCGGGCAGATCGCCTGGCGGATGTTCCGCGCCAGGGCGAGCTGTGGCGGCATCCCGGCTTCCGCGCGGGAATCGATCAATCGCGGGGTTTCCGGCCGGGCCGGATCGATGCACCACACCGGCAATCCGGCGGCGATGGCGGCGTGCACCACGTCGCCGGTGCCGCCGCGGCCGGCCGCCGGCTCGCCGTCCCAGATCGCGATGAGGAGGTCGCAGTTGCGCACGATGAAGCGGCCGACCGCGCGGTAGCTCTGGCGACGATGCGATCCGCCCGCGCCGTCGAGGACGAGAACGCGCTCGCCGCCGCCGGCGGCCCGGGCTTCCTGGCGCAGCGCACGGAAGGCGTTCACGGCCCCGGGTCCGAAGGTCTGCTCGTATGCGTCCTGAGCGAAGGGCAGGACGACGTCGAGTTCGCAACCCTGGCGCAGGGCCTCCTCGGCGACGAGCCGGTCGGCTCCGTCGGCGAGCGGTGAAATCAGCCGGACCCTTGCGATGCCCGCGCCTGTTTCATGGACCGCGGCGACGGTGTCGTCAGCCGCGACCTCGTCGAGCGTGCCGCGCACGATCGCCAGGACCTCGGCCACCGCGGCCCGCAAGGCGGGGAGTTGCGCCCCAGCGAGGTCTCTGTGGCCCGTGACGCCGAGGCGCCAGGCAAGCGGGGCGCGGGAGGGCGAGATCGGTGAGGCGGCCGACATCGGTACCCTTCTGCGTGTCGCGGGATCGTGGATCGGCAGGCGACGCGGATAGGACCATGCCGATTTTGTCCTGTCCTCGCAACAAGATGCGCGGTTGGTGCGGACCGCGACGAGCGTCCGCCCGGGGACGCGGCCCGGCGGGCCGCCCAGTCCCGACCACCGCCCCGGTCGGGGAGACGCCACAGACGCCCGGCATCATTGCGGAGCCTGGCCGGCGCGCAGGCCTGATGGGGCGGCCCGTGCGTGCAGGGCAAGGAGGATAGGGGCGGCCGCGCGGCCCGGCGCTCGCCGGCACCGGGCCGAATGCGTGCCTGATGCGGAGCCTGGGCTCTCCTCATCGGCGCCCCGGCGGGCAAGGCGCGCGGCCACCGCCGCCCGTCCGGGGCAAGGCCATGCCCCGGCGGCCGTCACGCGCGTCACGCCTCCATATCGACATCCTTCGTCTCGGTCCCGAGCAACAGGGCCACCAGCGTCAGGACCGCCATGACGCTCAGGTAGATGCCAACCCAGAAGGGGCTGCCCGCGCCGGCGCGCCACAGCGCCACCGCGATGAAGGGCGCCACCGCCGCACCCAGGATGGACGACACGTTGTAGGAGATGCCGGACCCCGTGTAGCGGATGTTCGCCGGGAAGAGTTCGGGCAGCAACGCGCCCATCGGGCCGAAGGTCATGCCCATCAGCGCGAAGCCCAGGATCAGCCATGCCATCACGCCGACGAAGCCGGCTGAGAGCATCGGCGCCCACACCAGGCCGAAGGCGGCGATGGCGAGCGTGATCCAGATCAGCGTGCGCCGGCGCCCCCAGCGGTCGGCCCAGGGGCCGGACAGCATGGTGAAGATGCCGAAGAACACCACGCCGACGATCATCATCAGCACGAAGGTCGTGTAGTCGTAGCCGAGGCCCGGCACCGCCCCGTCGGTCGCCGCGCGCCCGTAGCTCAGCGAGAAGGTCGTCATCAGGTAGAAGAGCACGTAGGTCGCGAGCATGTAGAAAGTGCCGAGCACCAGTTGCCTGCCATGCGTGCGGAACACCGTGGCCAGCGGCAGCCTGGTGACGCGCCCGTGCTTCACCGTCTTCTCGAAGGCCGCGCTCTCCACCAGGTTCAGCCGCACCCACAGCCCGACCACCACCATGACGGCGGAGAAGAGGAAGGGAATCCGCCAGCCCCATTCGAGGAAGGCGGCGGAGGGCCGCGACGGATCGCTCGAAGGCAGCAGCGCGGCGATGAGGAGGAACAGGCCATTGGCGATGATGAAGCCGATCGGCGCCCCGAGCTGGGGGAAGGTGCCGAAGATGGCGCGCTTGCCCGGTGGCGCGTTCTCGGTCGCCACCAGCGCGGCGCCGCTCCATTCGCCGCCGAGGGCGAAGCCCTGCGCGAGGCGCAGCACCACCAGCAGCGCCGGCGCCAGCCAGCCGGCCATCGCATAGGTCGGCAGCAGCCCGATCAGGAACGTCGCGATGCCCATGGTCAGCAGCGCGCCGACGAGGGTGGCCTTGCGGCCCTGCCGGTCGCCGAGATGGCCGAAGAAGATCGCGCCGAGCGGCCGCGCCACCATCGCCGCTCCGAAGATGGCGAAGGAGGACAGCAGCGCGGTGGTCTCGTTGCCGGCGGGGAAGAAGAGGTACGGGAAGACCAGCACCGCGGCCGTCGCATAGACGTAGAAGTCGTAGAACTCGACCGTCGTGCCGATGAGGCTCGCGAAGATCACGCGGGAGCGCGAGTTGGCCGGCGCCGGGATGGGGCGGGTGGTGGCGGTTGTCGTCGACATGAAGATCCTTCCTTCACCGGGGGCGGGCGCGCGGGGGCGCTCCCGCCCGGCGCGGCGTCAGTCCTCGTGGATGTGGCTGTGGTTCCTGGTGTCGCGCATGCGCACGTACACGACCAGGGAGACGCCGATCATGATCGTCACGTACCAGAAGAACCAGCTCTCGTAGCCGAGCTGCTTGAACTTCAGCGCCACCCATTCGGCCGTGCCACCGAATATCGTGTTCGCGAGCGCATAGGGCAGGGCGACGCCGAGCGCACGGATATGCGCCGGAAAGAGTTCCGCCTTCACCACTGCGTTGATGGACGTGTATCCGGTGACGATCAGCAGGCCCGCCATGACCAGGCCGAACGCCGCATAGGCGCTGCTTGTGGCCGCGAGCGTCGAGAAGATGGGATAGGTCAGGAGCACGCCGAGCACGCCGAAGCCGATCATGACCGGCTTGCGGCCGATGCGGTCCGACAGCGCGCCCGCGACCGGCTGGCAGAGCATGAAGACGAACAGGGCGAGCGTGGTGATCTCGGTCGCCGTCTCCTTGCTGAAGCCGGACGTGTTGACCAGGAACTTCTGCATGTAGGTGGTGTAGGTGTAGAAGGCGAGCGTGCCGCCGGCGGTCAGCCCGATCACCATCAGGGCTTCCCTCGGATAGTGGGTGAACAGCGCCCAGCCGCTGGACTTCGGCTTGCCGTCCGCCTTCGCGTTGCGGAAGGACTGCGTCTCGGCGAGGCCGCGACGGATGTAGAACACGACAACCGCGAGCACGCCGCCGATGGCGAAGGGAATGCGCCAGCCCCAGGCGTGCAGTTGCTCGGGCGTCAGGACCCTCTGCAGGACCAGCAGCACCGCGAGCGCCAGCAGCTGGCCCGAGATCAGCGTCACGTACTGGAAGCTCGAGAAGAAGCCGCGCCGCTGCCGGCCCGCCATCTCACTGAGGTAGGTGGCGCTGGCGCCGTATTCCCCGCCGACGCTGATGCCCTGCAGCAGGCGCGCGAAGACCAGGATCGCAGGCGCGAGGATGCCGATCTGCGCGTGGCCCGGCGTCACCGCGATCAGCAGGGAACCGAGGCACATCAGCGTCACCGAGAGCGTGAGGCCGGATTTGCGGCCGTGGCGGTCGGCATAGATGCCCATGAACCACGCGCCGATCGGGCGCATCAGGAAGCCGACGGCGAAGACGGCGGCGGCGCTCAACAGCTCGGCCGTCTGGTTGCCCGAGGGGAAGAAGATCGGCGCGAAGTAGAGCGTGAAGGCGGAGTAGACGTACCAGTCGTACCACTCCACGAGGTTGCCCGCCGAACCGCCGATAATGGATTTCAGGCGGGTCCGCCTGTCGGGCGCGCTGGCCTGGAAGGGGACATGCAGCGTCTCCACGCTGCCGACATTGTGGTCCATGGCGGTTCCGTTCTTTGCCGATCGCGGTTTGCGAGCGCACGCTTCGGCGCCGCGCCGCGACGCGTCACCTCGATGGCAGGCCGGCGATCCGGGATTGGTTGCGGGAACGGGTGCTAGCGATCAATTCATTCGATTGCAATTCAAATTATTCAAATGCTGCTGGCTACGTGCAGGTGCGGCCCCGTCCGCGCGGAATGGCGGCCACCTGACGGCATCGCAGGAATCATCCGGCATCCCGGCAAGCGGGACGGGTTGGGCGGCAGGGCGCGCCCGCCATCACGCGGCGCCGAGATGCGCCGCCGTCAGGGCCGGTATGCACCCGCGACGCGCGCCGCACGCCCCTCCGTGGCTGGCTACGGCGTGAGGCAGCGCCCAACCGGTGCGCGACCGGCGCGGCGCTGCCGCGCGGGCGCGCCGGCCGTCACTCGCTCTCCTCCTGGAGACGGCGCAGGCACCGGTCGATCCGGCCGAAGGCGCCGAGCATCGCGACGATCTCGGCATCCGTCACGTCCTGCAGCATCTCCGCCTCGCCACGCGACAATTCGCGCCGGATCCTCGTCACCGCTGCGCGTCCGGCCTTGGTCAGGAAGATCAGCCTGGTGCGGCGATCACGCTCATCCGTGCGGCGTTCGACCAGCCCCTGCGCCACCAGGATGTCGATCAGGCGGACGAGGCTCGACCCCTCGATGCCGACCAGCGCGGCGAGGTCCTTCTGGCTGACGCCGTCACCGGATTCGGAAAGATGGACGAGCGGTGCCCAGGTCGCATCCGTCAGCCCCACCGCGACGAGGCGCCTGTCCAGCGCGCGGCGCCAGCGACGGGCGAGCAGCACGAATTCGATTCCGAAGCGGGATCGCGGAGAGGCGGCGGAGGTCGGCACGTCGAAAGCCTGGATCAGATTGATTTCAATTGCAATTCAACCGGCGGCTCCAGCGGCGCGCGCCGCCTACGGCGCCGCCAGGAGCATCCGGTTGACCCGCTCCATCGCGCGGGCCAGCGCCGCGAAGTCGCGGGCGAAGGCCTCGCGCGAGACGCCCTTGGCCGCGAGGTCGTCGCCGATCTCCCCGATCGGGCGCTGCCCATCGACGCGCGCGAGGATGGCGCCGGCCAGGCGCGGCAGCGCCACGGGCACGGTGAGCCCGTCGAAGGCCACGCGCAGCACGCCGTCGGGCGGTATGGAGGCGGCCAGCTTCGCCCCGTCCAGCTCGCGCAGGACCGGCACGCGGGTGGGATCGTCCCAGGGCGCCGGCGGCGGGGCCTCTCCCTTGCGGACGCAGTAGGCGATGTGGATGCCCATGTTGCCCGCCGCCGCCTCGGCGAGGGCGGCACGCTGGATCGGGTCCAGCCCGGCGGTGCGTTCGCGCAGCCGCGGGTCGGTCAGGAAACCGTCGGGGTCGTAGCGGAAGGGTTCGACCAGACAGCGGATCTCGAGCCCGGCGGCCTCCACCAGGGCGGCGAGGGCCGGCACGGTGAAGGCGACATCGCGAGGGTTGAGCAGCAGGTCGTAGATCCCGGCATCCCCGCCCTTCACGTGGTCGGTGATCCAGGGGTTGCGGCGCAGCCAGGCGGTTTCCGGGATCTGGCGCCAGAAGCGCTTGGCGATGTCCACCCGCTGGGCTGGCGGCTGGTCCGCGGGCGCGAGCAGCCGCAGCGCGTCCTGCACCATGTAGACCCCGGTCCGCCCGTGCGGGGCATAGACCATCAGTCCGACCCCGCCCCCCGGGGCGAGCACCGAGACCAGCGCCCGCAGCCCGGCCAGTGGATCCGGCAGGTGGTGCAGCACGCCGCAGCAGTCGATGTAGTCGAAAGGCCCGAGCCCTCCGCCGGGCAGGTCGAGCAGCGAGCCTTCCTGGAAGATCACGTTTCCGAGAGCTCTGGCGGCCACCCGGGCCCCGGCGATGCGCCGCGCGGCGGCGGAACGGTCGAGCCAGGTGACGCTGCCTTCCCGCCCCGCCGAGGCCATCTGCTGGGCGAGCATGACGGTCGCATCGCCCGACCCGCCGCCGGCCACCAGGGCGCGCAGCGGGGTCGCGGCCGGCCGGCGGGCGCCGAAGACCCAGTGGTCGATCTCCCGCAGGTGGCTCGGGCTGCCGACGACGAGGCGCTTCGCCTCCTCCCTCGGATCGCGCTGCGGGTAGGGGTAGGCTTCGTACTGCGCGGCAAGGGCGGCGTCGGCGGCGTCTGGCATGGGCGCCTGTTACGCCGGGACGCGGCGTGGGGCCAGACGGCGGCGTGGTTGCCCCGGCGGGCCCGGCTTCGTAGATAGGGTGGCATGCGTCGTGTCCTCCTCCTCACCGCCCTCGCCGCCCTGGTCACCGTCCCGGCGCTCGCGCAGCAGCGCGGTGGCGCGCAGCCCGCGGGGCCCCGAAAGCTCGGGGATTTCTCCGACTGGACGGCGGCCGTGCACACCGAGAACGGGCAGAAGGTCTGCTACGCCTTCACCCGGGCCTCCCGCACCGACCCGCAGCGTGAGGGGGTGATCCTGACCGTGACCCACCGGGCGTCGAGCCGCGACCAGGTGGCGCTCTCGGCGGGCTACGCCTATCCGCGCAACGCCGCGGTGACGGTGGCGGTGGGCAACAACCAGCTGGCCTTCTACACCGCGAACAATTCGGCCTTCGCGCGGGATGGGCGCGCGGCGGTGCAGGCCTTCCGGGGCGGCGCCAATGCGGTGGCGCGCGGGCCGCGTGCCGGCGGCCGCGGCACGGCGACCGACACCTTCAGCCTCTCCGGCTTCTCGGCGGCCTACGACGCCATCAGCCAGGAATGCCCGGCAGCCCGGCGATGAGCGCGACCGTCGCCACCGACGGGCTGAACGCGGCGGAACGCGAAAGGATCCTCGCCAAGGCGGCGATCTTCGCCCCGCCACCTGCCGTGCTGCCCGACGGGCGGCGCGACCTGGTCGGGCTCTCGCGCGAGGAATTGGCCGAGGCAATGGCCGCGATCGGGGAAAAGCCGTTCCGCGCCAAGCAGATCTGGCACTGGATCTACCACCAGGGCGAAACCGACTTCGCGAAGATGACGACCATCGCGAAGCCGATGCAGGTGAAGTTGGCCGAGCGCTTCGTCGTCGGCCGACCGGACGTGGCGACCCAGCAGGACAGCGCCGATGGCACGCGCAAATGGGTCTTCGGCTTCCGCGACCAGCAGCGCGTCGAGACGGTCTACATCCCCTCGGCGGACGAGGACCGCGGTGCGGTCTGCATCTCGACCCAGGTGGGCTGCACCCTGTCCTGCAAGTTCTGCCACACGGGCACGCAGAAGCTGGTGCGCAACCTGGGCGCGGCCGAGATCGTCGGCCAGTTCATGGCGGCGCGCGATTCCTATGGCGAGTGGCCATCCCCCAAGGACGGCACGGCGCGGCACCTGTCCAACATCGTCGTCATGGGCATGGGGGAGCCACTCTACAATTACGAAAACGTCGCCAAGGCCCTGAAGATCGTGATGGACCACGAGGGCATCGGCCTCTCGCGCCGGCGCATCACGCTGTCCACCTCCGGCGTCGTGCCGATGATGGACCGCTGCGGGGCGGAACTCGGCGTCGGGCTGGCGGTGTCCCTGCACGCGGTGACGAACGAACTGCGCGACGAGATCGTGCCGCTCAACCGCAAGTACCCCATCGAGGACCTGATCGCGGCCTGCCGCCGCTATCCCGGTGCCTCCAACGCCCGGCGCATCACCTTCGAATACGTCATGCTGCGCGGCGTGAACGACAGCGAGGCCGAGGCGCGGGAACTGGTCCGCCTGATCCGCGGCATCCCGGCCAAGGTGAACCTGATCCCGTTCAACCCCTGGCCGGGCAGCCCGTACAAGACGAGCACCAGCGAGGCGATCCAGCGCTTCGCGCAGATCGTGAACGACGCCGGCTACGCCAGCCCGATCCGCCGGCCGCGCGGGCGGGACATCCTGGCCGCCTGCGGGCAGCTCAAGACCGAGAGCGAACGACGTAAGCGGCCTGCGGCTTGAGACCTGGCAGGTGCACCGCGCAAACTGGGTAAGGCGCTTAGCCGGGCGACCACTTGACCGAATTTGCGGGGAACATGCGACGGCGCACCGCGTTACTGCTTGGCGGAATGGGGGGGCTTATCGGAGCCGGTCTTCTTTGGCTGGGCGCGGATCGGCCTCTTCGCGCTGATCTGATTGATGAGCCGCGGTTCCGCGAGGCGGTATCGAGCCTCGTGCGGCAGGCGCACCCTGAGCGATACGTCCGTCTCGATCCGCTTGTCTCGGGCGATACGATTGCGGCTTGCCTGCTATGGCGCGACGGGGCGAACAGCGTGGTGCCGCGTGCGCTTCGCCCAAAGGATGCCGCCTGGAGTGCTTCCTGGCTCGCAACAATTCCGCACAGCGACGAGGTGATCGTCGTCTTCCTCTCGCCCGATGGCTTTCAGCCCGTCTCGTTTCCGACCAGCTACGTCTTCGGGTTTCCGGAAGCCGGGCGCGAATGTGTCCGCTCACAGCGGCTCGCTATCGAGCGGAGGCAAGGCCATCTCCACTTGGTTTCGACGGCACAGGATCGCGTGCCCTAAGCCGCGGCAGACCGGCAGGCTTAAGCCCGCGCGCGGGACCTACGCCTTCTCGACCTCACCTCCAGCGTCCACCCAGCCCTTGAACCCGCCCAGGTTCCGCACGTTCGCATACCCCATGTCGTGCAGCGTCTTGAGCACCAAGGCCGAACGCCCGCCCGAGGCGCAATAGGCGACGATCGTCTTTGCCCGGTCGAAATTCGCGTCGTGCAGGGCGGAGGCAGGATCGGCACGGAACTCCACCAGCCCGCGCGGGATGGTCAGCGCGCCGGGCACCTTGCCGGAGGCCGCGACCTCGTTCGGTTCCCGCACGTCGAGGAACACAATGTCGGGGCGGCCCACCAGGCCCTTGGCCTCGTCGGGCGAGATCCGCGGCACCACGGCCTCGGCGGCGGCGAGCATCTGCTGGACAGTAAGGGTCATGGTCTTCCTCTCGATGTCGTGATCGTGCGCTGAAAGATTACGATCCGCCGAGAAGCAGGAGGTGGCAAGGCCCGCGCGGGGCGTCAGCCGACTTCCTTCACCTCGGCCACCGTCGCGCCGGTCATGCGTCGCAGGTCTGCCGGCGAGGTTCGGAAGACGTGCATCGGCGAGCCCGCCGCCGCCCAGATCGGATCGAGCGCCATCAGGTCCCGATCCAACAGCAGGATCGGCGGCGCGACGTGCCCGAGCGGCGAGACCCCGCCGATGGCGAAGCCGGTGGTGTCCCGCACCCAGGTACCGTCCGCGCGCTTCACCGGCTGGCCGATGGCCGCCGCGACCTTGCCCATGTCCACCCGGTTGGCGCCGGAGGCGATGACCAGCACTGCCCGCGTCCCGGCCCGGAAGACGATGGATTTGGCGATCTGCGCGACGTCGCAGCCCACCGCGGCCGCGGCGTCCGCCGCGCTGCGGGTGCCTTCGGGGAAGGACTGGATGGTGTCGGGATGGCCCGCCGCAGCCAGCGCCGCGCGGACCCGATCGACGGAGGAGGACGAACCGCTCATGCCCCCGCCGCTACCACAGGCCGAGCCCGGCGCCGAGGGCGAGCGCCGCGGCCAGCGTCAGGGCCAGCACGGTCCCCAGCGCCCCGGCCGCGCGCAGCGGGCGGATGTCGGGCTCCCGCGACATGCCGGCGGCGTGCAGCGCGCGGGCGAGCAGCATGAGGCCCCCCGCCGCGTGCAGCGTCGGCCCCGGCGCGCCGGCCAGTTCCGCCGCCAGCAGCGCGGCGAGGAAGAGCGGCACGTTCTCCGCGAAATTGGCGTGCACCCGCACGGCGCGCAGCAGGCGCCGGTCGCCGCCGGTGCCGAGCGCCACTTGCGCCCGATAGCGCGCCGCGAACACGCGGAAGGTCAGGGCAAGGAACAGGGCGACCAGCAGCCCTGCGTACAGCGCAGTCACCTTCGGCATGACACCCCCTTCGACAGGCGGGGCCCGGCGGGCCATATGCGCGGCGTGACCGAACCCCTCGCCCTCTACATCCACTGGCCCTTCTGCGCCGCCAAGTGCCCGTATTGCGACTTCAACTCCCATGTCCGGGACCGCGTGGACCAGGCCCGCTTCCGCGACGCCCTGCGCCGGGAACTGGCGCATGAGGCGGCGCGCGTCGGACGCCGGCCACTCGCCAGCATCTTCTTCGGCGGCGGCACGCCTTCCCTGATGGCGCCGGAGACGGTCGCGGCGCTGATCGACGAAGCCCGGTCCCTGTTCGAGCCCACCCCGGACATCGAGATCACCCTGGAAGCGAACCCGACCAGCGTGGAGATCGGCCGGCTGGCGGCCTTCCGGGAGGCCGGGGTGAACCGCGCCAGCCTCGGCGTGCAGTCGCTGGAGGAAGAGGCGCTGCGCTTCCTCGGCCGCCGCCACGACACGGCCCAGGCGATCGCGGCGCTGGAGGCGGCGCGGGCGATCTTCCCGCGCCTGTCCTTCGACCTGATCTACGCCCGGCCGGGGCAGGAGGAAGCCGCATGGCGGGCCGAACTCCGCCGCGCCCTGGCGCTGGCCGCCGATCACCTCTCCCTCTACCAGCTCACCATTGAGCCCGGGACGCAGTTCGCCACCCTGCACGCCCGCGGCGCCTTCGCCCTGCCGGAGGGCGACGACGCCGCCCGGCTCTACTTCGCCACCGCCGAGGAAGCCGCCCGCTTCGGCCTGCAGGCCTATGAGGTCAGCAACTATGCCAAACCGGGCGCCGAAAGCCGGCACAACCTCGCCTACTGGCGGTACGGCGACTACCTCGGCATCGGCGCCGGCGCGCATCAGCGGCTGCTGCTGGACGGGCGGATGCTCGCCACCCGCCGCCACCGCGCCCCCGAGGAATGGGCCGCCCGCGTCGAACGCGACGGCACCGCGGCGGTCGAGGAGGAGGACCTCGCCCCCGCCGACCGGGCACGGGAGGCCCTGCTGATGGGCCTGCGCCTCGCGGAGGGCATCGACCCGGCCCGCGTCGCCGCCCGCTCCGGCCTGCCCTTCGAACAGGCGGTGGACCCTGCCATGCTCACGGCCCTGCTGGACGAAGGCTACCTGGAATGGGCCGGCGGGCGGCTGCGGGCGACGGCCGAAGGGATCGTCCGGCTGGACGCCCTCCTGCCCGTCCTGCTGCGGTAGGCCGCGCCCGCACCTTGCCTCGCCCCGCGCCCGGCGCCATACCGCCCCGGTTCTAGTGATCTGGGAGCGCCCGATGCGCGTGAAGGACGTGAAGAAGGTCGTGCTCGCCTATTCCGGCGGGCTCGACACCAGCGTGATCCTGAAGTGGCTGCAGACCACCTACCGTTGCGAGGTGGTGACCTTCACCGCCGACCTCGGCCAGGGGGAGGAACTCGGCCCGGCGCGCGACAAGGCGCTGCTGCTCGGCATCAAGCCCGAGAACATCTACATGGACGACCTGCGCGAGACCTTCGTGAAGGACTTCGTCTTCCCGATGTTCCGCGCCAATGCGCTGTACGAGGGGATGTACCTGCTCGGCACCTCCATCGCCCGGCCGCTGATCTCCCAGCGCCAGATCGAGATCGCCGAGGCGGTCGGTGCCGACGCCGTCGCCCATGGTGCGACGGGCAAGGGCAACGACCAGGTGCGCTTCGAGCTGTCCTATTACGCGCTGAAGCCGGACATCAAGATCATCGCCCCCTGGCGCGAATGGGACCTGACCAGCCGCACCAGGCTGATCGAGTTCGCCGAGGCGCACCAGATCCCCATTGCCAAGGACAAGCGCGGCGAGGCGCCGTTCTCTGTGGACGCGAACCTTCTGCACAGCAGTTCCGAGGGCAAGATCCTCGAGGAACCCTGGGACGCGCCGGATGAGATGGTGTGGCAGCGCACGATCTCGCCCGTCGATGCGCCGGACAAGGTCACCGAGATCACCATCGAGTTCGAGCGCGGCGACGCGGTCGGCATCAATGGCGAGCGCCTGTCCCCCGCGACCCTGCTGACGCGCCTGAACGCGCTCGGCAAGGAGAACGGCATCGGCCGGCTCGACCTCGTCGAGAACCGCTTCGTCGGCATGAAGTCCCGCGGTTGCTACGAGACGCCGGGCGGCACGATCCTGTATGTCGCCCACCGCGCGATGGAATCGATCACGCTGGACCGCGAGGCCGCGCACCTCAAGGACAGCCTGATGCCGCGCTACGCGGAGATCATCTACAACGGCTTCTGGTTCGCCCCGGAACGCCGGATGATGCAGGCCCTGATCGACGAGAGCCAGAAGAGCGTGACCGGCACCGTGCGGCTCAAGCTCTACAAGGGCAACACCATCGTGACGGGCCGGCAGTCGCCGAACAGCCTGTACTCGATGAAGCACGTCACCTTCGAGGACGACCAGGGCGCCTACGACCAGTTCGATGCCCAGGGCTTCATCAAGCTGAACGCGCTGCGGCTGCGGCTGGGTGCCATGGCGGGCCGCAAGGGCGGCGCGCTGTAATCGACCGGTGGACGGGGGCGATGTTGGCGGGCACGCGCAACTCGCCCCCGGCCTGGTGCCGGCCGGCGCCGTCCATCAGCCCGCACCGGGCGCATGAGTCAGGACCGCAGCCCCGGCGCCTCGTGGCCCGAGCGCGCCACGTATTCCGTGTAGCCGCCGTCATACTGGTGGATGCCCTCGGGCGTCAGTTCAAGCACGCGATTGGACAGCGCGGCGAGGAAATGCCGGTCGTGCGAGACGAAGAGCATCGTGCCCTCGTACTGCGACAGCGCCGCGATCAGCATCTCCTTCGTCGCCATGTCGAGGTGGTTGGTCGGCTCGTCCAGCACGAGGAAGTTCGGCGGGTCGTAGAGCATCATCGCCATCACCAGCCGCGCCTTCTCGCCACCTGACAGCACGCGGCAGCGCTTCTCCACCTCGTCGCCCGAGAAGCCGAAGCAGCCGGCGAGCGCGCGCAGCGAACCCTGCCCGGCCTTGGGGAAGGCGTGTTCGAGCGCCTCGAAGATGGTGTGCTCGCCATCGAGCAACTCCATCGCGTGCTGCGCGAAATAGCCCATCTTCACGCTGCCCCCGAGGGTGACGCTGCCCCCGTCCGGCTGCGTCGAGCCCGCGACCAGCTTCAGCAGCGTGGACTTGCCGGCGCCGTTGACGCCCAGCACGCAGCAGCGTTCCCGCCGGCGCACCAGCAGGTTGAGCCCGTCATAGATCACGCGATCGCCGTAGCGCTTGTGCACGTTGCGCAGGTTCACCACGTCGTCACCCGACCGCGGCGCCGGCAGGAAGTCGAAGGAGACGGTCTGGCGGCGCTTGGGCGGCTCGACGCGGTCGATCTTCTCGAGCTTCTTCACCCGGCTCTGCACCTGCGCGGCGTGGGAGGCACGGGCCTTGAAGCGTTCGATGAACTTGATCTCCTTGGCGAGCATCGCCTGCTGGCGCTCGAACTGCGCCTGCTGCTGCTGCTCGTTCATCGCGCGCTGCTGCTCGTAGAACTCGTAGTCGCCGGAATAGGTGGTCAGCGACCCACCATCGATCTCGATGACCTTGTTGATGATGCGGTTCATGAACTCGCGGTCGTGCGAGGTCATCAGCAGCGCGCCGTCATAGTCCTTGAGGAACTGCTCCAGCCAGATCAGGCTTTCGAGGTCGAGGTGGTTGCTGGGTTCGTCCAGCAGCATCACGTCCGGGCGCATCAGCAGGATGCGCGCCAGCGCCACGCGCATCTTCCATCCGCCCGAGAGCTTGCCGACGTCGCCGTCCATCATCTCCTGGCTGAAGGAGAGGCCGGCCAGGACCTCGCGCGCCTTGCTGTCCAGCGCGTAGCCGCCGAGTTCTTCGAAGCGGCCCTGCACCTCGCCGAAGCGTTCGAGGATTTCCTCCATCCGGTCCGCCTGGTCGGGGTCCGAAAGCGCGGCTTCCAGTTGCTGCAGTTCCGCGGCGATCTCACTGACCGGGCCGGCGCCGTCCATCACCTCGGACACCGCGCTTCGGCCCGACATCTCGCCGACATCCTGGCTGAAGAAGCCGATGGTCACGCCGCGATCGACCAGGATCAGCCCTTCATCCGGCTGGTCCTGCCCCGTGATCATGCGGAACAGCGTGGACTTGCCGGCGCCGTTGGGGCCGACGAGGCCGATCTTCTCCCCCTTCTGGAGGGCGGCGGAGGCCTCGATGAAGAGGATCTGACGGCCGTTCTGCTTGCTGACGTTGTCGAGGCGGATCATCTGGTGCGGGGGACTTGGGACGGTTGCGGCGCGCTTATGGCACGCGGGCCGGCGGAGGGCATGCCCGGGGACGGAATGGCGCCATGCGGTTATAAGGGGGCCATGCCCCTTCCCCGGCCCGCGACCCGCCCGTGACGCAGACGCCCCGCCAGCGTGCCGAACAGGCCCAGTCGCGCGCCTCGGACCCCGCCGCCTCGGCCTGGGTGGAGGCCTCCGCCGGTTCGGGCAAGACCAAGCTGCTGACGGACCGGGTGCTGCGGCTGTTGCTCGCGGGGGTGGAGCCCGGGCGCATCCTGTGCCTCACCTTCACCAAGGCGGCGGCGGCGGAGATGTCCACCCGGCTCGCGAAGGCCCTCGGCGGCTGGGCGACGGCGGAGGACGCCGCGCTGGCGCAGACCGTCGCCGGCCTGACCGGCCGCGCTCCCGGGGGGGACGAACTCCGCGCCGCGCGTGCGCTGTTCGTGCGCGTGCTCGAACAGCCGGGCGGCATGCGCATCTCCACCATCCACGCCTTCGCGCAGTCCCTGCTGCGCGCCTTCCCGCTGGAAGCCGGCCTCGCGCCGCAATTCGCCGTGGTGGAGGACCAGGAGGCGCGCGCCATGCTGGCGCGGGAGCGGGAAGCCGTGCTCGCCGGCGCGCCGGACCGCGCGGCGCTGGCGCATCTCGCGCGGCTGGTGCCGCCGGATCGGTTCGCGGAGGTGCTCGGCACGCTCTCGCAAAGCCGCACGCGACTGCTGCGCGCGGTGGACCGGCGCCAGGGCCTGCCGGGATTCGAGGGCGCACTCGCGCGCGCCCTCGGCCTGCGCGCGGGCGTTGCCGGCGAGGACGCGATCCTGCGTGCCGCCTGCACGCTGGACGAGGCGCCGCTGCTCGCCGCCGCCCGCGCCCTCGGCCGCAGCGGCAACGAGAAGACCGACCTGCGCAATGCCGATGCGATGATCGCCTGGCTCACCGCCGACGAGGCCGCGCGCATCGCCCGCTGGGACGCCTGGCGCGGCATCTTTCTCACCGCGAAGAACACGGTGCGCGATTCCAAGGGCCTGGTCACCAAGGACAAGCGCATCGCCGCCGATTACCCGGCCATCCTCGCCGCCATGCAGGCCGAGGGCGAACGCATCCTCGGCGTCGAGGACGCCCGCGCCGCCGCGCGCGTGCTGGCCGCCACCATGGCACTGATCTCCATCGGCACGCCGGTCCTGCGCCGCTACGAGTCCGCGAAGAACCGCGCCGGGATGCTCGACTACGACGACCTCATCGCCGGCGCCGAGCGCCTGCTGGAAGACCCCGGCAGCGCCTGGGTGCTGTTCAAGCTCGATGGCGGCCTCGACCACGTGCTGCTCGACGAGGCGCAGGATTCCAACCCCGACCAATGGGGCATCGTGCGCGCGCTGACCGGCGAGTTCTTCGCCGGCGAGGGCGCGCGGGACCAGGGCCGCACCATCTTCGCCGTCGGCGACGTGAAGCAGTCGATCTACGGCTTCCAGGGCGCGGATTCCGAAGGCTTCTCGCGCGAGCGCGCGCATTACGCGCAGGTCGTCCCGCAGGCAGGGCTAGACTTCCGCCCGGTGCCGCTGGACGTGTCCTTCCGCTCCACCGCACCGGTGCTCGCGCTGGTCGATGCCGTCTTCGCCGATGGCGCGGCACGCGACGGCGTGGTCGAGCCCGGCGCGACGCTGCACCACTATGCCGACCGGGCGGGCCAGGCCGGCCGGGTGGAGCTCTGGCCGCTGCTGCAGGTCGCGGAAGCCGAGGCCCCGCCCGCCTGGGCCGCGCCCGAATCCCCGGTGGACGGGGAGGGTGCGCCGCAGCGTCTCGCCACCCTGATCGCCGCGCGCATCCGCCACATGCTGGACCACGAGACCCTGCCCGCGCGCGTCGAGAAGGGCCGGGAGGCGGACCAGCCCAGCGGCCGCAAGATGCGCCCCGGCGACATCCTGGTGCTGGTGCGCGCCCGCGCACGCGGCGGCTTCGTCGCATCCCTGGTGCGGGCGCTGAAGGACCTGCGCATCCCGGTCGGCGGCGTGGACCGCATGGTGCTGGCGGAACAGGTGGCGGTGCAGGATCTGCTCGCGCTCGCCGACGTGCTGCTGCTGCCGGATGACGACCTCTCCCTCGCCGCGCTGCTGAAGTCGCCGCTGGTCGGGCTGGCGGAGGAGGAACTCTACGACCTCGCGCAGCCGCGCGAGGCCTCGCTGTGGATGGCGCTCGCCGCGCATCGCGGGGCGGAATCGCGCCTCGGCCGCGTGGCGGACTGGATCACCGGGCTGTTGCAGCGGGCGGACCTCGCGACGCCGCATGCGCTGTTCGCCTCGGTGCTCGGTGGCCCCGGGCCGCTCGATGCGCGCGCCGGGCGGGCGCGGATGCTGGCGCGCCTCGGGCCGGACGCCGCGGACCCGATGGACGAGTTCCTCAACGCGGCGCTCGAGCACGAGCGCGCCCATCCGCCATCCTTGCAGGGCTTCGTCCACCGCCTGCGCGGCGGCGGCGCCGAGGTGAAGCGCGAGGCCGAGGGCGCCGGCGACGCCGTGCGCATCATGACCGTCCACGGCGCGAAGGGCCTCCAGGCGCCGATCGTCATCCTGCCCGACACCACCGGCAGCCCGCCCGACCGCAACGCGCTCCGCTGGCTGGAGGCCGACCTGCCCGCCTGGGCCCCGAAGCAGGAAGGCTTCGCCGCCCCCGCGCTCGCGGGCCAACGCCAGCAGGACCGCGACAAGGAGGCGATGGAACAGCACCGCCTGCTCTACGTCGCCCTGACCCGCGCCGAGGACCGCCTGATCGTCTGCGGCTGGCAGGGCAAGAGGGACGTCCCGGCCGGCTGCTGGTACCGGCTGGTGGAACAGGGCTTCGCCCGCCTCGAAGACGCGGCCGATGCCCCCTTCGACAGCCCGCGCGAACCCTTCCCCGAGGACGCGCTCATCCGCCGCCTCGACTGCCCGCAGACCGCCCCGCCGAAGGCCGAGGACCCGCCGCGCGCGCCTGCCGCCGCCGCGGCCCTGCCCGGTTGGG
>NZ_JAAEDM010000068.1 GCF_018129065.1 Neoroseomonas soli | reverse complement strand
GGGCACGCTCCTCCGCCTCGGCACGGGCGAGGGCCTGCTGCGCCTGGCGTTCCAGGTCGTCGCGCAGCGCCGTCAGCGCCTGCACCTGCTGCGTCAGCCGCGCGAGGTCGGCGAGCCGCGCCTCGATCGTCGCGCGGTCGGCGCGCACCTGCCGGTCGAGCGCCATCGCCTCGTTGCGCAGCGCTTCCAGTTCCTGCCGCGCGGCGTTGAGTTGTGCCGCCGTCGTCGCCGCCTGGCGTTCCACCGCGGCGCGGCGCTGCTCGGCCTCGGATAGGCCGCGGCGCGTCTCCGTGAGGTCCCGCGCCGTCCGCGCGGCATCGCCGCCGACCCGCTCGGCGCGCGCGAGCGCCTCTCCCAACTGGCGTTCGAGCGTGGCGACACGCTCGGCCGCCGCGCGGTCGGCGAGGCCCAGGTCGGCGATGCGCGCGACCAGCCGTTCGCGTTCGGCGCGCGCGGTGTCGCGCTCGACCGCCAGGCGCTCGCGTTCCTCGCGCGCCTCGGTCAGCGAACGCACCGCCGTATCGCGCGCGGCTGCGGCGGCGGCGAGTTCCTCCCCGGCGCGGGAGAGGTTCGACCGCAGTTCCTCCGCCTGGCCGCGTTCCAGCGCCAGCAGTTCGGCGAGTTCAGCCACCTGGCGGTTCAGCCGGTCCAGCGCGCGGTCGCGCGTGCTCAGCGCGACCGACAGGAACCCCTGCGCCAGCACGAAGACCAGCAGCACGAAGATGATGACCATGAGCAGCGTGGACAGCGCATCCACGTAGCCCGGCCAGACATCGAGGCCACCTCGGCCACGGCGTCGGTCGGCGGAACGGGCCATGGGGCGTCAGGCCGCGACGGCCGGCAGCCGGGAGGGCGCTGCCCTCCCGGACCCACCCGCCAAGGGCCGAAAGGCCCTTGGAACCCAATACATGGCTGGTTGGCGGGAGGGGCAGAGCGGTGCCTCCGACGCCGGCGGTCGCGTCGTGTCCCTCCCGCCAACCAGCCATTGTGACGGTGTCCAGAGGCCTTTCGGCCTCTGGCGGGGGGTACAGGGGGGCGGCGTCCCCCTGGCGGCGACCGCTTCGCGCCCTGTCACCGCGGCTGTTCCTCGGCGATCGCCGCGATGGTCCGGGTCAGGATCTTGATCTCGTTGCGCAGTTCCGCGGTCATCTGGCTGCGGCCCTGGTTCACGTCCTCGGCGAGGCGCGCGAGGTGGAGCTCGAGGTTGCGGATGTGGCTGCGCGTCGCGTCGTCGATCGCCGGCATCGCCTGCGCGTCGGCCAGCCGCGACAGCGCGGGCGCGAGGCCCGACTGCCCTTCGGCGACGCGCAGCATCAGGGCGTTGTTGGCGCGCATCTGCTCGGTCAGCACGGTCAGGCGTTCGGTCAGCGTCACCAGGGCGCGCGATGTCTCGGCGCGACCGTCCTCCCCACGGGCGAGGATGGTCTGGAGCCCTTCCATGTTCTCGGCGGTCTGCTCGAGCAGCGCGCTGACATAGGCGGGAATGGAGCCCTCCGCCTCATGCCCCAGCGGGCCGGAGGAGAGGCGGGTCAGCCCCGCGAGCCATTCCTCCAGCTCATTGGTGAAGCGGTTCTGCGCCTGCCCGGCAGTGAGATCGAGGAACCCCAGCACCAGCGCCCCGGCGAGGCCGAGCATGGACGTCGAGAACGCCGTCCCCATCCCCTGCAGCGGTCGCGCCAAGCCGGCCTTGAGCTGATTGAAGAGCTGGTTCAGGTCCCCCGAGCCGACGCTCATGTTCCCGATCACGTCCGCCACGGACCCGATCGTCAGCAGCAGCCCCCAGAAGGTCCCGAGCAGCCCGAGGAAGATCAGCAGCCCGGTCATGTAGCGGGACAACTCCCGCGTCTCGTCCAGCCGCGACAGGATGCCGTCCATCACGCTGCGCAGCGCGAGAGCCGAAAGCGACACCCGCTCGCTCCGCCGCGCGGACAGCATGGAGGCCATGGGCGCGAGCAGCTTCGGCTGCACCGGCGCCTCCGCCCCGCGCACGGAGCGGAACCCTTCGAGCCACGCCACCTCATGCCGCAGCGACAGCACCTGGCGCAGGTTCCACACCACGCCGAACAGCAGCACCGCGAGGATCACGCCGTTGAGCACCGGATTCGCGGCGAAGGCGTGCTGCAGCTGGTCGAACAGCGCCGCGGTTACCAGCGCCACGCAGGCGAGGAACCCCAGCATCCGCCACAGGAACACCATCGGCTGCGTCATCGGCCCCCCCGCGCCTCCGCATTCGGGCTTGCCACGCCGGGGGGCAGCACGTCCACCCGGTCCACCCCCGCGGCGAGCCGCCCGAGCGGCCTGAGGTCGATCCGCGTCGGATCGAGCCCACCCGCCACCAGCGCCGCCTTCACCGCCTGCGCGCGCGCCAGCGAGGCCCGCCGCGCCATCGAAACATCATTCGCCGGCCCGCTCACCTGCGCCTCCACCGTGACGCGCCCGGCGGGCAACGTGGCGAAGGCGCGCCCCAGCGACTCCAGCGCGCGCAACTGGGCGGCATCGGGGGCATCCCCGAACGGCGCCAGCCGCACCGCGCCCCCGGGCATCGTCTCCATCCCGGGCGGCAGGGGTGGGCCGGCGGGCGGCGGCTGCGGAACCATCGCCGCGCCCTCGGGCGCGAGGCGCGCCGGCGCCGGCGGGGCCGGGGCGGGCTCGGGCAACACCTCGGCCGGCTGGTCCTGCGCGCGCACGGCGGCAGGCAGCGTAAGCGCGACGAGGAAGGCCCGCCGCCTCATCCGGCCTGGTGCGCCTTCACTGCGGCGATGCCCTCGGCCACCACGTCCCGCAGCTTCGGCTGCAGGAACTGGTTGCCCGCGACGACATTGCCGGTCGCATAGGGGTCGCCGCCCTCCGGATCGGTGCTGAAGCCGCCCGCTTCCTTCACCATGACCAGCCCCGCGGCGATGTCCCACTTCTTCAGCCCGAGTTCCCAGAACCCTTCGTACCGCCCCGCCGCCACCCAGGCGAGGTCGAGCGCCGCCGCGCCGAAGCGCCGCACGCCCGCCACATGCGGCATGACCCGGTGCAGGATGGAGGAGAATTCCGCCTTCCGCGGCACGCTCGCGAAGGGAATGCCGGTCGCGAAGACCGCATCCCGCATCTCCCGCCGCCCCGAGACGCGCAGCCGCCGGTCATTGAGGAACGCGCCCACGCCCTTCTCCGCCCAGAACAGCTCATCCGAGGCAGGGTTGTAGATCACGCCGGCCATGATCTCGGTCCTGTCGGCATCGATCCGCTTCTCGATGCCGACGGAGATCGCCCAATGCGGGATCCCGTGCAGGAAATTGGTGGTGCCATCCAGCGGATCGACCACCCAGCGCCATTCCCAGTCGGCATTCCCGGACTCGCCCGACTCCTCCATCAGGAAGGCGAAGTTCGGACGGGCGCGGGACAGTTCCTCCTTCAGCGTCTGCTCGGCGCGCAGGTCGGCGGAGGAAACGAAGTCCGACGGACCCTTCACGCTGACCTGGAGCTGCTCGACCTCGCCGAAATCGCGCAACAGGCGGCGCCCCGCCTTGCGGACGGCCGAGGTGACAACCTGCATGGCAGGCGAAAGACGCGAGGAGACGGGCGGCATGAGCGGACGGACCTTACGGGAGAAAGAGCGAGCGGAGGGTTAGCGGATGGGGGGCGCGCAGGCCAGGGGGACGCGGCGCGCTCAGGCCAGGGGGCGCCGCCCCCTGGACCCCCGCCGGGGGCGTGCGCGCCCCCGGACCCGCGGGACTTGAAGGACTAGCGGCGGCCGGCGCGATTGACGGGGCCGCCGCGGTTCATCGGCGTGCCAGGGCGGATGCCGGGGCCCGGGGCACCGGCGCCCACGCCAGGGGCGACACCGACACCGGGGGCGCCGACGCCGGGGGCGACACCGACACCAGGGGCGCCGACGCCGGGCGCGGCGCGCAACACCACGCCGGGACGCGCAACGCAGCCGGCAGGGACGCCGACATACTGGCAATAGACCTGCGCCCGGGCGGGCGAGGCGAAGCCCACCCCGGCAGCAAGGCCAAGCACGGAAAGCACGACCGAGCGCTGGCGCATCGACGCCATCCTCCCCGCGCGGCGCGCGGCATGCGCGCCGGGAGCAGGCAGACTAGGCGGAAATGGCGCCGGGCAGGGCGCGAAACGCCGCGAGGCGCCGGGCAGGCCGGCGCCCGCGCATCACTTCGCGCGTTCGTAATACGTCCCGTCGGCGGTCTTCACGACGATCTTCTCCCCCGCCGTGATGAAGGGCGGCACCATCACCTTCACGCCGTTCGACATGACCGCGGGCTTGTAGGAGGAAGACGCGGTCTGGCCCTTCACCACCGGGTCGGCCTCGACCACTTCCAGCGTCACCGTCTCGGGCAGGTCCATGGAGACGGGCTCGCCTTCGATCAGCTTGACGTTGACCGTCATGTTTTCCTGCAGATAGGGCAGGCGGTCGCCGAGGATGTCCTGCGGGACCATGGTCTGCTCGAAGCTTTCCGGGTCCATCAGCACCAGGTTGGTGCCGTCGATGTAGGAGTAGGTGAACTCCTTGTCCTCGGTGGTCAGGCGCTCGACCGTGTCGGCCGTCCGCCAGCGCTGGTCCTTCTTGGCGCCGGTCTTGACGTTCCGCATCTCCACCTGGATGACCGCCGCGCCCTTCCCCGGGATCATGATGTTCTGCTTGAGGATGGTGTAGCGAGCCCCTTCGAACTCGATGACCATGCCGGCACGCATCTGGTTGGCTTGCATCTTTGCCATGGGGGCGGCTTTCCTAGCTTTTCGCAGCAGTACGAGATCGGGGCCGCGATACACCGTGGTGCCGGGGAAGGGCAAGGTGGGCGCCTCCATCTGGCCGCCTGCAGCCTTGCCTATCCTATTAATGGCGGTGCTTTACGCCTTCGATGCTCCATCAAACAAATTGAAACGGCCTGCAATCGCAGCGATCCCGCGAAGGCTGTAGTGCACGCGTCGGCCCTCCTGGCTCTTCGCCAAAAGATGCTGCTTGTGAAATTTAGATAGATAGTTACTCGAGAAATCTTGCCCGGAATTCAACCCATATAATTTGAATTCACTTTGGGTTGCCGTCCCGTTCTCTCCAATCCTCTTTAGAACATCACGCTCTTTATGGCGGAGGCCAAGATTATTTATCTCTTCGGATATTATCTTTCGGACTATATCCATTGAATGATTGCTGGGGATCTGATTGTTGACTAAGACGCTTCCAATTAGCGTGTCAATACGAGTTCGGATTGCGGTGCCGCCGAGCTTATCTAGTGAGCCAATCTGCTTCATGATTGCCGAGCGTGCCTGTGAGACGAATTCAGTGCATATGCTCGAGGCGTATTTAAAAACAAACCGAATCTCACCAAGGGAGGATTCATATAAAAAATCATGAACATCCTGAGTTAGCGGCGCTTTGCCTTTCTCAGCTTGATGAAATCGCTCGACACGACGATCAATTGCTGTGTGGAGCTCGTCGGCTGTGATGGGGGTCAACTCAATTCCCCCGGTCATGCGCTCCGCCACTCTTGGGTCCAATACCTGGATCAAACTACTCAGCCCAGTCTGCCCGATCACAATCCACCAAATATTTTCAATTGTGAAGAAGGTGTCACGAAAACTCATGAGAATGGCGCTGATTCCTTCATCATCAAGATTCTCGGCATTGTCTAAAGCAATAAAGATGCCGTCGATATCGAGTAACGTAACTGCTTCCTCGACAATGCTTGACAATATAATTTGAAGTACTTCGAAAGATGAATCTTTTGGTGCTGGTAGTTGTACCTGCTTTCCTCCCCCGCCTCCGAATCCGGCAATAGAAAGAGAGAAATTAAAGCCACCTCCGCGTTTGCCATTTAGCCACTCAAAAATTTCATAGGCCTTGCCGGGTATCGCGAAAGATCTCGATTTGCAAAATTCTGCTATATTTCTACATGTATTATGAAGAACCCTTAGGGCGATATCAATGCTTTTGTCGCCTGTCTGGATGGAGCAGAGTGATCGAGCGGATATGATTTTCTTTCCAAATGCGGCTTCACCCGATTCCATCAAGTATTGCTGAACATTGAAGAAGCTAGTTTTTCCGACTCCGGGCAATCCTGAAATAAGTATCGTTCCGCGATTTGCGGACTCAATGATGGTGCCAAATTTAATACCATCTTCTACGCGACCTATAAGTAAATCAACATCGTCTTTTGTGGGCTTCAAAGGATTCGCGTCATATGGATTCTTGGAGAATCCGAGAGTTTCCCACATTTTGTATATCCTCCGTCACTTTCTATGCGGCCTTGCTGTATTAATTCCTGGTGTGTTGGGCCGCGGGGCACTTTATCCAGGGAGGAGCTTAGCGATCTGAGAAGAGTTAGCTGATGCCCTGTTTCGACGCTAGGGTGTAGGCGCTGGCCGCTAAGCAGAATTTCGCAATAATGAAGCATCGGCTCCCTTCCGAAAATGGTGCAAGGGCACCGCTACCGTGCCGCTAGAGCTGTCTGCGCTTTTTTTCTCCTGCGATCCTCCCTCGAACTTTCTGTTCGATCGAAATTCGGGATAGATAGTAGGAAAAAAAGCCTATACTCGATCTTGAATGCGCCCCCACCCCTTCCACCCCCTCACCGACGCCGAATTCGCCCTCCTCTCCCGCCACCTCCCCAGCCCCGAGAACCGCCGCGGCCGCCCGCCCGCCGACCGGCGCCGCACGCTGAACGCCATCTTCTGGGTCGCCTGTTCCTCCGGCCCCTGGAAGGACCTGCCTGCCGAATACGGCCGCGCAGACACCGCCCACCGCACGCTCCGCCGCTGGGCGAAGTCCGGCCACATGGACCTCCTCCTCACCCTCGTCGCCAACCGGGACCGCGGGAAGGACAAAATTCTAAACGCCCTCGCCTGGCGCATCTGCCGCGCCTGGCGCCGCATCTCCCGCATCGTCGGCCTCGGCAGCCTGCTGCTCGCGAAGCGCCTCGCCCTGCGCCCGGCCCTGCCGGCGCACCCGCGCTTCCTGCCCGACGCGGATTTGTCCGAAACCGTACGGCGCTTATCCAGGGCAGCCGCCAAAAACGCCCCGGGGCAGCCCCCCGGCATCTTCGCCGCCCTCGCGAAGACCATGTCCCTCGCCGGTGGCCGCCCCCGTTACTGGAGGCTCCGCTGACCCGCGCCCCGCGCGCGCCAATCCCTTCCACCCCCACCCCCCGCCCACCGGAATTTGCCCAAAACCCGCCGGGGTCCGGGGAGGCGCCGGCCTCCCCGGCGGGGGGCCGGGGGCAGAGCCCCCGCCTCGCGCCACCCCGCGGAATGGACACATCCCCTACCGCATCGCACCCTGGCGCCGTCCACCGCCGGGGTCTTCATCATCGCGTGTCTCAGTTCCAGGCTCCGCCGCAGCGCATTCTCCTCGGCATACTCTTCATGTGTTCGGCGGGCGTGCTCTTCGCCGTCATGGGCGGCGTGGCGAAGCAACTCGGCGCGGACTACTCCTCCCTGCAGGTCTCCTGGGCGAGGGCCTTCGGCCACATCGTCTTCCTCCTGATCTTCTTCCTGCCGCGCCACGGCTTCGGCGTCTTCCGCACGCGCCGGCCCTTCACGCAGCTTGCGCGCTCGGCGCTGCTCTTCACCTCGAACCTCTGCCATTTCTTCGCGATCACCTTCATCCCGCTGGCGAAGGCGGCCTCGATCAGCCTGACGGCGCCGTTGATCGTCACGCTGCTCGCCGGCCCCATCCTCGGGGAACGCACGACCAGGGCGCGCCTGGTCGCGTTGTTCTGCGGCTTCGGTGGCGTGCTCTTCGTGATCCGCCCGGGCAGCGAGGTCTTCCACTGGGCCTCGCTCTTCGTCGTGCTCAGCGCGACCTGCTACGGCGTCTACCAGATCCTCACCCGCCTGGTGTCCGGGATAGAAAGCCCCGAGACCTCAACGCTCTACAGCAGCGTCGTCGGCGCCTTCGGCATGCTGCTGGTGATCCCCTTCGTCTGGATCACGCCGACCACCGCCTTCGACATCGCGCTGTTCTGCGCCGTCGGCATCCTCGGCGCGCTCGGGCATTACTGCGTGGCGTTCGCCTTCGGGTATGGGCCGGCGAACATCATCTCGCCCTTCCAGTATTTCCAGCTTCTGGGCTCGGTCGCCGTCGGCAACCTGTTCTTCGGGGAATTGCCGGATGCCTTCATGTGGCTGGGTGCGGCCATCATCATCGGCTCGGGCCTCTATATCGGCTGGTCCCAGACGCGGAAGCCGAAGGCGCCATGATGGGGCCGGCGCGTCATGACAGGGTTCGGCGGCGCTCCGCGCTCTCGCGCCTGCCTCTCGCCAGCGGGTGGCGCGACGGAACGCGCGGGCGGCGCATCAGGTCGAACCGACCGGCACCTTCCCCCCGCCCTGAGGGGTCTCCTTCACATAAGCCGGCAGCGCGATCCCCGAGATCCGCCCGCGGAGCGACCGCATCAGCGCCAGCCCCTCGGCTTCCGGCACCACGAAGCGCGCCGTGCCCGGCGCGGGGTCCATGGAGTGCAGGTAGTAAGGCTTCACCCGCGCCCGCAGCATGGCGCGGAACAGGGCTTCCAGCGCCTCCGCGCTGTCGTTCACCCTGCGCAGCAGGACGGACTGCCCGAGCAGCGGCACCCCCGCATCCGCCAGCCGGTTCAGCGCGTCCATCGCGGCCGGCGCGAATTCCCGCGCATGGTTGGCATGCACCGCGAGGAATACGGGCTTGCCCACCCGCAGCGCCCCCAGCATCGCCGCGTCGATGCGCGACGGCTCGGACACCGGCACGCGGCTGTGGATGCGCAGCGTCTCGATATGCGGCACCGCGGCGAGCCGGGACAGGATCGCCCCCAGCCTGCGGGGGCTCAGCATGAGCGGATCGCCGCCCGTCAGGATGGCCTCGCGAATGGCCGGCATGCGCTCGAACCAGGCGAGCGCGGCGTCCAGCTCGGCTTCCGTCAGCAACCCGCCATCCGGCCCGACCACCTCCCGCCGGAAGCAGAAGCGGCAATACACCGGGCAGGCGAGCAGCGGCTTCAGCAGCGCCCGGTCGGGATACCGGTGCACCACCCCCTTCACCGGGGTGAAGGGCGCGTCGGCGGTGGGGTCCTCGATCTCGTGCGGCGCGGTGATCAGTTCGGCCGCGTCGGGGATGTATTGCCGCACGATGGGGTCGGCCGGGTCGGAGGGGTCCATGAGCCCGGCGACATGCGGCGTGACCGAGATCGAATACCGTTCCGCCACCCGCGCGGCATCGGCCTCGGCCGCGGGCGCGATCAGCCCGGCCTGGCGCAGCGCGGCCGCGCTGCGCAGCGTGCGTCCCTGGCGTGTCGCGTCACCGTCCGGCATGGTCGCGGCCCCTACCGGATCGCCGGTCTTCCTTCAATGCCGGAACCCATGCCGACGCCCCCCTGGATGCCCGAGCGCCTGGCCGCGCGCCTGCCCTTCCTCCACCGCCGGGCCGAACTCACCGCCGCCACCCGCCGCTTCTTCACGGATCGCGGCTACCTGGAGGTGGAAACCCCCTGCCTGGTCCCCGCCCCGGGGGCGGAGGTCCATATCCGCGCCTTCGCCACCCGCTTCGAACCCCATCTCGGCGCGGGGGAGGGGCGGCCGCTCTGGCTGCGGACCTCGCCGGAACTGGCGATCAAGCGCCTTCTGGCCGGGGGCTGCGGCCCGGTCTTCGAACTGGCGCGGGTCTGGCGCAACGGTGAATTGTCCGCCCACCACGCCCCCGAATTCACCATGCTGGAGTGGTACCGCCCCGGCCTGTCGTTCGAGGGCCTGATGGAGGAAACCGAAGCCTTCGTCCGCGCCGTCTGCCCCCCCGTGGTCGAGCATGGCGGCATCCGGACGGACCTGACGCGGCCCTTCGAGCAACTGACCATGCAGGAGGCCTTCGCCCGCCACTGCAACGGGTTGGACCTGCTGGCGACCGAGGGCGACACGGTCCGCTTGCGCGCCGCCGCCTCCGCCGCCGGCTTCCCGCCGAGGGAAGGGGAAGGCTGGGAGGACCTGTTCTTCCGCCTGCTCCTGGAACGCGTGGAACCCGCCATCGGCCGCGACCGCGCGACCTTCCTGACCCATTGGCCGGCGCCGCAGGCCGCACTCGCCCGCCGCGACCCGACGGACCCGCGCGCCGCGCTGCGGTTCGAGTTGTTCGTCGCCGGGATCGAACTGGCGAACGCCTTCGACGAACTCACCGACGCCGCCGAGCAACGCGCCCGCTTCCACGAAGCCAACGAGGAACGCCGCCGGCTCACCGGCGAGCACGGCTGGGAGGTGGACGAGGACTTCATCGCCGCCCTGGATCATGGCCTGCCGCCGACCGCTGGCATCGCGCTGGGCTTCGACCGTCTGGCGATGCTGGCCTCCGGCGCGCCCTCGGTGGAGGACGTGCTGTGGCTGCCTCTGTCATGACCCTGCGGGTTGCGTCCGCCCCCCTTGTCGCGTCTATAGGCCCCGGTTCGGGACAAGTTCGGAACGCATGGCGATCGGATCGAAATACAGCCGCGAACGGCGGCGCCGCCGCGGGCAGTTCGTGCTGCGCGTGGCGAAGTGGCTGGTGGTGCTCGGGATCTTCCTGGGCCTCGGCGTGGCCGCGTATCGGACGGGGCTCGAACTCGCCAACTCGGAGGTCACCCGGCTCGAGGCGCGGCTCGATGAGGTCGCGACCGAAGCGCGTGACTACCAGATGCGCAATGCCCGCCTGGACAGCGAGCTGCGCCAGGCGCGCGAGGCCAATGCTGCCCTGCAGCGCCGCTACGACCGCGACGTGCCGACCGGCGACGCAGCGGCGCTGTTCTCGCTCGCCCAGCAGCGCATCGCCTCCGGCCTGCCGCGCGCCCGCGTCGAGCAGGTGCTGCGCGACGCCGCCCCGGTCCGCCGCTGCGAGGGCCGCGGCCAGTCCCGCCGCTTTGCCGTCGCCTACGGCCCGCGCGTGCCGGAGAATACGGGCTTCGAACTGCTCGACGGCCTGGTGCGCGTCGTGGTGAGCGCGCCGAATCAGACCGACGACCTGGCCCGCGCCGCGAGCGTGGTGGTGACGGTCGCCGGCGCCGACCCGGTGACGCTGACCGGCCTGCCGCAGCGCCATCCGGTGGTGCTGGGCAATGCCGAGATGACGCTGAACGTGATCAGCGAGATCCGTGGCTTCGCGACCGTCTCGCTGACGACCTGCGGAGGCTGAGGATGCGCGCGGTGTTCGCCCTGGCCCTGGTCCTCGCCGCCTGCGCCCCGCGCGACGAGGGCGACACCGCCCGCGGCCAGCGCCTGGCGCAGGAACGCTGCGCCGGCTGCCACGCCGTCGGCCGCACCGGCACGAGCCCGCGCCCGACCGCGCCCGCCTTCCGCGACCTGCACAACCGATACCCGGTGGACCAGCTCGCGGAGGCGCTCGCCGAGGGCATCGTCACCGGCCACCCGGACATGCCCGAGCAATCCTTCAGCCCGGAGGAGGTGAACGCCCTGATCGCCTACCTCCGCAGCCTGGAACGGTAGCGGCTGCGCCCGCCGACCGAAGGAACCACCTTCGCGCGGCGGCCCTCGGACAAGGGGATTTCGTCCGGACCAGCCGGACGAAGCGTGCCGATGCCGTCATCGGCATGTCTCGGCGGCACGGCGCGCGGGGCCGGCGGGGCGGCCGCGCGCAAGACGAAGACCCTGATGTCGAACCGGCCGAATGGCTGGCGAATATCGTACGCCCGGCATCAATGCCGGGCGCATCCGCATGCAGGGCCGGTGGGGCGGCCGCGTGCAAACGAAAGGGATTACGGGCGGCAGCGATCGCTCACTCGGGGTCGAAGGTCGCTGCCGTCCGTATCAGACCGGCACGTCGCCGAGCAGGGTGATGCGGTGCATTTCCCGCCGATGGCCGTGGTAGTCGTTCACCGGGTAGTGCTGGACCGACCGGTTGTCCCAGAACGCGACCGAGCCCGGCGCCCAGCGGAAGCGACAGGTGAATTCCGGCCTGGTGATGTGGGCGAAGAGGAAGTCGAGCAGAGGCTTCGATTCCTCCACCGTCCAGCCATCGAAGTGGGAGGTGTGGCCGAGGTTGACGTAGAGCGACTTCCGCCCCGTCTCGGGATGCGTGCGCACCACGGGGTGGCTCGCTTCCAGCACCTCCGCGTTCGTCACCGCGCCGCGTTCCTTCTGGCGGTCCTCGCGCGTCTTGGACGCATCCGCCTTCTTCGAGGAATTGATCGCGCGCAGCCCGTCGAGCGTCGCGCGCAGCCCGGGCGAAAGCGCCTCATAGGCCGCGCGCGCATCGGCGAAGAGCGTGTCGCCGCCGGCAGGCGGCGTTTCGCGCGCGATCAGGATCGTCGCCATCGGCGGGCGTTCCAGATAGGCCGTGTCGGAATGCCAGACGCCGCCGAAGTTGATGCGCTCGTGCGGTTCCTTGATGACGGGCGTGATTTGCGAGAAGCCGTCCAGCCCGCGCACGAAGGGGTATTCGACCGGCGTGCCGAAGCGGCCGGCGAAATCCAGGAACTGCCGCGGCGGCAGCTTCGCGTCGCGCAGGAAGAGCACGCCGTGATCGAGCCAGATGGCGCGGAGTTCCGCGATGGTGGCGTCGTCGAAAGCGCCGTCGAATTCGAGGCCCGAGACCTCCGCCCCGCAGGATCCCGAGGCTCGCGTCACGGTCAGCCGCTGCGCAGTTATGGACATGGTTCCCTCCGTCTGGGCCGGAGGTTACGCCGCCCCTCGCAACCGCGCCAGGAGGGCCGCCGCCTCCTCTCGCGGCAGGGCATAGAAGACGAAGACGTAGGGATCCGACGCCTCGAAGACCGAGGGGTCGGGAGAGGCGCGCTGCATGGTCGCGCGATCCAGCGCCGCGATCGGAAACCATTCGCCGCGCAGTTCGAACAGCACCTCGTAGCCGAGCGCATCGAGGAATGCCGGCACGGCCCAACTGCTGCCTTCCCGGTGGCGTTCCTCGATCTCGAGCGTCAGCACGGGGCGGCAGCGCAGCAGCGTCTCGCGCGCGCCGCGCAGGATCTCGTATTCCGCGCCCTCGGCATCGACCTTCATCGCCGTCAGGTCGGCGAGGCCGAGATCGTCGAGGCGCCGCAGCGGGACGGTGAACTGCCGGACGGTCACGCGATCCGACAGATGCGTGGCGTAGTCCTTCGCCGTGCTCGCCCACTGTTCCTGTGCGATGCCGTCCAGGACAGGCATGGTGAGGGCGACCTCGCCCGCATGGTCGCCAAGCGCGACGGCGTGCAGTTCCACATGCGCCGGGACGACGCCGAACGCCTCCCGCAGCGCCGCCTGCAGCCGCGCGGCGGCGGCGGGCAGTGGCTCGAAGGCCAGAACGCGGGAGCGCGGCAGGCGGGCGAGCGGGATGGTGATCAGACCGTCATGCGCCCCGACATCGACCAGCGTGCCGGGGCGGTGGAGCAGGGTGTGGAAGGTCGTCTCGTCCATGCCTTGGAACGCGTAGCCGCTCGCGCCTCCGCAGGCGAGCGTAACCTGCGGAGGCGGAACATCGTGACGGCGCGCCGCCCCGCCGGCCATGATCGGCGCGCGTCATGCAGGAGGAGCCCGGCCATGCCCAGGGGTTACTGGATCGCCTTTGCCGACGTCACCGACCCGGAGGGCTACAAGGCCTATGTCGCAGCCAATGCTGCGGCCTTCCGCAAATATGGCGGGCGCTTCCTCGTGCGCGGCGGGGGCGCCGAGACGCCGGAGGGCCATCCGCGCTCCCGCGTCGTGGTCATCGAGTTCCCGACCCATGCCGCGGCGCTGGAATGCTATGCCTCACCCGAATACGCGGCGGCGATGGCGCTGCGCCAGGGTAAGTCCGTCATGGATCTGGCCATCATGCCTGGCTACGAGGGGCCGCAACCGGATTAGGAGGGCGGTGACCGGCCGCTCATGCGCCCCGGGATCGACCAAGGTGCCGAGGTGGCGGGGCGCGGAAGGCGGTTTCGCCGATGGCGGCGGCTCGCATTCCATCGCTTCGCTTGCATCCCGCCCGGGCAAGGGATCAATCTGAGCATACATGCCGGGTTCCCGCCGCGTCGTGGCCAATGCCGCGCACGCATGCGCTTCTTTCCCAGGAGAGGGACGTCGGCATGTGGAACCAAGTCTACGATCCCTTCGGCAACGCGACGCTGTCCACCATCGCGGCGGCGGTGCCGGTGGTCACGCTGCTGGCGCTGATCGCGTCGGGGAAGGTGCAGGCGCATCTCGCCGCCGTGGTGGCGCTGGTGGTGGCCCTGGCGGTGGCGATGCTGCTCTTCACCATGCCGGCGGGGCTGGCGGCGCGGGCCGCGATCTACGGCGCGGCCATCGGGCTGTTTCCGATCGGCTGGATCATCCTGAACGTGATCTTTCTCTACCGGCTGACGGTGGAGAAGGGGTGGTTCCAGATCCTGCAGCAATCGATCGGCGGCATCACGCCTGACCGCAGGCTCCAGCTGCTGCTGATCGCCTTCTCCTTCGGCGCCTTCTTCGAGGGCGCCTCCGGCTTCGGCACCCCGGTCGCGGTGACGGGTGCGATCCTGATCGGGCTCGGCTTCTCGCCGCTCGCCGCATCGGGGCTGTCGCTGATCGCGAATACCGCCCCGGTGGCCTATGGCGCGCTGGGGACGCCGATCGCGGGGCTGGCCAGCGTCACCGGGATCGATCCCTACGTGCTCGGTGCCATGGTGGGGCGGCAATTGCCGTTCTTCTCGCTGATCGTGCCGTTCTGGCTGATCGCGGTCTTCGCGGGCTGGCGGGGCATGGTGCAGATCTGGCCGGCGATCCTGGTCTGCGGGGTGTCCTTCGCCGTTCCGCAGTTCCTGATCTCCAACTTCGTGAACCCTTGGATCGTCGATATCGGCGCCTCGATCATCTCGATGATCTGCCTGGTCGGTTTCCTGCAGGTCTGGCAGCCGAAGAAGGTCTGGGCATCCCCGGCGCTGCGCATGCACGACACCTCCGCCGACACCATGCCGCCGCCACCCGAGCCCGTGACCGCGACGCGGGACCAGGTCGTCTGGGCCTGGGTGCCGTGGGTGATCCTGTCGGTGATCGTCGCAATCTGGGGCACCGGCTGGTTCAAGGCCGCGGTCAATCCGACCTTCACCTGGAACTACGCGGTGGAGGGGCTGCACAACCTGGTCCAGAAGGTCCCGCCCGTGGTGGCGCGCCCGGCGACGGAAGGGGCCGTCTTCGCCTTCACCTGGCTGTCCTTCACCGGCACGGGCATCCTGATCGCGGCGATCATCGCCGGCTTCGTGATGGGCTTTTCCCCGATCAAGCTGATCGGCGCCTATGGGCGGACGCTGTGGGTGGTGCGCAAGTCGCTCATCACCATCGCGGCGATGCTGGCGATCGGCACGCTGACACGGTTTTCCGGCATCGATGCGACGCTCGGCCTGGCCTTCGCGGGGACGGGGCTGCTGTATCCCTTCTTCGGCACGCTGCTCGGCTGGCTTGGCGTGGCGCTGACGGGGTCCGACACCGCATCCAACGTGCTGTTCGGCGGCTTGCAGAAAGTGACGTCCGAACAGCTCGGCCTTTCGCCGGTGCTGATGAGCGCTGCCAATTCCTCCGGCGGCGTGATGGGCAAGATGATCGACGCCCAGTCGATCGTCGTGGCCTCCACCGCGACGAATTGGTTCGGGCACGAGGGCACGATCCTGCGCTTCGTGTTCTGGCATTCCATCGTGCTGGCCTGCCTGGTGGGCGGGCTCGTGATGCTGCAGGCCTATGTGCACCCCTTCTCGGCGATGGTGATACAACCATAGCCGCGCGGACTTCACGCCGTATGCCGGGTTCCTTCCACCAGTGGGGAGGTCGAAGCATGCACTCTCACGTCAAGATCGGATTGGCCGCGCTACTGGGGTTCGGGATGGGGGCGGCGGCCATGCAGGGGCTGCGCGCGCAGCCCCATCCGCCGGCCTATGTCATCTCGGAGATCGAGGTGACGGACGCGGATGCCTACCTGCGGGACTACGTGCCCCTCGCGAACCGGGCGCTGGCCGAGAGCGGCCAGAGGCGGCTCGTTTCCGGGGGCAGGACGGTCGCTCTGGCGGGCGCGCCGCCGGCGTCGCGCATCGTCGTCTCGGTCTTCGACAGCCTTGAGAAGGCGCAGGCGGCCTATACCTCCCCCGCCTATCTGGAAGCGCGGAGGATCGGCGACAGGTACGGCAGGCTGCGCATCTTCGCGGTCGAGGGCCTGCCGCAATAGGCGTGGGTCGTCAGGCCGCCGCGATCGCCGCGTTCATCGCCTTCACGCCGGCGGCGGGCCCGTCCGGATGGTTCCACACCGCGCCGACCACGGCGAGGAAATCCGCCCCCGAGCGCACCAGCGGCGCGCAGTTCTGCGCGGTGATGCCGCCGATGGCGACGCAGGGGATCTCCATCATCTCCGACCACCATTCGAGGATGTCGGGCGTGGCGTGATGCAGCACCTCCTTGGTGTCGGTGGGGAAGAAGGCGCCGAAGGCGACGTAGTCGGCGCCGAGTTCCCCCGCCTCCATCGCGAGGTGCCGCGACGCGTGGCAGGTGATGCCGAGGATCTTCCCCTCGAGCAGCTTCCGCGCGCCCGCATGGTCGCCGTCGGTCTGGCCGAGATGCGCCCCGTCGCAGCCGAGCGCGTGGGCGAGCTTCGCGTCGTCGTTGAGGATGAAGGCCACGTCGTGCGCGTGGCAGACGGGCATCAGCGCCTCGGTCGCGCGCTTCACATCGTCCGGCGCGGCGTCCTTGAGGCGCAGCTGCAGGCAGGCGACGTCGCCGGCATCGAGCGCGGCGGCCAGGTCATCACGAAACCGCACGAGGTCGAGCCGGGGCGGCGTGATCAGGTAGAGTCGGCAGCCTGCCGAGGAGCCGCCCTGAGATGCCGCATTCATCCGCCGTGATTCCCTGCCTGCGCTATGACGACCCCAAGGCCGCGATCCGCTTTCTGACCGAGGCCTTCGGCTTCGTCGAGAAGCTGGTTGTCCCCGGCCCGGATGGCGGGCTGATCCATGCCGAGTTGTCCTACGGAGAGGGCGAGCACCGCGGCCTGGTGATGCTGGGCGGCGCCGACCGCGCCTTCTTCGACATGAGGCTGCCGAAGCAGGCCGGCGGCGTCACGGACTGCCTCTATGTCGTGGTGAAGGATGCCGACGCGCATTGTGCCAGGGCGCGGGCGGCGGGGGCCGAGATCCTCGAAGGCCCGCTCGACCGCGACTACGGCTCGCGGGAATACGTGGCGCGCGATCCCGGCGGGTATCTGTGGGATTTCGGGACCTACGATCCCTGGAAGGTGTGACGGCGCGCCGCGATCTCAGTTCAGCACAAGGTCCGGGCCGAAGAGTTCCGAGACCTGTTCCCCGATGCGCGGGCGCGACTGCCGCGCGGTGGCCGCGTCGGCCGCGGCGCCGGCCTCATTGCCTTCCCACTGGCGCAGGATCGCCCGCAGGAACAGGGCCGTCGCAAGCGTCGGTTCACGTTGCAGCGCCTCCGCCAGATCGGCTGCGGCCGTGCCGAGGTCACCGGATGCGAGGGCGATGCCGCCGCGCACCGCATGGGGCCAGCCTTCGCGCGGCCGGGCCGCCGCGGTCGCAAGGGTGCATTCCCCCGCTGTCGCCCCCCGCCGCTGCATCCGGTGCCGGGCCAGGCAGAGGCCCGCCAGCGGTTGTGCGTCCTTCGGTGTCATGCTGAAGGCGGCGAGGAGATCCGGCATCGCCGCCTCCGCCTGACCCCGCGCGATGCGCGCCAGGCCGCGCGCGGTCAGCGCGGCGGCGGCGATGCGCCGGTCGAGCCGGATCGCGGTGTCCTGGTCCGCCACCGCGCCGGCCAGGTCGCCGAGGTCGCCGCGGGCAAGGCCGCGCTCATGGAAGGCCTGCGCATGGCGCGGCCGCAAGCGGAGCAGGGCGTCGTAATCCTCGACCGCGCCCTGCGGATCGCCATTCGCCCGCCGCGCCAGGGCGCGGTTGTGGAAGCCAAGCGCATAGGAGGGATCGAGCCGGATCGCCTCGTCGAAATCCGCAAGCGCCGCCTTGAGGTCACCCAGGTCGTGATGCGCGAGCCCACGGTTACGCCAGGCAAGCGCGAATGAGGGTTGGGCCTTGATGGCCGCGCCGTGGTCCTCGATCGCGCCTGGCAGGTCGCCTTGCTCGCGCCGCGCATTGCCGCGGTTGGTGAGGGAGGAGGCGCTGAACGGATTGATGCGCAGCGCCTCGGTGTAGTCGGCGATGGCGCCCGCCAGGTCGTGCTGGTCACGGCGTGCGTTGCCGCGGTTGGTGAAGGCGCTGGCGTAGTTCGGGTTGACGCGGATCGCTTCGCCGTAATCGGCAATGGCGCCGTCCGTGTCGCCCGCGGCGCGGCGCGACACCCCTCGGTTGTAGAAGGCGATGGCGAGGTGGGGAGGCGAGGTCTCCGGTGACTGGATGATCCAGTCGCAGCCGGCGATCTGCGCCACGCGCGGAAACTCGCTGTCGGTGCCGGCGCACAGGCGTTGCATCCCGGCGCGCAAGGGTGTCTCGGCGACCGCACCGGGGAACAGCACCAGCGGTACGGCCGTCAAGATCAGCCGCCAGAGCCCGGACGGCGTCATGTCTGCCGTCGAACGCTGGCGCGATCGTCACCGGGCGGCGCTTCAACCGCCCGGCGCATTGTCTGCAATGCCGGGGCAGCGGACTGTCCCGGCATTGGCGTCAGGCCTTCGACTTATAGACCTCGATCATCGAGGCGAGCAGCTTCAGCGCCTCGTCCTTCGGCCGCTGGAAGGCGTTGCGGCCGACGATGGAGCCGTTGCCGCCGCCGGCGTGGATCGCGCGCACCTCGTTCAGCAGCGCGTCGGCGCCCTTCGCCTCGCCGCCCGAGAACACCACCAGGCGCCGGCCGTTGAAGCAGGACTGCACCACGTGCTTGATCCGCGCCGCGAGGTCCGAGCCGTCGATCTTGCGCTCGATGTAGACCTTCTTCGCCGCGTCCAGCGACAGCGCGTCGGTCGGCGGCTTCACCTTGATGATGTGGGCGCCGAGCAGGGCGGCCATGTGCGCGGCGTAGGCGCAGATGTCGTAGGCCGTCTCGCCGGTCTTATCGAGCATCGGGCCGCGCGGGTAGGACCACACGACGACGGCGAGGCCGGCGGACTTCGCTTCCTCGGCGAGCTCGCGCAGCTCCTCCATCATCTCGAACTGGTATTCGGAGGACGGGTAGATCGTGAAGCCGATCGCCGAGCAGCCGAGGCGCAGCGCGTCCGCGACCGAGCCCGTCACCGCCTGGTCCTTGGTGGTGGACAGGCTGTTGCTGCTGTTCACCTTGAGGATCGTCGGGATGGAGCCTGCGAAGGTCGCGGCACCCGCCTCGATCATGCCGAGCGGCGCGGCATAGGCGTTCAGCCCTGCCTCGATCGCCAACTCGAAGTGGTAGTGCGGGTCATAGGCCGCGGGGTTCGGGGCGAAGGAGCGGGCCGGGCCGTGCTCGAAGCCCTGGTCCACAGGCAGGATCACCATGCGGCCGGTGCCGCCGAGCTTCCCCTCCATCAGGATGCGGGCGAGGTTGGCCTTCGTCCCGGGATTGTCGCTCTCGTACCAGGAGAGGATTTCCTTCACTCGGCGGGTCAGCTTCATCGCGGCGTCCTTCCTTCAGGCCTTCTGTCTGGTGCAGCACACGCGATACCGCAGGTGCCGCACCCTGTCACGAAGCCGGGGGTGTCGGCGATTCCTGTGGCGCTTCCATGGCGAGCCAGGCGGAAAGCCGCGCGCGGTCGTCGCGCCTGGCCAGGTCGAGCCGCCCGACGTCGAGACTGACCGGACGAGCAGGCAGGATATCCGCGCCGAGTTCGGCCGCCGCGGCTGCGACGGCCGGGAAGGCCAGGCATTCCCCGTCAAGCACGAGCAGCCTGGCGCCCGCGCGCAGCGCCGCTAACGCCGTCCCTGCCGCGTCGCCGCAATCGAGCGCGGCCCGGCAGGGCACGTCCGGATGCCGTCGCATCGCTTCCGCCACAAGCTCGACGAACCAGGCTGGCCCGGCGAAGCCCGCCGCGCCGGGCGCGGACAGCAGCAGCACCCCCTGCGGCCCGGCCGCTGCCAGCGCCGCTTCCGCCCCGGCCAGGGAATGCACCGTCACGGCGGGCCGCCCGATGCTGACACGCGCTGTCACCGTTGACCCCGAGGCCCCTCTCTGCCAAGGCTTCTGCTTGCCGCACGGGCGTCCGCGCGGCAAGCGACGAACGGTCCCAGGGGGCGGATTGAGCGAGGCAGCGGACCCGGTGGCGCAGGCGGCGTCGCGGCTCGAGGCAGCGGTGGAACGCTTGGCGCGTGCCGCCGCGAACCGCCCGGCATTGATGCCGGCGCCGGCGCGCGAGGGCGAGGCTCCGGCTGCCGGCGCCGACCCGGCCGCGGTCGCGGCGCTGGCGCAGCGGCTGGACGAGACCATCGCCCGGCTGCGCGGCGTGCTCGGCGAGGAAGGCTGATGGCCCAGGTCACCGTCCGCGTCGGCGGCTATTCCCACCCGGTGGCCTGCCAGGACGGGCAGGAACGCCACCTGACCAACATGGCCGCCGAGGTGGACCGCCGCATCGGCACCCTCAAGGCCATGGGCATGCAGTTCGGCGAGACCCGCATGCTGCTGCTCGCGGCGCTGCAACTCGCCGACGAGACCGCGGACCTGCAGACGGAGAACGATGCGCTGAAGGCGGGCGGTGCCGTTGCCGCGCCGGCACCGGTCGCACCCGATCCGGCGCTCGCTGACCGCCTGAACCGCCTGGCCGAGGCGATCGAAGGCATTGCGGCAGCCCTGGAGGCAGCCTAGATACCTCAGGCGGGGCTGCCCGGCGCGCCAGGCACTTCATCCCCGGGGCCAATGCACATCCTCCGGGAGCTGGCTCTGCCCGGGCCGTGGTTCGGGTATCTGGCGCCCACCTGCGAAAGCAGGCCTTGGGAGGATGAGACGCCAGCGGCCTATGGTGGCTCCGCACACTAGCTTTCAGGACTGTCCTTGCGATGGTCGGCGCCGGGTGCCGGCCGCTGGCAGGTTTTCTGGTGCCTCAAGCGCCGGCGCGGCCATCCGGCCGCTTGGCTTGCGCGCCATGGACTGGCGCACCGGGCGCCGCGTTCGGGTTGGGCGCGGTCGCGCATGCGCGCTCCCGGCCCGAGGCGGGGCCTCGGGCCGCAGGTTGCACCGATCCGGGCGGCTCGTGGCATCGCCCATGATGCTCCGAGGCAGGGCCTCGGGCCGCGGGTTGCGCCGATCCGGGCGGCTCGCGGCATCGCCCATGACGCTCCGAGGCGGGGCCTCGGGCCGCAGGTTGCACCGATCCTTCCAGGGCGCTTCCTTGTGGGTGCCATGAACGATAGCGCCCCCTACTGCGACGTATTGCTGGCCGAGATGAAGGCCGAGGCGCGCCGGGCCGCGCTCGCGCGCCGCGCCGCGGTGGACCCGGCGGGGAAGGGGGAGGCGCTCGCCGCGGTCATCCTGCGCGACTGCCCGCCACCGCCCGGGGCCCTGGTTTCCGCGTTCTGGCCCATGGGGCCCGAGATCGACATCCGGCCCCTGCTGCACGCGCTGCACGAACGCGGCCAGAAGCTCTGCCTGCCTGTCACCCCGAAGCGCGGGCAGCCGCTGCACTTCCGCCGTTGGGCACCGGGCGAATCGCTCGGCCACGGACCGATGGGAACGCGCCACCCGATCCGCGGCGAGGAAGTGACGCCCGACTGGCTGCTCGTGCCGCTGCTCGCCTTCGACCGCGCCGGCCGGCGCCTCGGCTACGGCGGCGGCTATTACGACCGCACGCTCGCCGCCATGCCAGGCGCCGTGGCGGTGGGGGTTGCCTATGCCGCACAGGAAATGCAGGACCCTCCCGGCGTTCCCGCTGGGCCGGGCGACATGCGGCTGAAGCGGGTGGCAACGGAGAAGGGCGTGGTGGACTGCACGGGGGCTGCGTGAGGATCCTGTTTCTCGGTGACATCGTCGGGCGGTCCGGCCGCGACGCGGCGGTGGAGGCGCTGCCGGGGCTGCGCCGCGACTTCGCGCTCGACCTCGTGGTCGTGAATGCGGAGAACGCCTCGCACGGCTTCGGCCTCTCGCCCGAGATGGCGCGCGCGCTCTTCGCCGTCGGGGCGGACGTGCTCACCCTCGGCAACCACGCCTGGGACCGCAAGGAGATCATCCCCTACATCGAGGAGGAGCCGCGCCTGATCCGCCCCCTCAACTACGCCCCCGGCACGCCGGGGCGCGGGGTGGCCGTGGTGCCGGTGCCGGGCGGGCGCCGCGCCCTCGTGGTGCAGGCCATGGGCCGGCTCTTCATGGAACCGCTCGACGATCCGTTCCGCGCCGTGCAGGCCGAACTCGCCAGGCACAGCCTGGGTGCGCAGGGCAGCGTGCAGGCCGTGGTGGTGGACATCCACGCGGAAGCGACGTCGGAAAAGCAGGCCATGGCCCATTCCTTCGACGGACGCGCCTCGCTCGTCATCGGCACGCACACGCATGTGCCCTCCGCCGATCATCGCATCCTGCCGGGCGGGACTGCCTTCCAGACCGATGCCGGCATGTGCGGCGACTACGACAGCGTCATCGGGATGCAAAAGGGGGGCGCCTCGCTGCGCTTCTGGCGCAAGGTGCCCGTGGAGCGCCTGGCGCCGGCCGAGGGCACGGCGACGCTCTGCGGCCTCTTTGTCGAAACCGACGACGCGACCGGCCTGGCGCGCCGGGTCGCGCCGCTGCGCCTCGGCGGTGGCCTGTCGCAGGCGATGCCGGAGGCATGAGCGCCGCGGCGGGGACACGCCCCCTGGCGGAGCGGCTCGCGGCCTCCTTCTCGCGCGAGGGCGACCGTAACCCGGCCCATGTCCCCGACGTGGTTCTGGGGCTCGAGGACCATGCCTCCCTGCCCAGGACGATCGGCCTGGCGCTGCAGCAGGTGGCGATCCAGTCGATCTACTTCGTGCTGCCCGGCGTCGTCGCCGCCGCCTTCGGCGCCGATCCGCTGGCGGCGACGAACTTCCTCTGCCTCTCGCTCGTCGGCCTTGCCGTCTATGCCGTGCTGCAGGCGCTGACGCGCGGGCCGGTCGGGTCGGGCTACGCCATTCCGGCCATCCCCTCGGCGGTCCTCCTGGCGCCCATGCTCCTTGCCGCGCAGATGGGCGCCGGCATGGCCGAGGCGGCCGCCCTGACGATTCTCGCAGGCGTGGCGATGATGGGCTTCGCGCCGCTGGTGCGCCGCCTCTCCACGCTGATGCCGACGGAGGTGACGGGCGTCGTCGTCTTCCTGATCGGGGCCTCGGTGCTGCCCACGGTGATGAGCCTGCTGCGCTTCGACGCCGCGGCCCCGGCGGCGGCGCTGCCGCAGCTCATCGTCGCGCTGGGCTGCTTCTTCGTCATGGTGGTGCTTGGCGTGCTGCGCAGCGTCGTGGCGCCCTATGCCGTGCTGATCGGCGGCGTCGCGGGGACGGCGGCGGCGCTCGGCATGGGCATGGCGCCGCCGGGGGCGGAGACGCTGCTCGCCGCCGCCCCCTGGTTCGCGGTGCCGCAGCCGCCCTCGCCGCCTGATTTCGGCTTCGGGGCCACGGTGACCGCGCCCTTCCTGCTCTGCCTGATCGCGGCGCTCGCTTCGCTGATCGGCACCGTCGTGGCGTTCCAGCGGGCCACGGACGGAGCCTGGACGCGGCCGGACCCGGGGCCGCTGCGGCGCGGCATCCTGGCCCATGGCCTCGCCATCGCGCTGACCGGCATGGTGGGGGGGATGGGGCCGGCGGCCTCCTCGGCCTGCGTGGGCGTCTCGATCGCCACGCGCACCTTCGCGCGCTCCATCGCGATGGCGGGGGCGGGGATCCTGTTCCTCCTCGCCTTCTGCCCCAAGGCGGCGGCGCTCTTCGTCCTGGTGCCGGCGCCGGTGCAGGCGGCGATGCTGCTCTACGTCGCCGGCTTCATGATGGCGCAGGGCTGCGAGATGGTGGTGGTGCGCACCCTCGACACGCGGCGGACGGTGGTGGCGGGGCTTGGCCTCTCGACCGGGCTCGCGGTGCTGGCGGCGCCCGGCTTCTTCGCCGCCGCCGTGCCGGCGCTGGCGGCGCCCCTGGCGATGGGCGGGCTCGCCGCCTTCCTCGCCAACCTGGTCACGCTGCCGCTGGTCAAGCGGACCCAGGCCTTCACCGTGCCCTTCGGCGCCGGAGCCCCGGACCTGCTGGAGGACCGCTGCTTCGCCATCGGCGGCGCCTGGAGCCTGCGCGGCGAGACGGTGCGCAAGCTGCACCACGCGCTGATCGAGATCGGCGACCTGCTTGCCGGGCGCGGCCTGCGGGAGATGACGGTGACCGCGACGCAGCAGGAGGAGACGGTGGTGCTGGCCGTCGCCTTCGCCGGGGCGCCGCTGCCGCCGCCCGCGCGCCGCCCGCGCCTCGAGGATGCCGAGGCGGGCGGGGATGCGCTCGAGGCGATGTCGCTCTGGCTCGCATTGCGCGAGGCTTCCCGCCACGCGACGCGCAGCACGCCGCAGGGCCAGGAATTGCGGATCGAGTTCCTGGACTGACGCCGGCGGCCGGCCTGATGGATCGTCGTGCCTGCTTTCTCGGGCGCCGTGCGCGGCCTTCGGCGGCTTGCGCACCCCGGACCATCGGGGGGCCGCATGCGCGGCCCCGGCCGGCGTCGAAGGTTGCAGGTCGGGACATGCGGCCGGTGGGATGCTCCGCGCCGCATACGGGCGGCAGCGACCTTCGACCGTGAGTCAGCGATCGCTGCCGCCCGCATCCCCGTTGTCTTGTGCGCGGCGGCCCCATCAGCCCCGCGTGCCGATACGCCTGGCAAGGATGCCGGGCGTTTCAGCAGCCGGGATCGCCGGGCGCGCGCAGCACGTGCAGCATCGCGGCGCCGTGGGCGCGGGCGGCGAGCCGCTCGAAGCCCGGCAGGTCGAGCGCCTCCTGCTCGCCCGTCTCGGCCACGAGGATCGCGGCCGCGCCGATCCAGCCGGCCTTCTCCAGCGCCGCCACGGCGCGCGGCACCAGCCCCTTGCCGTAGGGCGGGTCGAGGAAGATCAGCCCGCAGGGCACCATGGCGCGCGGCGGGCGCGTCGCGTCGGTGGCGAGGACGGCGGTGCGCGCCTCCTCCCCACAGGCGGCGATGTTGGCGCGCAGCGCGGCGAGCGCGATCCGCCCGGTCTCGAGGAACGTGGCGTGGTCGGCGCCGCGCGACAGGGCTTCGAGCCCCAGCGCGCCGGTGCCCGCGAAGGCGTCGAGCACCAACTGGTCCTGGATGGTGGTGCGCCCGCCCCAGGGCGCGTGCCACAGCATGTCGAACAGCGCCTGGCGCACGCGATCGGCAGTCGGGCGAGTCGCTTCGCCCGGCGGCGCTTCCAGCCGCCGGCCGCGATGCCGTCCGGCGATTATGCGCATGTTTTTTTGCCCTCAGGCGCCGGGCGGCGGCCATCCGGCCGCCTTGGCTTCGCGCGGGGAGGGCGCGTTGGCGGCGGCGGGTGGTCGCGCGCGGCAGCACCTTGCGCTCCCGGACCGAGGTGGAGCCTCGGGCCGCAGGGTGGGGTGCATGCGGCGTTGGCGGCGCGGGGCGTCGGGGCACAGGGCCGGGCGGCTGGGGTGCGCGTCGGTTGCGTTCGG
>NZ_JAAEDM010000067.1 GCF_018129065.1 Neoroseomonas soli | reverse complement strand
CGGTCCAGGAGCCAATTGAGCGATACCTGCCCCTCAGCAAGCATGGCATCGAGCATGGCTTCCAAGGCGAAGGAGGTGGGCGGGCGCAGGATCATTGCGCCGCAGCATAGGCGGCCTGCGCGGCGGCATGGGAGCAATGAATTGCGCTTCGCCGGGCGGAGGCCGTCACTCAAGTAGAAGCCGTCGCGTCCGCGACGGCGTGTCGATGAGTGGATACGTCTGCATCCCGTCGACGCGAAGCCGAAAGCAGCCGAGGCCCGACTGACGGCCGGCATCATCGAGCTGGCGAAGCGCTTTGGCTGGTAGTCGTGGCTGTCGCAGTGGAAGCGCTTGACGGTGGCGTCCTTGATGGTGCGGTACATCCGCTCGATCTGGCCGTTGGCCCAGGGATGGTTGATGCGGGTGAAGCGATGCTCGTCGCCGCACTCGGCGTCATGGCCGCGGTCTATGGCCTGGTGCCGGTCCGGCGAGCGGCGTGAGCCGGTCACTCCATGCTGAGCACGAAGGCGGCGACCTCTCCGATCAGCGTGAAATGCAGGGCCGGGTGATGTGCCAGGATGGCGTCGTGCACCGCCTTGCTGGTGTCGACCCTGCTGAAGGGATCGAGGGTCGCCGTGCAACCCGCGCGGCGGCCAGCGTCGAGACGCTCAGCCACGGCGGAGGGAGGCGGGGCGGCTCTCCGTCGGGCACGCGAACGCTTATTGCCCCTTTGAGAACAATACAAGAACATGATAGCCTGCCCGCTCCGAACGGAGGATGGTCATGGCAGCACGTCGCCGGGCAGCGACACGCCCTCTCGATGCGGCGCTGGTGCGCCTGCAGACCATGGCGGCGCGCGGTAGTCAGCCGAACCGCATGGCGCGTGAGGTCGAGCTCATCGTCGATGAATGGCTTGGTGAGGCGGATGCCGATCCGGCTGATGTGAAGGCCCGCCTCGACGAGTTGCACGAGCAGCTGGCGTCCGGTGTCGTCGATGCCGAGGAGCAGGTGTCCTATGTCGATCCCGACGAGGCGGCTGCGGTGAAGCAGGCTGGCGTCACATTGGCAGCGTTGGTCGCAACGCGTGATGCGGTGGAGCGCGCACGCGACGCCATGTAAACGGCGGGGCCAGCGCGGGGACGCCGCGATCGCTGCTGACAGTCTGCCTTGACTTCGCTATGGCACGCGATCTGCAACGGAGATCCAGTTCGTGTCGAAGAAGTTCCTGACCGAGGTCATCGCAAACTCCACCGACTTGTCCGGCGTCGCGGCGACCAAGCTGGCCGGCGACATCATCGAGGCGATCAAAGGCGAGATCGTCGCGAGCGGCCGTTTCACGATTCCCGATTTCGGCGCCTTCGTTGTGCGCGAGACGCCGAAGCGTACGGCGCTGAATCCGCGCACGGGTGAGAAGGTGCCCGTGAAGGCAGGTGCGACTGTGAAATTCAAGGCGAGCCCGGCGCTGAAGACGGCGGCGCTGAGCGGTCTCAAGAAGGCCAAGCGCAAGGCTGCGAAGCGCTGAGACAGCGTCCGACGGCCGCTCCGCGCTGTTGCAATTCACCCGCTGGCGGAGCGGAGTCCGCATCTCGTAGACTCTCGCCACGATGACGAATTGCGGGTGCAGCCTTTTGCACCGCGGCTCGCCAGCCACAGCGTCGCTCAATCGAGGCAGTGGCTCGCGAGCCGCAGGATCCTTCCTGGGCGCGGCATATGCGGGAGGCGGAAGCGCGCAAGGTTTCTAGCGCCCGGCCAGTTTCCCAGGTTGCCAGCGTCGCGTGTTGCCAGCCGCGCCGGCCACCATTCCACCATCACGCAGGTGCAGATGCCTCAGGCCCCGTGGGCTGCGAGCGCCGTCGAGGCGCGCGCGGTCGCCGCGTTGCTGCCCTATGCTGGCATTGCGCACACACATTCCGCCGAGCAGGTGGCGCAGATCGCGACGAGCTCATCACCGGCACGGCCGCCTGCTCGCCGCGCAATCCCTCGGACTGGAAACGGTCCCTACCATCATCCGCACCGGCCTGACCGAGGCCCAGAAGGCCGCCTATCGTCTGGCCGACAACCGTATCGCGCTGAACGCCGGCTGGGACGAGGCGCTGCTCGCGGCCAAGGTCGCCAAGCTGCAGGAGATGGGCGGCGTCGACTTGGCACTGACCGGCTTCGACGGCGCGGAGATCGAGCGCCTGCTGACCGGGCTGGAAACCGAGGTCGGCAACCTGCCGGCGCCAGCGATTGCCAGCGGTTCCGAACCGGCTCCTACCAGCCCGACCCGTATGGCGCCGCGCCGAATGAAGATCCCGCAGATGCGGAGCCAGACCCGCCGGGCCGGGCCGTCACCCAGCCGGGCGACCTCTGGCTGCTCGGCGAGACCACCGCCTGCTCTGCGGCGACGGCACCGACGCGGCGACGGTCGCCCGCGTCATGGGAATGGATCACGCGGCGCTGCTCTTCACCAATCCGCCCTACGGGAACCAGCGCGCCTACATCACCGGCGGCGTCTCGAACTGGGACGCGCCGATGCGCGGCGTCTCCGGCGCTGCCTCCGGTGCGATGCGCGTCGACGGCCAGGTGCTGGTGAACCTCGGGCTGATCTACCGCGAGGGGGAATGGCAGCCCTATTGGCAGGGCTGGCGGCGCTTCGGGCTCTATGCGTGGGACCAGGGGCTCTGGGCCTGCCGTGCGACTGGAACGGTCGCCTGGCACCGGCCTGAGCCACTCGACGACGAACATGGCACTCAAGACGGATCTGCGGGCGTTGTTGGTCGCCCTGACATGTGGCGCGCAGCGGCTGCAGTGGCGAGCCCCAGCACGATCAGCATCGTCGCAACAGCGAAGGTCACCCGCATGCCGGTCGCGACGTCCTCGGCACGTGCCGCCGTCATGTCTGCCGTGGCTACTGCCAGCACGAAGACCGCGCCCATGACCGAGGCTCCCGTGATGAGCCCGAGATTGCGTGAGAGGTTAAGCATGCCAGATACGATGCCGCGTTGGTCGGGGCGGACATCGACCATGACGGCAGTGTTGTTGGCCGCCTGGAACAGCGCATAGCCAGCGGTGATGACGAGTAGCGGCGCTACGTAGCCGGAGATCCCCAGCGACATGGGCATCAGGGAGAGAGCCCCGGCGCCCGTTGCCATTCCCATGAGCCCGACTGTGATCATTCGCCGGACACCGAAGCGGTCCACAAGGCGCCCGGACGGCATGCCGGCCAACGCAGCAACAAGCGGGCCCACGGACATGGCCAGGCCGACCTGCGCCGCCTCGAGGCCAAGCGCACGCGAGAGATAGAAGGGTCCGACGACCAGCGTCGCCATCATCACCGTCGAGACGAGAGCACTCATGGCGAGGCCGGCGCTCAGTACCGCGTCACGGAACATCGCCAGGCGGAGCAGAGGCGCCGCCGCTCTCGTCTCGGCAAGCACGAAGAGGCCCGCTGCGGCGATGGCGACTGACAGCAGAACGATGTTCAGGAAGCCGAAGCCGCCGCGCCCGGTCGTCATGGCAAGCGCGTAGGCCGCGAGCGCCAAGGCCAGCAGCAGTGCTCCCAGCTTGTCGAGCTGCGCCCGGCCGGTGCTTCGCACCGCGTGATCAGCCGGCAGGCACCGATATGCGAGAAGGAAGGCGGCGAGGCCGAGCGGCAGGTTGATCAGGAAGACCGCGTGCCAGCCAATGCCCGAAATGAGCATCCCACCCATCGACGGGCCAAGGGCTGTCCCGATGGCGGACATTGTGCCGAGTAGCCCCATGGCGCTGCCTGTCCTGGCTTTCGGCACCGCCTCGCCGATGAGGGCCATGGAGAGGGCCATCATGATGGCAGCGCCGAGGCCCTGCAGAGCCCTGGCGGCGATCAGCAGCGGGAGCGTCGTCGCCGCACCGCAAAGGGCAGAGGCCACTGTGAACAGGGCGATGCCGGACAGCAGCAGGGTTCGGCGGCCAGCGATGTCGCCCAGTCGTCCGACGCCGACGATCAGGGTGGTGGAGGCGAGGAGGTAGGCCAGGACGATCCACTGGACCTGCGCGAAGGAGGCACCGAACGCCTCGCCGAGGGTCGGCAGGCCGACATTGGCGATGCTGGTGCCGAGCGACGACATCAGCATGCATAGCGAAAGGCTGGCGAGCGCCCATCGCATTGCTGCGCTCTGTTCTGGAACGGCTGCAACCGCCGCGTCTCGTGCTGTCGTCATGATCGGCCTCGATCCGGATTTCACTCCGGCGAGGTAGTCCAGCCCGATAGGTGGCGGAATGCGCACGATATGCACTTCATTCGTGCATCTGACGCCACATCACAGGCCGACCCTGGTATGGTCGGAGAATGTCGGCGCCCGATCTTAACCTGCTTGCGACCCTCGATGTGCTGCTCGCAGAGGGCAGCGTCGCGCGCGCTGCCCGGCGGCTGCGGCTCAGCCCCTCCGCCATGAGCCGGGCGCTGGCGCGGCTGCGCGAAACGACCGGCGACCCCCTGCTGGTCAGGGCTGGGCGCGGTCTCGTCCCCACGACGCGGGCAATCGAGTTGCGGGGGCGGGTCAGCCAACTCGTGCAGGAGGCGGAGGCCGTCCTACGCCCGGCCGACACCCTGGACCTGAGCCGGCTGGTCCGCACCTTCACGCTCCGGACGAGCGAAGGGTTTGCGGAGAACTTCGGGCCGGATCTCATCGCACGCCTCGCTGGGGAAGCCCCTGGCGTGCGCCTGCGCTTCGTGACGAAGTCGGACAGGGAGAGCACGCCGCTCCGCGATGGTTCAGCCGATCTGGAAACCGGCGTCGTGGGCCAGGTGATGGGACCGGAGGTGCGCACCCAGGCATTGTTCGAGGATCGCGTCGTTGGGGTCGTGCGCGCGGGGCACCCGTTGAGCCAGGGCGAGATGACGCCCGCCCGCTACGCAGCCGGCAGGCACATCCTTGTCTCGCGGCAGGGGCTGGACCGTGGTCCGATTGACGAGGCCCTGGAGCCGCTTGGGCTGACGCGGGAGATCGCCACCATCGTCAGTGGCTTCTCGACGGCGGTGGTCTTGGCGCGGCGTAGCGACCTGATTGCTACGGTGCCTGAGCGCCATACCGAAAGCCTGCGGGCCGGGCTGTGCAGTTTCTCGCTTCCGATCCCAGTGGCCGCCTTCACGGTTTCCTTGCTGTGGCACCCGCGCCTGGATGCCGATCCGGCGCATCGCTGGCTGCGTGGCTGCGTCCGTGAGATCTGCAGGCGGCCCTGAACCGGCGGTTGTGGATGGTGCGCCGCCGGAGCGCACCGCATCCATCGGCACCACGTTCGGTGGCATGTCCAACTTCTGGGCGATCAGCCCGAAGGCCAGGAGGAAGTTGCGGGCGCGGGCACCAGTGCTCCACATCACCTCGACCGTGTGCGCGCCGTGATCATCGCGGCTCCTGACGCTCCCCTCGCGACGGATCGAGGCTGGCCGATCGGCCGGACGTCTGAGATAGACATGCAAACGCGCAGGGAGGGACCGGATCGGGATGGGGTACACGGCTGCCGGGCAGATCGTGGTCTGGCAGGGCGGCAGTCTCTGGGCTGGCCGTGCCGCGATGACGACGGACGTCCACTCGCACCACGCCATCCAGATCACGCTCGGCCTCGACGGCGGGTTCCGGCTCAGCGGCCCCGAGGCGGGGTTCGGTGCCGAGACCGTCGCGGCGGTGGTGGCCGCCGACAAGCCGCATGCCTTCTCCGTCGATGCCACGGTCGCGCTCATCTTCGTCGAGCCGGAATCACTGCAGGGCCGCGCTATCAGCCGGCTCTGCGGGGAGGCGGCAATTGTCGCCATCGATCCAGAACTGCTCGGCCACACGGCCGCCGGTTTGCTGGAGGCGATCAGGGGCCGCAACGGCGCCGAGATGGAGTCCGCTGCACGGGCCGTGGTCGCCCGGCTCGGTGGGCCGGGCTCGCCGCGCGACCGGCCGGATGCCCGCGTGGCGCGCGTGATCGGGATGCTCGGCCTGCGCCTCGATGATCCGCCGAGGCTCGAGGAGGCTGCCCACCTGGCCAAGCTCTCTCCCGACAGGTTTCGCCATCTGTTCGTCGAGGAGACGGGATTGCAATACCGCAGCTACCTGCTCTGGCTGCGCCTCGGCCGCGCGGTGGCCGCCTTCGCCAAGGGCCAGTCGCTGACCGAGGCAGCCCACGCCGCAGGCTTCTCGGACTCGGCCCATCTCAGCCGAACCTTCCGGCGCACCTTCGGCCTCATGCCGTCCTCGCTACGCGTGGAGTAGCCGCTACGTTCAAGTCGCCCACGTCTCCTCCGGGTAGGTTCCGCCCGCTAACCAACCACGGAGAGGATCCGATGAACGCCAACTGCTCCTGCGGCCCGAACTGCAACTGTGGCCCCGGCTGCGCCTGCCCGAGCGCCGCCAACGCGGCCTGCGGCTGCGGCCCCGCCTGCACCTGCGGCGCAGACTGCCGCTGCAAGCCCGAGAGCCGGTGCAATCCGGCGTGCCTGTGTGGTCAGGCGTCCGAACGGCCCATATCGGCGTAGCTCGACAGCGCGTCGTTAGTGATGCCCTGGTACTGTCATGCTCGCGCGGCGGCCTGATCGCGGCGCCAGGACAGCGCCGGTACACATGGAGGCGCGAGGGGCCGCCAACTCACCCCCGATCTCCATCGGGCGGCCTGCGAGGCCTCGTAGCGGCCGGAGGGCCGCACGCGGTCTTCCGGGGCCCCTGCGCTCCTGCCGGACTCGTGGAGGCGATTGCCCATGTACGATGCGGCCTCGCGCGGCGGGCGGTCGCGGTCCGAGCAGGAGCACCGCGTCCCGGAGTCGGGGCGTTCCCCTCCACAAGCGGGTGCAGCAGGCCGCGCGCGGCCGTGCACCCGCCTCGTGGGGCGCGGCATGGCGCTCTCCGCAGCCTCGACGCCGCCGCCCTCAGACTGCGCCATGGGCTCTCAGTCCGGCGTGATCCCCGCGCGCCGGATGACCCCCACCCATTTCTCGATCTCGGCGCGCTGATACGTCGCCAGTTGCTCCGACCCCGCGATGAAGGGTTCCATGCCGAGTTCGTTCAAGCGCGCCCTGATCTCGGCGGTGCGGAGCACCTTCTGCGTCGCCTCGTCGAGGCGCGCGACGATCGGCGCCGGAACTCCGGCCGGGGCGTAGAATCCGACCCAGGTTCCCGCGTCGAAGCCGGCCACGGTGGCGGCCACTGGCGCCACGCCGGGCAGTTCCGGGATCGCCTGCGGCGCGCTGACGCCGAGGGCACGCAGCTTCCCCGCCCGGATCTGGGGCAAGGCCGAGGGCACCGTGTCGAACATGACGTTGATCTGTCCGGCCAGCAGCGCGGAGGCGGCCGGCGCGGGGCTGCGGAAGGGCACGTGCAACATGTCCACCCCCGCGAGGGCCTTGAACAGCTCCCCGGCCAGGTGGCTCGTCGTGCCGTTGCCCCCCGAGCCGTAGCTCAGCTTCCCCGGCTCCGCGCGCGCGAGGGCCACCAGTTCAGCGACGCTGTTCGCCGGAACCGAGGGGTGAACGACCAAGACGAGATGACCGCTCGAGACGCCCGAGACGGCGATGAAGCTGCGCAGCGGATCGTAAGGCAGGGTACGGTAGAGCCCGACATTGATCGCGTGAGTGCTGATGGTGCCGAGCAGGATCGTGTAGCCATCGGGCGCGGCCTGGGCCGCGGCCTCGGTGCCGATCAGCCCGGCAGCGCCGGCGCGGTTCTCGACCACGACCGGCTGGCCGAGCTCGGCCGACAGCGCCTGAGCCATCACGCGCCCGGCGATGTCCGTGAAGCCTCCGGGCGCGAAGGCGACGATCATCCGGATCGGTCGCGTCGGCCAGCGCGGGGCGTCCTGCGCCTGCACGGACGACGCGCGGAGGATCGCCATGGCGGCGGCCAAGCCGCCTAGGGTGCTGCGTCTGCTGATGGTCATGGTTCGGATCCTCCTGCGCAGGCCGTTTGCGGCCGCAGCCGCATCAGGCGATGGGCGGCGTCCACGTTGATGGCGCCTTCGGGCACGCGTCCCTCGGACAGCGCGGTGACCTGCCGCACGATGTCCATCGCCTGATGCGCGCGGGCCTCGCGCGTCACGCCGCCGATATGCGGCGTCGCGACGACATCGGCGCGACGGGCCAGGCGCGGAGGCGGCAGCTGGTCCTCCGCGCTGCCGACATCAAGGCCGGCGCCGCGCAGGTGCCCGCGATCGAGCGTCGCTTCGAGCGCCCCTTCGTCCACCAACTCGCCGCGCGAGAGGTTGATGAAGACCGCGCCCCGCTTCATGACGCCGAAGGCGCCCTGGCCGAAGAGCCCGATCGTCTCCGGCGTCGATGCAGCGAGGCAGACCACGATGTCAGATCCCTTCAGCAGCGCCCCGAAGGACACGGCAACGACACCCGGATCGCCGATCTCCACATGCGGGTCCGAGGCCAGCACAGTCATGCCGATGCCGCGCGCGATGGCCGCGAGCCGCCGTGCGATCCGCCCGTACCCAACGATGCCGAGGGTGGCCCCGTTCAGCTGGAACCCACTGCCCGGACGAGGCACACGGCCCGATCGATAGGCCGCGCCAGCCCGCGACACGCCGCGCGCCAAGTCGACCATCATGCCGAGGCCGAGTTCCGCCACCGCATCGCTGAAGCCCGGCGAGACCCGCGTGACCAGCACTCCCTGGGCGGATGCGGCCACGAGGTCGATTGTGCTGACATCGACCGCAGCGCGGAGGAAGGCGATGAGGTCCGGCGCCGCAGCGAAGGTCTCTGCCGTGCCCGGTGTGGCACGGTGCGCGATGATGGCCTGGCAGCCAGTCGCGGCGTCGGCAAGGTCGCGCCCCACGAGAATGCGACCACTGCGATTGAACACGACATCCGCGCAGTCGCGCAGCGCATCGAGCGGCGCCATCTGGAAGGAGTGCGGCAGTTCCGCCTCGCTGTGGGTCATGAAGACCCGTAACCGTCTCAAAGAGCCCGTCACGCCGGGAGGCCGGCGCGCACGATCCGATCGACGGCGGCGCAGGAAAAGGATGCGCGCGGCGGCACGCCGGCGGTCACTGCCGCAATCCGGCGATCACGGCCGCGCGCTGCGCCTGCTCCAGTTCCTGCTGCAATACCCTGGTCAGCCCCGCGGGTGTCACCTCCTCGGGCGCGGCGACGTCTGTGCCCATCTCCCGTAGTCGCGCGATCACGCCCGGATCGGTGATAGCCGCAGCCAGCGCATCCCGCAGGATGGCGATGACGTCATCCGGCGTGCCCGCCGGCACGAGCAGCGCCGTGTAGCTGCCGGCGGTGTACTCGGGCAGGCCGGCCTCGATGAAGGTCGGCAGGTCGCTGGCGATAGAGGAGCGTCGTGCCGAACCGATCGCCAGGATGCGGATGCGCCCCTCGCGGTGCAGCGGCATCGCGGTGGAGATCTCGGTCATGGTGCTGGCGACATTGCCCGCCATGAGGTCCGGAATCAGGTCGCCGCCGCTACGGTAGGGGACGTGCGTCAGGCCCGCGCCGGATGCGGCGTTGAAGAGTTCCAGCGCGAGATGCGTGGAACTGCCGGTCCCGGCCGACGCGATCGTCACCCTTCCCGGATTTGCCTTGGAATAGGCGATGAACTCGGCGAGCGTCCGCGGCGGCAGCCCCGCGGTCACGGCAAGCACCAGCGGCGTGCGGGACAGCAGCCCGATCGGCGCGAAGTCACGCACGGCGTCGTAGGGTAGGTTCGCCTGGACGGCTGGGTTCACCGAAAGCGGCCCGGTGGACCCGAACAGCACCGTGTAGCCATCGGCGCGCGAGCGCGCGGCCGCTGTCGCGCCGATGCTGCCGCCGGCGCCGGCCCGGTTCTCGACAACGACCGGCTGCCCGAGCCGCGCAGCCATGACGGGCGCGATCAGCCGGGCGACGATGTCGGAGTTCCCACCGGGCGCGAAGGGAAGGAGGATCCGCACCGGCCGCTCGGGGAAGCCTGCCGCTCGCGCCGACCCGGGCCGCAGCGGCCCTGTGCCGAGGGCTGAGGATCCCATGGCGACGGCCAGCAGCGCACGGCGGTGCATTCTCATTGGCGTTTCCCCATCCACAGACCCTGAGTGCGGCCGTGTCGTTTCGTTTGTCCCGCCATGCCCTGTTCCTGGCTGGCGGTTCCTGATGAGATCATTAAATCAGCGATTGTCGTTTGTCGACAAATCGCGCCGCGCTTGGTACGCGGCACTTCCGTGGCGCCAGCCGGGTCTTGCCGCTGCCGCTCCGCACAAGCGTCATCATACCAGGGAGACGGCATGTCCCAGGATCTGCTTCCGAAGCCTCTCCCCTACCATTTGATGGAACAGATCCGGCGCGAGATCATCGCCGGGCGTCACGCCGCAGGCGCGCCGCTGCGCGAACAGGCCCTCCAGATCGAATACGGCTGTTCCCGCGCGCCGATCCGCGAGGCGCTGCGGCTGCTCGAACGCCGCGGCCTCGTCACCCATGAGCCGCGCCACGGATTCCGCGTCCGCGAGGTGAGCGCGACGGAGGTTCGCCAGATCTACGAGGTGCGCGCGCTGCTGGAGAAGCAGGTCGTCCTGGGGCTGCTCGGCCGCGTGACGCCGGAGCTGATCGCGGAGCTGCACGCGACCAATGCCACCATGAGGGCGCACCGCGCCGCCGGAGACGTCGAGCGCTACATCGAGGCCAACATTGCCTTTCACGCCGTTCTTCGCGCCCACGCGCCGAATGAGCCGCTTGGGCGTGCCCTCGACGTTGTCTATGAAATGGCCGAGCCCATCCGCCATGCGCTGCTGCACCGGTCGCTACGGACCAGCCAAGCGGCGGAACAGCACGATGACATCATCTCGCTGCTTGAGGCAGATCGCGTCGTCGAAGCCGCGGAAGAGATGTATCGCCACGTCTTCACGGGCATGCCGGTCGCATTGGGGACCGTTGCGCATCCGGAGGGATCTAACGGCTAATACGTTTCGCTGCGGAAACTCGCCGAGACGTTTCGGTCTATGCGTCAGCGCGGCGACGGAGCCCTTGGTGTAAGTAAGCACCGAACCGGTTCCCCGCCGGAATTCGGGCTACCGCTCTGATAAAGCGCAGGAAACCAGCGCAGAGGTGGGGTCCCGATCGGCACCGATCAGGACCCCACGTAATGGCCAGATTAAGCCACACAATCAGCGAGTTGCGGCCGTTTTCGGGAGGGCCCCGATCCGGCGCTTATTCACACGGGAGACGATTGGGTCCTCGGTGCCGCGGTGGCCGCGCAGCAGGCCGGACATATGGAACCGTCCCTCACCCAGGTCGATGGCGTCGCGGAACTGGGTGATTTCGGCGCGGCCGTCCGGGCCGATCAGCGCGGCGCGCCGCAAGGCAACCGATGGAGGGCGCCTGTAAGACTCCGTTCTGGCCACTCGATGGGGCTGGTCAGTGCCGTCGGTCCGAACCCCGTCCGTCATACGCGGATGAAGGGACTCAGCCCACCATGCTGAAGCCTCCGCTGACGCTGATCACCTGCCCCGTAATCCATGACGCGCCAGGCGTGGCAAGGTGCACCACCGTCGGCGCCACGTCCTCCGGCAGGCCCAGGCGGCGCAGCGGATAGGCGCGGGTGAGCTTCTCGCGGTTCGCGTCGAGCCATGCCTTGTCGGAGTGCTGCGTCTCGATCAGTCCAAGGCTGACGACGTTCGCCGTGGTCCAGGACCGCCCCATCTCTCGCGCCAGTGACTTCATCAACGCGATGGTGCCGCCACGCGCCGCGGCAACGATGGAAAGGCCGCTCTCGCCGACGCGGGAACTGTCGCCAACCAGGCTGATGATGCGGCCGTTCTTGCGCGCCTCGATGAAGGGCGCGGCAGCGTGGCAGCAATGCAGCGCGCCATAGAGGCAGGCGTCGATTTGCGAATGCCAGTCCTCCGGCCCCGTCTCGACGAAGCGCTTGCGCAGCGCGAGGCCGGCGTTGTTGACGAGGATGTCGATGCCGCCGAGATCCACCGCTACCTTCTCCATCATCGCCTTGACCGCGGCATAGTCGGTGACGTCGGCGCCATAGGCGATGGCGCGCCCGCCCGCGGCGGTGATCTGCGCCACAACTGCCTCGGCTTCGGCCGCGCGCTGGAATCGGACACCATCGAGATGGTGCGGGCCGCCGGCGGCCAGGTCACAGGCACGGTGCGCTACCCGGTCGAGAGCGCGGACCTGTCCTCCTTCCTGCTGCGCGCACAGGGCTCCGGCGCGCAGGTCGTCGCGATCGCGGGATCGGGGACGGTCTTCATCAATGCGGTGAAGGCCGCGCACGAGTTCGGCCTGCGCCGCCGCCAGACCGTGCAATGAGGCCTACCGACCGCTGTCGGAGAGCGCGTGCCCGATCGTCCGGCAGGGCTGACGTGATCCGCACGGATCTCATCGCGCCACTGCCCGTCCTGCTCGCCCGCCAAGCCGCCGTGCGGGGCGGAAAGTCGGCCTTCCGGGACAGCACGCGCGACGTGACCTGGGCGGAGCTCGCGTTGCGCAGCGGCAACCTCGCGGGGCAGCTCACGGCGGACGGCATCACGCCGGGCGACCGCGTTGCGCTGCTGCTGCCGAATTCGGTTGCCTGGATCGAATCCGCCTGTGCCATCCTGCGTGCCGGCGCCGTCAACGTGCCAATCAGCCACGACGCGAACGTGCCCGAGATCCTCTATCGCCTGGAGGACGCCGGCTGCCGGGCCGTCATTGTCAGCGCCGAGCGCGATGTCGTGATCGCCGAGGCCCGCGCCAGCCTACCCGCGCTGCTGACCGTCATCGTCGCCGCGGACGGCGCCGGCGGGCTGGAGGCGCTGACCGCCGGCGCGCCACCGATGGCGCCACCCGACCCGCCGGTGCTCGAGGAACCCGCCTTCATCGTCTACACCTCCGGCACCACAGGCCGGGCCAAGGGCGTAGTCCTGACGCTGCGCGGGATGCTCTGGGTGACGGCGGCCTGCTGGGCACCGATCCTCGGTCTGTCGGATCAGGACGAATTCCTTTCGCCCCTGCCGCTTTTTCATTCCTATGGGCTGAACCTCGCCTTCCTCTCGGTCGTCGCCACCGGCGCCTCCGTGCGCATCATGGAGCGCTATTCGACCGGAGAAGCGCGACGCCTGTTGGCCGAGGGGCGACCAACGCTCTTCGCCGGCGTGCCCACCATGTTCCATTACCTGCTGCAGGCAATCCCAGAGGGCGAGCCGACGGTCGCGCCGCGGCTGACCCGCTCGGTCTCCGCTGGCGCGATCATGTCGGCCTCGCTCAACCGCGTCTGGGAGGACCGCTTCGGCTCGCCGCTGCTGGACGGCTACGGCATCATCGATACCTGCACCATGGTCACGATGAACTGGATGCAGGGCGGGCGACCGCTCGGCTCCTGCGGGCTGCCGCTTCCTGGCCTGACGGTGCGGCTGCTTGATCCGGCGAGTGGAGAGGATGCGGCGCCGGGCGCGGAGGGCGAGCTCGTCGTGCGCGGCCCCAACGTGATGCTCGGCTATCACAACAAGCCTGCGCAGACCGCGCAGGCGCTGCGCAAGGGCTGGTATCACACCGGCGACCTGGCCCGCACCGATGCGGCGGGATTCCTCGCCATCACCGGACGGCTGAAGGAACTCATCATCCGCGGTGGGCAGAACATCGCGCCAGCCGAGATTGAGGAAGTGGCCGCCGCCTTCCCTGGCGTGCGTGACTGCGCCGTGATCGCGGCACCGCATGCGGAACTTGGTGAAGTGCCGGTGCTGTTCGTCGCTGAAAAGCCCGGTGAGCGCGTGGACATCCCTGCCCTGATCGCCGCGTACCGCGGCGCGCTATCGGCCTACAAGGTTCCGCAGTCGGTGCAAGTGACGGTGGAGATTCCGCGCACCGGTTCGGGCAAGATCATGCGGTACCAGCTGAAGGAGCAGCTTCCGCGCTGATCCGCGCCGGACAGGGAGGACGCAGTCATGGCGGGCCAAGGCGGCGCCGCGGCCCCATCCTTCGGCAGAGCAGCCGTTTGGGTACTGTGTGCCGGGGCCATGGTGCTCTCCATCTCGATCAGCATCCGCCACGCCTTCGGCCTGTTCCTGCAGCCGATGTCGGGGGCCAGGGCTGGGGGCGGGAGGTCTTCGCCCTGGCCATCGCCGTGCAGAACCTGGTCTGGGGCATTGCTTAGCCCTTCGCGGGGCGGCTCGCCGACCGGTTCGGTGACGGCCGTGTCATCACGGGCGGCGCTGTCCTGTATGCCGCCGGGCTCGCCCTCATGGCACAGGCGACGACACCGGGCCTTCTGATGCTCTCGGCCGGGGTGCTGGTCGGGCTGGGCCTGGCGGGCACCGCATTCACCACCGTCTTCGGCGCGGTCGCGCGCGTCGTCCCGGCCGGGCGTCGCAGCGAGGCGATGGGCATCGTCGGCGCCGTGGGCTCATTCGGTCAGTTCGCGATGCTGCCCACCGCACTCTGGCTGATCGGCGCCTTCGAATGGAACGGGGCCTTGCAGGTGCTCTCCGCCGTCGCGGTGCTCATGCTGTTCATGGTGCCGGTACTGGCGCGCGGAGGGGTCCCAGCCGCCTTGGCTGAGCCTGTCATACCGGCCCGGGCCGCACTGCACGAGGCGCTCGGCCACCCAGGCTTCCGGCTCCTTTGCCTGAGCTTTTTCGTCTGCGGCTTCCAGATCGTCTTCATCGGCACCCACTTGCCGGCCTACCTGCTGGACTGCGGGCTCAGCCTGGAGACCGGCACGGCGGTGCTGGCGCTGATCGGCCTGTTCAACGTTGCCGGAACGTGGCTGCTCGGTCGATGGGGTGGCACCGTGCGGAAGCCTCTGCTTCTGACCGGCATCTACCTCGCGCGCGCGGCTGCCATTGCGTTGCTGGTGCTGGCGCCGGCGAGCGTCTGGGTCGCCTGGGTCTTCGGCGCGTCGATGGGCTTGCTTTGGCTCGGCACCGTGCCGCTGACCAACGGCACGGTCGCAAGCATCTTTGGCGTGCGGAACCTGTCGTTGCTGGGCGGCGTGGTACTCTTCTTCCACCAGTTGGGCTCGTTCCTTGGCGGCTGGCTCGGTGGTGCGGCCTACGACCGGGTCGGGTCCTACGACTTCGTTTGGCTGCTGGCCGTCATTCTGAGCCTTGTAGCTGCAGCACTATGCATCCCGATCTCCGAAATACCGGTCGACCGGCTTCAACGCGCGGCAGCGGGGCACTTATGACGAGCGGCGCGAACACGAAAGCACGGCACCCAGCGATCAGCCTCTGCATCACGCTGATCGCCGGTACCGCCATCATGGCGCCAATCGCTGCATCATATATGACCCCGGCGATGCAGGCAGCTCTGCTTGGGACATTCGCGACCTGCCGATAGCGAGCGCCTGCGGCCGGCACGCTGGAGGTGGAGAGGCCTTGGAGTTGATGTTGACCCGGTTTGGTGGGCACCCCGAGGCTTGAGATGGAGGTGTCCGTGATGCCCAGGTTCAGAGTGCCCTACCCGCCTGAGTTCGGGCGGCAACGGGTGAGTTGGTCCGATCGGGACAAACCCCGCAGGACCTCGCCCGCGAGTTCGAGCCGGACGCGCGGCCGATCGCGCACAGGGTTCGCCAAGCTGAGCGCGATGCCGGCCAGCGGCGCGACGGCCGCGTGACGAGTGCCGAGGAGCTGAGCCGGCTCCGCCGTGAGAACCACCGCCTGCGCCAAGAGCGCGACATTCCGGCAAAGGCAGCGGCCTGTTTCGTGAGGGACAGGACCCCGTCCGGGTTTTCGAATTCATGAGCGCGCACCACGCCGATTCCCCATTCGCACCATGGCCCGCGTGGTGCGCGGTGCCAGCTTCCGGGCCGGTCGTCGAGACCGAGACGACCGACAGTACGATCGATCGGTTGATCGGTGCACCGCTTCTCAAGCACCTTGCCAAGTAGGGGCGCCGTTCTGTCGCCGTCGTTTCGGCCAGTGCATCGCGGTGGCTCAATTTCTTAGGCCAGTGCAGAGCCATGCCCCAAAGCAGTGCAGAGCTTTGGGATGGCGGCCTACGAAAGATCAATGGGTTAGCGATAATCCAGTGCAGACTTTCGCCTTGTCCTACAGAGGTTGTAGATTGGTTGGTTACCTTGCGCTGCTGACACGGGTGCCATCCGCCAACGCGGTAGGCGGAAAAACGACCACGGTCTCGCCAGGCACCAGCCCGGTCGAGATCATGGCGCTGCGGGCGGCGCGGCGGGCAACTTCGACCCGCCGCTCGCGCGCGACGCCGTCCGCGACGACGAAGGCTGCCCATCCGGCCCCACGGCGAAACAGAGCGCTGACAGGCACCAGTACGGCATCCTCGGCCGCCTCCACCGTGATCCGCGCATCCACGCGGAAGCCGTCCCCGAGCGTGACCCAGCGCTCACGCGGGCTGACCAGGTCGATCACCACCCAGACCCGCTGCTCCTCGACGCCGAGCGCCGAGACGCGAGTGAAGGCGCCGGGCTCGACCAGGCGGACGCGGCCTTCCAGCGGCGCCGGCCCGCCCCAGCGATCGAAGACAACCGGCGCGCCGGGGGTGATGCCGACAGCCTCCATGGTGAGGACGTCCACCACCACCTCCAGCTCGGCGGGATCGCCGAGTTCCAGCAGGGGCGTGCCGGTGGCGACGACGGCCTCGCTCTCCTGCAGCACGCGCAGCACGCGTCCTGCGACGGGGGCGCGCACCTCGCGGCGCTCCGGGCCGCCCTCCTCCGCCGCGTCGACGGAGGCGAGCAGGGCGCGCGCCTGGTCCAGCTCGTGCTCGGCGGCATGCCGGCGTCGCTCGGCCGCAAGCATGTCGCGCGCGGCGGTGCGTTCGGTCAGTTCCGCGCGCTCCAACTGCTGTAGCGGCGCGGCGCCGCGTGCGTGCAGGGCGCGCACCCGCGTGGCATCCGCCGCGGCCTGGGCCTGCTGGGCGGCAGCGCGCTCCACCAGGATCCCGGCCTGCTGCAGCATGGCCTCTGCCGCGCCAACGCGCTCCTCCGCCTCGCGCCGCGCACGGGGACTCAGCAGGGCTGAGGGCGCGGCCAGGATCTCCGCCAGCAGGTCACCATGCGCGACCGCGTCGCCTGCGCGCGCACCAAGCCGCAGTACCCGGCCGGCGACCGGGGCAGAGACGACATAGCGATCCCGCACCCGAGTGCGCCCATCCTCCTCGACCACGGCCTCGAAGCGGCCCCGCACGACCTGCTCGGTCTCGACCAGTACCGGCCGTTGGCGAAAGGCCAGGAACAGGCCGCTGCCCAACGCCAGGAGGACAGCGGTGGCGATCAGAGCCCGGCGCAGTTGCCGCCTCATCCCTCAATCCCTCGCCTTCAGGGCGGCGACCAGATCGAGCTGGTCGATCCGCCGCCGCACCGCCACCGCGCTGGCGAGTGCCGCGCCGAGCACGACAAGCGCCGCCGTCGTGAAGGTCGCCGTGCTGATCGCAGCTGGGACGTCAAAGCTCTCATTGTCCCGGGCGCCCAGGACCAACTCGACAATCCATTGCGCCAGCACGAGCCCGAGCGGCACCGCGACCAGCACCGCCACCGCCAGTTCCGCGAGCAGGATGCGCGACACCTCCTGCCGCGTGAAGCCGAGGACGCGGAGGCTCGCCATCTCCCAGCCCCGTTCCTGCAGCGCGACGCGGGCGCTGTTGTAGACCACGCCCACCGCGATGATCACGCCGAAGCCGGTCAGCGTCATGGCGCTGGTCAGCACGAGGCCGGCGATGACCTCGTCGAAGACGCGCAGCCACACCGCCTTGACGTTCGTGGCAGCCACGCGCGGCCGCTCCGCGAGGTGCTGCCACAGCACCTCGGCCGCCATCGGGTCTACGCGCAGCGCCACATGGGAGACCAGGTCGTCCTCGCGCATCAGCCGGTTGAGCGCGCCGATCTCCATCAGTGCGCTGAACCCGATGATGTCCTCGACCAGCGCGGCCACCGGCAGGTCGTGCACGCGGCGCGCGCCTTCCAGCACCTCGACCTGCACGGTATCGCCTTCCCGGACGCCGAGCCGCTCGGCCAGCCGCCGGCTGAGCGCGAGGCCGTCGTGCGGGATCGGCACCGGGCGGAGATCGGCATTCCGCGGCACGCGCAGCTCCGCGCCTTCCGGCAGGCCGGTCAGCGCGAGCAGGCGGCTGCGCTGCGCGGCCCGCAGCCGCACCGGCACGATGCGCTGCCCTTCCGCCGCCAGAACGCCCGGCAGCCGCGCCATCTCGCGCACGGCGCGGGAGGGGCGCGGGTCGGTGAGCGCCACGAAGGCGTCGCCGCGCTCGATGCGGTCGAACTGCAACTCCACCATGCTGTCCATCGCGTCCCACCAGAACAGGCCGAGCACCACCATCGGCACGGCCAGCGCGATGCCGAGCACGGTGAGGAGCGTGCGCAGCGGGCGGCCGAGCAGGCCGCGCAGCGGGATCTTCGCTCCGGCCGGGAGCCGACGCCCAAGCCCACTGAGCGCCCGCCCGCCGAAGGCAGCCGGGCGCGGCGGACGCAGCCCCTCCGCAGCGGGCAGGCGCAGGATGCGCCGCAGCGCGGCGAGAACGCCGAGCAGCGCCACCGCGAAGCTCGTCGTCACCGCGACCAGCGGCAGCCAGGCCGGCAGGAGATAGGGCATCTCCGGGAAGCGGAAGAAGGGCCGGTAGTTGCCGAGCATCCCGGCGCCCATCCAGGCCCCCGCCGCAATGCCGAGCGCCGAGCCCAACAGGCAGATCACGGCCACGAACTTCGCGTAGTGCGCCGCGATCGGCAGGGAGGGATACCCGAGCGCCTTCAGCGCCGCCACCTGCTCGCGCTGCGCTTCCACTATCCGGCCGAGCACGACGTTCAGCAGGAAGGCGGCGATGCCGAAGAAGATGAGCGGCACGGTGACGGCCAGCGTGCGCTGCTCGGCCAGCTCGTCCTCCAGGAAGCGGTGCGAGGGCTGGTCGCGCCGGCCGTAGGCGCCGCGCCCGCCCCAGGGCAGCAGCAGCCGGTCCAGCTCCGCGATCGCCGCGGGCTCCGAGGCGCCGGGGGCGAGGGTCAACACCGCCTCGCCGAAGGCGCCCTGCATGTCGAAGGCGCGCGCCACCGCCTCCTCATTCGCCCAGAGCACGACGAAGCCGCGGTCGTCGGGCAGCGGGTTGCCGGGGCGCGAGGTGAAGACGAACTCCGGCGAATGCGCGATGCCGGCGATGCGGAAGCGCTCGCGCCTTCCGTTCAGGATGACCGCGATCTCGTCGCCCGGGCGCAGCTGCCAAGCCTCGGCGAAGGCGGCGTGGATCACCGCCTCGTCGTGCCGGGTCGGCTCCGGCAGGCGGCCGGCAAGTAGCCGCAGGCGGTTCAGGGGCGACTGTTCCCCGCTGGCCGGCAGGGACAGGACGCGGCCGGCGACGGGCACCTCGGCACCCAGCCAGTCCACGCGGGCCTCGCCGCCGACGCGGCCTTCCACCACCGCCACGCCGGGGATCTCGGCGAGCCGTGCCAGCAGCGTGCGCGGCGCCCGCTTCACCTCGGCGAAGACCTCCGCGAAGCGGCTCTCCGCGTAGAAGGCCTGCTGCGCCCCGCGGAGCGAGAGGAAGCTGCTGACCGACATGACCAGCACCGCCACGCCTGCGCCGATCAGCAATGCAATCGTGACGACCTGGCCGCGGAGCGCCCAGACGTCGCGCAGCACCTTCCGGTCCAGCACGCTCACCACACGAGTTCCTCGGGTGCGAGGCGGCGGGCGTTCGGCTCGATCGCGACGATGCGCCCGCCGCCCATGCGCAGCACCCGGTCCGCCATGCCGGCGATAGCGGCGTTGTGGGTGATGACGACGGTCGTCGCACCGACCTCGCGGTTCGCCCGCGCGATGGCCGACAGCACCAGCTTGCCGGTCTCGACGTCGAGAGCGCCGGTGGGCTCGTCGCACAGCAGCGCGTCCGGCCGCTTGACGATGGCGCGCGCGACCGCGACGCGCTGCTGCTCGCCGCCCGAGAGCTGGCCCGGAAAGTGATCGAGCCGGTGCGACAGGCCGACCAGCGCGAGTGCCTCCTCCGGCTGCATCGGGTCACGCGCGATCTCGGCGACCAGCTCGACATTCTCGCGCGCGGTGAGACTGGGGATCAGGTTGTAGAACTGGAACACGAAGCCGACGTGGTCGCGGCGATAGGCGGTCAGCGCCGCCTCGTCCGCCCCGGTCAGCTCATGGTCGCGCCATGCCGCGCGGCCCGAGGTCGGGGCATCCAGCCCGCCGAGGATGTTGAGCAGGGTGGATTTGCCGGAGCCCGAGGGGCCGAGCAGGACCACGAACTCGCCTGGCAGGATGTCGAGGTCGAGGTCGCGCAGCGCGTGGATCGTCGCCTCGCCGCTGCCGTAGGTCTTACACAGCCCGCGCGCGACGAAGACCGGCGTTGCCTCGTCGTTCGGAGGGGGAGCGCCGGCCAGCGGCGCGGCGTCGGCTGCCGTCGTCATGAGTGCGCGGAGCAGCATGCCACGGTTCGCCGGCCGGCGGCGATGATGACCGGCCAGGCGTGGAACGCGCCGCTCTCGGACCAGCCGCGCAGCATGCGCGAGAGTGCGCTGTCCCGGACGACGAACTGGTGCCAGAGCGCCACCCGCACATGCGCCGCGATCGCAGCGAGCATCGGGTTGGCCGATCGCGTCAACGGGCTGATCGCCCCCTTCCGGCCGATGACGATGGAATCCGTCGCCGGCAAGAATGCGGTGACCCATGTCGGCAAGCTTTACAGCATCGCCGCGAGCCTGATCTCGCAGCGCGTCGTGGAACAGGTGCCCGGCGTGATGGAGGCGCAATGCCTGCTCGTGAGCAGGATCGGCCACCTGCGTCCGCAGGCACCATGATCACGCCCGCCTTCGTCCTGCTTGACGGGATGCGCCGCCAGGCGGGGCGCAAGCATTCACCGTGGCGCCGGACTTCGCCGGTGGGCGCAGCGCCTCCCAGAAGCCCGGCGCGAAGGTCACGGCTTTCCGTTCGCGCCACGGGCGGGGTGACCGCCGCCAGCATGCCAGCTGCCATCACCGACGAGGATCCATGGGAGGATCCATGGAGAGACGAGAAGGTAGCGCTGAAGTTGACCCGGCTTCATGAGCGCGCACCAGGCCGAATTCCCCATCCGTGGCATGGCCCGCGTGCTGCGGGTCTCGGTCTCTGGCTACTACGCCTGGCGGAGCCGGCCGGCCTCGGAGCACGCCCAGGCGGGTGCCGTCCTGCTGCGCCGGATCCGGACGATCCATGCTGGCTCGCACGGGACCTACGGCGCGCCGCGGGTGCATGCCGAACTGCAGGCCGAGGGCGCGGCGATCGCCCGCAAGCGCGTGGCGCGGCTGATGCGCCAGGCCGGGCTGTGCGGCGTCTCCCGCCGGCGGCTTCCGACTACGACGCGGCGCGAGCCGACGCACAGGCCGCCCAACGATCTCGTCGGCCGTGTCTTCACGGCGCCGGCGCCGAACCTGCTGTGGGTCGCCGACATCACCTATGTGCCGACCGCGGCAGGCTTCCTGTTCCTCGCCGTCATCCTCGATGCCTGGTCGCGACGCATCGTTGGCTGGGCGATGCCGAACGACCTGCGTACGCAACTCGTGCTCGATGCCCTCGACATGGCCGTCACCACGAGGAAACCGGCCGATGTCGTGCACCACAGCGACCAGTTGAACCTGGGCAATACACGTCGCTGGCCTTCGGGATGCGCTGCCGCGAAGCCGGCGTCCGTCCCAGCACCGGCTCGGTCGGCGACGCCTACGACAACGCGCTGGCCGAGGCGTTCTTCGCCACGCTCGAGTGCGAGTTGCTCAACCGGCGCCGCTTTCGCTCCCAGGTCGAGGCCCGCATGGCCGTGTCCCACTTCATCGAGGGCTTTTACAACCCGACCAGACGCCATTCGTCCCTCGGCTACCTCTCGCCCAGCGAATTCGAAGCGAGGAAGATTCTCATGAAGGACTGATCACTACCCGCAAACCGTCCATGGAAGCGGGGCAATTTCAGCCGCACCATCAGCATTCCACCATGCGGCGTGGTTCGGGCATTCTCATGGCTGTCCATCCGGGGCTCCGAGTTGCTGGGTGTTGGCCCCGCAACCACAGCCAACCAACTCAGCCCCGGAGGGACAACCTCCATAGCAATGACAGCTAGGTAGCGGACGGCGCTGCGGTCAATCTCCGGCCCTGTCGCCAGGATCGCGCGGCCGGAGTATGGCCGTGCGCCAAGGGCCGGCCAAGCACGCCGCGCCGCAGGAGGAACCATGACCCCACTGACCATGGCCGTCGTCTCGCGCAACTACTTCAACATGCCGGCCTGGCTCGGCCTGCATGCGGGCCTCTTTGCCGCCGAGGGCATCGACCTCGCCATCGAGCACATCGAGGGTATCGAGGAGGTCAACGACCGCGTCAGCACCGGCCGGGCGCAACTGGCCTATGGCGTGACGGAGCATGTGATCCTCGACGCGGAATCCGGCGGGCACCAGGTGATCATCGGCGGCAATGTGAACCGCCTGCCCTTCTCGCTGATCGCGCGGGCGGGGATCGCGTCGCTCAAGGACCTGCGCGGCAAGCGCATCGGCGTCTCCTCGCTGCGCGCCGGTTCCTCCTCCCTGATCATGAAGCTGCTGGCGGCCGAGGGGCTGCAATACCCCGGCGACTACGAACTCGTCCCCTGCGGCCCGATCCTCGCGCGGTGGGACCTGCTGCGCAGCGGCGGCATCGATGCCGGGCTGCAGGGCGCGCCGCTGAACCACATCGCGCTCGACCAGGGCTTCGTGTCCCTGTGCGAGCCGCGCATGGACTTCCAGTTCACCAGCCTGGACGTGGACAGCCGCTGGGCGGATGCGAACCGCGACACGCTGCTGCGGTTCCTGCGCGGCTTCCTGCGCGCGCATGAACGCTTCCACACGGATCACGACCTTGTCCGCGACGTCGCGGTGAAGGAAAGCGGCATCGAGCCCCGCTACGCCGACCGCGCCTGGGAGGAATACACGCGCGACGGCATCTTCCCCCGCGACGGCGAAGCGAGCGAGGCCGGCGTGCAGGCGCTGATCGAGACCAGCGCGCTCATCCGCGACCTGCCATCCCGCGCACGCACCCATGCGGCGGACTACATCGACCGGCGCTGGCTCGCCGAGGCACGGGCCTCCCTGTGAGCGCGATCGACTACGGGGACCGCGCCCGGATCGGGCTGTTGGTCCCCTCCGGCAACCAGGTCTGCGAGGCGGAAATCCACGCCATGCTGCCGCCCGGCGTGGCGGCGCTGGTCACGCGGCTGGAACTACGCGGCAGTTCGGAAGCGGAACTCCTGCGCATGCTGGACTCGCTGGAGGTCGCCGCCCGGCTGCTCGCGGATGCGCGCCCGGCGCTGATCGGCTTCCACTGCACGGCCGTCTCCACCTTCGCGCCGGAGATGGCGGAGGGCATCACCCGCCGCATCGCGGACGCCGCCGGCCGCCCCGCCACGGTGACGGCCGATGCCATCCTCGCCGCCCTCGGGGCGCTCGGAGCGCGGCGCGTGTTGCTGGTCACGCCCTACATCGCCGCGGTGCATGAACGGGAAATCGCCTTCCTCGCCGCCCATGGCATCACCGTGACCGGTGGGTCCATGGGCGGGCTGAACACCAATGCCGAGATGGCGGAGATGCCGCCGGACCGCATCGCCGCCCAGGTCCGCGCGGCGGCCACGACCGATGCCGATGCCTGCTTCGTCTCCTGCACCGCCATCCGCTCCGCCGGGCTGATCGCGCCGCTGGAGGCGGAACTCGGCATGCCGGTCATCACCAGCAACCAGGTCATGGCCTGGCACATGCTGCGCCGCTGCGGCATCGCGGATGCCGTGCCCGGCTTCGGGCGGCTGATGAGCCTCGACTGAGGCCCGTCTTGCGGCGCTATCGCGGCGCCGTATCATTGCAGCGACGCGTCCGGGCCGAACCGGACACTGGAGGAAACCGCCGATGACCCATCTCAGCCGCCGCGGCCTCGGTGCCGCGACTCTCGGTCTTGCAATCGCGCCCACCGTGCTGCGGGCGCAGAACCGCACGGTGCTGCGCATCGGCTGGACCAGCGGCGACGGCCAGCTCGATCCCTATGCCAGCGGCGCGCGCTTGTTCAAGCAGGCGCTGGAGCGCCGAGTGGGCGAACGCGTGGACGTGCAACTCTTCCCCAACCGCGCGCTGGGCGATGAGCGGCCGATGCTGGACGGCATGCGCCTCGGCACCGTGGACATGGGCGTCATCACCAACGCGGTCATCGCGCAGGTCGAGCCGGCCTTCCAGGTCAACGACATGCCCTTCCTGTTCTCCAGCGAGGAACAGGCCCACCGCGTGCTCGACGGCCAGGTCGGCGCGGCGCTCAAGACGCGCCTCGAGGCCCGCGGCGTCGTGCCGCTCGGCTACATGGAAGGCGGCTTCCGCCACATGATCAACAACACCCGGCCGGTGGTGAAGCCGGAGGACCTGCGCGGCATCAAGTTCCGCGTGCTGCAGAGCCCGATCTACATCGAGATGTTCCGCAGCCTCGGCGGCAATGCCGTGCCGATGGCCTGGGGCGAGACCTTCACCGCCGTCCAGCAGGGCGCGATCGACGGGCTCGAGATCCCGCTCGGCATCATCGAGCAGAACAAGTACTACGAGGTCACCAAGTACCTCTCGCTGACCGGCCACATCTACTCGATGATCGGCCTGCTGATGGCCAAGCGCAGCTTCGACCGCCTGCCCGCCGACCTCAAGGGCCCGGTGCAGGAAGCCGCCGCCGAGGCCATCCGCGCGCAGCGCACCGCCAATGCGGCAGCGAATACCGGATTCCTCGAAAGCCTGCGCCGCCACGGCATGCAGATCAACGAGGTGCCGGACAAGACCGCCTTCCGCCGCGGCGTGCTGCCGATGTACGAGAGCTTCCGCGGACAGATCGGCGCCGACATCATCCGTGACGCCCTGGCCGCGGTGCAGTGACGGCCCTCGGCCACCTGGCCCGCTTCGTGGCGGGGGCGACGCGATTGTCCATCGCGCTCGCCGCCGCCGGGATGCTGGGCTGCATCGTCTACCAGGTGGTGACCCGCTACGTGCTTGGCGCCGCTTCCTCCTGGAGTGAGGAGGCGGCGGTGCTGCTGTTCTCCTGGAGCGTGCTGGGCGGCCTCGCGCTCGGCGTGCATGAAGGCTTCCATGTGCGGCTGACGCTGCTGACGGACCTGCTTCCGAAAGGCAGGCGCATCGTCGCGGAGCGCGTGCTCGATGCAGCGACGACGGCGCTCGGCGCCTTCCTCATCTGGTCGGCGTGGCGGTTCCTCGACATCACCTCGGGCTCGGTGTCCGCCGCGATCGGATACCCGACCGAGATCCTCAATGCGCTCGGAATCGCCTGCGGAGTGCTGATGGCGCTGTTCGGGCTGGAGCGCGCGCTCCGCCCCGGCGGCGCGGTGCCGGAAGGCGAAGGCAGCCTGTCGTGAGCGAGATCACCTTCTTCCTGACCGCCGGCTTCGCCGGGATGGTCGTGCTCGGCGTGCCCTTCGCCATCGCCATCGCACTCGCCGTCACCGGTGCGCTGATCGCCGCCGACATCGAACCTGCCTTCCTCGCGCAGTCCATCATCAGCGGGTCGCAGCAGTTCAGCCTGCTGGCCATCCCGCTGTTCATGCTGGCGGGCGAACTGATGTCGGCGGGCGGGTTGTCGCAGCGGCTGGTGGACGTGGCCTCGACGCTGGTGCGCCACATGCGGGGCGGGCTCGCGATGGTCACCGTGCTGGCCGCGCTGGTCTTCGCCGCCATTTCGGGGTCCGCGCCCGCCACCACCGCGGCGATCGGCGCCATCATGGTGCCGGCCATGGCCAGGGCAGGCTACGACAAGGCCTTCGCGGCCTCCATCGCCGTGAGTGCCGGCGTGCTCGGGCCGCTGATCCCGCCCTCGATCGCCTTCGTGATCTGGGGCATCGTGGCGGAGCAGTCGATCGGGCGGCTGTTCCTTTCCGGCATCGTGCCGGGGCTGATGATCGCCCTTGGCCTGCTGGTGATCTGCTGGGTGCATGCCTGGCGCAACGACGTGCCGCGCCTGCCGCGCGCCAGCGTGAAGGAAGCGGCCCTCGCTTTCGCGCGCGGCCGCTGGGCGCTCGCCTCGCCGCTGGTGGTGCTGGGCGGGATCTATGGCGGCGTCTTCACGCCGACCGAGGCGGCGGCCGTGTCCTGCGTCTATGCGTTGCTGGTCGGGCTGTTCATCGAGAAGCAACTGAACTGGCGCGAACTGCCGAAGATCTTCGCCAATGCCATGCGGACCAGCGCCATGGTCTGCGCGATCATCGCCGTCTCGGCGGGCTTCGGAATCCTCGTGGCGCAGGAACAGATCGCGACGAACTTCGCCACCTGGCTGGCGGCCAACGTCAGCGAGAAGTGGATGGCGCTCGCCGCGCTCAACATCGCCTTCTTCCTGCTGGCCGCGGTGATGGACGAGATCGCCATCATGGTGATCCTCGGGCCGATGCTGATCGCCATCGCCAACAAGTTCGGCGTGGACCCGATCCATTTCGGCGCGATCATCGTGACCAACGTGTCGATCGGCATGGCGGCGCCGCCGATCGGCTATTGCCTGTTCATCGGCATGGCGATCAGCGGGCTGTCGCTCACGCGCATCAGCCGGGCGATGTGGCCGCAGATCGCCTGGATGCTGGTGGTGTTGTTCCTCACCACCTACATCCCCGGCTTCGCGCTGATGTTCCAGCCCGCCGGGCGCTGATCAGAAGCCGTAGAGCCGCGCCGGGTTGTCCACCAGAACCCGGCGCCGCTCCGCGACGGACGGCGCCCATTCCCCGAGCCGGTCGAGCAGCGCGCCGTCCTCCGGCATCCAGTCCGCCAGGGAAGGGTGCGGCCAGTCCGTCCCCCAGATGCAGCGGTCCGGCGCCGCATCCAGCAGGGCGCGGGCGAAGGGCGCGACATCCGCGAAGGGCGGCCCGGCGGAGGATATGCGGTAGCCGCACAGCTTCACCCAGGCCCGCCCGCTGCCGACCAGCCGCAGCAGCGCCTGGAAGCCGGGCGCGTTGAGCCCTTCGTCCGTGCGCACGCCGCCCATGTGGTCCACCACCACCTCCACCGGCAGGGCGGCGAGGCGCGGCGCGAGGTCGGGCAGCTGCTGCCCCTCCGCATAGACCTGCAAATGCCAGCCCAGCGGGGCGATGCGCCGCGCGAGGGCCTCCAACTGCTCCAGCGGTGTGCCGTTGCCCGACACGGCGTTGAAGCGCACTCCGCGCGTGCCCTTCGCGTGCAGGTCGCGCAGCGCCGCCTCGTCGAAGGAATCGTCCACCACCGCGACGACGCGCGCGCGGTCGAACCCGAAGCGCGCCGCCGCATCCAGCGAGCACGCATTGTCCGTGCCATAGACGGACGGCTGCACGATCGCCATGCGCTGGATCCCCAGCGCCTCCGCCACGCGCAGATAGGCCGGGATCAGCGCCGCCTGCGGTTCGTAGTGCCGCCCGGCATCGAGCGGGAAGCGATCATACGGCCCGAAGATGTGGAAGTGGCAGTCGCAGGACAGCGGCGGCGCAGTCCAGGATGGCACCGGCGTGACGTCGAGCGGCGGCAGACAGGGCTTCATCACGCCCCCTCCAGTTCCCGCCGCACGATGGCGGCTCCTTCCGCCATGGCGTGCATCTTCCCGTCCGCGACCTCGCGCGGCAGGTATTTCATGCCGCAGTCCGGCGCGACGATGACGCGCGCCGGATCGACGTGCGGCAGGGCGCGGCGGATGCGCGCCGCCACCGTCTCCGCGCTTTCCACCTTCTGGTCCAGCAGGTCGATGACGCCGAGGATGATGGTCTGGTCCGGCAGCC
>NZ_JAAEDM010000066.1 GCF_018129065.1 Neoroseomonas soli | reverse complement strand
CGATCGCGCGGCGCTGCTGGTCGGTCGCCGCGCCGACGGGCCGCCGCCCTCGCCGATGGTCTGCGCCTGTCACGGCGTCACCGCGGCCGCGATCGCCGCCTCCGGCGCAGCGGACGTCACCGGCGTCGGCGCCGCGACTCGCGCCGGCACCGGTTGCGGCTCTTGCCGGCCTGAGATCGCCTCGCTCCTCGCGCGGGAGGCCACCTGACCATGCGCCACTTCCCCGCCTTCCTCGACCTGCTGGGGCGCGACGTGCTGGTGCTCGGCGCCGGTGAGGCCGCCGAGCGGAAATCGGCGCCGCTCGCCGCTGCCGGGGCCAGGGTTCGCCGGGCCGCGCACTTCGCGCCGGAACTGATCGACGGCGTCGCGCTCGCCGTGGGCGCGGATGCGGAGGAGGCCGAGTTGCGGGCCCTCTCGGCCGCCGCGCAGGCGCGCGGCATCCCGGTGAACATCGTCGACCGGCCGGAACTCTGTTCCTTCATCATGCCGGCGATCATCGACCGCGATCCGGTGACCGTCGCGGTTTCGACCGGCGGCGCCGCCCCGGTGCTGGCGCGCATGGTGCGGCAGAGGATCGAGGCAATGCTGCCGCCGACGCTCGGCCTGCTCGCCGCGCTGGCCGGCCGCATGAGCGCTGCCGTCAGGCGTGTCCTGCCAGAACCCGGCGCGCGGCGGCGCTTCCTGGAGCGCGTGCTCGCCGGGCCCGCCGCGGACCTCGCTCTCGCCGGCCGGACGACGGAGGCGGAGACGGCTTTCGCCCGCGCGCTGGATGCCGCCGATGCCGCGTCCGCGGGCTTCGTACACCTGGTGGGCGCAGGGCCCGGCGCGGCCGACCTGCTGACCCTGCGCGCGCAGCGCCTTCTCGGCGAGGCCGATGTCATCGTCCATGATCGGCTGGTTTCGGATGCGGTGCTCGACATGGCGCGGCGCGACGCGGAGCGCATCTTCGTCGGCAAGGCACGCGCCAACCATTGCCTGCCGCAGGAGGAGATCAATGCCCTCCTGGTCCGCCTGGCGCAGGCGGGGAAGCGCGTGGTGCGCCTCAAGGGCGGCGATCCCTTCGTCTTCGGCCGCGGTGGGGAGGAAGCCGACGCCCTCGCCCGCGCAGGCGTTCCGCACGAGGTCGTGCCGGGCGTCACCGCGGCGCTCGCCTGTGCCGCGCAATCCGGCATTCCGCTGACCCACCGGGACGCGGCGCGCGCCGTTACCTTCGTCACCGGACACACGCGCGAAGGGCGGCTCGACCTCGATTTCGAGGCGCTGGCACGGCCGGGCCAGACGCTCGCGGTCTACATGGGGATATCGACGCTGCGCGACCTCGAGGCGGGTCTCCTGTGCGCCGGCCTCGACGCCTCGACGCCTGCGGCGATCGTCGAGAATGGCGGCACGGCCGAGATGCGCGTCCTTGCGGGGACGCTGTCCTCAATCGCGCGCGACGGCCAGGGCTGGTCCCGCGGCGGTCCGGCGCTCGTCCTGGTGGGCGAGGTCGTCGACCTGGCGGCGGGCAGTTCCGCAGCGCGCCTGCGGCTCGCGGAGCCCTGCGTGCAGGCCTGAACGCCTCTCCTCAGGAGCCTGCCGAAAGGTCCCGCGATTGTCGTCAACGATCGGGGCACAGGCGCATGTTCATTGCCACGCCACGCCATGCCGTCGTGACCGGGGCCAGTTCGGCATTGGGGCCGCCACCACCGCGCGATTGCCGCTCGAGGGCTGACCGGCCATGCGCTCGGAGTCGCGGCCGTTCTGCCATCGGGTGAATGCACGTGCGGCCACCGGGACCGATCGGACCCGCGACGTAGAGCGGGCACGTGCGCGGCCGAGCCTCGTGGCTAAGCCGATTGGGAAACGGCGCCAGCCACCGCGCCGGCTCGGCACGCCAGTCCCCATCTTCCTCTCTCGCCATCGGCGGCTCCCCGAAGCCGCCCCCGCATGGATTGAGCATGTGCGGCCAGGGGAACCGGAGAGCAGGAAAGACCACAAACCTTCTGCCAAAGCAGCGCTGGCTTGCGCCGTCCTGGGCGCCTCAAACGGGACGCACGCCCCACGGATAGGGCATGCTGCCCTTGGCCAGACCCGTGATGCTCCGCCGGTGCGCCGTGCGGATGAAGAACTGGCCGAGCGGGATGGTGGCGACGTCGTCCTGCGCCAGCTTGTTGATCTCGTTTGCCAAGCTGCGCTGCCGCTCAGGCTCCGACGCGCCGAGCCAGGACTGGACGAGTTCCTCCATGCGCGGGCTGGTGTACCAGCCGAACCAGCCGGCGGCCCCCGGCCCCTTCACCAGCGACGAGACCGCCGGGTTGAGGTAGGCGAGCGAGGAGCCGTAGGTGTGGAAGATGCTCCAGCCGCCCTGGTCCACCGGTTCCCGCCGGACGCGGCGCTGGACCACGGTGCCCCAGTCGGTTTCCGCCAGCTCGACGTTCATCCCGATGCGCCGCAGCCGGTCCGCCGTGACCTGGCCATGCGGGCCGATCAGCGGGAAGTCGGTCGGATTGATGATGACGACCTTCTCCCCCTTGTAGCCCGAGGCCTGCAACGCCGCCCGCGCGCGGTCCAGGCTGCGCGGCGGAGCGTTGAATTCGGAAAGGTCCTCGACGCCGAGCGGCGTGCCGCAGGGGAAGAGGCTGCGGCATTCGCGCCAGACGGATCGGTCGCCGCCGAGCGTCGCCTGCATGTATTCCGGCTGGTCCACCGCCAGCGCCACGGCCTGCCGGGTCTTGAGGTCGTTGAACGGCGCCTGCAGGTGGTTCAGCCGCATGATGGACATGAGGCCGGCGGGGTTGAGGATCTCCACGGCGATGTTACGGTTGCGCTGCAGCGTCGGGATCAGGTCGGAGAGCGGCTGTTCGAGCCAGTCCACCTCCCCGCTCTGGAGCGCCGCGGCGGCGGTCGCCGGGTCGGGCAGGATATGCCACTCGATGCGCGGGAAATGCGCGACCTTGCCGCCGGAGGCCCAGTCCGAGGCCTCCTGCCGCGGCACATAGGCGTCGTTCTTCGCATAGACGACACGGCTGCCGGAGACGAACTCGTCGCGCAGGAAGCGGTAGGGGCCGGAGCCGACGACCTCGGCCACCTGCGTATTGGCATCGGTGCGCGCCAGGCGTTCCGGCATGATGAAGGGGACGTTCGCATCGGGCTTGGCGAGCGCATCGAGCAGCAGCGGAAAGGGCCTCGTCAGGCGGATTTCCAGCGTGCGGTCGTCGGCCGCGGCCCAGCGCTCCACCACGCCGGCGAGTATCTGCCCGAAGGGGTCGCGCTTCGACCAGCGTTCCAGGCTCGCGGCGCAATCCTGCGCGCGGACCGGCTCGCCGTCGTGGAAGCGCAGGCCCTCACGCAGGCGGATGCGCCAGAGCCGACCATCGGCGCTTACGGTGTGGCCTTCGGCCATCTGCGGCCGGGCCTGCTGCGTCCCGTCCACGGCATAGAGCGTGTCGTAGACGTGGTAGCCGTGCATCTGCGTGACGATCGCGCTGGTCCAGATGGGATCCAGCGCGGTGAGGTTCGCCTGCGGCACGAAGCGCAGCGTCGCGGTGCGGGCGGGCTGGGCGATGGCCGGGGCCGCGGCGGCGAGGGCACCGGCGGCGGCGCCCTGCAGAAGGGTGCGACGTTGCATGGCGTTTCCTGCTTTCGTTCACGCGTGTTGGGCGGAAGCCTATGAGCCCCGGTGAGCCGCGGTCAAATGATGGGCTGGACCCGTCTTCGCGTGATGCGCCCGACATCAATGCCGGGCGTATCCGAACGCGGGGCCCATGGTGCAACCCGAAGCAGCCGAAAGGAGTTGCGGGTGGCCGGATTGCAGCGGATCAATGTGCCAAGGCGGATCGCGGTGCGTGACGCCCGGATGCCAACCGGCCCGCGAAAATTACCCGCCCCGCAGCGCCGCCGCGCTTCCGTCGTGGCGCAGAAGATGGGCCTCGACCATCGGCAGGCCGCGCAGCGTCGAGGCAATGGCGTCCTCCGGCATCAGCGCAAAGGCGGTGGAGAGCGCGTCCGCCGTCGTCGCCTCCGGTGCCAGGACAGACACCGCCCGGTGCAGCCTGGGGCTCAATGCCGTGCGCGGGTCGAGCAGGTGCGTGAAGCGGCCTTCCGCATCGAAGACGAACCCGTCATCGCCCGAAGACGCCAAGGCACGATCCACCAGGTCCAACGTCTTCCAGGGATGCTCCGGCGCGGCCGGGTCCTCCAGCGCGACCCGCCAGGGACGCGCCGCCGAATGGGTGCCGAAGGCGCGCGCCTCGCCCAGGTCGACCAGCGTATGGGCAATGCCTTCTGCGCGCAGGAGATCCACCACGCGGTCGGTGATGTAGCCCTGCGCGATGCCATTCAACGTGACCGCCATGCCGCGCCGCGCGAAGAGAATGGCATCCGGCCCGACGCGCAGATGGCGATGGCCGACACGGTCCAGCGCCTCGGCAATGGCCGGCGCCGGCGGTCCCGCCGGATCGGCCCCTGACCGCGTGAAATGCGCGCGGTAGAGGTGCCACAATGGCTGCACCGTCGGGTCGAAAACCCCGCCCGTCAGCGACGCGACGCGCAGCGCGGCATCGAGGATCTGCCGCATCTCCGGCGGGGGCGCGGCCAGCACGCCCCGCCGGTTCAACTCGACCAGCAGGCTGTCGGGCCGATAGAGGCTGAACAAGGCCTCCAGCCGGTGAAGCTCCGCCACGGAGTGGGCGACGATGCGCTCGGCCGCAGCACGGTCCGGATGCCGCAGGGAGATGCTGCCGACAGCACCGAGAACCTGCCCCGTCCAGGTGACCAGCGGCGCATCCAGGGCCTCCTCCGCCGCTCCCGGCAGCGGCAGCCCGGCCGCGACGGCGGCGATGGCGAGGACGCGACGACGGGACAGGCGACGCTGCATGGCCTCACTGCCTCAATGGGTGTGACGTGGCGCTGCCGGACCACTCGGTGCGGGGGTCGGGGCGCCCTCTCCGCCGAGCACCCAGTCGCGGGGGATCTGCGTGAAGGCCAGCACCCGGCCGCCATGCTCGGCGGCGAAGCGCTCGGCGAGCTGGCGGTCGCCGAAGGGCACCGCCTCCTCCGCGCCCATGCCGCCGCGGCGGTCGCTACCGACCACGAAATGGGCGCGCCGCGCCTCCACCCAGTTCGTCGCGCCAGGTTGGTCCCAGGTCTCGGCCCGGCCCATGTCGGAGACGTAGATCGCGCGCAGCGTCTTCGCCTCCTCGGCCAGCATGGTGAAGGCGATGGCGTCCCGCGCCGAGGAGAACCAGACCGGCCGGTCGCTGCCACGCAGCAGGATCTGCCCCTTCGGCCCCGAATGTTCCACCAGCGCCATGCCGCAGTAATGGCCGATCGCCTCGGCGGTCAACGCGACGGGCGGCGGCGCGTTGGCGGCGCTGTCCTTGTTGTCGCAGCCGCCGACGAGCAGTGCGGCGAACAGGCCGAGAACGGGAAGCAGAGGTCTCATAATTCCCTCCGTGCAAAGACGGCGACGGCACCGGCCAACGGGACCAGCACCCAGGCGCCAAGGGCGCCCAGCAGCACAGGCGCCGAGAGACCGCTACCCTCGGCGATCCCCCCCATGCCCGAGAGCTGGCCGACATTCGGCAGCCCCGCCAGGTTGAACAGTCGATAGGCGTCGGCCGGATTGAGCAGCAGCAACGCATCGAGCATCGCGGCGCCGATGGTCTGCCCCTGGTCCGCCACCAGCATCCCGAGCAACGCCATGTCCCAGATCAGCACCGAAAGCAGCCACAGGCCGACCGCGATCCCGGCCGCCGTGCCGCGCGCCTCCACCATCGCGCTGACGAAGGTGCCGAGCGCCACGAAGGCCGCGCCGAGCAGCACGGTGGAGCCGATCATCAGCGCGAAGGCACGCCAACTGTCCGCGGCGATCGCCTCCCCCGCCACCGCGAGCGCAACCGCCGCCGCGCCGTAGCCGACCAGCGTGGCCACGCCGAGGATGACGACATGACCGAGGAACTTGCCGACCACCACCTGCCAGCGCGTCAGCGGGTAGCTCAGCAGCAGCAGCATGGTGCCGCGTTCCATCTCGCCCACGATGGCGTCGTGGGAGATCAGCAGCGCGATCAGCGGCAGCAGGAAGATCGAGAGGCTGGAGAGGCTCACCACCACGACCTCCAGCGCGCCGGCGCCGACACGCCCGGCCGGCGCCGCGCCGAGGAAGGCCAGGGTCAGCGCGAGCGCCGCCAGCAGCAGCGTCGCCGCCACCACCCAGCGGTTGCGCATGCCCTCGCGGATCTCCTTGCCGGCAACCAGGAGCAGGCCCTTCATGGCCGCGCCTCCAGATCGGAACGTCCCTGGAGGAAATGGGCGTAGAGCTCGTCGAGCGTCGGCGGCAGCAGGTCGAGGTCGGTCGCGCGGCCTTCGGCCGCCACGCGGCGCAGCAGGTCCATCTTCTCCTCCGGCGCGCAGGCCATCTCGACCTCGCAGGCGTCGCGGTCCTGCAGCACCACGGCATCGGACGGAAGCCAATCGCGCGACGCACCCGCTGCCAGCCGGACGCGTATGCGCACCGGCAGCCGCGCGAGGCGGCGCAGTTCATCCATGGCGCCGTCCGCGACGACGCGGCCCCGGTCCAGGATGATCACCCGCTCGGCCTTCCCCTCGAGTTCCTCGAGGGCGTGGGAGGACAGCAGCACGGTCGTCCCGCGCGCGACGAACTCGGCCAGGATGCTCCAGAAGCCCTGGCGCACCTCGGGGTCGAGCCCCGTCGTCGGCTCGTCCAGCAGCAGCAGTCGTGGCGAACCGAGCAGAGCCTGCGCCAGGCCAAGGCGCTGGCGCATGCCCTTCGAATAGGTGCCGATCCTGCGCCCCGCCGCCGCGCCGAGGCCGACGCGCTCCAGCAGCCCGTCCGCGGCCTTGGTGGATTCGCCCTTCAGGCGGGCGAAGAAGCGGATCATCTCGCGACCCGTCAGGGCCGCGTTGAAGGTGACGTTCTCCGGCAGGCAGCCGAGTTGCCGGCGCGCCTCGATCCCCCCCGCGGAGGGGTCGCGGCCGAGCACCAGCATCCGCCCCGCGGTCGGGCGCGCGAGACCCAGCATCATCTTCATCAGCGTCGTCTTGCCGGCGCCGTTGTGGCCCACCAACGCAGCCAGCACGCCCTGCGGCAGGGTGAAGGAAACGTCGCGCACGGCTTCCACCTTGCCGTAGCGCTTCGCCACCTGTTCCAGCGCGATGGCCGGCGCGTCCGCCCTCATGGCCGCCACTCCGGCGCGGAATCGGGCGCGGGCGGCGCGACCGCAAGCGGATGGCTGTCCACCACGCCGCCCGGCAGGATCGCGGGGAACTGCGACTGCGCCCAGCGCAGCACCTGCACCGCGGGGCTGTTCAACAGGATCTTCGCGCGCGGCGCGGTCCAGAGCACGCGGTCCACGAGGTCGTTTGGCCGGTAGGCGGCATCGGCGATGCCGTCGCGGTCGAGGTCGAAGGCCGGATTGTCGGACCAGTAATTGCCGCGGCCGTCGCGCGACCAATCAAGGTGACGCGTGCCGACGTATTTCACCTGTGTGCGATTGGCGATGAAGGCGTTGCCGGTGATGGTGTTGCCCTCCGACCCGGCGGTGAAATGCACTCCGATGCCGCAGGCCTCGAAGCGATTGCCGACAAAGCGGTTGCGGTTGGAATTGTAGATGAAGACGCACTTGCCGGGGTGTGCGCCGCCGACCTCGGGCGTGGCGAGGGCCGTGTGCTCGCGGTCCTCCGCGGCGCCCGGTGTGCGGCTCTCGTCCCGGAATGCGCTGCGGCCGCGTACGTGATTGCCGGAGATCTCCGACTGGTTGGCGTAGTTGAACAGCATGCCGTTGTCGCGGTCGCCATCCGAGAGATTGCCCGTCACGCGCAGCCGCTGCGAATACATGATGGCGTAGCCGACATGGTTGCCGATCGAGGCATTGCCGGAGACTTCGCTGTCATTCGTGTACATGTAGTGCACCGCGAAGCGCAGGTTGCGGAAGCGGTTGCCCGAGAAGACGTTCTGCCTGCTGGTGACGACGAAGATGCCGTCGCGCCCGTAGCGGACGTCATTCCCTTCCACCCGCGCGCCCGGCGCATTCCACACGGTGACGCCGTTGCCGCGTTCCGAAGTGCGCGCATCGCGGCGCCCGGTGATCCTGTTGCCGCGCACCACGGCGTCCGGCGCGCCATGGACATAGACGCCGAACAGGTTGCCCTCGATCCGGTTGCCCTCCACGAGGGCGCCTCGTGCCGTGCGTTCCAGGTACACGCCGCTGTCCATGGCGACGTGGTCGGAACCCGAGCCCCGCAGCGCCAGGTTCCGCACCGCCGCGCCTTCCGCGGTGACGAAGACGACGCTCCCTTGCCCCCCTGCGTCCAGCACGGCGCCGTCGCGCCCGACAAGCGCGACGGTCCGCTCCAGGCGAACCGGGCCGCGATGGAGCCCGGGCAGCAGTTCCACCGTGCCGCCCGGTTCCGTCGCATCCACCGCCGCCTGCACATCCTCCCCGGGCGCGACGGGCGGCGCGGCGAGGGCGGCAGGCGCCGCCATAGCCGCGATCGCCGCCAACAGCCCGGGGATGATGTGCGAAGGCATCACGCGCTGCGTGCCTCCACCAGCATGCGGCCCTTCATCTCCATGTGCATGGCGTGGCAGAACCAGGAGCAATAGTACCAGTACACGCCCGCCTGTTCCGCCTTGAAGGTGACGGATGCGGTCGCCTGCGGCGCCACCTCCATGTTGATGCCGTAGTTCACGATGGCGAAGCCGTGCGTCAGGTCCTCCACATCGTCGATGTTGGTGACGAAGACCGTGACCTCGTCGCCCTGGCGCACCTGGAACTGCTCCAGGCCGAACTGCGGCGCCTGGGATGTCATGTAGACGCGCACCTTGTCGCCGTCTCGCACCACCTTGCTGTCGGCCATCAGGTCCACGCCATCGGCGCGTGCCTGGCGCACTGCCTCGGCGAAGAACGGATCGTCGCGCTTCCACGCATGCACCGGGTTGATCTTGGAGCGGTGCACGATGGTGGCGTCATGCGGCTCGGCGTAGCTCGGCCCGTCATGCACCAGGATCATGCGGTCGCCGGAGATGTCGATCAGCTGGTCGTTCTCCGGCTTCAGCGGACCGACGTTCAGGAAGCGGTCCTTCGAGAACTTGTTCAGGCTGATCAGCCACTTCCCGTCCGCCTCCTTGGTCTGGCCCATGGAGGTATGGTTGTGGCCCGGCTGGTAGTGGACATCGAGCTTCTGGACGATCGGATTGGCCTGCTGGCCGGCGAAGGCGCGCTTCGCCGCCTCGATGTTCCACTTCACCACCTGGCTGTCGATGAACAGCGTCGTGAAGGCGTTGCCCTTGCCGTCAAAGGCGGTATGGAGCGGCCCGAGACCGAGTTCCGGTTCCGCGACCACCGTGCCGCGCGGCTGGATCTTGTCGTCGAACAAATCGTCGAACTTGCGCACGTCGAACACCGTGACGGTCGGCGAGAGCTTGCCGTTCACCACCACATGGATGCCGTCCGGCGCCGTGTTGATGCCGTGCGGGCTGTTGGCGACCGGCACGTAGCGGGTGAAGGGCGAACCGTGCCTGCCGTCGACGACCGGCACGCCGCCGATCATCTGCGCCCGACCGGTCCGCACCGCTTCCTCGATACGACCGATGTTGAAGATGACGACCCAGTCCTGCTCGTTGGCCATCATCTCGGCGAGATTCACGCCGCCTTCGGAGTTGTAGCAGGTCGAGAACGCGTACTTGCCCTGGTAGTCGGCATCCACGTTGTCGAGGTTGCCGTCCACGATCACCTGCCAGGCGACCTCCATGGTGTCGCCGTTCACGGCGCTGAAGACCGACCTGTACTCCGCCGGCTTGTCGAGGTCGCGCCCGTCATTCGGGATCGGCACCCCGTCCTCGCCGTTGCAGAAGACGTAGCCGGTGCGCGGATACTTCTGCACGCGCAGCCCGTGAACCGTGTGCTGGTTCGGCAGCTGGATGATCTTGTCGCACTTCATCACGTCGAGGCGGATGCGGCATACGCGCGTGCTCAGCTTGTCGTTGGCGAAGACATAGCGCCCGTCATAGGTGCCGTCCGTGAACGACAGGTGCGGGTGGTGCAGGTCCCCCGCGTCGTAGGACGCCTTGCCGGTCTTGCTCAGGAAGTCGCGCGTCTGCGGCGTCAGGTTCCCGTTCAGCACGCGCAGGCTCTCGTTGGTCTGGCCCCAGCCGGTGGCGCTGTCGCGGTTGAACACCGGCACGCGCATCAGCTCGCGCATCGAGGGCAGGCCGACGATCCGCACCTCCCCGCTCTGGCCGGAGGAGAAGAACACGTAATACTCGTCGAGTTCGCCCGGCCCGACCTCCGCGCGCTGCGCCGTGGGGCGGGCGGCGGGGCGCGCCTGCTGCTGCGGGCGCGTCTGCGCCTCCGCCGGCGCGACCAGCCCGCCGAGGCGCGAAACCGCGCCACCGCCGACCGCGGCGCCCGCCACACCGGCCGCGGCGGTGGTGCCGAGCAGCCTACGGCGGTTCATGCCCTTGTCCTCAACGTCGCCGGTCATGTGATTCTCCTCCTGATCACGGCGCGGGCGCCGTGGACGAAGCGCCCTGTGCGCCGTCCTGGGGCTTCCCGTTCCGAGTAATGACAGTCTTCGGAGCCTTGGCTCCCGGCAGCGGCACCGCGCTCATCGCGACCTGCTTCTCGCGCTTGAGGCGGATCTGGATGTTATGCGGGCAGCGGTCCTCGGCCCGGTAAAGTTCCTGGCAGTGCATGCAGTAGATGCACTCGTTGGGATTGATGTTGCCCTCGGGATGGATGCTCTGCACCGGACATTCATGGGCGCAGCGATGGCAGGGATTGCCGCATTCGCGCCAGCGCTTCAGCCATTCGAAGGTGCGCATCCGCCCCGGGATCGCGAGCGCCGCGCCCAGCGGGCAGAGGTAGCGGCAGAAGAAGCGTTCGACGAACAGCCCTGCGGCGAGCAGCCCGCCGGCATAGAGCACGAAGGGCCATTCCCGCATGAACTTCAGGATGATGGCGGTCTTGAACGGCTCGACCTCCGCGATCTGCTCGGCGATGGCGACCGAATGCAGCGAGATGCCGAGCAGCGCCAGGAAGATGACGTACTTGATCGGCCAGAGCCGCTCATGCAGGCCCCATGGCAGCCTGACCTGCGGCACGCGAAGCTTCTGCGCGACGGCGGCGAGCAGTTCCTGCAACGCTCCGAAGGGGCACAGCCAGCCGCAGAAGACGCCCCGGCCCCAGAAGATCAGCGCCGCCGCCACGCCGCACCAGAGGATGAAGATCAGCGGCGCGGCCAGGAAGTATTCCCAGCGGAACCCGGTGACGAGCGCGTTGACGAAGGTCAGCACGTTCACCACCGAGAGCTGCGCGTTCGCGTACCAGCCGAGCCAGACCAGCGTCCAGGTGAGGAAGGCGTAGCGCACCCAGCGATACAGGACAGGCCGGCGCACGAGCTGGTCCTGGAAGAAGAAGATGCCCGTCAGGATCATCAACGCGATCGCGGTGATGGCGATGTCCCAGGTCTTGGCTTGCCAGATGCGCTCCCACAGGGGCACCTCGGTGAGATCGCGCTCGACGGCGGGCGCCGCGGCCACGGGCGTCGCGGCCGGCGCCGGCGCGGCAACGACGGCGGGCCGGAGGATGTAGGACTCGGGCAAGGCGTAGCCGAGTTCGAAGCTGAGGAATGCCTTCTCCCGCGCACCGATGGCGCGCTGCACGAGCAACTGCAGGCTCCACGGCTCCGTGGGATTGAGCCCGGCATCGGTCGGCACGGTGAATAGCGCGATCTCGGGCAGGCGCGGCGCGCCTTCGGCGGCTATGTCACCCAGGCGCCGGTGGTCGCGATCGCGAAAGCGCAGCGGGCGGCCGTCCTGGACCACTTCGATCCGGTCGAAGATGCCGCCGCGCACGTAGCCGGAGCCCTTGAACGAATAGACACCATGCCCGGCCACAAGGATGGCCTGCTGCCCGGGCGCGAGGTGGTGCGCCAGGCGCTCATAGCCCTCGTCGCCCAGCAGGCTGCGGCCGATGGTCGGCGCGCTCACCAGCGCGGTGAAGAGCTCGATGAAGGTGTCGTCGGGATCGCCGGGTTCGGGATTGGCGGCGGCGCGAGCATTGCCGCTGCGCTCATAGGCCTGGTTCACCTCGCCGATCGAGAGATGCAGGCGCCGCACGGATCCGTCGCCGAGCAAGCTCTCCCAGTCCCGCACCTCCCCCGGGCCGGGGGCGAGGGTGGCGGGCGCGGCGGTTGTCGCCGCCTGCGGCGCAACGTCACCGATGCGCCCGGCACGGATCAGGCGGACGGCGGAGCGGACGACGCTGTCGGCCATCACCAACACGGTGACCGTCGCGCCGCTGACGATATCGGTCTCCGGCGCACGCGCCTCCCCGCGCGCGACCGGCGCCATGGCGGCGCCGACCAAGCGGTTCATCGCCGCCACGATGCGCTGTTCGGGAATGCCGATCAGCACGATCGGCTCCTTGTGCTCCCGCAGCCGGATGCCGCGGATCACACCTTCGGTATCAATCGCCACCAGCAACTGGATCGGCTTGCCGGAATAGCCGGTGGCGTCGGTGACATCAGTATTGAGATAGACATGGCCGAGCAACCTGCTGCCGGCATAAGCGGGCGCCAGTGGCGGCCCGCCTTCGGGCGAACCAATGCGGTCAGCACCGGGAAAGATCTCGGAAGGCGCTACGCCCGAAAGGAATTCGGCGAGACGTGCCGCGGAAGCTGGTGCGACAAGAAGCGCCAATACAGCGCCAATGCATAATAGAAGCCGGCCGCCGGAACGGAAAAGATCTATTCGAGACACTACCGGCATCTTTTATCCCCAGCGCCATGACTGGCATGATAAGGATGAAGAGATCTTCTTCTGACCGCTGTATGCACGACCAGCCACCTCATACACCTTGCTACCGAGCCGTCCAGGGGAAATTGGTATGGCGAATGCTAATTTTCCGAGAACCTGCATCAAGCATGCTCGGAATGACCGGAGGAAGGAAGCCCGCGATGTCGTTGTTGAAGGTCGAACCACCCGGACCGGTGCGCTCACTCGCTGAGCTCTTCGCAGTCGCGCTGACGCTCGAGACGGAAGCCGCCACCCAATACGCCGAGCTCGCTCAGAAAATGCGCGCCCTCGGACTGCCTGACGTCGCAGCGGTCTTCGAGCACCTGATGGCCGAGGAAGCTCATCACGCTGATGCGATCGAGCGCTGGTCCCGGGAAGCGACGGGAACGGCGCCCGACGCGAAGTGGCTTCGCTGGCGGCCGTCAGAATCCTTGGACGAGGAAGAGGCACGCAGCATTGCCTCCTCGCAGCTCGCCTCCGCCTACCGGGCGCTGTCCATGGCAGTCCGCAATGAGGAACGCGCGTTCCTCCTGTGGACCTACATCGCGGCACAGGCCGAGGATCGGTCCATCCGCCAGGCCGCGGAGGCGATCGCGAAGGAGGAACTGCGGCACGCCGCGATCTTTCGGCGCGAGCGTCGGCGCGCCTTTCATGCGGCCCGGGCCGGGCACGCCCAATCGCCGCAGCCGGAAGCCGTCAGTGCGGCGGAGATCGAACGGGAACTCGCCGCACGCCTCGCCGCGCTGGCCGAAATTCCGCCCCTCGCAGCATGGGCGGCGGAGCTGCGGCGCCTCGCGGCCGAGGCCACGACCATGGCTGCGGAAGTCGGGACTCAGATAGCATCGCCCGGCCCGCTCGCGACGGCCATGCCGGATGAACCGAGCCTCAAGGCAGCGCGGCAACTCGCCGAACGGGCTGCCGAACTCTACCTCGCGGCCGCCGACGCGGCAGGGGCGGAAGACGTGCTGCTGCGGCTGCAATCCCACGCGGACCGCGCCATCGCCCGCATTGCACGGCTCGGCGCGATGGAGGCAAGCGACTGAGGCCGCCGGCAGTGCCATCCCGCACAGGCAACCCTGCGCGAGGTGGCTGCCGACGGCGGGAAATCAGCGCTGTGCCTGCAGGTAGGCGATCAGGTCGTTCATCTGTTGGTCGTTGCGCAGGCCCGGGAAGGACATGGAGCCACCCGGCACGACAGCTTTAGGATCCCGGATGTAGGCGCGCAGGTTGTCTTCGCTCCAGACGAAATTCTGCTCGTGCTTCTCGTGCATCGGCCGGGAATACCGGAAGCCTTCGAAGGAACCCGCCCTGCGGCCGACGATCCCGAACAGGTTGGGTCCGACCATGGCCCGCCCGCCACTATTGATCGTGTGGCAGGCGCGGCATTGGTTGAAGACCCTCTGGCCCGCCTCAGCGTTGCCGGCGGCTTCCTGCGCCATGGCGGGCGCGACGGAGAGAAGCAGCATGGCGGCCAGTGCTTGGATCGGGCGTGACATGGAAGGACCTCATCGGGTTGTTTGGTGCGCCGAAGCGTGGCGGCCGCGCGGCCGGCGCTCCGCGCCTTCGGTGAAAATACAGCGGATGGAGCGAAAGCCGGCGGGATATTGGTCGCCTCCTTCAAGGCTTGTCATCAGGCCGGATGCGGCACCCCGGCCTGGCCGGTTCCTCTGACCGATCGTCGCAGCGCTCCGCTGCGGCGTCGGCATGCGCAGGCTGGCCCGCAGGCCAATCGCGATCAAACGAGATTCATTGCCGGTTGAGTGCAGATTTCCTGCCTGGTGGGCCACGCCCCGCACCGGCCACGCCGTCCCAGTCATCATCCGGGTTTGCCGTCAGGTCGTGAGCGCAGCAGCATCGGCGCATAGACGGCGAGGAACAGGATGAAGGTCGCAAGCCACAGCGTCCCTGCCACCGCCAGCGGCAGCAACGCGTCCTCGGTCAGGGAGGGCCCGAAGGCGCGCGCCAATGCGGCGAGCGGCAGCAGCACATAGGCCGTCGCGATCGCCGGTGCGGCCACCATATCCCGCCCGGTATGGCCGAGCGCGGCCCGCGTCATCACCGCCAGGATCATCAACGCCAATGCGCCGGCGCCCTGCAGATGCGGCCAGTGCATCGCCCATGCCGGCCCGGCGAGCAGCCAGACGGCCTTGGTCGCCAGCGCCAGGGGCACGAAGGCGTAGCCCAGGTGCAGCACCCAGACGATGGGCTGGCCCAAGGTGCGCAGCCCATGCCAGCGGGAGAGCCGCAGGGCCACCAGCACCGCCGCGAGCGCCGCCACGACGCCCGCCGCCATCCCGTTCGGCGCGACCAGGTCCACCACAGCCACGGCGATGAGCGACAGCACCGCCGCCCGGTCCACGCCAGGCAGGGGCCTCGGCTCGGCCGGCCGGCCGGTCTTGCGCAGGGCGTTCAGCGTGAAGGACGGGATGATGCGTCCGCCGATCACCCCCACCAGCACCAGCGCCATGTTGAGCGAAAGGAACTGGCCCAGGCGCCAGGTGTCGGCGGCCCAGCAGCCGGCCGCGTCGCCCAGCATCAGAAGGTCGCCGACCCAGAATCCGAGAACGATCAGCGGTGGGCCAAAGAGGCGCGCCTTGCCGGCCTTCACCAACCCGGGCAGGACCAGCAACAGCGTGCCCGGCAAGCCCGCGAGCGCAATCGGCGCGGCGATCCCGATCGGCAGCGGCGAGCCGGGCAGCAGGGCGACACGCCCCGCCAGGAACAGCGCAACCAGGGCGACCAGCGGACCTCCGGCAAACCCCGCCCGGCCCGTCCAGTTCGGCACCGCCGTCAGCAGAAAGCCGATGATGGCGGCGCCGACGAAGCCCATGAGCATCTCGTGCGCGTGCCAGCGAAGCATGGGCAGCGGCCCGTCGGGCACCGGCAATCCTGCCAGGGTTGCGACCCACACGACGACGCCAAGTGGCGCCCAGATTCCGGCCAGCAGGAAGAACGGCCGAAAGCCGTAGGCGAAGAGAGCGAAGGTCGTCCGCGTCTTCCGCGCCCCACTGACGGCAGACGGTCGGTCAGCCGCGCCGCGTGCCGCATGCATGGTCATCCACCACCACTCCATTGCCCCGCGCTCGGCATCGATTGCTTGCTCCCTGGGTCCCGGGTCATTGCGATCCCGCTCCACAAAGAGACATCGTTGATGCATCTTATGGGCTGGATCGGAAAGTGGCAATCCAGATGCATCTTTCGTCATGCGCCTGACCCTTCACAGCGACTACGCGCTGCGCGTGCTGATGTATCTCGGCCTGCGTGGGCAGGAACTGGCCTCGATCCAGGACATCGCGACGGCCTACGGCATCTCCGGGAACCATCTGACGAAGGTGGTGCAGCGGCTCGCCCGCGGCGGTTTCGTCGAGACGCTGCGCGGTCGCGGCGGCGGCCTGCGCCTGGCCAGGCCCCCCGAACAGATCGGAGTCGGGGCGGTGATCCGCTGCACGGAGGAGGACATGGCGCTCGTGACCTGCTTCGGCGCCCACCATGCCTGCGCCATCGCGGGGCCATGCCGCCTGCCGGCGCTGCTGGATGAGGCGCTGGCGGCGTTCCTGGCCGTGCTGGACCGCGCCACCCTTGCGGACCTGATCGCCCCCGGACGGGCGGAGATAGCCCGGCGCCTCGGGCTTCCGGACGGCGCCACGGCCAGCGCGCGGCGCCTCTCCACACCCAGGAAGTGATCGCGGCGACGCCCGCATCGCGGCCGCGCGCCTTCAACGCATGTGGGGCAGTTCGTCGAAGGAGTGGAACGGCGGCGGTGACGAAACCTGCCATTCCAGCGTCGTCGCACCGGCGCCCCAAGGATTGGCGGCAACCTTCTCACCCGAGCGGAAGGTGCGCCAGACGACGTAGAGGAAGACCAGGAACGACGCCGCCGAGATATAGGCCCCGACCGAGGCGATGAAGTTCCACCCCCACAGCGCCTCCGGGTAGTCCGGATAGCGGCGCGGCATGCCCTGGTTGCCCGAGAAGTGCATCGGGAAGAAGGTCAGGTTCACGCCGATGAAGGTGAGCCAGAAGTGCACCTTGCCCCAGAACTCGGGGTACTGCCTCCCGCTCATCTTGCCGATCCAGTAGTAGAAGCCCGCGAAGATAGCGAAGACCGACCCGAGCGAGAGCACGTAGTGGAAGTGCGCGATCACGTAGTAGGTGTTGTGCAGGATCTGCGTCAGCGACGCATTGGCCAGCACCACACCGGTCACGCCGCCCAGGGTGAAGACGAAGATGAAGCCGACCGCCCAGAGCATCGGCGTCTTCATCTCGATGGAGCCGCCCCACATGGTGGCGATCCAGGAGAAGATCTTGATCCCCGTCGGCACGGCGATGACCATCGTCGCCGCCATGAAGTAGGCGCGCGTGTCCACCGAGATGCCCGAGGTGAACATGTGGTGCGCCCACACGATCGAACCGATGAAGCCGATCGCCACCATCGCATAGGCCATGCCGAGATAGCCGAAGACCGGCTTGCGGCTGAAGGTCGAGATCACGTGGCTGATGATGCCGAAGCCCGGCAGGATCATGATGTAGACTTCGGGGTGGCCGAAGAACCAGAACAGGTGCTGGAACAGCACCGGATCCCCGCCGCCCTGCGGCTTGAAGAAGGCCGTGCCGAAGTTGCGGTCGGTGATCAGCATGGTGATGGCGCCCGCCAGCACCGGCAGCGTGGTCAGCAGCATGAAGGCGGTGACCAGCATCGACCACACGAAGAGCGGCATCTTGTGCAGCGTCATGCCCGGCGCGCGCATGTTCAGGATGGTGGTGATGAAGTTCACCGCGCCCAGGATCGAGGACGCGCCCGCGAGGTGCAGCGCGAACAGCGCCATGTCCATCGCCATGGACGGGTGGTACTCGATACTCGACAGCGGCGGGTAGATGGTCCAGCCCGCACCCGGCCCTTCCCCGATGAAGAGAGAAGCCACGAGCATCAGGAAGGCCGGCACCAGCAACCAGAAGCTGATGTTGTTCATGCGCGGGAAGGCCATGTCCGGCGCGCCGATCAGGAGCGGCACGAACCAGTTGCCGAACCCGCCGATCAGCCCCGGCATGATGACGAAGAACACCATGATCAGCCCATGGGCGGAGACCACGGTGTTCCATGCCTGCCCGTCCGGGAAGATCTGCATCCCCGGCTGCTGCAGTTCCATCCGCATCAGCACGGAAAGCCCGACGCCCGCCACCGCCGCCGTCACCGAGAAGATGATGTAGAGCGTCCCGATGTCCTTGTGGTTCGTCGAGAACAGCCAGCGCGCCACGAAACCTGGCCGATGGTCGTGATGGTCCTGCGTGACTGCCGACATCGCGTGTCCGCCCCTCCTGCCTATCGCGCGCCTTCCATTCCTGCGACCGCAGCCAGGCGCCGGCGGAGCGTGCGCATTTCCTCGAAGCGAGTGGTGACGTCGCGAAGGATCGCGACCATGCCGGCCATGCTGCCGCCGGCGTCATGGAGCGGCACGATGGTGAACTCGACGGAGATGCGGCGCCCGTCCCGGTGCAAGGCCGGCACCGCCAGCAGGTCACCTTCTCCGTAGCGTGTCCGTCCGGTCGCCATGACGCGATCGAAGCCTTCCCAGTGCCGCGCGCGCTGGGCTTCCGGGATGATGATGTCGAGCGACTTGCCGAGCGCCTCGGCCGCGGCGAAGCCGAAGATGCGCTCGGCACCCGGGTTCCAGAAGCGGATCACGCCGCCGCGGTCGCAGACGACGATCGCATCGGCCGGGGAAGCGAGGATGGCATCGCGCAGCGCATCGAGTTCCGCGGCGGTCATCGCGGCGCTCATCATCGCGCCGGATCCGCCGCACAGACACGGGCCGCGCCGCGCTCGGTGACGATGATGTCCATCGGCACGTCATGGGGCTGCGGGTGGATGGTCGGCAGGCGCGACATCTCGAAGCCGATGCCGATCGCCAAGGGCTTGCGCGCCATCGCCGCGAGCGTCCGGTCGTAGTAGCCGCCGCCATGGCCAAGCCGGTAGCCGAGCGCATCGAACCCGACCAGCGGGATCAGCAGCGCATCGGGCGTCACCGGCTCACCCTCGGCAGGAACAGGAATGTTCCAGACGCCGGGCACCATGCGCATGCCGGGCTGCCAGGGGCGGAAGACCAGCGGTTGCGCCTTCTCCGCCACCACGGGCAAGGCGAGCCGCGTGCCGTCCCGGTGCAGCGCGCGGGCCAGAGCGCGCGGGTCGTACTCACCCCTGAACGGCCAGTAGAAACCGACATGCATGCGCGCGAGATCCGGGACGGCGGCCCGGATATGCGCGGTGATCTCGCCGTCGCGCCGCGCCCGCTCCTCCGCCGGCACCGCGACCCGCTCGGCGATCAGCCTCGTGCGTTCGGTCTTGCGCCACGCCCGCACCTCCGGCCAGGGGAGCACGCCAAGCCATGACGGATCGAGTTCGTGCATGAAGCACGGCGGGGAGGCGCAATGAACGACCGCGTTGGGGTCTTCCTCGGGCGGGGCGATGGCAGGCCGCGTGGCTGCGTTGCATTCCATCATCTGGCCTCCACCAGGGCCGGCGCCGTGACGAGCCGCCGGGGCGCGGCTTTGCGTTCCGCGCCGCTGCCGCCGCGCCGCAACATCACCAGTTCGCCAATCACCGACAGCGCGATCTCCTCCGGCGTACGCGCGCCGAGGTCGAGCCCCGCAGGCGCGTGAAGCCGCGCCAGTTCGTCGTCCGTGAAGCCCTCCTCGCGCAGGAAATCGCGCATCAGCCCGGCGCGCTTGCGGCTGGCGATGATCGCGACATAGCCGGCGGGCGAGCGCAGCGCGCGCACCGCCGAGAGATGGTCGCCCTTGTGCTGCGTCGCGATCACCACGCTGTCGCCCTGCGCCGGCGCCAGCCGCGAGAAATCGTAGTCGTCGCCGATGAGTTCGGCGGCATCCGGATAGCGCACCGGATCGGGCGCGGGCGTGTCGCTGACGATCACGCGGAAGCCCAGCTCCGCTCCCAGGCGGCACAGGCTTTCGGCCACCCGTCCATGGCCGATCACCCACAGGCCCGGCGGCGGCAGCACCGGCTCGACGAAGACGCGCATCGCACCGCCGCAGGGCATGCCCACGCCGAGCACCTCGTCGTCCAGGTCAAGGCCGATGAGCCTCGGCTGCCCGTCGCGCAGGCCGTCCAGCGCCGCCTGCCGCACGGTGCTCTCCGCGCAACCGCCTCCGATCCAGCCGGCAAGGACCGTGCCTGCGCCGTCGATCAGCGCCTTGTCGCCGGGATAGGCGGAGGTGGAGCCGATCGTCTCCACCACGGTGGCGAGGACATGCGGCTCTCGTCTGCCCGCCATGCCGGCCATCAGGTCGATCAGCCTGGTTCCCTTCGGCATGGCCCTGCCACGCACCTCCGCCACTATCGCCGCGAGCCCGCCATGATCCTCCTTCACACGGACAGAAACGACAAACGCGATTTATTGGTCGTTGAGTGCAAGAAATCCGCATTATCTTCCGATGGCGGAGCCCGCATGTGGCCGCTCATCACCGAGGCGCATCGCCCACCCACCCAGGCCAGTGGAGCGCCCCTTTCCCGCCATTCGGTCCAGGCCTGGACCTGCCCCGGCCGCCCCATCGCGGCACCTTGCGAGACGGACAGGGCGAACCGCACCTTGCGCCGGGACGGCTGCAGGGTGGCGAGGAAACCCGCCAGTGCAGCATTGGCGCTGCCGCTCGCGGAATCCTCCTCGGTGCCGTGCAGCGGGGTGAAGGTGCGCGCCGCCAATGCCGCGTTGTCCTCTCCCGCACGCGCGTAGAGATGAAGCCCCCGGGCAAGGCCGAGCGGAATATGCGTCCGGAACGCCGAGCGCCGCGCCGTGGCGCGCGCCAGGGTTGCCTCGTCGCATAGTTCCGCGACCACGAAGGGGGCGCCGACCGAGAGCAGGCGCGGCGGATGCCGCCCGGTCTCGATGTCCTCCGGCGCAAGGCCGGCGCAGGCCGCGACGAGTTCGGGCGCCACCACGGGACCGATCTCGAGCGGCATCGGCGCGCCGACCCCGGCACCCATCAGGTGCGCGCCCTCCAGCAGCAACTGGGCCGGGACGACGCCGGCCGGCGCCTCGAAGGTCATGCGATGCCCGGCCGGCCGGCCATGCAGCCGCCCCAGCCGGCCCAGAACATAGGCCGCGGCGATCATCGGCTGGCCGGCGAAGGGCACCTCCCGGCGCGGGGTGAAGATACGGATGGCGGCCGTGGCCGTGCGCGCTGACGGCGGCAGCAGGAAAGCTGTCTCGGCGTAGCCGAACTCGGCCGCGATCGCCTGCATCTGCGTCGCGTCGAGGTGCTCGCCGTCGGTCACCACGGCCACCTGGCTGCCGGCGAAGGCGTCGCCGCTGAATACGTTCACGGTGTGGAATGCGATGTCCATCTCGTCCTCCTGCCTGCTCTCAAGCGTGGGCCGGCACGGCCGGCGTGCTGTTGACCGCGGTCAGCAGCCGCAGCCGCTCGGGCGGCGTTCCCTCCTCCCCCGGCACCGTGACCTCGGCGCCGGCGCGGCGCCCGAGCAAGGCCAGGCCATGTGGCGAGTTCACGGGCAGCGCCCAGGCCGCCTGCGCGCGCGGACCCGGCAGCATGAGGACCCGCGCCTGCGGCTCCGCTTCGCCCGCGCTGAAGATCACATGCGAGCCCAGAGCGGCGACGCCGCGCGGCAGGGCGCCGGTGCTCACCAGCCGCGCCTCGTCCAGCAGCGCCAGCAGGTCGCGCGCGAGCGGGCCGTCCGGCCGCATCTCCAGCCGCGCATGGCGCTCGAGGCGGGCGAAGTCGCGCACGGTCAGCAGCGGGCGCGCGCAGGTGCCGGGCGGCGCGACCTCCCCCGCCATCGCGCGGGCGGCGGTGGCGCTTTCGGCAATACGGCAGGCGAAGCAGATTTCCGCCTGGGCGGCGATGGCCGCGCCGCAGACGGCGCAGATCGAGATGACGGTCAGGCTCACGGACACACTCCCCCGGGCATGGCGAAAGGCGACGCGCTCCGCGAGGCGGAGGCGGCCGATGTCAGGTGTGGAGAAGCCCCCGGGGCCGGGCGCCGCCCGATGGGCGCGCGCCGACGGGCCCGGGGCTAGAAGCCCGCGAGCAGCGTTCCCGTCTGGCGACGGTGCACGGAAAGGGGAAGGTGCCGCCTCATCATGGCTTGAGATGGGGTTTGCGCAGACCAGTTCAACGCCTTGCGCATGGCCGGCACCGGCACATGCGGGCCTCATACCAACGGTCGAAGCATTCGACCGTTGGTAGTTGCCTTTGCGTACCCTCGGACGCCGGGCGCAAACCTCCGGCTTGCTTGGCTTTCGCCGGACTGCCGGCAGGCCGCATTCGCGGCCTCGGCACGAGGCAGAGACTCGTGCCGTCCGTATCAGACGGGCTGGCCGGCGCTTCTGCCGTCGTCCGGCTCGGCGCGGGCGATGCGCCGGAGGCCATCGAGCGCAGCCTGGATCAACTCGGGCTCGCCGCTGTTCTCGCTGATCACCGCATAGGCCGGATAGAGGAATTCCGGAGCGTCGGGCACCAGCTCCAGCCTCCCGCTTTCGAGATGCGGCTTGGCCGCGCCGAGGCGGAAATACCCCATCCCGCCCGCCTCGAGGATGTAGCCGAGGCCGAGCGGGCCCAGGTCCACGACCAGGCCCGGATCGCCGTATCCCGCGCCGGCCGTGGCGTAGTGCAGCGCAAGGTCCGGGCTCCAGTCCACCTGGACGTAGTCCACCTGCCCGTCGCCCGTCGGCCCGGTCGTCCTGACCATGACGAGCCGTTCCTCCATCAGGAGTTCGATCCGCAGCCCGGCACGGTGCCGGGGCGCATAGACCACGCCGATGTCGATGATCCCGCCCGCGACCTGTTCGACGATCGTCTCGGGCAGCCCGACATGGGCGCGCAGGGCCACTTCCGGCTGCGAGCGGCGCATCCACAGCAGCCAGCGGAGCAGGAGCGGATCCCACAGGCTGTGCTCGGCGCCGATGCCGAGGACCGCTCGCCGCCCGGCCGGCACCGCGACCTGGTGGCGTGCCCGTTCCCACAATTGGACCAGCGCCGGGGCATGGCGCAGGAACTGCTCGCCAGCCGGCGTCAGGCTCGCACCGGCCTTGTTGCGGATGAAGAGGCGCCGCCGGAGCTGGTCCTCCAGCGTGCGGATGCGGGCGCTGACCGTGGTCTGGCTGACATGCAGGCGCTCCGCCGCGCGCACGAAGCTGCCGCCGGAGACGATGGCGAGGAAGGTGCGGACCAGTTCGGTATCCATGGGCGCCCCGCGAGATGCAGAATTACTGCATTCAAAGGCCAATAAAACTCGTTTGTCTGCATGAAAATAAGGAGGCACGATCGCTCTCGCTCGCCCAGGCGGGCGCCGACGGGCGTCGGATGTCTTCCCGCCGCTCCCTTCGCCGCCGGGTACAGCGCGGCCGGCCCTGCCGGGCCGGGAAGGAGAAGGACGATGACCGAACCGACAGCCAGCGACCTGATGACCAGCGAGGTGGTGACGATCCCGCCCAACATGCCGGTGACGTCGATCGCGCGGCTGCTCGCCGATCGCGGCATATCCGGCGTGCCCGTGCTGGACGCGGACGGCGCGCTGCTTGGCCTGGTCACCCAGGCCGACCTAGTCAGCCGCTTATCCCGGACGACCGAGACGGCGCCGTCCTGGCTGCGCTGGCTCTTCGCCGACACTGCCAGGGCCGCCGACCGCTACGCGCGCACCCACGGCTTCGTCGCGGAGGAGGTGATGACCCCTGACATCGTCGCCGTCCCGCCGAATACCCCCGTCTCCGCAATCGCCGAGACCCTGGAGAAGAAAGGGATCCGGAGAGTGCTGGTCACCGAGCGCGGGCAACTCCGCGGTGTGGTAAGCCGATCCGACCTGCTCCGCGCCGTCACCAGCAACGAGACCGAGGCGGCTGAACTTCCGGACGGGCGCATCCGGGTCGCCATCGTCGCCGCCATGCGCCGCGAACCCTGGGCCGATCCCTTCCACACGCTGGTCGAGGTGCATGACGGGATGGTCGAGTTCTATGGCTTCGCGCCTGGACCGGCGGTGCAACGCGCCCTCCGCGTCCTCGCCGAGCAGGTTCCGGGCGTGAAGGGTGTCAGCGACCACACTGAGCCCCTGCCCGCTTACTATCAGGGGCCGCTGTGAGGGCCGCCGACGGCCGGCATGGGCTGCCGACCGCGCCAGGCCCCCAATGGTTGACGCCGCCGCGAACCGCTGCGGGAGAAAACGACATGACGGAGCGGATTGCGTCGCACGGGATCCGGCTGAAACGAATCTATGAAGCGCCGGCCGAGCATGACGGCGCCCGCGTCCTGGTGGACCGGCTCTGGCCGCGCGGCATGAGCAAGATGCGCGCCGCCCTCGCCCTCTGGTGCAAGGATGCCGCGCCCAGCACGGAACTGCGCCAGTGGTTCGGCCACGACCCGGCGCGCTGGGAGGAATTCCGGCGGCGCTACCGGGCCGAACTGCGGGACCGCAGCGCCGCGCTCGCGCCGATCCGGGACCTTCTGCACCTCGGGCCCGTCACCCTGCTCTTCGCCACGCGCGACGAGCGGCACAACGAGGCGGTGGTTCTCCGCGAGGTACTTCTCGAGGAAGCCGACAGGCGCTCCGCATCGGCCCATCATCGATGAGGCAGCTTGGCGGCGAGTGGCCGCGCGCACCATTCCCCCGATGCCTGCGCCGCAGGTCGGGCCGCGACAGCCGGCCGGCTCACCTGGGCTGCGCGGTCGTGCCGGCCGATGGCAAGCGTTGTGGACGAGTCTGCTGCGTCAAGCGCCCATGGCCGCGCCTTGGGACGTCCCGGCCAGCACGTCGAAGTTGCGCGCGCCGACCCCCGGCTGCCTGGGCGCGAGCCAGGGGGATGCCCGCAGCGTCGCCTCGGCATCCGCCCGTCCGCGCACCCAGCGTGCTTCCATCGTGCCTCGGCTGAATTCGTAGTCCTTGCTGTACCCCTGAACGTCGCGCGGGCGATCGACCAGTTCGACGATGTCCATGGTGGTGACGCATCCGAAGGCGTAGAGGAACTGCGCTTCCGGCGTGGCACGCAGCGCCTCCGGCAGCTTTTCCCAGAGTTCGTTGATGTTGTGCCGCACGTCGTGGATATGGCGGAGGGCGTCGGTGACGATGCGGGTGCGGCTGGAAAAGCGGATATCCTTCTGCCGCTCGCAGGTCTCGGCGAGAGTGGCGGGCACGGGGCCTCGCGCGGGGAAGAGATCCACCTGGAACACCAGGCGGCTGCGGCGCGGCAGGTAGGTCAGCACGTATTGCAGCGGCGTGTTCGAGACGAGGCCACCGTCCCAATAGTACTCCCCGTCTATCTCGACGGCAGGGAAGCCGGGCGGCAGGGCGCTGCTCGCCATTACATGCTCCGGCCGGATGGCGATCTCGGCGTTGTCGAAATAGGAGAAATCGCCGCTGCGCACATTCACGGCGCCGACGCTGAAGCGGGTTTCGCGGGCATTGATGCGATCGAAATCGACCAGGGATTCCAGCGTGCTCTTCAACGCACCGGTGTCGTAGACACTGGCGGGCGTGTGGCCGAACATCCATTCGGCCGGTGGCCGCGGGGCGAAGAAACCGGGCTGGCCGAAGAACATCGCGGCCACGGCTGCAGCCTGCCGGTCGTCACCCCATCCGGCGCCGAGCGCACCGTTGAACAGGGCAGGCCAGGAATTCGCCGGAGCGGTGATGCGTTCCCAGAACTCCCGCAGCCGCGCGACGCGGTGCTCCGGCGCGTTGCCGGAAATGATCGCCGCATTCACCGCCCCGATCGAGATGCCGGCGACCCAGTCCGGCAGGTACTCGGAGTTCGACAGCGCCTCGTAGACGCCCGCCTGGTAGCTGCCGAGCGCGCCGCCGCCCTGCAGGACGAGCGCGATCTTCTTGTCGTAGGAGGGAGGTCGAGGCGGTGCGGCCGGGATGCTCATGTGGAAATTCTCCATGGGTCCGGACGGGAGCGCCGAACACCTTGTCGCCGCCTCCGTCCTCCCTGCCTCGTCCCAACAAGAAAGTCGGACATCGTCACGGCGAGCAGATGCACCGTTAGCCGAGGTCGGGAACCGATCGCCCGCGGCTGGAAGCGATCGTACGCATGACGATCCCCACTCAAGCGTGACGAGAGCCGGCGCCACTCATCCGGAAATCGCCCCGGGTGCCGCCGTGGCATCGCGTTCCATCGCCACTTCGGCGTCCAGGCTCTGCAAGTCGCGACCGACCGTGGCAACGGCGAGGACCTTCCCATCGCGGCGGTAGCGCAGCACGGCGCTGCGCGCGGCGACGTCGCCCTCCACCTCGATCGCATCCCAGCGCGCGGCGTGCCCGACATAGTTGATGGAGATATCGTAGTGCTGGCTCCAGAAGAACGGTGCCGCGGTGAAGCGCGCCCGACCGTGGCCGAGCATGTTGAGCGCAGCCGTCTGCCCCTGGCGCTCGGCCACTACCCAATGTTCGATCCGGAGCCGCTCGCCCGTGTGAGGATCAGGCCATCGGGCGATGTCGCCGGCGGCGAAGATGCCCGGCGCGCTGGTCTCCAGGTGCTCATCCACCAGGACGCCGTGATCCACCGCAAGCCCGGCGCGTTCGGCGAGTTCGGTGCGCGGCCGCACGCCGGTGCCAAGGACCACGAGATCGGCAGCCAAGCTGGCGCCGCCCGTGAGCCGAACGCGACCCGGCTCAATGGCCGCGACGCCTTCCCCCAGATGGAAGACGACGCCTCGCTCCTCGTGAAGCCGGCGCACCATCTCGGCGAGTTCCAGCCCCAGGACGCGCTCGAGCGGCTGCCGATCGGGAGCCACCACATGCACCGCGAGGCCGCGCGTCCGCAAGGCGGCTGCCACCTCCAACCCGATGAAGCCCGCCCCGACCAGCACGGCGTTCCGCGCGGCCTTCGCCGCCTCGATCAGGGCGCGGCTGTCCCGCAGGGAGCGCAAGGTATGCACCTGCGGCCCATCGGAGCCGGGGATCGGCGGCCGGACGGGCTCCGCGCCGGTGGCGAGCAGCAGCCGGTCGAATGGAACCTCCCCACCGCCTGCGAGCAGCACGCGCCGACCCGCGGGATCGATCGCGGCCACCGCCGCACCGAGGCGCAGGTCGATCGCATTCTCCGCGTAATATCCGTCCGGCCGCAGCGAGATCCATTCCTCAGGCGCCGTCCCGGCCAGGTAATCCTTGGAGAGGTTGGGCCGGTCATAGGGGGCAGCGTCGTCCGCGCTGAGCAGCGTGAGGCTTCCAGCATAGCCTTCGCGCCGCAGTCTCTCGGCCGCAGCAAAGCCCGCAGCGCCGCCGCCGACGATCACGATGCTCCCAGGCGCCGTGCCGGATGAGGGCCTTGCCGGAGCGCGCCGCGGCGCGGGTTGAAGCCTTTCGCGCACGAAGACCTTGCCGCCGGTCTGTTCCACCCGCCAGCATGGGATGGGGTCGAAGGCGGGTGCCTGCACCGCCTCGCCGGTCCGCAGGCTGAAGCAGGCATGATGCCATGGGCAGCGCACCGTCTCGCCCACGAGCAGACCCTCCGCGAGCGGGCCGCCATAATGGGTGCAGGCGGCGCCGATCGCGAAGACGTCCTGGCCGTGGCGCGCCAGGATCACCGCCTCCTCGCCGACATGGCCCACGAGCATGCCGCCCTCCGGCAGGTCGGAGAGCGGCATGCCCTGCGTCAGGTCAGGTCCGCCCGGAGCCGCTTCGTTTCCGCCCATGAAAGCCTCCTGCGAGCCAATGGATGTCGGTCCAGAGCGAAGGGGCCATCTTCAGGGTAGGATCGCAGACCCGCCCGCGCCGTTCACGCATTGGATTTGATGCTGCACGCCCGAATATGTTCCCGGCCGCGAGAAACATCCGGACAGTTCCAGAACCCCCCTCGTCATGGTGACCTTTGCCTGATTCGCTGATGTGGCGCGGCGCGGCGCGGCGCGGGCGAAGGCGATGGTTCGGCAGCCTGGGTTCTTCGACGTGGAGGAACGGCTGCGGGAGTTGTCGGCCAAGGGCGATGACCTTGAGCGGATCGCCGTGCTGGTGGATTTC
>NZ_JAAEDM010000065.1 GCF_018129065.1 Neoroseomonas soli | reverse complement strand
CGCAGGGGCGGCGGAGCAGCGCGGGGCGGTTCGGCGGCTGGCGCCCCTTCGGCGGCGAGGCCCGGCGGCAGGGCGGCGCCATAGATGCCGCGCAGATGCTGCAACCGCGCGGCGGGGTCGCGCAGTGCGCCCGGCGGCGCGAGGCCCCAGCCGGTCAGCAGCGGACGGTCGTCCAGCGCCAGCACGGAATCCGGTCCCGCCAGCACCAGCGCGCCGCGCAGCAAGGGGTCCGCCATCAGCGGTGCCAGCGCGGCGAGTTCCGCCTGCAAACGCTGCTCGACCGCCGCGCGGCGCTGCGGCGGCAGGGCAGAGAGCGGCACCGGTTCCCCAGCCCCTTCCGCGTACCAGGAGACGGAGCCGGCATTGCGCCCATTGCCCCAGGTGACGACGGGTTCGGCAAACAGCGCCGCGCGCTCCGCGCCAAGCAGCGCGCGCAGGCGGGCATCGGCCTCCAGCACGGCGGCGCCGCCCACCGTGACGGGCTCGAGCCCCTGGAGGTCGGTCTTCAGGATGAAGCGCGGGCTCGCCATGGTCTCGTGGGCTCCGGGCGGTAGGCGGCTGCGGCGCGTCCGAATCCCGCGCCTCGGGTTGCGACTGTAAGGGCCAGAGTGTTGCGCGAGAATGGCGCCGGCGTGGCGGTCATCACCTTGCGACGGCGCAATGCGTTGCGACGGTGAAGCGCTTCATGCGGCGTGACGTGGCGCCGTTGCGCCCGGCGCCGCGGCGGCGCATCCCTTTGCCGCCCTGCCCGAGGAGGCCCGCCGATGCTCCGCATCCTCGCCCTTGCGCTGCTGGTCGCGGCGCCCGCCTTCGGCCAGGTCCTGCCAACGCAAAAGCCGCCGCCGCTCGGTGCCGGCGCCGTGCCGCCGCCCGCCATGGCCGCGCCCGCCCGGCCCCAGGCGCCTGGCTCGGGCGGCAGTTGCGCGGCGCCGCTCGCCCAGGGCTGCCTGCGGATGCAGTCCTCCTGCCAGATGGCGTGCCCGCCCCAGTGGAGCACGAACCCCTCGGCCCCCGCCTTCACGACGAATGACCGGGCGGGCTGCATGCAGCGCTGCTTCCAGCAATACCTGTCCTGCCAGCGGACCTATGGCTGTTGACTGTGCTGGACCCCGCACTGCGTTCCCTGTATGTTCCTACCCACCAACGGGCGGTCCGCGCCCTTCGGCGGCCGATAAAGGGCTAAAGGGGTAAAGTTCCTAAAGCAATAAAGTGCCACCCGGGGCCTCTCACGCCTCCAGCACGACGTAGGAATCCTCGACGCGCACCGGGAAGGTTTCGGCCTGATACGGGCCTTCGACCAGCGCGGCACCTTCCTCCACCGCCACCGGGAATTGCCGCACCTTGGTCCGGCGCGGGTCGAACCAGGACTTGCCCGTGCGAATGTCGAATTCCCACTGGTGCCAGGGACAGCGGATGAATTCCCCGGAACGCGAGAAGCGATAGGTCCCAGGTTCCTCGGATTGCGTCAGCCCGCAGAGGATACCGCCCGACAGCGCGCCGCCCTGGTGCGGGCAGCGGTCGAGCAGGGCGAAGAACTCGCCTTCCAGGTTGAACACCACGATGCGCTTGCCGGCGGCCTCGACCACCTTGCGCCCGCCGGGCGGTATCTCCGCCGCCGGCGCCACCACATGTCTTGCCATCAGAACCCGAACAACTTGCGTGCGTTGCCGCCATAGATCGCCGCCCGCCTGTCCTCCGGGATGAAGGACGGGATCGCGAGCCGCGGATCGTCGAAATCCCAGTGCGGATAGTCGGAAGCGAAGAGGATCCGGTCCCACCCGATCCATTCCATGGTGTCGAGCAGATGCTCCGGCCGCTCCGGTTCCTCGATGGGCTGGGTGGAGACGAAGACATGCTCACGCATGTATTCGGAGGGCGCGCGCTTCAGGTGCGGCACCTCGTCCTTCAGCCGCTTCCAGGTCGCGTCCAGGCGCCACGCCAGCGAGGGCATCCAGCCGAAGCCGCACTCGATCATGATGACGCGCAGGGTGGGGAAGCGTTCGAAGATGCCTTCCACGACCATCGACGCGACCTGCGCCTGCGCGCTGGTCGCGTGTTCCTGCACTTCCTCGACGTAGAAGGAAGGCCAGCCGCCATTCGTCATGGCGTGGCCCGAATAGCCGAAGGCATGGATGCCGACCGGCAGGCCCGCTTCCGCCGCGGCTTCCCAGATCGGCCAGTAACGCCGGCGGCCGAGCGGCTCGCAGGTGCGGCTCATCAGCAGCACCTGGCAGAAGCGCTTGTCGCCGGCCCAGCGGCGGATCTCGGCGGCGGAGGCCGCGCCGTCCTCATAGGGCACGACGATGGAAGCCTTGAGCCGCGGCTCATGGTCCACCCAATGTGCGAGCTGCCACTCGTTCACCGCGCGCGAGAGCGCGATCGAGAGCCCATCGTTCACATCCCCCTGCCCTGATGGCTGCAGGGGATTCAGCACGCCGAAGTCGAGCCCGTAGCGATCGAGCAACTGCTCCTGCAGGAAGGGCAGGTCCGAGGCCGGCGGCCCGCCGCCCGGTGGCCAGGCATCGCGCCGGCAGGCCAGCGGCGCCGCCTTCGGGAAGGGATAACCCTTGGCGAAGCCGTGCCGCGCGTGGATGCCGTAGGTGGCGAGCCGGTGCCATTCGGCATCGGTCAGGAACGGTCGGAACTCGGAAAGGTCGCGCACCCGCGGATGGATGTCGCAGTCCACGAGGCCGAGCGTGGCCGCCGCCGGGCGCCCCGGAGACGCGATGGGCCGGACGAGGTTCATGCGCTTCCTCCTTCCCGCAGGCGAGCATAGGTCGCGCGCGGATTGTCCACCATGATCTTCGGCAGCAGCCCTTCCGGGAAGCCGGGCGGAACCGTCGCGTCGCCGTCGAAATGCGCATGCGGCCAGTCGGTGGCCCAGAGCAGCATCTCATCCGAGCGCAGGTGGTCGAGCAGGCGGGAGACCGTCTCGCCATCCTCCGGCGCGTCGAAGGGGCGGATGGTCATGCGGACGTGGTCGCGCACGATCTCTGCGGGCGGGCGGTCGAGCCAGGGCACCTCGAAACGCACGCCCTTCCAGGACTTGGTCAGCCGCCAGAGGAAACCCGGCAGCCAGGAGACGCCGGATTCGACCAGCACCACCTTCAGCCCCGGATGCTTCTGGAACACGCCCTCCGTCACCAGCGAGGCCAGCGACGCCTGGAAGCCGTAGGAGTTCGACGTGTATTCCTCGACATACCAGGAAGGCCAACCCACGGAGGTCGGCGGATGCCGCCAGGCGCTGCCCGCATGGATGGCGAGCGGCAGCCCGTGCTTCTCCAGCGCCGCATGCACCGGCCACCATTCGCGCCGGCCGAGCGGGATCTCCCCCATACAAAGCACCATGCCCTGCACGAAGCGGATGTCGGGGGCGAGGCGTTCGATCTCGGCGACCGCTTCCTCCACCCCGTTGGGCAGCAGGATGGAGGCGCGCAGCCGCGCGTCGCGGTCCAGCCATTCCGCGCGCACCCAGTCGTTCACCGCGCGGGCCATTGCGGCCGACATGTCGCGGCTGAAGGGAAGCTGCACCGGAAACATCGGATTCAGGATGCCCGCCGCCGCGCCCCAGCGATCCAGGGCCTGGGCCTGCAATTGCGCCACGGTGGAAGGCGCGCCGCCCTTCGGCCCGCGCCAGTCCGCGCGCACGCTCGAAGGCGCATTGGGCGGGTAGGAAGAGCTTTCGAGCACCTCGATCCCGCGCTCGACCAGCGTGTGGCGCCAGTAGTCGTCCATGTAGGGCAGCAGCGTCGCGACCCCGGGCACGGCCGGATGCAGGTCGCAGTCTATGGCGGCAGTCGTCACGTTTCCTCCGCGCCATTGGTCGGCGTCGGCCCCAGGTTCGGCCCGATCGCCGCCGGGGGCAATGGGCAGGTCCCCGCCACCCGCGCCGGATGGCCTCGCCCGGGCGGCCCTGGCCGAGCCGCGCGCTATCCTGCCCGACCGACGGCAGCCATGCCGGGGGTGGGGATTGAGCCCATGCCCCTGCCGCGTCACGCTGCGCCCGACATGCACATCGACATCCCCCCGCCCGGCGAGGCCCGGACCATCCTGCCCGGCCTTCGCTGGCTGCGCTTCCCCCTGCCCTTCGCGCCGCACCACGTGAATGTCTGGCTGCTCGACGACGGCGAGGGCTGGACCGCGATCGATGCCGGCGTCGCCAATGACGAGACGCGCGGCAACTGGCAGGCCGCCCTGACCGGCGAGGCCTTCGGCAACCGCCGCCTGACCGGGCTGCTGATCACGCATTTCCATCCCGACCATGCCGGGCTGATGGGCTGGCTTTCCGCCGGGCATGGCGTGACGCCGATGATGACGCGCATCGAATGGCTGCAGGCGCGCTCCCTGTGGTTCGACACCGGCGAGGAGATGCTGGAGCACCAGGCGGAATTCGCCCGCATCGCCGGCGCGCCGGAGGATTACTGCACCTTCCTGCGCCAGCGCGGAGCGCTCTACGTGCGCTCGGTTTCGCTGCTGCCGCGCGCCTTCACCTGCATCGCCGACGGCGACGTACTGCGCATCGGCGGGCGGGAATGGCGCGTCATCACCGGCCAGGGGCATGCGCCGGACATGGCCTGCCTCTACTGCGCCGAGGAGAAGGTGCTGATCGCCGCGGACCAGATCCTGCCGCGCATCTCCCCCTATGTCGGGCTGCATGCGGGGGAGCCGATGGCCGACCCGCTCGGTGCGTTCCTGTCCTCGCTGGGGCGCTATCGCGACCTGCCGGAGGATACGCTGGTGCTGCCCTCCCATGGCGAACCTTTCCGGCCGCTGCATGGGCGGCTCGATGCGCTGGACGCGCATCATGCCGAACGGCTCGCGGCGCTGGAGGACGCCTGCCGCGCGCCCGCCACCGCGCATACGCTGTTGCCCTCGCTGTTCCGCCGGCCGCTCGACCAGGGCAGCCTCGGCTTCGGGATCGGCGAGACGCTCGCGCATCTGCGCCGGCTGGAAGCCATGGGCCGGGTGGAACGACTGCCCGGCGCCGACGGCGTCATCGTCTGGAGAAGGAAGTAGGCCATGGCGCGCCCCGTCCGTCGTATCCCGAAGCCGCGCGCGATGATCGTGGCGCCCCAGCCCGAGGCGGTGGAGGCCGGCGCCGCGGTGCTGGCCGCCGGCGGCAACGCCATCGACGCGACGCTGGCCTGCGCCTTCACGCAGGGCGTGGTGGACCCGATGATGTGCGGGCTCGGTGGCCTCGGCGTGCTGACCATCCACGACCCGCGCACCGGAACGCAGGTCGTGTTCGACGGGCTTTCCCCCTGCCCCGCCGGGGCGCATGCGGAGATGTGGTCCAACCTGTTCGAACGCGAATGCACCGACGGCTACGGCTTCGTGCTGAAGGGCGCGCCGAACGAGGTCGGGCGCAGTTCCGTGACGGTGCCTTCCATCCTGCGGACCTTCGCCGATGCGCATGCCGCCTTCGGGCGCATGGCCTGGGCCGACCTGTTCGGCGGTGCCATCGCCTGCGCGCGCGACGGCTGGATGATCCGCCCGCACGTCCACACCATGATGGTGGCCGACGAACGCGCCTATGGCCGCATCAACATCGCCGACAAGCTGGCGCACACGCCGGATTCCGCGCGGCTCTACCTGCGCGCGGACGGCACGCCGAAGCGGCCGGGCGAGCGCGTGGTGAACCCGGACCTGGCGGCGACGCTGGGGGTCATCGCGCGTGACGGCGCCGATGCCTTCTACACCGGCGAGATCGCCCGCCGCATCGCGGCGGACATGGCGGCGAATGGCGGTCTGATCACCGAGGCCGACCTCGCCGCCATACGGTCGCGTCGCGTGGAACCGCTGCGCGTGCCCTATCGCGGCCGCATGCTGGTGCTGCCGCCGCCGCCCGCGGGCGGGATCTTCGTGGCCGAGGTGCTGCGCATCCTCGAACATTTCGACCTGACCGGGATGGGCCATAACAGCCCGGCCATGATCGCCACGCTGGCGGAGGCGATGAAGATCGCCGGCATCGACAAGGACCGGCATGTCGGCGATCCGGACTTCGTGGACATCCCGCTCGACCGGTTGCTCTCCGATGCCTATGCCGCCGAATGCGCGGCGCGGATCAAGGCCGGCGAACGCGCATCGCTGGCGCGCGCCGGGACCGAGCCGAAGGGCACGACCACCATTTCCTGCGTCGATGCGGACGGGTTGGTGGTGAGCGTCACGCACACGCTCGGCATGCCTTCCGGCGTCATCCCGCCGGGGCTGGGATTCATGCTGAACGGGGCGATGAACTGGTACGATCCGCGGCCCGGGCGCGCGACCTCGATCGCGCCGGGCAAGCGGCGGTTTTCCTCCATGTCGCCGCTGATCGTGATGGAAGGCGATGCGCCGGTCGCGACGCTCGGCGCACCGGGCGGGGCCTGGATCGGCGTTGCCCTGTCGCAGGTGCTGGTGAACCTGCTCGACTTCGGCATGGGCATCCAGGAAGCCGTGCTGGCGCCGCGCATCAGCGCGACCAGCGAGACGCTGGACATTTCCCTGCGCGTCCCGCGCGCGACGGAAGCCGCGCTGAACGCCGACGGATACATGGTGAAGCGCGTGCCGACCACCTACGCCTTCGCCGGCGTGCACGGCATCGCGATGTGGGACGACATGCTGGAAGGCGCGGCCGATCCGCAGCGGGACGGCTACGCGGCCGGGGTCGCCTGATGGACCTCGCCGAATTCTGCCGCGCCATCCCGAAGGTGGAACTGCATGTCCATCTGCTCGGCGCCATCCGGTTGCAGACGCTGGCCGAGTTGGCCCAGCGCCAGGGCACCGGCTACTCGCCCGGGGAAGTCGATGAGTTGGCACGCCGCGACGCCAAGCCCAAGGGCGTGCTGCACATCCTGCGCGCGCTGGAACAGCGCATCCTGCGCGGGCCCGAGGACCTGCACCGCATCGCCTACGAATACCTGGAGGACGCCGCATCCCAGGGCGTGCGCCACGCCGAGATCTTCTGGAACCCGACCGGCACGGCGCGCGATTCCGGCATTCCCTATGCCGCCGGCGCGGACGCGATCCTCGCCGCCTTCGACGACGCCAAGCACGACCATGGCATCTCGGCGCTGCTGATCCCTTCCATCGACCGCGAAGGAACGCCCGAGGAAGCGGCCGAGATGGTGGAATGGATGATCGCGCATCGCCGCGACCGCATCATCGGCCTCGGCATCGACTACCGCGAGACGGACCATCCGCCCGAATTCTTCTGGAAGGCCTATCGCGCCGCGAAGCGCGCCGGCTTCCGCCTGACCGCCCATGCCGGCGAGTTCGGCTGCCACTGGCGCAATGTCGAGACCGCGATCGACCTGCTGGAGGTGGAGCGCATCGACCACGGCTACACCGTGCTGGACAATCCCGCGCTGGCGCGCCGCTGCGCCGAGCGGGGAATCATCTTCACCGTGGTGCCGACCAATTCCTACTACCTGCGCACGCTGGAACCGGCGCGCTGGGCGATCGACCACCCGATACGCCGCATGCCGCAAGCGGGACTGCTGATCCACCCCAACACCGACGATCCGCCGCTGCATCGCGTGGACCCGCAACGCTGCTGGACCATGATGGTCGAGGATTTCGGCTTCGACCTCGACGACCTGCGCCGCTTCATGCTCAACGGCATCGTCGGGGCCTTCATACCCGAGGACGACAAGCGCGGCCTCGCCGCCACATTCTCCGCCGAGTACGAACGCCTCCGCGCCGATCTGGACATTGCTGCATGAACCCCACCGAGACCATCGCCGCCATCCGCGCCGACGAACGCTTCGCCAAGGCGAGCGCCACGCTGGCCGCCGAACACGACCGCATCGTGCGCGACGTCGTCACGCTGACCGAGATCCCCTCCCCGCCCTTTGGCGAGGAGAAGCGCGCGGCCGCCTATCTGGAGATGCTGCGCGCCCACGGCCTCGATGAGGTCGAGCAGGACGAGATCGGCAATGTGATGGGCCTGCGCCGCGGCTTCGGCAATGGCGATATCCTGGTGGTGGCGGCGCATCTCGATACCGTCTTCCCGGCCGGCACCGATGTGCGCGTGCGGCGGGAGGGCACCAAGCTCTTCGCGCCAGGCGTGTCGGACGACACTTGGTCGCTGGCGGTGAACCTCGGCTTCATCCGCGCGCTGGATGCAGCCGGCATCCGCACGCGGCACGACATTCTCTTCGTCGGCGACGTAGGGGAGGAAGGGCTCGGCGACCTGCGCGGCGTGCGGCATCTTTTCGCGAAGTCCCGCCACCGCGCGCGCTTCCGCGCCTTCCTGACGGTGGACAGCCCAGAAGTGGCCCAGATCGTCGCCGGTGGCGTCGGTTCGCGCCGCTATCGCGTGACCTTCCGCGGGCCGGGCGGGCATTCCTATTCCGCCTTCGGCCTGGTGAACCCGATGTATGCCATGGCGGAAGCAGCCCGCGGCCTGGCGGCGGTGGAAGTGCCGAAATCGCCGCCGACCACCCATTGCGTCAGCGTCGTCTCCGGCGGCACCTCGATCAACGCCATCGCCAATGCAGTGACGATCGAGGTGGACCTGCGTTCGGCCTCCGCGGCGGAACTGGACAAGCTCGACAAGCGCTTCCTGCAGATCGTGGACGAGGCGGTGGCGACGGAGAACGCGGCGCGGTCCACCAGCGCCGGGGTGATCACCGCGGAACTCACCCGCGTCGGCGACCGCCCTGCTGGCGAGACCCCGGCAGGCGCGCCGATCCGCGACTTCGCCGCCGCCTCCGTCAGCGCCGAGGGCTACACGCCGAGCTTCGAGTTCTCCTCGACCGACGCGAACGTGCCGATGAGCCTCGGCATACCCGCGCTGAAGGTCGGCGCCGGCGGGCGCGGTGGGCGCGCGCATTCGCTCGAGGAATGGCTCGACGTGGAGCCGCAGGAATGCCTGCGCGGCATGCGGACCAGCCTTGCGACGATCCTCGCGTTGGCGGGGATGGAAGGGATCGGCTGACGCGGCGGCGGTTCAGCCCCCGCTCATCGCCGTCATCACCAGCATCTCGCCGCCGGGCGGCAAGGGAGTGGCGAGCGTCGCGCGCTCGCCCTCCACGAAGACGTTGAGGTGCCGCCGGATCGCCGGCGTGGAATCGCACAGCCGGTCCCGCATGCCCGGCCAGCGCGCATCCAACACCACGACCGCCGCAGCGACGTTCGCGGCATCCACCTCGACGACGCGCGGCGCACCCGGAAACAGCCGCACCAGCGCCGACGGCAGCAGCACCGTCACCACGGCGCTACCCCCCGACCACCAGTGTCTCGACCGAGGTGATGGTCGGCAGATGTTCCGCGAGGCAGGTCCAGCTCTCGCCTTCATCCGTGCTGGCGTAGAGGCCGCCGCCGCTGGTGCCGAAATAGACGCCGGCCGGCTCGAGCCTGTCCGTCGCCATGGCCTGGCGGAGCACGCCGATGAAGGCGTTCTGCTGCGGCAGCCCCTTGCGCAGCGCCTGCCAGGTCGCACCGGCATCGCGCGTGCGCCACACCGCCGCCTGCGCATCCGGCACGTAGCGTCCGAGCGTGTCGCCGTTCAGCGGCACCAGGAACAGCGTGTCGGCATCGCGCGGATGCGCCACGGCGGGGAAGCCGAAGGTTGACGGCAGCCCCTTCTCGATGCTGACCCACTGCCGGCCGCCATCCTCGCTGCGGTACATGCCGCAGTGGTTCTGCTGGTAGAGCCGGTCCGCCGTGCCCGGCGCCAGCACCAGGGAATGCACGCATTGGCCGAATTCCGGGTAGCGTTCGGCTTCAGGCGCATAATCCTGGCGCGTGCCGCGGTTGCGCGGTTCCCAGGTCGCGCCGCCATCGCCGGTGTAGAAGACGCCGCCCGTCGAGATGCCGACCCAGATCCTGTCCGCATCACCGGGATGCGGCACGATGTGGTGCAGGATCAGACCGCCGCCGCCCGGCTGCCACTCGGGGCGGGAGGGATGGTCGCGCAGCCCGTGCACATGCGACCAGGTCGTGCCGCCATCCTCGCTGCGGAACAGCCCCGCCGGCTCGACGCCGGCAAAGAGCGCGTCAGGCCCTCGCGCGAGACTCCACACCGACTTGATCGGCGTCTCGCCCGCCGCATAGGCGAGGCCTTCGCTGGAATGCGTCCACGTCTCCCCGAGATCGCCCGAGGTCCAGACCGCCGGCCCGAACCATTCATTGCCGCCACCCGCGTGGATGGCGCCCGTCGCCGGGTCCGCGATGACGTGGTTGACCGGCCAGGCGTCGCAGTACGGCCCGCGCAGGCCCCAGTCCTTCCGCCCTGCGTCGCCTTCCATGATGAAGGCGCCCTTTTTGGTGCCGATCAGCAGCAGGATGCGCTGCGCCATGTCACTGCCCTCCTCAGCCCGCGCTGCGATAGCGCGCGACGATGATCTGCTGCCACGTCCCGTCCACGCCCTGCATGCGGGTGGTGAGCGTGCGGTTCCCCGCGGCATCCAGCCCGATGATGTCCTGGTACGGCGCCATGCGGCCCGGCGTGCTCATGTCCGGTCCCTCGGTATCGAGGGTCAGCGCCGTGCCGCTCGCATCGAGGTGCCCGCGATAGATCCAGAGATGCGTCATCATCGAGGCCGTGAAGGTCCCGAGGAAGCAGCCCTGCGCCGGATCGTAGCCGAGCATCATGTGGGTATGGCCGATGCCGCCGCCTGGCATCTCCGTCGCGCCCTCCGCGATGACCCAGAGGTCGCCGAGCCCGCGAACCCGCTCGGTCGCCGTCACCGACATGGGGGGCTGGCCGGGGCCGGTGGGGCATTCGCCCTCCATCCGCCAGTCGCCAAGCAGGCGCTGCAGCCAACGGTGCTCTGGCGTGGGTTCCGGTCCCTGCATCGATCCCTCCCGTTTGGTCTTGTTGTGTCAGGCCGCCTTCTCGAATTCGGCGACCAGGCGCTCGAAGGATTCGGTCCAGCCGCGGCGGTGGCGGGTGGCCGTGCCCTCATTGGCGAAGCGGTCATGGACCAGCGTGACCTCGGTGCCCTCGGGCACCGGGCGGAAGGTGACGGTGACGCGGGAGACGAGTTCGGCCGTCGCCTCCCAGGCCCAGGAGAAGACCAGGCGTTCCCCCGGCACCACCTCGGCATAGGTGCCGGACACGGTGTGGCGGGCACCGGTGTCCTCGACGAGGGTGACGCGGAAACTCCCGCCGACCTGCGCGTCGATCTCGGCCGACAGCACCATGGTGTGGTGCGGTCCCCACCAGCGGGCGAGGATCTCGGGGCGCGTCCAGGCCTCGAACACCGCGGCGGGCGGCGCCTTGATGCGCCGGACCATGGTGAGGCTGGGGACGACCTCGTTCATGCCTTGGCTTCCAGTTCGGCGGCCAATCGGTCGAGGCTCTCCGACCAGAAGCGCGCATAGCGGGCGAGCCAGCCCATGGCGTCCTCCATCGGTTCCGCCACCAGGCGGCAGGACACGGTGCGTCCCGACTTCTGTCGCGCGATCAGCCCGGCGCCTTCCAGCACGTCGAGGTGCTTCATCACCGCCGGCAGGGACATGGAGAAGGGCCTTGCCAAGGCGCTGACGGAAAGGCCCTCCTCGGCCGCCAGACGCTCGACCAGGGCGCGCCGCGTCGGGTCGGCAAGCGCGCCGAAAACGCGATCCAGACGGGCGGCCTCTAAGTCAACCATACGGTTAACTTAAGGCTCGCGCCGGGCGGCGTCAAACCTTTCCCGGCGTCACGGCGCCAGGATGATGACCAGCGTCTGGCTCGGCACCACGCGGCAGCCTGGGATGTTCGTGCTGTTCTGCAGCGACATGGAGGTCAGCCGCGTCGCCGGCATCCCCTCGATCAGCGTGGTGAAGGACCCGATCAGGTGCCGCGAAGGCCCCATCACCGTGCCCGAGGCCACGCCCAGCAGCACGCCGGCATTGTCGCCGTTGGTCATGGGGATGGTGGTGCCCATGTTGTGCATCGGCGCGCCGAGCACCAGCGTCGAGAACTGGTTCGGGATCGCGGTCGGCCCCATCGCGATGTTCGGATAGGGGATCGGCACCGGCGGCACCGCCGGCGTGATGCAGACATCGGGGAAGGCGAAGTCCATTCCCATCATCTGGGTGTTGGCGAACATCGGCGCGCCCTCAGCCGAGGTGGATCTGCGAGCCGTGCAGCTTCACCAGCACGCCCGCCTGGACGTTCGCCGTCTCGCCGCGCAGGTGCAGGTGGCCGCTGGCGCGCTGGTCGATGTCGCGCGCGCGGATCTGCTCGCTCTCCTCGACGAAGCGGTAGGACCGGCGGAAGCGGCCGATGATGCGCTCGGCCATGGTCTCGATCGCCTCGGCCACCAGGGAGAGGCGGCCCGCGCGCGCCTCCGTCCGGTCGGCTGAGACGCCGAGCGTGCCGGTCACCACCTGCGTCCGCTCGCTCTCCATCACCAGCGTCTGCGCGGCGAGGTTGAGCCGCCCGCCATCGGCCGCGAGCGTCGCGCCGTCGGGCAGCGCGAGGCGCATCGGCGCATCCCCCGCGCGCTCCAGCACCGCGAGGATGTAGCGCACCGTCCCGGCCCGCCCGAGCAGGACGACATCGCCCGGCTCGGGCTCCACCAGGCAGGAGAAGGCGCGCCGCGCCGGCGTCTCGCGGCCTTCGAGGCGCAGCGTGTAGGCATCGCCGTCCCGCGCCAGCACGTCCGCCGCCTCGGTCTCCGCCATGGCCAGGCCGGTCATTCCGGTGATCGCGTTCATCTGCCTCTCCTTGCCCGTCCCGTTTCTCAGCGCGGCGCGAAGCGCTGCTGCCATTGTTCGGCCTGCGCCCGGTCCTGGTCGGGCGGCAGCGCCGACCGACGGTCCGGGATACGCGCACCTGCGTCGCGGATCATATGAAGGTTTGCACGTGCCAGGGTGGCGCCGGCCAGGTCCGCCTGCTCGAGGTCCGCGTGACTCAGGTCGGCATAGGTCATGTCGCACTGGCCGAAGCGCGCCCGCGGCGCCTTCATCCGCACGCAGATCGCCTGCACCATGCGGGCGCCGGAGGCGTCGGCCTCGGTCAGGTCGGCATCCTGCAGGATGGCGTTGGACAGGTCCGCCCCGCGCAGCACCGCCCCATGCAGCGTTGCCTCGAGCAGCACGGCCCTGGCCATGCGCGCGCCCTCGAAATTCGTCCCCACGGCCTTGGCCTTCTGCAGCCCCGCCTGGACCAAGTCCGCGCCCGAGAGGTCGCAGCCCGAGATGTCGCATTCGGAGAAGAAGCAGCCGCCCACCTGGAAGCCCGGCAGCGCCCGCCCGGCGAAATGGACCTGGATGAAGGCGGTGCGGATGAAGCGCGTGCCGGCGATGCCGACGCGGGTGAAGTCGCCCTCGATGAAGACCACGTCCTCGCAGACCGTGCCGCCGAGGTCGATCTCGTCGGTGCGGCACTTCATCATGTTCACCTTCGCCATCGTCGCGCCCACGAAGGTGGCGCGCGTCAGCCGGCACTGGATGATGGAGGCGCCGGTCAGGTTGGCCTTTCCGAAATTCGCGCCGCGCAGGCCGCAGCCGACGGCGTTCCACATCGGCGCCTCCACGCCACCGAGATTCACGCGCGTCATGGCGCATTCGACGAAGTTCGCCTGCGTCAGGTTCGCGCCCGAGAGGTTTGCGCCGTCCAGGCGCACATTGGTGAACAGCGATTCACGGAAATTGGCGCCGCTGAGGTCGGTGTTGGAGAGGTCCGCCCCCTCGAACAGGCCGCCCGAAAGATCGGCGCCGGCAAGGTTCAGCCCGGCCCAGCTGCGCTCGCGTCCGATCATCTCGCCGTCGCGCACCAGCGCTTCGAGTTCTGCCCGGCTCATGTCGGCGTCCTGCGCGGGTTGAGGCGCACGCGCGTGCGCTGGGTGCGCTCATAGCGCGTCGCGCCGTCGCCATGGATGCGGGCGAGGTCGGCCTCGTAGAGACTGCTGTCGCTGAGGTCGGCGCCGCGGATGTCCGCGCGCGCGAGGCTCGCGCCCATCAGGTCGGCGCGGGTGATGCGTGCGCCACGCAGGTCGGCAACGACGAAGCGCGTTTGCCGCGCGCGCGTCATGTCGAAGGAAGCGCCTTGCAGCCGGCAGTCGGAGAGGTCCGAATCATCCAGCACCGCGCCGTCGAAGACCGCGCCTTCCAGCACCGTGCCGCGCAGGTTGGTGCCGAGGCAGCGCGCACGGGCGAAGCGCGCACCCGTGAAGTCGCAGGCTTCGGCGAAAGCGGCCTTGGAGAGGTCCGCACCGTCGAAGACCGCCCCCTGTCCGCGCGAGCCGACGAAGGCCACCTTCCGCAGGTCGGCGCCGGTGAAGTCCGCCCCGGCCAGGTTCACCTTCACGAAGACCGCCCCTTCCAGCATCGCCCCCGCCGCCCGCAGGCCGGTGAGCGTGGCCTCGCTGAGCACCAGGTTCGGCGCCACCACGCCGGCGAGGTCCGCGCCTTCCAGCGAGGCATCGCCGAGCACCGCGCCGGTCAGGTCCGCATGCTCGAAGCGCGCGCGCCGCAGGTCCGCCCCGCGCAGCACCGCGCCGCGCAGGATCGCGTCCGACAGGTCCGTGTCAACGAGCGAGGCGCGGCCGAGATTGGCTTCTTCCAGGTCGGCGCGCGACAGGTTCGCGCCTTCGAGCCGCGCATGGGCCAGCACCGCGCGTTCGAGCTTCGCGCCACGCAGGTTCGCCCCGGTCAGGTTGGCGCCGTCCAGCCAAGCCTCGGTCAGGTCGAAGCCCGAGAGGTCCAGACCGGAGAGATCCGCGCCACACAGGTCGAGCCGCGGCCCGCCCCGGCTTCCGTCGAGCAGCCTGACGCGCAGCGCGGCATTGGCGGCGGCGTCGAGGCGCGGCGCCGGATCCTGCTGGTCGGCGGCGAGAAGGTAGGCCTTGCGCTCGCCTTCCTCCGCATCGACCCAAAGCTTGCCGATGGCCGGATCGGCCAGGGTGTTGTGCACGATGGCGGCGTCGCGCCCCTCGGCCTGCATCTGTGCCGCCTCCGCCTCCATCTCGCTGCGCGTCCTGGCGGCGGAGAAGGGCGGCGGGCCGGCAGGCTTCTTCTTCAGGTCCGGCACTGGCTGGCCGGCGGCGGCGGCCGCGGCCTCAGCCTCCGCCTGTTCCTTCGCCATGAAGGCCTCGCTCTCGCGGCGCACCTTCTCGGATTCGGCGCGGACGCGCTCGATCACGGCGGGGAGCTGTTCGAGCGAGGGGACCGGCTCCTCCTCCTGCGGCCTGGGCGGGCCGTGCTTGTCGGGGTCGAGGCCGAGTTCGACGAGCGACTGGCGCTGCTTCTCGTATTCCTTGAGGCGCCGCTGGTGGGCGCGCTTGCGCAGCAGCCCCTGCTCCTCATGGCGGATGCGCGCTTCCTCCATGTCGGGGTCGGGGACGATCATCTCCTCGGGCACCAGGGCGCTGTCGCGCATGGCTTCGAGCAGCCCGTATTCGGGTTCGAGGCGCGCAGCCATCACCGCCTCGAACGCCGAGACGGGGCGCGGCGCGCCGAGGCGATCCGCGCCGACGATCGCCAGCGTCACGTCGCGCGCGTCTTCCTCATCCACCCGGACGCGGCCGTGGTGGATCATCACCAGGCGCTTGCGGGCGGGGAAGAACCATACGGTGGTCAGCGAGAGCGGCACGTCCTCGAGCCGGCCGGAGCCGCGGCGCTCGATCAGGATGCGCGGCTGCAGCCCCGGCAGGCGGCCCGTGAGTTCAGGCTCCTCCGCGTGCATGTTGGTGAAGGCGTAGTCCTCGTCGCCCTTGAGGAAGCCCGCGAAGCGCTGGTCGGGGTTGGCGGCCATGAAGACCCGCCAGTCGATGTCGCGGGCGAAGCCGGGGAAGTCCTCGTCCAGCCAGCGCTGGTCGTGGGTGCCGGCGAGGCGCTGGCGCTGCGGCCAGGAGATGTCGATCGGGCCGAAATTGACCGGTTCCGGCGATGAGGGACGCGGCGCGCCCTGCGGGAGCACGACATTGGGCAGCGTCACGCGGAAGCCCACGCCCTGGATCGGCACCTCGTCGATGCCGCGGCCCAGCGGGTTCTGCGGATATTTCTTGCCGCCATAGGCGCGGTCCCAGCCGAGCGGCATCTCGGTGAAGGGCAACGGCTGGGTCGGCACGCCGTCCTCGATCCAGCGGTCGCCGACGGCGGCAAGGCGCTTCGTCACGGCGCCGAGCCGCGCGGACACGGTCACCGTCTGGACCGGCGCCCCGCCCGGCGCGAAGGCGCTGCCGGCGACGAGGAATTCCGCCGCCGTCTTCGGCAGCACCAGGTCGAGCGGCTGCTCCGGCGGCAGCACCGTCGGCAGGAATTTCCACATGGCGATGTCGCCGAGCAGGCCCGGCCTGTCCCCCATGGGGCAGAAGCTGACGGCCGCGACCGTGAGGAAGAAACGACGCTGGAACTCGACCGGCCGCGACAGCACGCCGAGCGCGAAGGGCTTGAGGATCTTCATGCCGGAAGCCTGCCTGACGTCACGGCATGACCGCGATGCGCTCGGGGTGGGCGGGGTCGTAGCGCACGTCGAAGGTGCGCCCGGGAAGGAAGAAGCGCACATCGTCCGCGCCGGGAATGCGCGTGATGGAACCGCGCCATGGCGGGCGCCCCTCCGCCCGGACCTCGAAGTGGATGACGAGTTCGGGCACAAGCTCGATTCCGAAGCGGCGCCCCGTCTCGTCCATGCCGGTGACGACGGCGGTCGCCGGCAATCCGTGGGCGCGGATCCGCTTCTCCTGCATCCCGCGCAGGAGGTTCGGTCCGAAGATCAAGGCCGGCACCGCCACGGCGAACAGCACCAGCGCGACCAGGATCCACGTCAGGGGCCCCATGCGGAGCAGGTCACTCACGCGGAATAGAGCTTCAGGCCGCGCTTCGTCTCGAACGCCTTGCTGCGGACGGCCAGCGCCTTGTTCTTGATCTCGATGCCGCCGGTTTTGATGGACAGGCCGAAATTGTCCATCTTGATGCCGGCGACGTCGAACTTGAGCCCCGCCACGATGCCGATCGACACGCCCGAGACGTCGGTCTTGACCGCTGAGTTGCTGGTCTTGAACACGTAGGCGTCGCCCGAGGCGAGACCGGTCTTGAACCAGCTCGGACCGATCTGCTTGATCGAGGGCGCCGTCAGCGTGATCGAGGCGCCCGCGGTGATCGCGATCGACACGCCGGCGGTCTGCGCGATCGAGGTCCCGACGGTCTGCGTGACCGCCGCTCCGACGGTCTGGGTGAAGGACGCGCCGATGGTCTGCGTCACGCTCGCGCCGATCGTCTCCGTCATCGAGGAAGCGATGGTGCGTGTCTCGTTGGCCATGAAGGTCTCGGTCACGTCGCCGGTGACCGCACGGAACTCGGTCTTCTGAATCAGTTCGGTGAAGTGGCCGTTGACCGTGGTGTTCTTGTCGTTGCCGACGGTCAGCGTCTCGTTGTTCTTGATCGTTGTCGTGCGGTCGCCGGTGCCTTTCAGGCCGACCTTGCGGGTCTCGTTGTTCTCGACCTCGGTGTCGTAGTCCTTCTCGGCGTGGATGTAGATCTGCTCCGAGCCCTTCTTGTCCTCGAAGCGGTATTCGTTCGACCCGCCGCCGCCCTTGGTGGAGTTGGTCTTGATGCCGGACTGCGTCTTGTTCGCGGGCAGGCCGTAGGGCACCTGGCTCTCTGCGTTGTAGACGCGGCCGGTGATGATCGGGCGGTCGGGGTCGCCTTCGAGGAAGTCCACGATCACCTCATGCCCGATGCGAGGGATGTGGATCTGGCCCCAGTTCTGCCCCGCCCAGCCCTGCGAGACGCGGATCCAGCAGGAGGACTTGTCGTCCTTCTTCCCGAGGCGGTCCCAGTGGAACTGCACCTTCACGCGGCCGTACTTGTCGGTGTGGATCTCCTCCCCCGACGGGCCGGTGACGATCGCGGTCTGCGGGCCGTGCACGGAGGGCTTCGGCGTCACGCGCTCGGGGCGGAACTTCACGCTCTTGGGGATGCAGACGAACTCGTTGTCGTAATGCGGCTCGGTCGGCTGGCGCCGGCCCCAGGCCTGCGTGGTCCAGTGGCTGTAGTCCTCGGCCCGGTGGCGGACCTCGGTGATCAGCACCTCGGAATCCTCGATGCCCTCGATCTTCACCCGCATGCCGGCATTGAAGCCCGCCACGCCGCTTTCGCCGCGGCGCTGCTGGTGGAAGGCCTCCTCACGCTCGATCTGCAGCCGCGCGGCCTGCTTCCCGAGACCCTTGTCGGGGTAGAGGCCGGGGTAGTCGTAGCGCTCGCGCGACTTCATCTGCTCGACGTCGATCTGCGTCGGCTCGTTCACTTCGAGATCGACCGACGGCGTCTCGAAGTTGAAGTCGCGCAGGCTCCACTTGCCGGAGCGTACGGCGAAATCCTCATCCAGTCGCCGGATGGCATCCGAATCCTCGCGGCCGGTGATCGGCAGGTCGTTGGAGAAGGGCGCGGCGAAGGTCGAACCGTTGTCATCGGCGATGACCAGCGTATGCCGGTTCATCTCGTGCTCGTGCCAGAAGAAGATGCCGTTCTGCTCCATCAGGCGGGAGATGAAGTCGAGCGCGGTCTCGCGATACTGGACGCAGTAGTCGAGCGGGTCGTAGCTTCCGGTCAGCTTCATCTGCACGTTCTTGACGCCGTGCAGGTCGAGCACCGCCTTGACGATGTCCGGGACGGACTTCTCCTGGAAGATGCGGCAGTCGCTGGTGCGGGAGAGGAACCACAGCGCCGGCACCACCTCGGCCCGCCATTCGGTCGCATCGCCGCGCTGCGCGAAGCCGCGCGTCAGGCGGCTGAAATGCCCGTGCAGCGGCCGGCGCTCCACGCCGGTGATGCCGAGGTCGCTCTCGCCCGGCCGCCCGAACCACAGCGTCACCTCGGTGCCGAGCAGCTTCTGGACCTTCTCGGCCGGCTCCTCGGTCGAGAACCTGATCCTGAACAGGAAGGGCTTGGAGATTGCGTCTTCGCCCTCGACCTCGGTCAGGACGGCCTTGTCCGTCCCGAGCTTGGTATTGATCGCGAGGATCCGGTTCGCCTGATCGTATCCGGCCATTGCCACGAGGATGCGCCTCCGTCCCGCCCGGTCTGCACGCCAAGGCATATACTGCCTTGAGGGAGGCGGGAATGCCACCGCCCCTTCCGCTTCTGCCCCCTCCGCCGCCAGATGTCCCTGAAGCCTTGCAGGGGGCACGCGGGACGCGGCCCTTCCGAGGCACGGCCGCCGCCGGGCATTCGCCAGAAGGCCAAGCGGCGGTCCAATCCCGCCGCTGCGGCCGCCGCCCCGCTCATCGAAGGGCGGCGCGCCAGCGAACGATTCGCCGCGCCGGTGGTGAACGGCACGCTGGTCCGCTTCGTGCCGGCGGGCTGGCCGCCCTCGTCGTTCTCAATCCCGGCGCCAGCGAGTCGGACCTGTCAGCGAGGCCGTGACCTTCGCCGACCGGCGGTGACCGGCGGCGCGGCAGGGGAACTATGCCGCGACCGGCTCGGCCATCTCCGCCTGGTGAAAGCCGAGGCCGAGCCCGTTCCTCTCGAGGAAGAGCCGCCACTCGATGCCGAGCCGCCGGAACTGCGCGAGGAACGGCGCATAGTCGAGCGACGCGGCGCGCTCCATCACCTCCTCGGCAGGCCGCGGACGGTCGAGCATCACATGCGGCACGCGCAGCAACTCGCAGAGTTCCCGCGTGCGCATGTCGTGCACCAGGAACAGCGCCGGCGTCCCCGCCAGCAGCGCCGCGACGTTGCCGTGGAAGCGCGAGCCGATCGAGACGCCCATCGTCCCCATGCAACCCACCCAATCCTCGACCGAGAAGAAGATGCGGATGCGGCGCTCGACGAAGTCGCGCAGTTCCCCGCGGGAAGCGGAGACCCCGAAGAGGTCGGCGATGCTCCGCGCGGCGGCCGCCGCGCGATCCCCCTGCCCCGCCGCCATGGCGGCGAGGAAATCCATCTCCGGCTGCTCGTTCTGCAACATGTAGTAGGCGTTCTCGCCGAGCAGGCGCTGGAACAGGGCATTCTCGGTCGCGCGCATCGCGTCCGGATGCAGCGCGTGGCGGCGGACGTTGTTGGAGAAGTTCACCGCGATCCGCTCCAATCCCGGCCGTGCGGTGGCAAGCCGCGCAAGGGTCCCGGCCCGCAGCCCGAGCAGCGAGGGGCAGCCGACGATGCTGGTGTTGCGGATGCCCATGTCCCACAGCACCTCGGCGGTGAAGGCGCCGCGGACGCCGATCGAGCCGCCGCGCTCGGACATCAGGCGCAGGAACTTCTCGGTTCCGGGCTTCAGCGCCGGCGCCTCGCCCGGCTTCAGCTGCGAGCCGAGGCCGAAGCAGAAGATGGGCAGCCGCGCACGCTCGAAATACTCGGCGTGGACCGTCAGGTCGACACCGTTGCCGACGAAGTTCGACGCCGGGACGAAGAGCATGTCGAAATGCTCGTGCAGCCGCTCGGCGGGAATGGCACCGAAGCCTGGATGAAAGGCCTTGTGCAGGCAGTCGGTGCCGTGGAACAGGCCGTGCCCGATGAAAAGGTTGCCGGTGTTCGCGCCGGTCGCGTCCAGCCCTTCGGCCAGGCTCCGGTACGCCGGCACATGCGCCGGCGCACCCCAGAAGCATATGCGCTTGCCGGGGGCCGAGATCCGGAACAGCGGTGGGATGTCAGGATCCGTCATGGGGGCTTCCTCCCGGATGGCGTCTTGCTGCGGGGCGGGTGGACCGGGGCGGATTTCGCCGCCCCGGCCGTGATCCGAGTCTCAGGCGGCTTCGAGCGCGCGCTTCCACTGCTGGGTGTCGGCCTCGTAGTGCGGGCTCGGGCTACGCCATTCGGCGGCGCCGACCATGCTGAAGTGCTCGCGCCCGGAGGAGAGCTTCCCCGCCTTCACCGCCGCCTCCACATCGGGATAGGCGCGCAGGTACCAACGTTCGTCCACGTCGGGCGTGCCGCCCCTGCGGCCCTCGAAATAGCCGAAGCCGATGTAGTGCAGGCGGGCGCTCTCGATGGAGCCCGACTTTGTCGCAGTCGCGACGTCGGGGTTGGCGGCGAGGTAGCCGGCCTCGTTGAAGTCGCCGTTGGCGACGGCGATCTGGAGCAGGAAGCGGAACAGGCCGAGCGGCACCGTCACGTTCTGCTCTCCCTTCAGCTCCTCACGCGAGGTGCCGATGCTGCGGAGAAGGGCGTCATAGGGCGGGATGTACATTCCATTGGCTCCTGTCGATCGGTTTGTGGTCCAGGGTGGTGACCGGCCGCGTTAGCTCGCGCGGCTCTTGCTGCGGCGCGCCCGGCGCCGCTTGCCGACGGGAGGCGGCGGCGCCAGTCCGAACTGCGCCGCCACCTCCGCCAGATAGGCCCGCTGCGCCGCCCCGGCATGGGCGGCCTCGGGGAAGGCCTCGCGCGCGAAGGCATGGCAGCGTGCGATCTCATCGACATGCCGATCGCCGTCGAGCGCATGGGTCACGCTCGCCGCGTGGCGTCGATGGACGTTGAGCGGCGCCGCCTCGTAGGCGACGCGCGCACCGGGGGCGGCGAGCGCCTGCAGGTAGAGCCGCCAGTCGCCGGCCATGCGGAAGCCGGAGAGGGCATCGCCGCATTGTTCCAGCGCCTCGACCAGCGCATCGCGGCGCCAGACCACGGCGCTGACGTTCAGCACCAGGTTCTTCACCGCCAGGAAGCGGCGCACGAAATCCGTGGCGCCGAACACCTCGGAACGCGCGAGGGCGCCCGGTTCCAGCGTCGCGTAGTACTGCTTGTAGTCCGGCCACATCGGCGTGCCGTCGGCGTGGATGGTGCTGCTGTCGGTGAAGGCGAAGCGGATGGACGGGTCGGCCTTCAGGCTCGCCACCGCGCGCAGCAGGAAGTCCGGGTCCGAGAGGTCGTCCGCCTCGGCGATCCACAGGAACTCCCCCTGCGCGAGCGCCGCCGCCTTGCGCCACTGGGCGAAGACCGAGCCGGAATTGACCGCGTTGGGCTCCAGCCGGATGTCGCGCCCATGGCGTGCCGCGACGGCGGGGATGACGTCGAGGCTGTCGTCGGTCGAGCAGTCGTCGAGGACGATCACCTCCCGCACCGGATGGCTCTGGCGGAAGATCGAACCCAGCCGGTCCGGCATGTAGCGGGCGTAGTTGTAGTTCGGCACCACGACCGATACCGAGGCCAGGTCCGGCACCGCGAGGTGCAGCAGGTCCCGCACATAGGGCCGCCAGCCAAAGCGCGCGGCGGCCAGGCGCTGCCGCGCGGCGGCGTCGCTCGCGCGCGCCGGGTCGTCGCGGTCGGTGCGCAGCAGGGCCGCGAACGCCTCGGCCATCGCGGTCACGTCACCGTAGGGCACCACCTCGCCGGCGCCCGTTTCGGCGAGCAGCCCCGGCATGCCGCCGCTGCGGTCGAAGGCGACGACCGGCAGCCCGCTCGCCAGCGATTCCAGCGCCACCGAGGGGAAGGGGTCCTCGCGCGAGGTCAGCGCATACGCATCCGCCGCGCGCAGGAAGGCGCCGACATCGCTGCGGTGGCCCGGCATGTGGAAGGTGCCGGTCGCCTGAGCGGCGGCGATCTCCTCGGCGAGCCAGCCCTGCATCGCGGGATCCATGGTCCCGAGCCAGCAGAGATGCACCCGCCGCCGCCCGCGCCAGCGCAGCAAACGCCACAGTTGCAGGAAGAGGTCGAAGCCCTTCCGCATGTCGGCATAGCCGATGCCGAGGACGAGACGGTCCTCCGGCGCCATGCCGAGTTCCGCGCGGATCGTCGCCTCTGCGTCCGGCGGGGCGGCCAGGTTCTTGTAGATGCCCTGGTGGCGCAGCAGGAAGCGCTCGTCCTCCGGCAGGCCCAGCGTGCCGAGAACTTCCTCCCGCACGAAGGGCGCCGGGAAAACGACGCGCCGCGCCGCCGAGATGCCGGCACGTGCGGGTTCGGCGAGGTGCTTCTCGCGGATCAGCCGCGGCAGTTCGTGGACCAGCAGCACCGCGTCGATGCCGGCGGCCTTGAGCGCGGCGACCGCCAACCCCGCGGCAGTCGTGTTGACGATGGCGTGGCGGAAGCCGCGCGCCGCGGCGGCAGTGATCCGCGCGGCGAGCGCCGCTTCGCCCGCCACCACCGTGGTGGGCGCGACACGCTGATACGCCGGCTCCATCGCCCCGCCGCCGAGCAGCAGGAACTCGATCTCGCAGCCGAAGGCGCGGCGCAGCGTGGTGCCGATGGACAGCAGCAATTGCTGCGCGCCCCCCGGGAAGGCGTCGTGGCCGACCAGCAGCAGGCGCGGCGGCGCATCCTGGCCGCTCCGCGTGGCGCCGCTCACGGCCCGTCCGGTGGCGTTGAGATAGGCGCTGCCGAAATGCAGGTCCGGTTCGAGATAAGCGCCCTCGCACCACTCGTTCCAGGCGTTCACGCAGACGAAGGACTCGCCGTGGAATGGGTGTTCCGCGGCGCGCTCGATCAGCGCGGCGAGCCAGGCCTCGTACTTGGCGGGCGTGCTGCCGGTGATGACCAGGCCATTGCCCTGTCGCCGCGCGTCGTTGTCCCAGGATGGAACGGCGGTGCGGATCAGCGGGAAAGGCGGCGGGGGTTCCTCGATCGAGACGCGAACCACGCTCTCGTACTGGTGCACCTTGCCGGTGAAATCGGGATCGAGGATGTCGAGCCCCGTCGCGATGGGCTCGAGGTTCTGCGTCAGCTTGTGCGGCGGGAACTCGATGGCGCCATCGAGGCCATAGGGCCGCGGGTCGGTGTCGCCGAAGCCCTGCGCCATGACCAGCAGCGGATCCTCGCCGTGCTTCTCGCGGAACAGGTGCCGCCAGCGGGCGATGGTGGACTTCGTCTCGGGGATCAGGGCGGGGCGATAGACCATCAGCACCGGCCGCCCGCCGACGCGGATGTAGCGGGCATCGCGGAAGTGGCGGGCGAATTCCGCGACCATCCGCTCGTCGTCGTCGGGGCGGTAGTCCTGCGAGATCAACACCTCGCTCTCCGCCCCGTCCCAGCGGCGCGTCCAGTTCTCGTTTGCCCACATCAGGCAGAAGGGCATGTCGATGGAGGGGTCGGCGAGGAAGCGCTCGACCGGCTTTTCCATCAGCCGCGTGCCGTTGAACCAGTACCAGTAGAAGACGAAGCCGTGCACGCCACCGGCCTTCGCCATCTCCACCTGGCGACGGAAGATTTCGTCGCCCTGCAAGGTGTAGAAGCCGAGGTCGCGCGGCACGCGCGGCTGGTAGTGCCCCTTGAAGCGTGGCAGGCCGCGCGGGACGTTGGTCCATTCGGTGAAACCCTTGCCCCACCAGGCGTCGTTCTGCTCGAAGGCGTGGAACTGCGGCAGGTAGTAGGCGAGCAATTTCACGCGCCGCGGCGCGTCGGCCGGCAGCGGGCGGAAGTCCTCGAAATCCGGCCCCGGTCGCGTGAAGCGCTTGACCTCGCGCGGCACTGTCGCCTCGTCGTCCGGCAGGCGGCCATGCACGCCCGGCTCGTGCCGGTGTGCGAGCCAATGCGCGAAGGGATTCTCCGAGAGGTCGCCGCGCAGGTAGCGGTGCGCGTAGAAGCGCACGTCGAACTCGGCGGACGGGTTGCGCCCTTCCTTGTAGCCCTGGCACCAGAAATGCTCGAAGGGATCGACGCCGGCCGCCGCCACGTCCGGGTTGCGGCCGAGATAGTAGTCCACGTCGAATTCCGGCACCGGGCTGCAGCGGCCGCTCGCGCGATGCTTCAGCCAATGCGCCAGCGCCGTCTCCCCGGCCGGCACCTCGTAGCGCCCGCGATACCATCGGGTGTCGAAGAACGGCCCGGCCCTGCGCCCCTCCGCATCGCCGTGCAGCGCGTAGTGCAGCAGCGGGTTCAGTCCGCCCTGCGCGACATCCGGGTACTGCGACAGGTACCAGAGCGGATCGAAATACGGGTTCGGCCGCCGGCCTTCGGTGTAGCCGTGGTCGAAGAAGTGCTCGAACGGCTCGCTGCCCGCCGTGGCGATGTCGGGATAGGAAGCGAGGTAGTACTCCGCGTCGAACAGCCCCGAACGCGCCAGTGCCGCCATGCGCATGGCGCGCAGCGCTTCGCGCGTCATCGGCGCGGGCTCGTCATCCGGCGGCACGGTCTCGACACGGCGCTTCTCGAGCAGGGCGAAGAAATCGGTCATGCAAGGGGCCTCGTCGGGTGCTTCATGGGGTGCGGGGCGACGCGCATGGCTCAGTCGCGCAGCGAGCGCCGCAGCGCGTCGGTGATCGGCCGCAGCACGTAGTCGAGGGCGGTCCGCCGCTCCCCGAGCACGAAGGCCTCGACCGGCATGCCGGGGGCGAGCGCCGCCCCGGCGGGCAGGGTGGCGGCAATGGAAGGATCGATCGCGAGCCGCGCGAGGAAGTAGGAGCTGCCCTGCGCATCGGTCTGCCGGTCGGCGGAGACGTAGATGACCTCGGTGTCGGCCAGAGGCACGTCCCGCGTGCGGAAGGCCGGGAAGCGCAGCCTCGCGCGCTGCCCGACCGCGATGTTCTCGACATCCGTCAGCGCGACCCGCACCTCGGCGACCAGCCGGTCGTCCAGCGGCACCAGGTCGAGCACAGGCTGCCCGGCGCCGATGCTGCTGCCGGTGGTGAAGAAGCGGATCTCCGTCACCACCCCGGCCTCGGGCGCCGTCACGACGCGGCGGGAAAGCACGTCCTGCGCGCCGCGCAGCCGCTGCTCGGCATCGGTGCGCTGCGCGCGCGCGTCCTGCAGGTCGCGCGCGACCTCCTGCTGGCGGTTCAGGCGGGTATTGGCCATTTCCAGCTGCGCCTGGGCGATCGCCTCGCGGGCCTGGGCCTCCTGCGCCTGGTACTGGCCGAGATTGCCGGCGAGCTCGGCCTCCGTCCGCTGCAATTCCCAGTGCCGCGTGCGCGTGGCGTAGCCGCGCTCCAGCAGTTGCGTGACGCCGGCGAGTTCCTCGCGCGTCGCGACGAGACGCGTCGCCGTCGCCTCCCGCTGCGCGGCATGGGCGGCCATCTGTTCCTGCTGCTGGGCGATGCGCGTGCGGCTGACACCGAGCGCGCCCTCGTAGGCTTCCCACCGCGCGGCGAAGAGCCGTCCCTCCGCCTCGATAAGCGAGGCGATCGCCGGATCGGCGCGGCCCGCGTCGCCGGCGCCGTCTGGCAGCACCATCTGGCGGCTGTCCTGCTGCTCGGCGGTCAGCCGCGCCGCGCGCACGGATTGGGCCCAGTAGGCGGCGCGCGCCTGGGCCGTGGCGGCGCCCGCCTGGGTGGTGTCGAGTTGCAGCAGCGGCTGCCCGGCCGCGACGCGCTCGCCTTCCCGCACCAGGAGCGTGCGCAGGATGCCGGGCTCGAGCAGCGTCACCGTCTTGCGCCGCCCCTCCGCGACCAGCGCCCCCTGCCCGATCACCGCGCGCTCGATCGGCGTGACGGCTGCCCAGGACACCAGCCCGCCGACGCCCACGATCACCACCAGCAGCGCCGCGAGCACGAGACGCCCGATGCGCGGCGGCGGCATCGCCGCGTCGAAGGCCGCTTCCAATGCGTCGGCCGCTGCGCTCATGCTTCCATCTCCAACGACCAGGTTCCGTCGCCCGCCAGCCGCAGCACGCCATCGACAACGCCATGCCAGGGCGTCGGATCGTGCGAGACCACCAGCATCACCGCCCCGTCGTCCCGCGCGGTGGCGACCGCCTGGCGCAGCCCGGCGCGCGCAGCGGCGTCCAGCCCGGCCTCGGGTTCGTCCAGCACGATCAGGCGCGGCGCACCGTGGAAGGCGCGAGCCAGCGAGACGAGCCGCGCCTGCCCGCCGGACAGGCCCGCCTCGGGTCCTGCGGCGCTCTCGTAGCCGCGCGGGAGGCGGCCGATGGCCTCATGCGCGCCGACCTGCCGCGCGGCGGCGACCGCCGAGCGCGCGTCCTCGGCGGCGAAGCGCCCGATGTTCTCGATCACGCTTCCGTCCAGCAGCTGCGCGTCCTGCGGCAGGTAGCCGAGCCGCGGGCCGGTCTCGCCGCGCGGCGTGCGCAGCGTGTCGCATCCGTCGAGCAGCACGCGTCCCGCCTCCGGTTCCGCGAGGCCGAGGATCGCGCGCAGCAGCGTGGTCTTCCCCGCCCCATTCGGCCCGGCCAGGAGCACCGCCTGGCCGGGTGCGAGAGACAGGTGCAGCCCCTCCAGCATTGGCCGCGCCGCACCCGGGGCGCGCAGCGTGAGGCCCTCGATCATCAGCCCCGGCGGCGCGGAGGCGTCGGGCCCTACCGGCGCGGGCGGTGCACCGCGCCTGACCACATTGGCCAGCCGCCGCGCCGCGGCGATCCCCTCGCTCCAATCCCGCCAATGGCCGACGAGATGCATCACCGGCTGGATGGCGAGGTTCACCATCGTGGCCGCCGCGATCATCGAGCCGGGCGAGATGCGGTGCTCCAGCAGGAGCCAGACGCCGGTGCCGACAACGGCGATCTGCTGCGCGAAGCCGCCCAGTTGCAGCAACCCCGCAAGGGCGCTGGCCTGCCCTTCCGCCCGGCCCCGCCCCGCCACGGCCTGCGCGTGAACCGGCGCGAAGCGGGCGAGCACCGCCGGCAGCAGCCCAAGCCCCAGCACCAGGTCGCGTTGCCCCAGGCGCCCGATCAGTTCCCGCCGCGCGAACCCCTCGGCCTGCGTCGCCGCCGACAGCGTGCCCCGTGCCGCGCGGTCCGCCAGCACGCCGATCGCCGCCTGCACCAGCGCCGCCACGAAAGCCACCGTGAAGAAAAGCGGGTGCAGCATCCAGAGGAAGCCGAGCGCAAGCGGAATGGACAGCAGGTCCAGCACATCCGCCGGCACCGACCCGCCCAGCAGCCGCCGCAGCGCCGCCACGTCCTGCAGCGCCCGTGCGGCGACGACGCGCTCCCCCGCCAGGCTGACGCGCACCGTCGCGGCGAGCGCGCGCAGTTCCAGCCGGCGACCGGCGCGCTCGGCCATGGACGCGAGCAGCGCCGCGCGCAGGTGGCGCAGCACCCCACCCAGCATCAGCACCGCCAGGAACGCCGCCGCCAGCACCCAGAGCGTGTCCAGGCTACGGCTTTCCAGCACGCTGTCGAAGACATGCATCGTGAGCAGCGGCGTGGTCAGCAGCGTCGCCTGCACCGCGACCGAGAGCAGGATGCAGAGCAGCAGAACCGGGACCACCGGCGCCGCCGCGGCGCGCGGCGGGGCCGGCAGGGACAGCGTCGCGCTCATGATGCCTCGGGCCCCGCGATGCGGCGCGGCGGTTGCGGCAGGGCACGCCGGGCACCGGGGGCCGCGAGCAGGCGGCGGCCCT
>NZ_JAAEDM010000064.1 GCF_018129065.1 Neoroseomonas soli | reverse complement strand
GGGAAAAGCAGCCGCAGCCGGTCCGCCGGCGCCTGCTGGCGCGGCGCATCGGCCACGACGCGCAGGCCTTCCCGCGGCGCCTCCGGCAACAGGGCGAAGACGCGCGCGAGCACCGGCAGCGCCGCCTGCCGGCCGGTGGAACCCGGCATCGCCGTCCCGTCCGGCCGCCCGATCCATACGCCCGCGACGTGGCGCGCATCGAAGCCCATCGCCCAGGAATCCCGCCCGCCCCAGGAGGTTCCGGTCTTCCACGCCACGCCCGCCGGACCGCCGCCGGGGAAGTTCTGCACCAGGATGGCGGCGACGGAGTCCGCCGCGCGGCGTTCCACCGCCTGCACGGCGTCTGGCGCGACACCGGGCGTCAGGCGCAGCGGCACCGACCGGCCATGGTCGGCGATGGTGGCATAGAGCGCGGTCATGTCGCGCAGCGTCGTCCCCGCGCCGCCGAGCGCCAGCGGCAGTGACGCATCCGCCCCGCGTGGCAGCCTCGGCCCCGCGCCGGCGGCCTTCAGCGCCGAGGCGAAGCGCAGCGCGCCGATCTGGTCGAGCATCGCCACCGCCGGCAGGTTCAGCGACATGCGCAGCGCATCCGCCGCCGTGACCCGGCCGGCGAAGTCGCGCGAGAAATTCTCCGGCGCATAGGCGCCGAAATGGCGCGGCAGGTCGGCGATCAGCGTGCCGGGCTGCGCGATGCCGCGCTCGAAGGCCATGGCGTAGAGAAAGGGCTTCAGCGCCGAGCCCGGGGACCGCACCGCGCGCGTCAGGTCCAGCGCGCCGGCGCGTGATTCCGCGCCCCATTCGCCGCCGATCAGCGCGCGTACCTCCCGCGTCGCGACATCCGCCACCACGATGGCGAGCGCCGCGCGATCAGGCAGTGTCGGCAGGATTTCGGCGGCCAGCCGTTCCGCCGCGCGCTGCAACGGCGCGTCGAGGGTCAGCGTCACGCTGCCCGCCGCGCCGCGCGCCATCTCCCGCGAGAGATGCGGCGCGAGGCGCGGCATCGGCTGGCGCCGGTCGGGCATCGCCGCCGCCACGGCAAGGTCGCGATCGGCGGCGGACATTCCCGCCGACGGTCCGCCGCGCCGTGCCAGTACCGCGTCGCGTGCGGCACGCGCGGACTCCGGATGCCGGTCGGGGCGCAGCGTCGCGGGGCGTCTGGCAAGTGCGACCAGCAGCGCGGATTCCGCCGCATCCAGCCGCGCCGCCGGCCGCCCGAACCAGGCCAGGCTGCCGGCGCGGATGCCCTCGATGTTCCCGCCCTGCGGGGCGAGGGTCAGCCAGATGCCGAGGATGTCGTCCTTGCTGAAGCGCGCCTCGAGTTGGAAGGCGCGGAAGATCTCGATGGCCTTGGAGCGCAGCGTGCGCGGCCGCGGTTCGAGCAGCCGCGCCGCCTGCATGGTCAGCGTCGAGCCGCCCGACACCACGCGCCCGGCGCGGATCCACTGGAAGGAGGCGCGCGCCAGCGCCACCGGGTCCACGCCGAAATGGCTGCGGAAGCGGCGGTCCTCGGCGGCGATCAGGAGGTCCACGAGTTGCGGCGGCACGTCCGTCGTCGCCGTGCGCAGGCGCCAGGTGCCGCCAGGGACAGGGAGGACGGAGAGGGTGCGGCCTTCGCGGTCCAGGATTTCCACGCCCGCCGCGTTGAGGCGCGTGAGGTCGGGCGGGTAGGCGCGGTCCAGGGCGAAGGGCGTGGTGATCGCGGCGAGCACCAGCGCGGCGAGGGCGGGGCGCCGGATCACGATGGGATACTGGAGGGGCGCTGCCCCTCCAGGCCTCCCCGCCAAAGGCCGAAAGGCCTTTGGAAACCGTGTGTTGGGGGGCGGTCTGGCAGTGAACGGGGCACCGCGGAAGCAGCGGGCGGCCTGCGGTGGGCGGAACGTCGCGGCGGGGTCGCTCGGGCCGCCGGAAGGCCTTGCGAAACCACGGTCGCCTTTCGGACGGCGATGCGGACGCGCGCCGCCATGCCGCACGGGCCCATTCCTGGTTCCCAAAGGCCTTTCGGCCTTTGGCGGGGTGGTGCGGAGGGGCGGCGCCCCTCCGCGTCACGCCCTCCGCAGATCACGGCAGCACCGTGATCCGCGCCGTGTTCTGCCGCGCGAAGATGCCCGGCCGGTACATGTCCTGCGCCTCGCCGCCCGGCAGTTCGAAGCTGCCGGGCGTCACCGCGCGCAGGCGCACCGCGAGCCGCGCGAAGGGCCGCCCCTGCGTCAGCGTCACCGCCGCCGCGTAGCGGTCGTCCAGCGCCGGCTGGCTGTCCACCTCGGTCAGTGTCCCGAGCCACGGCATGCCGGCGATGTCGCCGGCCGGCAGGCGGGAGGCGATCTCCCAGCCCGCGGGCAGGCCCTGGATCAGCATCGCCTCATGCCGGTCGTTGGTCTCGGCGCGCAGTTCCATCAGCAGCACGAAGGAGGTGTTCTGCGTCAGTTGGTCGAGGTCCAGCGGCTGCCCGTTCAGCGCGAAGAAGCGGCGCGTGACGCGGAAGCCGGCGCGCTCGGCCGGCAGCGGATCGCGCGGGATGCCGTTGATCGACACCGACGCCCAGACCGGCGCGGCCCCGAGGTTGCGCGCCGTGCCGGGCCCGGAAAGCGGCGTCGCCACCACCGGCCGCGCCGGTAGGGCGGAGCCGTTGACGGCGACGTTCGCCGCCCGCGTGCCCTGGCCGAGCACCTGCGCGGCCAGCACCGCCCAGGCCTGTTCCTGCGTGCTGGCGCGGGCGGGCGTCAACTCGGCGCCGGGCAGGACCTGCATCGCCTGGTTGAGGCGGTCCTGCATCAGGTTGCTCTCGCGCAGCAGGGTCGCGGTGGCGAGCGCGTCGCGCGGTGCGCTGCCGTAGTCGAAGCCCCAGAACTGCCGGCCCGTGGACGTGAGGGCGGAGGAGAAGGCGAGCTGCGCCCGCTGCGCATCGCCGCCGCGCGCGAAGGTGGCGGCGAGCTGCGCGCGGGAGAGCTGCGTCGGCAGCTCGTTCAGTTCCTCCATCAGCCGCCGCGCGGCGCCGAGGCGCGGCTGGCCGGCGAGCGCCAGTGCATAGAGGCGATAGGCCTGCGCCGCGCGTTCCTCCGGCGTGTTGGTCGTCGTGTCCTCGATGGCTTCATCGAGGAAGCGCAGCGCCTCCCGCAGCGCGCCTTCCGGCACGGTGGCGCCGGCGGTGCGGGCGCGGACCAGCGCCTCGACCGCATAGGCGGTGAGCCATTGATGCGCCTCGCCGTTCGCGCTCCACATGGAGAAGGAACCGTCGAAGCGCTGGCGGTCGAGGACGGAATCCACCGCGCGCTGCAGGCGCGCCGCGCGGTCGGGATCGCCGTCCTCGGTGATGCCGGCGGACAGGGCCAGCGCACGCGAGGCCGATTGCTCGAGGCAGTAGAGCGGAAATTCCTCCACCGCGCGCAGCATGCCCGCGACGTCATAGCGCACCGCCGCGCCGAAGGAGGCGGTGGCGCGCCAGGCGTTGCGCACGAAGCGGTCGATCGGCGGGCTAAGCGGCATCTCCACGCCGGGCGGCAGTTCCGCGCCCGCCACTTCCGTCACGCGCGGGCGGGAGGAACGGATGGTGATGCGGCTTTCGCGTTCCACGCGGAACCCGTTCGGGCCGGTGACGGCGAGGCGCAGCACGCCTTCCCCGCCTTCGGCCGCGCGCAGCGTGGTGAAGGGCTGCGCGCGCGCGCCGGTGGCGAGGCTCGCCGCCAGCCGCGCCGGCCCCGCGATGGTAAGCCCGCCGGACGCGGTGAGTTCCGCCGCGATCTCGCCCTGCGGCAATTCGATGTTGTGCAGCAGGACGGACAGGCGCGCCTCGTCGCCCGGTGCCAGGAAGCGCGGCAGCAGGGCTTCCGCCACCACCTGGTCGCGCACGGTCAGCGCGCGCGAGCCGGAACCGATGCGCGTGCCTTCCCAGGCCACGGCCATCAGGCGCAGCTCGCCCGCGAAGTCGGGGATGTCGAGCGGCACCATGGCAACGCCGTCCGCTCCCGCGCGCACCACGCCGGAGAAGAGCGAGACGACCCGCTGCGGCGGCTGGATGGCATCGGCGCCGGCATCCTCGTCGCCGCCCTGGCGGAGCAGGGCGAGTTCGCCTTCCGCCGGCGCGATCAGCCGGCCGTAATCGTCGCGGATATCGACGCCGAGCATCCGCCGGCCGAGGAAATGCGCCCCCGGGTCGGGATTGGCGAAGTTGGTCAGGCGCAGGATGCCCTCGTCCACGGCGGCGAGGGTCAGCAGCACCGGGCCGGAGGCATTGGTGACGCGCACCGGCACCTCCACCCGCTGGCGCGGGCGCGCCAGTTGCGGTGTGTCGATGGTGACGCCGAGCGTGCGCGGCGCCGGGTCGATGCCGACCCAGGCAAGGCCGAGGCCACGGCCCGGCTGGCCCTGGCGCGCCTCGCCGGGGCGGAAGACGGTGACGGCGACATAGGCGCCGGGGCCCCAGGCGGCGTCCACCGGGACCTCGACCTCGGTGCCGCCCTCCGCGACCTGGACTTCGCGCAGGGAAACCAGGCGATCGGTCAGCACGGCGACGGAGGCGCGGCCGGCGAAGGGCGGGGTGATGCGGATGCGTGCCGTCTCGCCCGGCGCATAGGCGCGGCGGTCGGCGGCGACGTCCACGCGGTCGGGGATCTCCGCGCTTTCCGCGCCGGCCCAGCCGGAGCGGAAGCGGATGGAGGTGATGCCGAGCCCGTTCGCGTCCGACACCTCCAGCCGGTAGCGGCCGAAGGGGAGGGTGCGCGCGAAGCGCTGCGGCTGCTGCGCGGTGATGCGGATCTCCTGCGCGTCCACCGGCTCGTCGCGCCACACTGTCTCCCAGCGCGCGATGGACCCGCGCACGACGATGCGCCAGTTGGGCCGTTCGCGCACCAGCCGCGCGCGCAGCGTGCCGGCGACGGCGCGGCCTTCCGGCGAGACGGCGGCGATGTCGAAACCGGCCTCGGCGCCGGCGTCGATGGCGTCGTTCTCGAAGGCGGGGCGCACCGCTACCAGCGTGCCGCGTGCGCGGATGGGTACGGAAAAGCGCGTGCGCGTCTCGCGGCCGCCCGGCTCGCTCATGGACACCGTCACCTCGCCGCGCACCGGGCGCGTGGTGTCCGGTGCCTGCGGCAGGTCGAGCGACAGCGTCGTCGCGCCCTGCTCGTTGGTCTCGGGGATCTCGAAGGTCAGCAGGTCCGGGGCGAACTGTTCCTGCGCCAGCCCGAATCGCCAGCCGCGCCAGTCGGGGAAGGGCTCGGGATCGGTGAGCAGGCGCATCTCCGCCTGGCCCGAGAGGCCCGAGCCCGGTGCGCCATAGAGGAACCGCGCGGTGACCGGCACGCGCAGCCCCTGCGGGCCCGGCACCAGCGGGCCGGGGACCGGGCCAGCGGTGACTTCCAGGCGTTCTGGCACGAAGGCATCGACGCGGAAGGTGGTGCGGCCGACCGGCGGCGCATCGGGGTCGGTCAGCGCCTCCAGCGTCCAGAGGCCGAAGGGCGCGCCGGCGGAAAGCCGCAGCGGCCAGTAGATGGCGCCGCCGTCCTGCCGCGGGGGCACGATCTCCTGCGCGATCTGGCCGTTGGGCCGGCGCAGGCGCAGGCGGATCGGCAGGTCGAGCGGCCGCCCGGCCGGATCGCGGACCAGGGCGGAGGCGTTCACCGTCTCGCCGGGGCGGTAGATGCCGCGGTCGAGCCAGAGGAAGGCATCGACCGGCCCCGGATGCGGCCGCCCGGTGGCACCGCGATCGGAAAGATCGAAGGAGGCCGCTTCGAGCGACAGCGCGGCGATGTCGTCCGCCGTCTCGGCATGCACCGCGACGGGCGCGAGCGGCCCGCTGCCGCGCATCAGCGCGATGGGGAAGCGTGCGAGGCCATCGGCGTCGGTGCGCGCCTCGGCGAGGATCTCGTTGTTGCGGGCCATCAGCATCAGGCGCATGCCCGCGCTCGGCGCCGCGCCCTGCAGGCTGCGCGCCTGCACCGCGAGGCCATCCGCCCCGCGCCACGCCGTCAGGCCGATATCGGAGACGAAGAAGGGAAGTGCGGCGGTCTGCCCGCCGCCGCGCCGGGCATCGGCCTGGCGCAGCACCAGCAGGTAGGCACCAGGCCCCGCGCTGCGCAGCACGTCGGGCAGGGGCAGGATGGAACGGGCGGTGCGGTTGGGCTCGACGCGCTGCAACTCGGCGCGGCCTTCCCACAGGACGCGGCCCATATCCTCGCTGATCGTGTCGGCGGACCAGGATTCCAGCGCCTCGCCCGGCGTCCAGTCGCGGCGCAGCGGCACGAGGTTGCGCTCGGCCACGCGCACCAGGCGGACGGTCATGGCGGAGATGTTGACGGTGGCGACGCCGATCCGCGCCTCCTGCCCGCGGGGCAGGATGAAGGCGCGGGTGTCGAAGGCGATGCGCGCCTCGCGGTTCGGCATGGCGATGGCGACGGCGGTTTCCTGCCGCAGGTTCTGGCGGCCCTCGCCGGGCAGGCCGGCGCGCAGGATCAGGCGCGTGGAGGCACCCCAGGGCAGGCCGGCGACGCAAAGCAGGTCGCCCTCACGCTCCACCGCGAGGGAAGGGATCGGCGGGTCGGCGCGGATCCAGTCGCCCGGCTGCCAGTCGGTGCGGCGCGCGGGCGGGTTGGTGAAGGCGATGCAGGCGCGGGCCGGTTCGGCATCGGGTTCCGTGTTGACGCGGCGGACCAGCATGCCGGCGGCACGACGCGCGGCCTCCAGGCGTTCGCGGTGCTCGGGGCTGTCCATGCGCTCGAGGATCGTCTCCAGCGCCTCGATCTGCTGCACGGGGCGGTCCATGCGGCGCAGCGCCTCGGCGATCACGAGAAGGGGCGCGATCTCGGGCTCGCCATAGGAGGCGAGCTGGAAGGCGCGCCAGGCGGCCTGCAGGGCGCGCTGGTTGTTCGGCGGCTGGCGCGTGAGCTGCGCCTGCGCGAGCGCGAGCCAGTGGTCGCCGCTCGCCTGGCCCATGCCGACGCGCTCCTCCCACGCCGTCGCGGCGGCGGCATAGTCGCGGCGGCCTTCCGCCTGCGCGGCGCGCTGCTCGGCGGCGAGGCGTTGCTGCGGGCTGGCGCCGGCGGGGAAGCGGCGCTGCATCTCCTGCTGGTAGGCGCCGGAATCGCGCCCGAGGCCCGGCAGGTCGAAACCCTGTGCCGCGGCGAGGCCGGGGATGGCGAAGGCCAGCAGGAGCAGCAGGCGGATCAGTCGCATGGCGGGCCTTCCGGTCGTTTCGTGCGGGGCAGGATCATGGCACGCGATGGGATGACGCGCACCCGGCAGGCTGGGCTGCCGGGGCGGAGGCCGTGAGTCGTGTCACGGCACCGCCCCGGCGTGGCATCACCGTTGCGGCACTTCCTGCGCGCCGAGGCGGAAGGCCACGTCGCGCAGCACCAGCCGGTCGCCGTCCCAGCCGAGGCGGGCCTCGGCGCGGCCGGCGGTGGGGCAGCAGGCGGGGTCATCCTCCCGCCACAGGGGGATGGAGGCGGTCAGGCGCTCATAGTCGGGGTAGATGCCGCGCAGCACGGTGGTGCCGGGCGGCATGCGGCGATCGAGTGCCGCGGTCCAGGAGGTGATGTCGAGCTCCTGCCAGACGCGGAAGGAGGACGGGCCGCTGCGGCGATAGGCCATCTCGGCATTGGCGGCGCCGGTGCCGGCTTCGGCGCAGGGCAGCAGCAGGATGGTGGCGCCGTCGGGGGCGCGGATGAGGCGCGGGCGGCGGCATTGCGCCTCGGTCAGCCGCTCGGCGACGTCCACCGTCCATTCGCCCGGCTGGGCGGCGGAGAGGACCAGGATGGCGCTCTCATTCGCCAGTTCGCCGTTCCGGTCGGGCGGGTAGTCGTAGAGCGCGAAGGCGAAGCGCCGGCCATCGGCGGTGCCGAGCGCGCCGAATTCCCGCACGCGGCAGGGCCGGCGCTGCGCGGCGGCGCCTTCGGAGGAGGGCAGCGGCAGGCAGGCGGTGCGCAGGCGGCGCTCGGGTGCTTCCTCGAGCCCATGCGTCGAGTACCAGCCATTCTCCTCCCGCAGCGCGGTGAGGCGGCCCTGCAGGCCACGGCGGATCGCGGCGGGGTCCTGGGCGGAGTTCTCGCGCAGCGTGGCCATGGCGGCGTCATGGCGTTCGCGCAGGCCGCGGCGCCACGGGATGCCGGCCATCTCGCGACGGTAGGAATCGACTTCCGCCTGAAGGGCGGAGAGCGAAGGATCGGCGCAGACGGTGCGCTCGAAGGCGTCGGCCGGGGCGCGGCAATCGAAGCTGGCGGCCTGGGCGCCGGCGGGCAGCAGCGCGGCGAGGCCGAGGAAGGTCGCGCAGGCGGTGCGGCGCGCAAGGCAGGCGATGGAGAGCACGGGTCGGTCACACCCTGTCGTGGAAGGTTGTCGGTGGCACGGAGTTGGTCCGCGTGACGCGCGCAGGTCGATGAAACGCTGCACGCGGCGCGAAGGTGCGGCCGTGGCGCGGCGAAGCCGTTCCTGTCGTGCCGCCGGGTGCTGTAGCATGGGGCAAAGCCGGCGCGTCAGGCCGGGACTAAGGAGGATGTGATGCCGATCACCACGCTCATGCGGCGGCGGCCGCTTCTGGCGGCAGCCGGCGTGCTCGCCGCGCCGCGCGCGCTGCATGCCCAGGCCACCTGGCCGAACCGTCCGATCACCATGATCGCGCCGTATCCGCCGGGCGGCACGACCGATCTGTCCATCCGGCCGATCGCGGAGCCGCTCGGGCGGCTGCTCGGCCAGCCGATCATCGTCGAGAACCGCGCCGGGGCAGGCGGCACCATCGGCGCGGCAGCGGTGGCGAATGCGCGCGACGGGCATACCTTCCTTGCCTTTCCCGTCGCGGTGATGACCATCGCGCAGCACGTGATGCACCTGCCCTTCGATCCGGCGACGGCCTTCGTGCCGGTGGCGATGACCTCGATCGCCTACAACGTCATCGCGGCGCATCCCTCGGTACCGTTCCGCGACGTCGCGGGGCTGATCGCCCATGCCAAGGCCAATCCCGGCGCGCTGCGCTTCGGATCGGCGGGCAATGGGACGACCACGCAGCTTTCCGGGGAACTCTTCGCCGATGCCACGGGCATCAGGCTCGAGCACGTGCCCTATCGCGGCTCCGCGCCGTCGTTCACGGACCTGCTCGCGGGGCGGGTGCAGCTGCTGTTCGATTCGGTGGCGATGCCGGCGATCAAGGACGGGCGGATTCTCGGCCTCGCGACCCTGGCCGAGCGCCGCAACCCGGACATGCCCGACCTGCCGACCATCGGCGAACTCGGCCATCCGGACGCGCTGGCGGTGCTCTGGTTCGGGGTGGCGGCGCCCGCCGCGACGCCGAAGCCGGTGGTGGACCGGCTCGCCGAGGCGATCGGGCAGGCCCTGGCCATGCCGGTCGCCACCACGGGCATGGCGCCGCTCGGCATGGCGCCAAGCTTCGAGAGCGGCGAAACCTTCGCCGCCCGCATCACGCGGGAGCGCGAGAGATACGGCGCGCTGGTGCGGCGGCTGGGCGTCCAGCCTTCCTGACGGGCGCTCAGGCCGCCGCTTCCGCCCGCAGCCATTCGGCGAAGGTGGCGGCGGCGGCCATCATGTCGGCGGCGTCCATTGCCTCGCGCGGGTTGTGGCTGCCATGGGCGTTGCGGATCAGCAGCAGGCCGGTCGGGATGCCGGCGGCGGCGAAGTTCGCCGCGTCGTGGGAGGCCGGGGAGCCGAGCGGCATGGTGGCGATGCCCATGCGCGCGGCGGCGGCGGCAAGGCTTGCCTGCAGCGCAGGATCGCAAGGGCCGACCGGGGCGGCGCTGCGCGGGCCGGGGTCGATGGTCACGCCGCGGCGCGCGGCGGTGGCGTCGAGGATGTCGCGGAAGCGCCGGTCCAGCGCCGCGAGATGCGCGGCGTCATAGGCGCGCAGGTCGATCGAGAAGGTGAACTCCCCGGCGACGACCGTGATCTCGTGGCGCGTCACGTCGGTGTGGAAGCGGCCGATGGTGAAGGCCATGGCGCGGCCGGCGGCTTCCTCCTCCGCCCACAGCGCATCGAGGGCGGCGAAGATCTCCGCGCCGGCGAGCGCGGCGTCGCGGCGGAAGCGGCGGGGCAGGCCGACATGCGCGTCCTCGCCGGTGATGCGGATGGCGGCGTGGCGGATGTTGCCGGGAATGCCGGTGGCGACGGCGAGCGGCAGGCCGGCCTCGATCAGGCTCGGCGCCTGTTCGATATGGGCTTCGAGGAAGCAGCGGATCGGGCCGTTGGGCAGCAGGCGGCGGCCGGGCGCGATGGCGGCGGGGTCGCCACCGCAGCGGGCGATGTGGTCCGCGAGCGTCAGGCCGGTGTCGGCGCGGCGGCGGTCCAGCGCATCGGGGGGCAGGATGCCGAGCGCGGCGCGGCTGCCGACCAGGCCGAGGCCGAACCAGACCGCTTCCTCGCAACGGAAGGCGGCGATGGTGATGTCGGCGCGCGGCCTGAAGCCGGTGGCGCGCAGCGCCGAGACGGCGGCGAGCGCGGCGACGACGCCCGCCGCGCCGTCGTAGTTGCCGCCATGGCGCACGCTGTCGAAATGCGAGCCGAGCAGCACGCGCGGCGCCGCACGATCCGTGCCGGGCCAGGTGAGGTAGAGGTTGCACGCGGCATCGCGCGCAATCTCCAGGCCAAGGTGCTGCGCCCGTTCCACCGCCAGGGTGTGCGCCGCGTTCTCGCGCTCGTCGAAGGCGTGGCGGGTGATGCCGGGCGGATCGGCGCCGATCGCGCCGAGGCGGTCCAGCATCGCCGCGGCGCGCGGGGCCTCCGCCGCCAGCGCCGCGGGCAGGGTCACGCGCCGATCTCCGCGAGCACTTCCGCGGTGTGCTGACCAAGACCCGGCGCCAGCGCCTGCCAGTGGCCGAGGCCCGGCAGGATCGGCAGCGGCACCCCGCCCAGTTGCGGCTGCGGCACGCGCGAGGCGCCGCCATAGGCGACGACATGCTCGTTCGCCAGCCAGTCGAGCGGCGTGTTCACGCGGTCCGCGAGCAGGCGCGCGCCTTGCAGCAGCGCGATCCAATCGGCCGCGGGGCGCTTCGCGAAGGTGGCACGGAAGATGGCGTAGAGTTCCTCGCGGTTCTCGTGCCGGCGGCGGAAATCGAGGAAGCGCTCGTCGCGCGCGATCTCGGGGATGCCGAGCGTGTCGCAGATGGCGAGCCATTCGGCCTCGCGCACCAGGGTGATCATCACCCAGACGCCGTCCGCGGCCTGGTAGGCGCCGGCGGGCACATTGGGTGGCGCGGCGGCCTTGCCCTGCACGCCCCATTCCGCGATCTGGTGCGTCAGCAGGTTCGAGGTCGCGGCCATCAGCGACATGTCGATGACGCGGCGGCGCGGCGCGCTGTCCTGCGCGCGCGCGGCGAGCGCGACCTGCACCGCGGAAAAGGCGTAGATGCCCGTCGCCATGTCGGAGATGAAGGCGCCGACCTTGTGCGGCACGCCGTCCGCGCCCTCGTTCAACGCGACCATGCCGGAGAAGGCCTGCGCGACCGAATCCGTGCAGGGGCGTTCGGAATAAGGCCCGCTTTGGCCGAAGCCGGAGATGGAGAGGCACACGGCATCCGCCTTCGCGTTTTCGGGACCGAGGCCGATGCGCGCGGCGACGCCGGGGCGGAAGGCCTCGATCAGCACGTCGGCCTGCGATGCGAGCTTCGCGGCGGCGCGCTTGCCGTCGTCCGACTTCAGGTCGAGCACGACGCTGCGCTTGCCGCGGTTGAAGCAGACCGTCATCACCGAGACGCCGTCCTTCGCCGTGCCGAGGCCGCGCGACCAGTCGCCTTCGGCGGGTTCCAGCTTGATGACGTCCGCGCCGCAGGCGGCGAGCATCATGCCGCAATAGGGGCCGGCGATGCCCTGCCCGGCATCCAGCACGCGAAGCCCCTTGTAGGGGCGCATCGCCTCGTCCATCGCATTTCCTCCGTGACGGTCCGGGCCTATCCTGACGCGAAGCCGAAGGAAGGGAAGGGATGTCCATGAACATCACACGCCGCGCCGCGTTCACGCTTGCGCTCACGCCGCTCGGCGCGCCCGCGCTGGCGCAGGACTGGCCGAACCGGCCGGTGCGCTGCATCGTCCCCTATCCGCCCGGCGGACCGACCGACCTGGTGGGCCGCGTGGTGGCGCAGCGCGCGCAGCAGGAACTCGGCCAGCCGCTGGTGGTGGAGAACAAGCCCGGCGCCTCGGGCACGATCGGGTCTGCGGAGGTGGCGCGCGCGGCGCCGGACGGGCAGGTGTTCCTGGTGAATGCCTCGGCGCATGTCATCATCCCGCACATCAACCGCAACATGCCGTATGACGCGCTCAACGACTTCACGCCGGTGACGAATATGGGGATGGTGCCGCTGGTGGCGCTGGTGAACCCCCGCCTGCCCGTGCGCTCGCTGCGCGAACTCGCGGACTACGCGAAGGCCAATCCGGGTCGGGTGTCCTACGCCTCGTCCTCGATCGGCGGGGCGCAGCACCTGGCGGGCGAGATGTTCAAGCAGATCGCGGGCCTGGACATGGTGCACGTGCCCTACCGCGGCGCCGGGCCGGCGATCCAGGACCTGATCGCCGGCAATGTCCATGTGATGTTCGACAGCGTGCCGGCCGGCGCCGGCGCGGTGCGGGAAGGGCTGCTGCGGCCGCTGGCGGCGCTCGATGCGCGCCGCATCGCCGTGTTCCCCGACCTGCCGACCACGGCCGAGGCCGGTTTCCCGGACCTCGTGATCTCCACCTGGTACGGGTTCTGGGCGCCGCCGCGCACGCCGGCCGCGATCACCGGGAAGATGCAGCGCGCCATCGCCGTGGCGGTGCGGGACCCGGAGGTGCGGGCGCGGCTGGCGACGCTCGGCGCGGATCCGGTGGCGAACACGCCGGCCGAGTTCGACGCCTTCTGCCGCAGCGAATCGGCGAAATTCGGCGCCATCGTGCGCGCCGCCAACATACGGATGGATTGATGCGCGCGATTCTGTGCGAGTCCTGGCGGCCCTTCGACGAGCTGGAGCTGAAGGACATCCCGCCCCCGCCGATGCGGCCGCGCGGCGTGCGCATCCGCGTCGAGGCGTCCGGCGTTTCCTTCGCCACGCAGCTCGTTGTCGAGGGCAAGTATCAGCGCAAGCCGCCGCTGCCCTTCGTGCCGGGAACCGAGGTTGTCGGCACCGTGTTCGAAGCCGCGCCCGATGCCGATGCGCCGCCGGTCGGCACGCGCGTCTTCGCCGTGCTCGACTGGGGCGGCTATGCCGAGGAGGCGATCGCGGACGACATCCACGTCATCCCGATCCCCGAGGGGCTGCCGGCGGAAGCGGCGGTGGCCTTCCCGATTTCCTATCCCACCGCGGGTTCGGGGCTGCTGTGGCGCGGTCGGATCGCGGCGGGCGACTGGGTGCTGGTGCATGGGGCCGCGGGTGGCGTCGGGCTGGCAGGGGTGGAAATCGCCAAGGCGGTGGGCGCGCGCGTCATTGCCCGCGCCGGGGCGGCGAAGCATGGGCTGTTGCGGGCACGCGGGGCCGATGTCGTGCTCGACAGCGCGCAGCCCTTCCGCGACGCGGTGCGCGAGGCGACGGGCGGGCAGGGCGTCGCCTGCGTGCTCGATACCATCGGCGGTGATGTGTTCGAGGATTCGCTGCGCTGCCTCGGGGATGGCGGCACGCTGGTGGTGGTGGGGTTCGCGGGCGGCGGGATTCCGACCGTCGCGGCGAATATCCTGCTGCTGAAGAACATCGCCGTCGCGGGGGTGAATTGGGGCACCTATGTCGGGTGGTCGCCGGGGGACAACCGGCGCGTCCATGCGGCGCGGGCGCGGGAATTGTGGGCGCAACTCATGGCCTGGTGGCAGGCGGGGAAGCTGAAGCCGGAAGTGCATGCGGGGTTTCCGCTCGGACAGTTCCGGGAGGCGATGGCGGAAGTGCGCGGCAGGCGCAGCGTGGGGCGGGTGGTGCTGCGGCCGTGATGCGCAGTGCGGAAGCGCGGGGGAGGGGAACCTCCCCCGCCCCCCCTCCCTTCTTTGGCTTCTTGGCTCTGCCCCCGGCTGTCAGTTCCCAATGGCCAAGGAAGGTTGAGGGGGGTGTGGGGGGAGAAGTTCCCTTCTCCCCCCGCTTCGCATGAGCGACCACCGCGGCATCGCCCTGATCGTCGCCTCCGCCCTGTTCATGCAGAACCTGGACAGTGCCGTTCTCGCCACGGCGCTGCCCGCCATGGCGCGGGACTTCGGCGAGGACCCGGCGCGGCTCGGTGCCGCGATCACGTCGTATCTTGTCGCCCTGACGGTCTTCATTCCCTTCTCCGCCTGGATCGCAGACCGCTTCGGGGCGAAGCGCGTCTTCATGTTGGCGATCCTGGTCTTCGTCGCGTCCTCGATGCTGTGCGGACGGGCGCAGGGGCTGGGGGAACTGATCGCCTTCCGCGTCATGCAGGGCCTGGGCGGCGCGATGATGGTGCCGGTCGGTCGGCTGCTCCTGCTGCGGGGGGTGGCGAAGAAGGACATGCTCTCGGCGATGGCCTGGCTGACCATGCCGGCGCTGCTCGGGCCCGTGACGGGGCCGCCGCTGGGGGGTGTGCTGACCGACTACTGGTCCTGGCGGGCGGTGTTCTGGATCAACGTGCCGATCGGGCTGATCGGCTTCGCGCTGGTGGCGTGGAAGATCCCGCATGTGCCGCCGACGCGGCCGGGGCCGCCGGATCTGGTGGGCCTTGGCCTGACCGGGACCGCGTTGGCGCTGCTGATGTTCGGGCTGGAGACGGTGGGGCGGCACGTGGTGCCGGGATGGGTGTCGTGGCTGTCGCTGGGGCTTGGCCTGGCGACCGGGGCGCTGGCGATCCGGCATTGCCGGCGGGTGAAGCGGCCGGCGGTCGATCTTTCGCTGTTCAGCATCGCGACCTTCCGCGATCCGGCGGTGGCGGGCAGCCTGTTTCGCACGGGGGCGGGGGCGGTGCCGTTCCTGATTCCGGTGATGTTGCAGATTGGCTTCGGGATGAGCGCGACGCAGAGCGGCTTCGTCTCCTTCGCCACTGCGCTCGGTGCCTTCGCGATGAAGCCGCTGGTGCGGCCGGTGCTGCGGCGGGGAGGGTTCCGGCGAACGCTGATGGTGAATGGCGTGCTGGCGGCGGCCGGCATCGGCGCGCTCGCGCTGGTGACGCCGGCCTGGCCTTCGGTGGCGATCTTCCTGCTGCTGGCCTTGGGCGGCCTGGCGCGGAGCCTGCAATTCACGTCGCTGAACACGCTCGCCTTCGCCGATGTGCCGACGGAGCGGATGTCGGCCGCGACGGCCTTGTACGGGACCTTGCAGCAACTGACGCCGGCGCTGGGCGTGGTGCTGGCGACGGGGACGCTCGAGGTATCGCTCGGCCTGGCTGGCCGGGAAGCACTGCTGCCGGCGGATTTCTCGCTGGGCTTCGTGGTGGCGGCGGTGGTGGTGGTGCTTTCCATCCCGCTGCACGCCCGCTTGCCGGCGGATGCAGGCGCCGAGGTTTCGGGCCATCGCGGATGACGGTTTCCAAAGGCCTTTCGGCCTTTGGTGGGGAGAGGTCCGGAGAGGGGCGACGCCCCTCTCCGCGTCCCGTCAGAAGAGTTCCATCAGCTTCGTGTGGTCGTCGAGTTCGGACGGCGCGCCCTCGAAGATGAACTTGCCGGACCGCATCACCAGCACGCGGTCCGAGACGGAGAAGGCCTCGCGGACATTCTGCTCCACCAGCAGGATCGCCATGCCGCGGGATTCGCGCAGCGCCGCGATCGGCCGGATCAGATCCTGGAACAGCTTCGGCGCGAGGCCGATCGATGGTTCGTCCAGCAGCAGCACGCGCGGCCGCGTGAGCAGCGCGCGCCCGATCGAGACCATCTGCTGCTGACCGCCCGAGAGCGTGCCCGCGCGCCGCGTACGGAATTCCTTGATGCGGGGCAGCACGTCGAGGACTTCCTCGATCCGTTCGCGCTGCCCGGATTTCGGCACGCCGGCGGACCAGAGGGCGAGGCCGAAGATTTCCTCCACCGTCAGGTCGGGGAAGACGCCGCGGCCTTCCGGCACCAGCGCGACGCCGGTGGCGCCGAGGGCGGCGGGCGTATGGTTCGCGGGGGTGCTACCGAAGATGCGCATGGTGCCGGCGGAAGGCCGGTGCAGGCCGAAGAGCACGCGCAGCAGCGTGGACTTGCCCGCGCCGTTGTGGCCGATGAGGCAGAGGATCTCGCCGGCCTTCAGGTTCAGCGAGACGTCCTGAAGGACCTCGCGCCCGCCATAGCCCGCGGAGAGGCCGAGGGCCTGGATGGCGAAGTCACCCGCCGTCTGGTGCGACGCGCTCATGCGGCCTCCTGCGGCCGGTCGCCGAAATAGATGGCGGCGAGCGCCGGGTCGCGGAGGATGGTCTCGGGGTCGCCTTCCGCAAGCACCTTGCCCTGGTCGAGGAAGGCGATGCGGTTCGACAGTTCCACCACCACGTCGAGGTTGTGCTCGATCAGGCAGATCGCGACGCCGCGCGCCTGCGCGTCCTTCAGCAACTGCCCGAAGCGCAGGCGGGAGGCGAGGTCGAGGCCGGAGGCGGGTTCGTCGAGCAGCCAGATATCGGCCTCTGCGGCGAGGATGCGCGCCATGGAGAGGAACTTGCGCTCGGCATAGGCGAGGTCCACCGCGCGCGCATCGGCGAGCGCCGTCAGGCCGGTCGCTTCCATCGCGGCATCGGCGCGCTGCTGCCGCTGTGCCCGCGCGCGGGTGCCGCCGGGCTGCCAGAACCAGGATGCGGTCTCGGTCGCCGCCAGCACGTTCTCCCGCACCGTCATGTGGGTGAAGAGGCGCAGGTCCTGGAACGACCGCGCAACGCCCAGCCGCGCCACCTGCCAGGGCTTCATGCCCATGATCGGCCTGCCGCGGATCTGCGCCGCGCCGGAATCGGCGCGCAGGTTGCCGGTGATGAGGTTGAAGGTCGTCGTCTTGCCGGCGCCGTTCGGCCCGACCAGCGCGGTGACCTGCCCGGCATGGAGGGAGAGCGAGACGCCCGCCACGGCCTGCAACCCGCCGAAGGCACGGGCGAGGCTCTCGGTGCGAAGGACCTCGGTCATGCCGTGGCCCTCCCCTTGGAGAGGTCGCCGACCAGCCCGGCGGGGCGGAAGACCATCAGCAGGGTCATCGCGAGGCCGTAGATGATCTGCTGCACGGCACCGACCTCGGTGGCCGGGATGAAGGGCAGGAAGGCGAGGCCCGAGGGCAGCGCCAGCAGGATGATGGCGCCGATGACCGGCCCCCAGAGCGTGCCCGTGCCGCCGATGATGACCATGGCCATGATGAGCACCGACTGGTCCATGGTGAAGGATTCGACGTTCACGAAGGACAGGTGCAGGGCGAACAGCGCGCCGCCGATGCCCGCCCCGGCGCAGGCGAAGGCGACCGCGAGCGTCTTGGCGGCGGCGACGTTCTTGCCGAGCGCCTCGGCCGCGCTTTCCGCGTCGCGGATGGATTGCAGCGAGCGGCCGAAGGCGCCGTGCTGGAGCCGCGCCGTCAGGAACAGGATCAGCGCCAGCGCGACGAGCGCCAGCGGCAGCACGCCGACCTCGATGCCGAACAGGGTCGGGCGCGGGATGGCGACGAGGCCGCCGATGCCGCCGGTGAAGGCCTTGGCCTCGGCGAACAGGGTCGTCGCCATCATCTGCAACCCGAGCGAGGCGGCGACGAAGTATTCCCCCCGCACCCGCAGCGCCGGCAGGGCGAGGCAGAGCGACAGCCCGCCCGCCACGATGGCCGCGACGATGCAGGCGAGCAGCGCATCCGGCACCAGCAGCAGCGCGACCTGCGCCCCGGCATAGGCGCCGAGGCCGAAGAACACCGCATGGGCGACGGAGAAGATCCCGGCGAAGCCGATGATGAAGTTCAGCGTCGCGGCGAGGATGCAGAAGATGGCGACCAGCGTCGCCAGGTTGGCGGCGTATGCGATCATCGCGTCTGTGCCACCCCGAAGATGCCGCTCGGGCGGAAGATGATGAAGGCGAAGAGGACGAGGAAGGAGACCGCCTCCGCCCATTGCGTATCGACGAATTGCAGCGCCACCGATTCCGCCACGCCCAGCATGAGCCCGGCCAAGGCCGCCCCGCGCAGGGAGCCGACGCCGCCGACGATGGTCGCGGCGATGGAGATCAGCATGACGTGGTGGCCGATGGCCTCGTTCAGCCCGGTCGTCATCGCCGTCAGCACCGCGGCCGGCGCCGCCATGGCGGAGCCGAGCGCAAAGGCCAGCATCGACAGGCGGTTGGAGGACAAGCCATAGGCCCGCAGCAGGTCCGGGTTCTGCGCCAGCGCCCGCAGCGCGACGCCCGCATGGGTGCGCGTGAGGAAGGCCGAGAGCGCCGCGAAGAGCACCACCGCGACCGCGATCGCGATCCAGAAGATCGGTGCGAGGAAGACGTCGGGCAGGACCTCGGTCGCGCGCGAAAGGGATGTGTCCACGGCGGCGAAGCCGCGCCCGGCGAACATGCCGATCAGGTTCTGCACCACCACCGCCACGCCGAAGGCAGCGACGAAGACGGTGAAGAAGGACCCTTCGTGCCGCTGGATCGGACGATAGACGAAGCGTTCCATCGCCAGGCCGAACAGCGTCGCGGCGACGATGCCCGCGAGCGCCCCCGCCCACCAGGGAATGCCCGCGTTCCAGCAGAACAGGAAGGCGTAGCCGGCGAGGGTGAAGGATGTCCCGTGCGCGAAGTGGAAGATGCGGGTCGCGCCGAAGATCAGCGCGAAACCCGCCGCGGTCAGCGCATACAGGGCACCCGTCTGGATGCCCTGCAGCAGGAGCTGGAGGAAGAGCACGCGCGCCTCAGGCGATCGGAACGACGCGCCCGCCGCGGATCTCGTTGACCTGGATCTCCGAGGAGATGTTGCCCAGGTCATCGAAGCGGCCCTTGCCGCCCACCAGGTCGAATTCGCGGACGCGGAGCAGCGTCGCGCGCAGGCTGTCGCCGTTGACGGTGCCGTTCTCGCGCTCGATCTCGCGCGCGAGCAGGGCAAACAGGCGCACGGCATTGTAGTAGTTGGCGTTGTAGGCGCCGGGCTCGCCGCCGTGGCGCGCCTTGAAGTCGGTGGCGAAGCGGCGGGTGATCTCGGACCCGCCGGTGTAGTCGAACTTCTGGCTGGTGAAGATCACGCCCTCGGCTTCCGGCAGGGTACGCACGGAATCGATCGACAGCGCCGAGTAGCCGACCAGCGGCTGGGTGATGCCGTTGTCGCGCAGCCCCTTGATGATCTGCGCCTGCTGCGCGCCGAAGGAGGCGACATAGACCGCATCCGGCCGCGTCTGGCGCACGCGCGCCGCGATGGGGCCGAACTGCTGCGCCGTGCGCGGGATGGAGAAGGTGCCGGCGAGCTCGCCGCCCGCCTTGGGCAGTTCCGTCCGCAGCAGGCCGAGGATGGCGTCGCCCAGCGGGTCATCCACATAGACCAGTGCGATGCGCTTGAGGTTCCGCCGGATCAGGAAGGGCAGGAAGGCCTGCGTCTCCAGGTGCGCGAGCGGGATGACGTTCCAGAAATAGGGCGAGAGGCCCGAGAGGTCCGGCCCCACCGCGCCGCCGTTGACCATCACGGTCTTGGCGCGGTCGCCGACCGGCGCGACGGCCTTCGACACCGCCGTGAAGCCGACCAGGACGTAATGCGCCTTGTCCACGTTCACGAGCTTGGTCATGCCGATGACGCCCTGCTGCGGCAGGGCCTGGGTGTCCTCGGCCTGGATGCGCATGGGCCGGCGCAGCGTGCCGTCGGCGCGGGCGTGCTCGATTGCGAGCGCCGCGCCGTCGGTGAAGAGCTTGCCATATTCGCCGTTCGGGCCGCTCATGGGGAAGAGCGTGCCGATGACGTAGGGGTCGCCCCCCTGCGCGAAGGACGGGCGGACGAACGGCGCGGCCAGCGCCGTGCCGAGCAGCGCGCGCCGCGCGATCTGCGGACCGGTCATGGACGAATTCCCTCTCATATTCAGCGGCGCTCGCGGCGCCGTTCGCAGGCGCACACAGTCAGCGGGCGCCCTGGCGCTGTCAACCGTGGGGCAGGCGCAGGCCGGGCTCGTCCCATTGCATCGCGGCGAGCTTTCCGCTGGTCGAGAGCGTGATGTAGGCGGTGCGCATGTCCGGGCCGCCGAAGCAGATGTTGGTCGGCATGCGCTCGGGCATTTTCACCACGCGCAGGATCTCGCCGGAGGGGGAGACGGTGGTGATCTCGCCTGAGACGAGAGTGGCGACGATGATGTTGCCGGATGCCGCGATGGCCAGGCTGTCGAGGCGGCGGTAGCCGGGGAACTGGCAGAGCATCCGCGCGCCGCTGACCGACGGCCAGGGTTCCTTCTTCAGCTTCCCCGGGCCTTCGATGTCCCAGGCCCAGAGGCGGCCGGTCTCGGTTTCCGCCACATACAGCGTCCGGCCGTCGGGGCTGACGCCAATGCCGTTGGCGCCGCCGAAGATCGGGAAGGCGGCCTCGATGACCTTCGATCCGTCCTCCGCGGCCCAGTAGGCGCCACCATGGTCGCGGTCGCGCGCGCGCACCTTGCCGAGGTCGCTGAACCAGAAGCCGCCCTGGCCGTCGAACATCAGGTCGTTGGGGCCGCGCAGGGGGCGGCCGTCGCAGGCGCGATAGAGGGTCTCGATGGCGCCGGTCGCGGGGTCGATGCGTTCGATCCGGCCGCCGGAATAGTCGGGGGACTGGCCGGAGGGGCGCAGCAGGCCCGGTTCCTCGTGCCAGGAGAAGCCGCCGTTGTTGCAGACGTAGAGCATCCCGTTCGGCCCCAGGGCCAGTCCGTTCGGCGCGCCGGTCACGGTGGCGATGGTGGACTTGGCGCCGTTCGGGGCGACGCGGGTGATGCGGCGGGATTCGAGTTCGACCAGCGCGACGGAACCGTCCGGCATCGCCACCGGGCCTTCGGGGAAGCGCAGCCCGTCGGTGACGATGCGCAGGTCCGGGTTCTCGACGGTGACGGTCATGGCGGTTCCTTCCCCTGGGTGTTGCCGTGGATCATGGCGCGGCGCGCCCGGCCTGCGAAGCCTTGACGCGGATGCCGTAGCGCCTGAGCGTTCGGCCCCATGACCACGCCCGATCCCGTGACTCTGTCCGTCCTCGACAACCGATTCCGCGCCATCGTCGAGGAAATGGGGGAGGCGATGCTGCGCACCGCCTATTCCCAGATCCTCAATTCCTCGCGCGACTTCTCGATCGCGCTCTGCGACGGGCAGGCGCGGCTGCTCGCCCAGGCGGACCACATCCCGGTCCATGTCGGCGCCATGCCATTCGCGGTGCAGGCGGTGCGGGAGGCCTTCGGCGAGACGGTGCGCGAGGGCGACATCTACCTGCTGAACGACCCCTACCATGGCGGGTCGCATTTGCCGGACCTGACGGTGATCGTGCCGGTCTTCACGGCGGGGCGGCTGGTCTTCTGGTCGGTCGTGCGTGCCCACCACACCGATGTCGGCGGCGCGACGCATGGCGGCTACAACCCGGCCGCGACCGAGATCTGGCAGGAAGGCCTGCGCATCCCGCCCATCCTGCTTGGCCAGGGCCGCACGGCGCGCGAGGACCTGGTGCGCATGATCGCCACCAACACCCGCCTGCCGCGGGAGGTGCGCGGCGACCTGATGGCGATGATCGGCGCGGCGCATCTCGGCGAGCGGCGGCTGCTCGCGGTGCTGGGCAAGCACGGCGCGGAGGGCACGGTGGCGGCGGTGGACGCCATCCTCGCGCTGTCGGAGGCCCATGCGCGGCGCATCCTGTCCACCTGGGCGGATGGCGAATGGCTGGGGGAGGCCTTCCTCGACGATGACGGCTTCGGCGGCACCGACATCGCCATCCGCGCGCGCGTGACCAAGCGCGGCGATTCGCTGACGGTGGACCTGTCCGAGAGCGACCCGCAGACTCCGGGCTTCGTCAATTCGTCCTACCCGAACATGGCGTCTGCCGTACGCATGGCCTTCGCCTTCCTGCTCGACCCGGAGGTGGCGAAGAACGATGGCTGCTTCCGCCCGGTCGATATCGTGGCGAAGGAAGGCACCGTGGTCTGGGCGCGGGAGGGCGCGCCGGTGACCATGTGCACCTCCCATTGCTCGAACGAGATCGTCGAGGCGGTGGTCAAGGCGCTGGCCAATGCCTGCCCGGACCGCGCCATGGGCGGCTGGGGACGGCGCTTCCGCCTCGCCATCAAGGGGCGGGATGCGCGGCGGCCGGACCGGCCCTTCGTCTGGCACCTGTTCCACGCCCGGCCCGGCGGCGGCGGGTCCCCGAAGGGCGACGGCTGGTCTACGGCGGGCGAGTGGCATTCCGCCGGCGGCCTTAAGTTCGGCAGCGTCGAGATGGCCGAGGCACGCTTCCCGCTGTTCTTCGCCAAGCACGAATTCCGCCCCGGCAGCGCGGGCGACGGGACATATCGCGGCGGCCTCGGCGGCGAACTGGAATTGCGGCTGGAGACGGACGGCCCGGCGGTGGCGAACACGGCGGGCGATGGCGTGCGCCATGGCGCGGCGGGGATGCTCGGCGGCCGCGATGGCGCGCCGCATCACTACACGCTGAACCGCGCGGACGGGACCTCGCGCGACCTGCGCACCAAGGAGGTCGGCATCCCGCTCGCGCCCGGCGACGTGCTGCATGTCCGCGCCGGTGGCGGGGGCGGATGGGGGCCACCCGAGAAACGAGATCCTGCGGCGCGCGCGGCCGATGCGGCGGAGGGGCTGCTGTGATGCGGGCGCTGAAGGTCGGGGGGAGGGAACTCCCCCCGAACCCCCCTCCTTCTTTTGTCACCTTTGCGCTGGCCCTCGACGTCAGTTCCCAGGAATCCAAAGAAGGGAGGGGGATCGGGGGAGGTTCTCCTCCCCCGACCTTCCTTCACTTCGGAGCGCATCCATGAGCGCGACCTATCGTATCGGCGTCGATGTCGGCGGCACCTTCACCGACGTGGTCTGCGTCGCCGCGGATGGCGTGACGACGCTCGCCAAGGCGTCCTCCACCCCCGCCGACCAGAGCGAGGGCGTGGTCGCCGGGCTGTCCGTGCTGGCGGATCGGCTGGGCCTGTCGCTCGCGGACCTGCTCGCGCGCACGGAGCGCATCGTCCACGGCACGACGGTTGCCACCAACGCGCTGCTGGAACGGCGCGGCGGCAAGGTCGCGATGCTCACGACCGAAGGGCACCGCGACGTCATCGAGATGCGCGAGGGCCTGAAGCCCGAGCGCTACGACCTGCGCCTGCCCGCCGCACCCGCCCTGGTGCCGCGCCGCCTGCGCCTGCCGGTGCGCGAGCGCATCCGCCCCGACGGCCGCGTCGAGACGGCGCTCGACCGCGCGTCGCTGGACGCCGCCATCGCCACCTTGAAGGCGGAGAAGGTCGAGGCGGTCGCCATCTGCTTCCTGCATTCCTGGCGCGACGATGCGCATGAACGCGCGGCGGCCGATGCCGTGCGCGCGGCGCTGCCCGGAATCTTCGTCACCACCTCGGCCGAGGTGCTGCCGCAGATCAAGGAATTCGAGCGCTTCTCCACCGCCTGCGTGAACGCCTATGTCGGGCCGGTGGTGTCGCGCTACCTCGCGCGGCTGCGCGGGCGGTTGTCCGAGGCGGGCTATGGCGGCCAGGTCTTCGTCATCCTCTCGCATGGCGGCGTCGCGCCGGTGGAGGAAGCCGCGCGGCTGGCCGCCGGAACCGCGCTTTCCGGTCCCGCGGGTGGCGTCGCGGCGGGCGTGGCGCTGGCCGAACGCGGTCTGGGGCAGGATCTCATCACCTTCGACGTCGGCGGCACGTCCACCGACATCGCGCTGGTCCAGGATGGCGAGGCCGCGCTCGGCCGTGGCCGCACCGTGGGCGGGGAGCGGATCGCGCTGGAGAGCCTCGACATCGTCACGCTCGGCGCGGGCGGCGGGTCGATCGGCCATGTCGGCGCGGGCGGCACGCTGCAGGTCGGGCCGCGCAGCGCCGGCGCCGTGCCGGGGCCGGTCTCCTACGACCAGGGCGGGACGGAACCGGCGGTGACCGACGCCAACCTGGTGCTCGGCTACCTCGACCCGGACAACTTCCTCGGCGGGGCGCGGAAACTGGATCGCGCGGCGGCGGAACGGGCCTTCGGCGTGCTGGGGCAGCGGCTTGGCCTCGATGCCATGGCGACGGCGGAGGGCGTGCATCGCCTCGCCAATGTCCGCATGGCGGACGGCATCCGCGTCGCCACCGTGCGGCGCGGCGTCGATCCGCGCGACTTCACGCTGCTCGCCTTCGGTGGCGCGGCGGGGCTGCATGCTTCCGCGGTGGCGCGGGAACTCGGCATGCGCCGCGTCGCGGTGCCGGTCTTTGCCGCCGGACTTTCCGCCTGGGGCATGCTGCACACCGACCTGCGCTACGAGATGGCGCGCAGCGAACTCGGCACCGGCGGCGTGCCGGATGACGCCGCGCTGCGTGCCATCTGGGCCGGGCTGGAACAGGAAGGCCGCGCTCGTGTCGCCACCTGGTTCGGCGGCGAGGTCGAGACGAAGCGCGCCGCCGACATGCGCTACGGCGAGCAGGTCTTCGAGATCGCCGTGCCGTTGGAAACCGTGGACTGGGACGCGCCTGGCCTGGCGAAGCGCGTGACCGAGGCCTTCCATGGCCGGCACGAAGCCCTCTTCACCTACGCGCTGAAGGGGGAGGAGGTGGTGCTGGTCAATGCCCGCCTCGCGGTCATCGGCCGCCTGCCGCCCATGCCGGAACCCGAGGCCGCGGCCGGTGGCGCCTCGGCCGCGCCCTTCGCCCGCCGCCGCGCACGGTTGGCCGGCGCGGATGCGGAACTGCCCGTCTACGATTTCGCCGCCCTGGCGTCCGGGCAGGACATCGCCGGCCCCGCCATCGTGGAGAGCGACACCACCACCGTGCTGCTGCTCCCCGGCGACGTCGCGCGCATGGACGGGCGCGGCTGGCTCACCGTCACGCTGCCCGAGGAGGCATAGCCCCATGGCCGACTGGACCCCGCCCGCAGGCAACGGCCCCCGTTGGATCGCGGCCTGCGTGGTGGGGCTCGCGGTCGGCCTGCCGCTCGCCACGCTGTGGAACGTCGTGCTGCTGCCGCAGGCGATGCCGGAGGCCGGGCGGCTCGGCATGCTGGTCATGCTGCTGCGCGCGCTCGCGGGTGCCATCGCCGGCGGATGCCTCGGGTTGGCGCAGGCCGTGGCGCTGATGAGGACCTATCCCGGCTTCCCCGCGCCGCTCTGGATCGGGGCGACGGCGGCGGCGGGCTACGCGGCGGCGCTCGTGACCATCCTGGTCTACGGCGTGCTGACCAGCTGGGCGGCCGGCATGACCATCGCGACCTTCGTGGTGATCGCGGCCCTGGTCACGAGCGTGGTCAGCGGCCTGACCTACGGCCTCGCCCAGGGCCGGGTGCTCGGCCGGGTGGTGGCGGCGCAGGGGACCTGGGCGTGGCTCGTCATGCTGGGCTCGATGCTCGGCGCGCTGCTCGGCAGCGCGCGCTGGCTGCTGGGCGTGACGGCGACCGACGCCACTTCCCTGGTGACTGGCGGGATCATCGGCGGCGCGCTCGAAGGGCTGGCGCTCGGCCTGGTGACGGCCGGCGCCTTCCGCGTCATGCCGCCTCGGAGAGCGCCGCGATCTCAGCCGTGAGATTAGCGCGCGCCGGCGCTTCGTAGATCGCGGCGAGGCGCGTGCGGAACAGCCGGTCCGTCGCCGCGAAGCACGCCAGCACCTCGCGGCGGCCCGAGCGCCAGGCGGCTTCGCTCACCGCCGCGTATTCCTGCCGCAGCAGGCCCGTGTTGCGCGCGAAGACCTCCGGTCGTTCGGCGAGCGGCGTCAGGTCCAGGTCCAGCAGGCGTAGCACGCGGCAGTCGGTCCCGGCATAGGCGTAGTGGTCGGCGGTGGCGAGGATCGCCCCCCGCACCCAGCCCGTCGCGCCCGGCACGAGAGCGGCGAGCAGCTCGGCCGACCGCGCCTCGTTGTCCTTCGTCAGCGGTTCGTAGACCGCGTCGTGGAACAGGATCGCCAGTGCCATGTCGCGGTCGCCCGGATCACCGCCATGCATCAGGTGGCGCAGCCAGAGCAGCCCGGCATGTGCCGAGTCGTGGTAGGCGCGGTGCGGTTCCTGGTAGCGCCGGACCAGTTCCGTCGCCGCGATGGCCGGCAGGTCGGCGCGGGCGAGCAGCGCGCCGAAGCCGGCGCGGCACTGTTCGCGATCGGCGGCAAGGGCGAGGGCGGCCTCGGCCTGGGGGCTGCATCCGGTCATGGCGCTACCCCGCGCGCCGGTATTCGGTGGGGCCGCCTGAATCCTCGAGCAGGAGCCGGTCCTCGCCGTGCAGGACGTAGCGGTAGGTCTCGCCCGGCAGCATGCCGATGGCGGTGCAGCCGAGCAGCCCGCAGGCGCGGCGCGGTGCCCAGTCCTCGATGGTCAGGCGCAGCCAGGGGCCGCTGCCGGCCATCATCCAGCGGCCGGACACGGTCATGTCCGTCCCGCCCGGGCCGAGGTCGCGGCGTGCGAAGGCGCCATCCGCCGAAAGGGTCAGTTCGACCGCCTGCCCGCCCTGGCTGGCGAGCCAGGTGCCGACGAGGGGATTGGCCCCGGCACCGGCGGGCGGCGCGGCGAACAGCATCAAGGCAATGGCGAGGCGTCCCGTGGCGGCCATGGCATGCTCCATTGTGGGAAGGCCGGACGCCGCAGGATGTGCGCTGGCGCACGCCGCTGCGATGAAGTGCTTCAGGGCAAGGTGAGGAGGTAGCCGGGCGGGGCGCGGCCCCCGCCGTTCGGCATGGCGGCGCCGGCATGGGCGGGCCGGGGTCCTGCGGGCCGGGAAGGCCCTGGTCTCCCAGCCGGCGCATGGGATGCGCGTGACGTGGGTGCCGGGTGGCGCAGGAGGGCCCCGCGGCAGTCCCTTCGATGGCCTCGGCCGGCGGAAGGGCGGATGGAGGGCAGCAGGTGCGCCTCCGGCCCGGCACGGAGGCGAAGGGGAGGGGCGGGGCCCCTCCCACGACGCGGGCTACCTCTTTGCGGCGACGCCCAGTTCGGACTCGAGCTCCCGGATCCGCTGGGTCAGGGCGGTGCGCATGGACGGCGCGGCGTGCGGCTTCAGCCCGGCCAGCGTGTCCTTGAGCTCGCGGAGCAGCTTCTCCTTCTCCGCCTGGCTGCGCTGGATCGGGCGCGCGTCGGAAAACTGGCCTTCACGGCTGCGCATGGTTGGTTCTCCTGCGTATGGCATGGCGCGGCACGCCCGGCGCGGGCCGCGGAAAGGTGAAGGCCGCCCACGTCGGGATGACGTGGCGCGGCCTCCGTGCTCGACCCTGCGGGATGTCCGCAGGGCCCGGATGGACGGGGGTGTGCGGCCCCGTGGAAACGGGGCCACGCCCCCGTCCACGAGACGGATGGCGGCTTAGATGTCGAGCATCAGCCGGCGCGGATCCTCGATGCTCTCCTTGACCCGCACGAGGAAGGAGACGGCTTCCTTACCATCGACGATGCGGTGGTCGTAGGAGAGGGCGATGTACATCATCGGCCGGATCTCGACCTTGCCGCCGATCGCCATCGGGCGCTCCTGGATCTTGTGCATGCCCAGGATGCCGGACTGCGGCGGGTTCAGGATCGGCGTGGACATCAGCGATCCGTAGATGCCGCCATTGGTGATGGTGAAGGAACCGCCGGCCAGTTCGTCGAGCTTGAGCGCGCCGTCGCGGGCCTTCTTGCCGAAGGCGCCGATGGTCTTCTCGATCTCGGCGAAGGAGAGGGTGTCGGCATTGCGCACCACCGGCACGACCAGGCCGGACGGGCCGCCCACCGCGATGCCCATGTGGACGAAGTTCTTGTAGACGATCTCGTCGCCGTCGATCTCGGCGTTGACCGCGGGGAATTCCTTGAGCGCGGCGACGCAGGCCTTCACGAAGAAGGACATGAAGCCGAGCTTCACGCCGTGCTTCTTCTCGAAGGCGTCCTTGTACTCGGCGCGCAGCGCCATCGCCGCGCCCATGTCCACCTCGTTGAAGGTGGTGAGCATGGCGGCGGTGTTCTGCGCTTCCTTGAGGCGGCGCGCGATGGTCGTGCGCAGGCGCGTCATCTTCACGCGTTCCTCGCCGGCTTCCAGCGCGCGCGCCGCCTTGGGCGCGGTCGCGGCGGCCGGGGCGGCGGCGGGGCGCGCGAGGAAGTCGAGCACGTCGCCCTTGGTGATCCGGGCGTCCTTGCCCGTGCCGGCGCCGATGGCGGCCGCGGTCGCGCCGGTCTCGGCCATCAGCTTCGCGGCGGCGGGCAGCGGGGCATGCGTGCCGGGCACGGCGACGGGGCCGGTCACGGCGCGCGGCGTCTCGACATGC
>NZ_JAAEDM010000063.1 GCF_018129065.1 Neoroseomonas soli | reverse complement strand
CGCCAGGCCGGCGCGCGCCAGCACCGCCGCGGCCATGGGCGGCAGCAGCGACGGGTGGCCGCGCGGGGCCTCCGCTTCCTCGGCCGCAACCACGCGGCCATCCGCCAGCACGGCGGCGGAACAGCGGGCGAGCGCGCCCTCGATGGCGAGGATCTTCATGCGCCCGGCTTTACGTCACTTCCCGCCCGGGCGGAATTCCCGCCAGGATGGCGCCGCCGGGCCGCAGAGCTCCGGAGGGAGAAGGAAGACGCCATGACCATCACCCGTCGCGCCCTCGGCGCCGCGGCCCTTGCCGCGCCCGGGCTTCTCACCGGCCGCAGCGCCGCCGCGCAGGCGGCATTCCCGAACCGCGCGGTCCGCATCGTCGTCCCCTACACGCCAGGCGGCGTCTCCGACATCACCGCGCGCCTGATCGCCGACCCGCTGGCCGCCGCCTGGGGCCAGCCGGTGCCGGTGGAGAACCGCGCCGGCGCCGACGGCGTGATCGGCACCGAGGTCGTCGCGCGCAGCCCGGCGGATGGCTACACGCTCGGGCTCGTCTCGGTCGGGCATCCGGTCAATGCGGCCTTCTACCGGCTGCCCTTCGACACGATGCGCGACTTCACCTTCGTGACGCAGACGACGGCTACGCCGCTGGTGCTCTGCGCGCCGCGCGCCTTCGCGCCGAACACGGCGGCGGAGCTCGTGGACCACGCGAAGCGCAACCCGGGCGTGACCTTCGCGGGCACGGGCGGCGTGGTGCGGCTGGCGCCGGTGCTCTTCGCGCAGCGCACGGGCATCACGCTGGAATACGTGCCCTATCGCGGCAGCACACAGGCGCATCCGGACCTGATCGCCAACCGCGTGAACATCATGTTCGACACCGTCCCCGCCGCGCTGCCGCACATCCAGTCCGGTGCGCTCAAGGCGCTGGCGACGACGGGCGCGCGGCGCAGCGCGCAACTCCCCGACGTGCCGACGATCGGCGAGACGCTGCCGGGCTTCGAGGCATCGACCTGGGGCATGGTGATCGCGCCGGCCAACCTGCCGCCCGCCGTGCTGGCGAAGCTCAACACCGACATCCGCGCGGCGCTGCGGAACCCAACCGTGGTCGATCGGCACAAGACGCTCGGGGCGGAGATCGTGTCGAACTCCCCGGATGAGATGCGCAGCTTCGTCCAGGCGGAGATGGAGAAGTGGGGGGCCGCGGCCCGGGCGGCCGGGATCCAGCCGCAATAGCCGCCCGGCGGGAGCGCGCGCGGCCGGACGCCGGGCGCGCCCCCGCGACACCGCACCGCCCCCAGGCGTCAGACGCGCCACCAGAACCTGGATGCCTCGGCCACGACCTCCTCGCGGCCGAGGCCGATATCTCTCAACACCCGCGCATCCATATCGACCAGCAGCCGCCGGTCGCGAGCACGCTCATGCCGTTCCGCGAGCCGGACCAACAGGGTGCCGATGGTGGGCATGGTCGGATCTCCTTGCTTTGAGCAGATCCCGATCAGGTGGAATCGCCCGATCGGGTGAAGATGCTCGCAGAAACAATGGCCTGGAGCGGTACCCGTGAGCTGAGGCGAACGGAGACCGCTCCAGCCGGCGCCATCGCCGCGGCCCGTGGACAATGCCGCCGCGCAGGCGCACGCGCTTGGCGGAAAGCTGGCCGATGCATGGAGATCTGCGGGAGATCACACCTCGCCGCGAACGGCCGTCCGAAAGGTTGAGCAGCGCGGCCGGCGGACCGATATACCTGCTCTCGCGGCGCATGGCGCCGTGAGCGGCCCCGCATGGGACCTCACATTACCGGAGAGGATATCGATGCCCCTCGCCTTTTCCGGGCACGAGGTGGATCTGCGCCGACAGGAACTGCGGCGCGACGGCATTCGCGTGCATGTCGAGCCGCAGGTCTTCGACCTGTTGCTGCACCTCGTCCGCAATCGCGACCGCGTCGTCAGCAAGGACGAGTTGCTTGACGTCGTATGGAACGGCCGCATCGTTTCCGAGGCCGCGCTCAGCAGCCGCATCAACGCCGCGCGCAAGGCGGTCGGCGACGACGGCGAGCGCCAGTCGCTCATCAAGACCATCCACAAGCGCGGCTTCCGCTTCGTCGGCGAAGTCACCGAGGAACCCGACGAGGAGGCACAGGAATCCCGCGCGCCGGTGGCTGCGGAGGCCCCCCGGCCCGACCCGTCGAGCCGGCCCTCCGTGGTCGTGCTGCCCTTCACCAACCTCTCTTCGGAACCGGACACCGACTATTTCAGCTACGGGTTGACGGAGGACGTGATCCGCCTGCTCGCGCGGCACCGCTGGATGGATGTGCTGAGCCGCCACACCGCCGTCGCCTTCCGCGGCAAGGACGTGGATGCACGCGAGATCGGCACGGCCTTCGGCGTGCGCTACCTGGTGCATGGCAGCGTCGCCAAGCGCGGCGACCGCGTGCGGCTCTCCGCCGACCTGGTCAGCGCGGAGACCGCCACGCAGCTCTGGTCGGAAACCTACGACTTCGCGCTCGCGGATGTGCTCGACGTGCAGCGTGCCATGGCGGAGCAGATCGCGGCCGCCATCGAACCCGAACTCGCGCGGCTCGAACGCGAGGCGGCCGTGCGCCGCCCGCCGACCAATCTCGGCGCCTGGGATTGCTATCAGCGCGGGCTCTTCCACCTCTGGGGCTTCACCGAGCCCAGCATCAAGGAAGCGGAGGCGATGTTCCGCCGCGCCGTCGAACTCGACCCCGGCTTCGCCCGCGCCCATGGCGCGCTCGCCTACGTGCTGCTGCAGGAGACGGTGGTGAGCGAGCGGGAGGGACGCGAGGCGCTGCTCGACGAGGCCCTGCGCCTGAGCCGCAGCGCGGTATCGCTCGACAGCCAGGACTGCATGAACCTCTGCGTCCTCGGCCGCGTCCACGCCTTCCGCCACGACTACGAGGAAGCGATCGCGCTGCTCGAGCAATCCGTCGCGCTGAACCCGAGCTTCGCGCAGGCGTACTTCGCGCTCGGTTGCACCCTGGTCTGGAGTGGCCGGCCGCGGGAGGGCATGGCGCAGATCGAGCGCGCCACGGAACTCAGCCCGCGCGACCCGCATCTGTCGAGTTTCCACGCCGCGCGCGCGCTCGCCCACATCTACCTGCGCGAATTCCCCGAGGCGGTGGAATACGCGCGCCGCGCAACGCGGGTGTCGAATGCCAAGGCCTGGCCGCATCTGATGCTCGTCGCGGCGCTCGGCCTCACTGGGCGGATCGAGGAGGCGCGCCGCGCCCTGGCCAGGCTGCTGGAAAAGGAGCCGGGCTACACGCTCGACACCGCGCGATCCGATTTCTTCTTCTGCGCGGATGAAGCGCTGGTCGAGATGTGCCTCGAAGGGCTGCGGCAGGCGGGCCTCGGGGACGGCACGCCTGCCGGGACGGAAGTTCAGGACGGCGGGTAGAGGCGCGCGAGTTCGTCCTTCCAGGACAGCGGTGCGCGCTTCGCATTCCGCGCCGCGAGGGCGTTGCCGGCGATATGGCGGAACCATTCGGGGCCGCTCCGGCGGCCGCCCGGCAGCTTCTCGGCGGTGAAGACGGTCATGGCGGATCTCCTCTCTGCGGCCCCGGCCGGAATGGCCGGGGTTGCCGCAGTCTCCGCCGCGCCGCGGCGCGATGCTTGGAGACCACCTTGCGGCGGCGTGGAGATTTCCCCGCGATCAGCCCTGCGGGCGCAAGGGCGCGGTCCAGGTCACGGCGGTGCCGGTCAGGCAGTCCTCGCCCGCCGCGTTGCGCACGGTGGTGGCCAGCGTGCAGATCGGCTTGTCGTCGCGCACCGAGGTGACCTCAACGCGCGCGGTGATCTCCTCGCCCACGCGCACCGCCTTCACGAAGCGCCATTCGACGCCAAGGAAGACGGTGCCCGGACCGGGAAGGTTCTCCGCCACCACGGCGTTGAGCAGGCCGGAGGTGACGCCGCCCTGCACGATCAGCCCGCCGAAGGGGGATGCCGCCGCGAGCGCCGCGTCATAGTGCAGCGGATTGCGGTCGCCGGTGATGGCGGTGAAGGCCTCGACATCGGCCATGGAGGTGCGGCGCGTGCGCTCGGCCGCCTGCCCCTGTCGCGGGCGCCCGGCGAGGGTGCGGGACCAGGGGTCGCTCATCGCACCGCCTCCGCCGTGAGCGCCGCCACTTCGCGCTTCATCGCCGCATTGAGCCTGAGGTGCATCGCCTTGGCCTCCTCCAGCGTCCAAGCATAGCCGGCGATCTCGTCGGTGACGTGGAAAAGCGGAAGCGAGAGATCGTCCCGCCGCGTGGCGAAGCGGGTGAAGGCGGCCTGGGTGCCTTCGCCCGCGGCCTCGGCCAGCAGGGCGGCGTCGCGCAGCGCGTCGGTGATGCCATGCGCGGTGATCGGGTCCTTGAAGTAACCGGCATCCCCGATCAGCGCCCAGCCGGGCCCGGTGGGCTGGCGCAGGAAGCCCTTCCGACCGGCGAAGGCCATCAGCTCGCCATCGGGCGCGGTGGCGGCGACCTCCTCCGCCAACTCCGGCGAGACCTCCTGCAGCACGCGCAGCAGCGCCGCCAGGCGGTCGCCGCGCATCTCGGCGCGGAAGCGTTCGGGCGGGACGGAGGCGAAGACGCAATGCCGCCCGGCATTGGTCGGGATGCGCCCCGCACTTGCGCCGACCGCGTAATGCCAATGCGTGCCGGTGTCCGCGAGGCCCGGAAGGTAGCCATACAGGACAGTGGCGGCGTGGTGCGCCTGCTCGACCACCGGCGCGCCAGCCAGCCTCGCGACGGTGGAGCCGATGCCGTCCGCGCCGACCACGAGCCCGGCGGCGATCGCGTGCTCCCGCCCTACCTCATCCACCACGACCGCGCCGGTGACGCGGCCACCGTCATCGTGCAGCAGCGAGGTGACCGTGTGGTGGTGGCGCACCTCGGCGCCCGCTTCCCAGGCGGCATCCACCAGCACGCTGTCGAGCAGCGTCCGGCGCGGCGCGTAGAGCGCATCCACCCCGTCGCCGGGGCGGAGGTCCACGGCGATGGCTTCCTCGCCATAGTGGAAGGTGGTGCGGCGGATCGGCGGCGTACCGGCCTCGACGAGGCGCGGCAGCAGGCCCCAGCGCGCGAGCAGCATCACCCCGCCGCGCATCAGCGCGTGCGTCGAGAGCGTGTCCGTCCCGTAGCCGCCGCGATCGACCGCGAGCACGCGCATCCCATGCCGCGCCATCAGCATCGCGGCGGCGGCGCCGGCGCAGCGCGCGCCGACGACCAGGGCATCGAAGCGTTCCATCGGCTTCATGGCAGGCTTCCTTCCGTCAGGCCGCGGCGCGGCGTTGCGTGGCGAGGTGGGCGTGGAGTTCGGCGGCCAGCGCCTCGGCATCGGCGCCGACGCCGTCGAGGAAGTTCGAGTTGCGCCGGCGCAGGAAGCGCAGGCCGAGCACGTAGAGCCCGGGCATCGGCGTGACGCCGCCCTGGTGGCGGATCTCCCCCGCGGCATCGAGCACCGGCAGGCGCAGCCAGGCGTAGTTGCGCCGGAAGCCGGTGGCCCAGAGCACGGTGCGGATGCCATCCGCCGCCAGGTCGATCCCGCGTAGCGAGGACGCGAAGGGCGCGAGCGGCGGCGGGTGCGGCTCATCCGGCGCGCCTTCCGCATCGGCGACGGCGCCGAGGCGCGCGAGCAGCCGGTCCAGCGTGCGCTGCGCCGCCTCGGTCGTCTCGGCGAGGTCGTCGCGCAGCGTCACGCGCGCACCCGCGATCGCCTCCAAGCGCCCTGCGACCCGCACGCCGATGGCGCGCAGCGTGCCGAGGTCGAGGCTCGCATGGCGTCCGATCAACTGGAGCGAAGGTTGCGCCCGCGCGGCGGCGAGATCGCGAACCTGCTCCGCGCGTTCCTCGAGCACGCCGGCGCGCTGCATCCAGTCGAGGATGTCGCGTCCCCGCCAGCGCCGCGGCAGCCGCGTGTGGCGGCCGACGGCGAGCGTCACCGGGCGGCCGGAGCGATGGATCTCCTCCGCGATCTGCACGCCGGAGGCGGAGGCGCCGACCACCAGCACGCCGCCCGGCGGCAGCCGCCCAGGGTTGCGGTAGCAGGAAGGCGTCACCTGGCGGATCGCCTTCGGCAGCGCGGCGGCCATGGCGGGGATGTGCGGCAGGTCGCACTGCCCGGTGGCGATGACGACGGCACGCGCGGCGAAGGTGCCGGCCGAGGTCTCCAGCCGGTAGCCGAAGAGCGCGGGATGCAGCGCATGGACGGCGACGCCGGACTCGACGGGTGCCGCGGCCGCGTAGCCTTCGAGATGCGCGACCACCTCGGGCATGGTCATGAAGCCATCGGGGTCGTCGCCGCGATAGGACCAGCCGGGCAGGCGGCTCATCCAGTTCGGGGTGAGCAGGCGGAGGCTGTCCCAGCGCTCGCTGCGCCAGCGCTCGGCGACGCGGCCGCGTTCCAGGACCACGTGGTCGATGCCGTGCGCGGCCAGGCAGTGGCTCATGGCAAGCCCGGCCTGGCCGGCGCCGATGATAATGGCGTCGGTGGTCCGCATGCTGTCCTCCGCTGGGCGGGAGGGCCGGCGGCGGGGGCACGCCGCCGGCCGGGCGCGGTCAGGCCTCCACGAAAACGGAGACCGGCACGCCGTTGGTCATGATGTCGAAGACGGCGGAACGCGCCTTGGCCTGCGCGACGATCGCCTTCAGCGTCTCGGCCGGCGCGTCGCCGGCGACCTTGAAGTTGACGCGGACATCGCTGAAGCCGTTCCGCACCTTGTCGGAGAGGCCGAGGATCCCTTGCAGGTCGATGTCGGCCTCGATCTCGGTCTCAACCGAATGCAGCTTCACGCCGCGCACGGCGGCGATGTTGGCGATGCCCGCGGTCAAGCAGCCGGCGAGGCCGTGCAGGATCCACTCGGTGGGCGTCGGGCCCGCATCCTCACCACAGAGCACGGCCGGATGGTCGCTGTGCGCCACGGTGGCGAACTTGTGCGCGTGCTCCCCGCCCGCGCCGGCGAAGCCGAGCATGGTGCCCTGCATGTGCGTGCCGGACTTCCACTGCCCCTGGGCGCGGAACTGGAACTTGGCGAGCTGCGGCTGGCCGGCGACGACGCCGATGGTGGCGAGCAGCGCGGGCGTGTTCACGCCGTTGAGCGGCGGCTTCTCCTTCTTCGTCTTGGGGGCTTCCATCTCGGCGGTGCCGGTGACTGCGTTCATGGCCTGTCTCCTCGGGTCGGCCGGGCGGCGTCCGAGGCCGCGCGGCGGATTGCGATGGGCGGTCGCGTCCCGGGAATGGTGCCGTGGCTTGGTGCCCGACCCGCCCCGAGGACGTGGTCGAACCCTACGCAGCCCCTGCCGGAGGGGCTTGGAGACAGGCTTCAGGAAGTCTTGGGAAGTCGTGGATTCGGCGCGGGGGCCGCCATGGGCGCTGCGGCCGGCAGGCGAGGCAGAGGGCGACGCGAAGCCGCGGACAACCCGCGGCCCCCGCCCCCCTCATGACAGCGATGAATGTCATCGGCCGCTGTCATGCGTGTCTTCTCGCCCTCAGGCGCCGGGTGCCGCGCGTCCGCCCGCCTGGCTTCGCCGGACTGCCGACGGGCCGCATTCGCTGCCGCGGCCCGCTTCGCAGGCCGCGGGTCAGGATATGGGGCCGCCGGTATCACTCGTAGGGCGGCACGGTCCCCGGGCGCGGATCGAGCGGCAGCAGCCGGTCCAGTCCGGTCAGCCTCTCGAACAGCGCGGCCACCTGCAGGGCGCGCGCATCCTGCCGCGGGGGTGCCACCACCTGCAGCCCGACCGGCCTGCCATACTGGTCGAAGCCACACGGCACCGCGACCGCCGGGCAGCCGGCAAGAGTCGCGAAGGCGTTGATCAGCGAGCCGCCCATATAGTTGTCGAGCACCTTCCCGCCGATCTTCTCCGGCGCGCGCAGCGTCACATCGAAGGCGGGCGTGGAGGCACCCGGCGTCACCAGCACGTCGCAGCGGGCGAAGATGTCGCGCATGGCGCGGAAGAAGCGCGCGCGCTCGTGCTCCGCCCAGGCGAGGCGCGAAGGTGTCTCGGCCAGCCCGCGCTCGGTCTGCCAGATGATGTCCGGCTTCAGCTTGTCGCGCCGCGTCGCGAGCAGCTCCTCGCGATCCACCACGAAATGCTGGCTGCGCAGCACGAGGAAGGCCTCGTTCAGCGCGCCGAGATCGGGGTGCATCTCCTCGATGGCGATGCCGAGGCTCTCGAGGCGACGGACTTCCTTCGCGCAGATCGCCGCCATCTCGCGGTCCATCGCCAGGGTGCCGCCGAAATCGGCGGTGAAGGCGATGCGCAGCGGCTTCTCAGCCTCGGCGGCCGCGACGGCATCGGCGTAGGAGCGCGCCGGCGCGTCATAGGTCATCGGGTCGTCGATGTCCCAGCCCGCCATGGTGTCGAGGAACAGCGCCAGGTCCGCGACGTTGCGCGCCATCGGGCCCTGCACCGACAGCGGCGACCACAGGTCCTCCTGCGCGCCGCGCGTCACGCGCCCCGGAGAAGGCCGCAGCCCGACGACCGAGCAGTAGGTCGCCGGCCGCCGCAGCGACCCTCCATGGTCCGAACCGTGCGCGAGCCAGACCTCTCCCGTCGCCAGCGCCACCGCGCCGCCGCCCGTCGATCCGCCGCAGGTCAGCGAGGTGTTCCACGGGTTGCGCGTGCGGCCGAAGACCTCGTTGAAGGTCGATCCGCCGGCGCCGAACTCGGGCGTGTTGGATTTCGCGATGACGATGCCGCCCTTGCGCTCGATGCGCTCGACGATCGGGTGGCTGCGTTCCGGCACGTGGTCGGCGAAGATCGGGCTGCCGAAGGTGGTGCGCACGCCGCCGACCTCGGTCAGGTCCTTGATCGCCACCGGCAGCCCGGCGAGCCAGCCCGCCTCGCCTTCCGCCGCGCGACCTTCGCCGCGCATCAGCGCCTTGGCGTGGTCCCGCGCGCGGTCCAGGCAGAGCGTCGGCAGCGCGTTCACCGCGGGTTCCACCTCGGCGATGCGCGCGGCGGCGGCGTCGATGAGTTCGAGCGGCGAGACCTCGCGCGCGCGAAGCCTGGCGACCGCCTCGGTGGCGGTCAGCCGGATCAGGTTCGGGTCAGCCATTGCGGTATTGAATCTCCTGCGTTCGCGACAAAGGTTACAGGGGGCGACATGGCCGGGGTCCATCGGGACGTCCCTGCCAGGCGGGATGGGAGGGCTTCAAATGTCCGCAACGAACATCGCCGATGTCGACATGTGCCAGACCGTGAGTTCGCTCGGAACCGTGCAGTCGTACGCGGCCGGCGACACCATCTTCCGCGAGGGCGATCCCGCCCGGTACATGTACGTCGTCCTCAACGGCATGGTGGAGATCGCGAGCCGAGGGCGGACGATCGAGACGCTCATGAAGGGCGATGCGCTCGGCATCGTCTCCCTCATCGACGGGCGCACCCGCAGCACCAATGCGATCGCGACGATCGATTGCGAGCTGGCGGTGCTCGACGAGCGCACCTTCCGCCATGCGGTGGAAGAGGTTCCGCATTTCGTCTGGTTCGTGATGGACGAACTCGCCCGGCGCCTGCGGGCGACGAACGCCGCTCTCTGAACCCGGCGCCTCAGTCGAGCGCGATGTCGGTCTCGACGATGTGGTTCAGGCCGGGCGCGTCGGGCGTGGTGAGCGTCATCTTCAGCCGCAGCACCTTCACGCGGCCTACGCCCTCGCGGGCCACGCGCTCGACCTCGCGCTGCGAGGTGACGCCCACCTGCTTGAGGAACTTCCTCAGTTCCATGTTGAAGCGGTCCTCGTCCATCGCATGCCTCCCGTGCCGCGCGCGCCGCTTCCGCAACGGCCGCGCCGGCGCGTAGCCTGCACCCGAAAGGAACATTGCGCCATGTACAACCCGCCCGCCTTTCGTGAGGACCGCCCCGAGGTTCTGCGGGAGATCATGCGCGCGGCGCGCCTGGCGCTGATCGTCTCCGCCGCGCCGGACGGCGGCGCGCCCGAGGCGACCCACCTGCCGCTGACGCTGCACGAGAACGAGGGCCCGCACGGCACGCTCTACGGCCATGTCGCGAAGGCCAACCCGCATTGGAAGGGCCTCGCCGCGGCCGGCATGGCGCGCGCGATCTTCACCGGGCCGGAGGCCTATGTGTCCCCGTCCCTCTACCCGTCCAAGCAGGAGCACGAGCGCGTGGTGCCGACCTGGAACTACGTCGCCGTGCACGCGATCGGGCCGGTCGAGGTGATCGAGGACGCGGAACGGCTGCACGCCATCGTCTCCCGCCTGACGGACCGGCAGGAGGCCCCGCGCGCCGAGCCCTGGGCGGTGACCGACGCGCCGGAGGCCTTCGTCGCCGCGCAGCTCAAGGGCATCGTCGGCATCGTGCTGCGCATCGAGACGCTGATCGGCAAGCGCAAGCTCAGCCAGAACCGCAGCGAGGCCGACCGTGCGGGCGTCGTCGCCGGCCTTGCCGCCAGCGCGGACCCCGCGGACCGCGCGGTGGCCGAGGCGATGCAGGCCGGCTGATCAGCGCGGCGCGCGCAGCAGCAGGGTCAGCCCGGCCAGCGTCACCGCCCCGCCGGCGAGGTCGGTGAGGCGCAGCGTCTCGCCCAGCATCGCCCAGCCGAGCAAGGCGGCGACCGGCGGCGCCAGCAGTTGCAGCGCGGCGGCGGAGGATGGCGGCATGCGCCGCAGCAGCACGAAATAGAGCGCATAGCCGCCAAGCCCGACGACCACGACGGACCAGGCGAGCGCCACCACGGCCACCCAACCGGGTGCGGCCGCTGGCGAGGCCTCCAGCGCGAAGGCCAGCGGCGTGACCACCAGGGCCGCCACCGCCGTCTGGCCGAGATTGGACATCCAGGGATCGAGCCGCCCCCTGGCGGGTGCGAAGGCCAGCAAGCCGCCCGCCTGGGACAGCGCGCCGGCCAGCGCCAGGGCGATGCCGCCCATGGCCGCCGCCTCGAGCCCCGCAGCGGCGCGCGGCAGGCCGAGCGTGGCCACCCCGGCCCAGCCCAGCGCGAGCCCGGCCCAGGCCTGCGGTGCCAGCCGCCTGCCGAAGACCAGCCGTTCCCCCAGCGCCACGAACAGCGGCGCCGTCGCCGACAGCAGCGCCACCAGCCCCGAAGGGATCATCGCCGAGGCCGCCCAGGCGCAGGCGAGGTAGCCACCCATCCCGAAGGCGCCCATGGCGGCGATGCGCGGAAGGTCGCCCCGCGCCGGCAGCCGCGCCCGCAGCAGCCAGGCGGCGGCGACCAGCAATGGCACGCCCACGGCGAAGCGCAGCGCCAGAGCCGTGATCGGCGGCCATTCCAGCGCGACGATCCGCGCCGCGTTGAAGGCGGATGCCCAGACCAGGACGAACAGCGCGGCGAGGCCGAGCGTGCCCGGGGTCACGCCCCCAGCCGCTTCTCGATCCGCGCCAGCGTGTCCTTCAGGGCCGCGATCTCCTGCGCCTGGCGTCGCAGCGCGGCACAGAGCGAGGCGATGCCGAGCAGCGCCAGCGCCGGGATGGCGCCCGCCCCGGCATAGAGCAGCCGGGCGCGGGCCCAGCCCTCCCCGCCCCAGGGCGTGGCCTGCCAGGCGAGGTGCGCGCAGGCGAGGATGCCGGCGACGCCAACCACCTGCAGGATGCGCAGCAGGATCACGCGGCACCCCGCCGCGCGATGGCGGCGTCGAGCGTGTTCTCGAGCAGGCAGGCGATGGTCATCGGGCCGACGCCGCCCGGCACGGGGGTGATGGCGCCGGCGACGGCGGCGGCCTCGGCGAAGGCGACATCGCCGACCAGCTTCCCGTCGGGCAGGCGGTTGATGCCGACATCGACCACCACGGCGCCGGGGGCGATCCAGTCGCCGCGTACCATCTCCGGCCGGCCGACGGCGGCGACCAGGATCTCGGCGCGGCGGCATTCGGCGGCGAGGTCCCTGGTGCGCGAATGGGCGATGGTCACGGTGCAGTCCGCGCCCAGCAGGAGTTGCGCCATCGGCCGGCCGACGATCTGCGACCGTCCGAGCACCACCGCCCGCGCCCCGCGCAGCGCGACGCCGGATTCGGCGAGGATGTGCATCACGCCGCGCGGCGTGCAGGGCACCAGGCCGGGCTGGCCGGCGGCGAGGCGCCCGGCGTTCAGCGGATGGAAGCCATCCACGTCCTTGGCCGGGTCCACCGCCGCGATGGCGGCCTCGGTCCGGATATGCGCGGGCAACGGCAATTGCACCAGGATGCCGTCCACCGCCGGGTCGGCATTCAGCCGGGCGATGGTGGCGAGGAGGTCCGCCTCGGTCGTCTCGGCCGGCAGGTGGATGGTGGCGCTATCGAAGCCCGCGGCCGTGGCAGCCTTGTCCTTGTTGCGGACATAGACGCCGGAGGCCGGGTCTTCCCCAACCCTTACGACGCGCAGGCCGGGGCGGAAGGACAATGTGGCGACGCGCTCGGCGAGCCCGGCGCGGATGCGCGCGGCGATCGCCTTGCCGTCGAGAATGCGTGCGCTCATGCCAGCGCCTCCAGTTTCGGGACGAGAACGGCCGGGTCGCCGGCCACACGGAGCGTCTTTTCGCGGGACGCGGCGCCCTGCGCCAAGGTCACGCCGGAAGCGGCGATGCCGAGCGCCTCGGCCAAAGCCTCGCAGGCGGCGCGGGTGGCGCGGCCGTCCTCGGGCGCCTCGGCGACTGCGATGGCGAGTCGCGGGCCGCCCGCCGCGGCCTTCACCCCGCCGAGGCCGCGCCGCCGCGCCTTGGGTTGCACCTTCACGCGGACCAGCACGGCATCGGTCTCGGCCCGCCAGAAGCTCACCAGCCGATGCCGTTGCGCAGCAGCCCGACCTGGATCTCGGCCAGCAGGATGCGCAGCGCCTGCAGCAGCAGGATCAGCACGAGGGGCGAAAGGTCCACGCCGTTGAAGTTCGGCAGGCGCCGCCGGATCGGCCGCAGGACCGGTTCCGTCACGCGGTAGAAGAAGTCCGCGATCGACCAGACCAGCCGGTTGCGCGAATCGAGGATGTTGAAGGCGAGCAGCAGGGACAGCACCGCGGCGATGATCAACGCCCAGACGTAGAGATTGATAGCCGTGTCCAGCAGCCAGAACAGCGCGCGCATGGGCCCTCCCGCAAAGTGCGGGGAACCTAGTGGCGGCCCCCTCCCCCGGCAAGGCGGCGCGGAAGGCGGGTTGACTTCCTGCCAAGGCTGGGGCACTCAGCGCGCCTCGCGCGGGTCGGGGCTGTAGCTCAGTTGGGAGAGCGCCTCGTTCGCAATGAGGAGGTCAGGGGTTCGATTCCCCTCAGCTCCACCACCGCCCGCGACGCTTCCCCGGCACCGCCAGGCCAGCCTAGGCTGTCCGCCCATCGGCGGAGCGCATCCCTATGACCGACAGCCCGCACGGCCTGCCCGGCCACGCGAAGGTGACCATCCTGCGCGGCATGGCCCGCCACTGGTGGGCCTTCGTGCTGCGCGGCGCGGCGGCGATCCTGTTCGGCGTGCTCACCTTGCTCAATCCGGGGCTCAGCATCTTCGCGCTGCTCGCCTTCCTCACCGCCTGGCTCGCGGTGGAAGGCGGCGCGACCATCTGGCAGGCCATCGCCGGCAAGGGGGAGCACGGGGCCTGGACCTGGCTGGACGGATTGCTCTCGCTTGCCGCGGCAGTGGCGCTGCTGGTGGCGCCGGGGCTGTCGCTCTTCCTCTTCGTGCTGATGGCAGGTGGGTTCGCGGTCGCGGTGGGGGTGGCGAGAATCGTCCTCGCCTTCCGCGCGGCGGATGTGCTGCTCGGGCTGCTCGGCGCCGTGACCGTGCTGTTCGGCGCCATCCTTCTGGCCCGGCCCGGCCCGGGGCTGGTGGCGCTGGTCTGGATCGTGGCGATCGAGGCGCTGGTGATGGGCGTGATCCTGGTCGCCCTCGGCTTCCGCCTGAAGCGCCTGGACGCGGAAGCGGCGCCTACGCCCCGCTAAGGTGCAGAATCGCCGCTGCGGCGGCGTGCAGCCCCGCATGCACCGGCAGCATGGCGGGGTGGGGAACGGGTGCAGCGGCCATGGTGCCTCCTTCGCAGCATGCGCGCGCGGGTGGGCGGCTGCCGAGCCCCGCACGCAAGTCACACGAAGGTGGCGCCCCCCGCACGCCGCGTATCAGAACCGCCGCAGCGGCACCCGCCAGGCGAGCAGCGCACCGGCCGCCGTGAGCACCGAAGCGGCGACGAACAGCATCCGGAACGCCTCGGCGAGTTGCGCGCGCAGCGCCGCCGCAGCCTCCGGCCCCAGCGCGACGAGGAAGGAAGGCCCCTCCGCGACCAACCGCTGGAAGGCGCCCCCTGCCCCGGCCAGGCTGACCGCCGCGAAGACCGCCGCCGCCACCAGCGCCGTGCCCACCGCGGCACCGAAGTTGCGGGAGAAGGCGACGCCGGCCGAGGCCGCGCCCAGCCTCGCCTGCCCCGCCGCCATCTGCACCGTCACCTGCACCACCGGGAAGGAAGTGCCCGAGCAGAAGCCCGCCACCGCCAGCAGGGGCACGAAGGCCGCGAGCGGCAGGTCAGGTGCCGTCACCGCGCCCACGGCCCAGAGCAGGCTCCCCACCGGCAGGAAGACCGCCGGCCAGCGCATCGCATGGCCGGTCCGCGCCACCATCCGGCCGGAGAACATCGCCCCCGAGGCCCCGCCGAGGGACATCGCCAGCAGCATCAGCCCCGACGGCCCCGGCGCCAGGCCGCGCACCGTCTGCAACCAGACCGGCAGGAAGGAGATCATCCCCACCTGCGCGCCCACGATCAGCGCCGAGAGCAGGTAGCACCGCCAGATCGAGGGCTCGGCGAACATCGCCAGCGGCAGCAGGGGGTCGCGCGCCGCCCGTTCCGTGCGCAGCAGCAGCGCCGTCGCCACGACGGCCAGCACCGCGAGGCCGAGCGCCAGCGGCATCAGCGCGACGTCGAACCGCCGCGCCCGGTCCAGCGCTACCAGCGCCGCCGCCACGGCCACCGCGAAGAGCGCCAGCCCCGCCCAGTCGAAATGCAGCTTCGCCCCGCCGCGCGACGGCGCCACGCGGGGCAGCCGCCTCGCCAGCCAGGCACAAAGCAGCGCCAGCGGCAGCAACGTCACGAAGACCGACCGCCAGCCGAAGATCTGCGTCAGGTAGCCGCCCGCGACGGGCCCGAAGGCCGAGGCGAAGGCGAAGGACCCGGCGATCCACGCCTGGTAGCGGCCGCGTTCGCGCGGCGGCAGCGCCTCCCCGATCAGCGCCTGCGCCTGGGTCAGCAGCGCGCCGCCGCCGAAGCCCTGCACCACGCGCGCGACCACCAGGACAGGCAGGCTCGGCGCCAGCACGCAGCCGAGGCAGCCGGCGCCGAAGATCGCCAGCGCCACGAAGAGCATCCGCTTGCGCCCGAAGGCATCGCCGAGCAGCCCGAAGATCGGCGCGGCGCAGGTCGCGGCGACCAGATAGGCGACGAGGATCCAGGAGACGCGCTCGATCCCGCCCATGTCGGCGGCGATGGCCGGCAGCGCGGTCGCGACGATGGTCTGGTCCACCGCCGAGAGGAAGATGGTGAGCGCGATGCCGGGAAAGGCGCGGATGAAGCGGGCGTGGGTGTCGGAGTCGGTCACGCGGCCTCGCAGCTTGCGGGGAGGGCTCTGCCCTTCCCGGGGCCCCTCCCGCCGAAGGCCGAAAGGCCATCGGAACCCATGGTTTCCAAAGGCCTTTCGGCCTTCGGCTCGGGGGGAGATTGCGCTCCCCCGGGGCGCGTCAGATCACCCCGCTGCGCCCCATCTCCAGGAACTTCTCCCGCCGCCTTGCGCGCAGCGTCGACCCGTCGATCTCCACCAGCGGCGCCAGCAATTCGGCGATCTTGTCGCCCAGCGCGGCAATGGTCGCCTCCCCGTCGCGATGCGCGCCGCCGAGGGGTTCGGCCACCACCGCATCCACGAGGTTCAGCCGGAGCAGATCGTCCGCCGTCAGCTTCAGCGCTTCCGCCGCCGTCGCGGCCTGCGCCGCGTCGCGCCACAGGATCGAGGCGCAGCCCTCGGGGCTGATCACGGAATAGATCGCGTGCTCGAGCATCACGATCCGGTCGGCGGCGGCGAGCGCGATGGCGCCGCCGGAACCGCCTTCCCCGATGATGGTGGCGATGAAGGGCACGGGCGCTTCCAGCCCGGCCTCGATCGACCGCGCGATCGCTTCGGCCTGGCCGCGGGCCTCGGCGTCGATGCCGGGGAAGGCGCCGGCGGTGTCCACGAAGGACAGGATCGGCAGGCCGAACCGCCCGGCCAGTTCCATCAGGCGCTTCGCCTTCCGGTAGCCCTCGGGCCGCGCCATGCCGAAATTGTGCTTCACGCGGCTTTCGGTGTCGTTGCCGCGCTCGGTGCCGAGCACCATCACAGCGCGGCCGCGGAAGCGGCCCATGCCGCCCACCACCGCGAGGTCGTCGGCATAGGCACGATCGCCGGCGAGGGGCGTGAAGTCCTCGATCAGCGAGGCGATGTAGTCGTTGGCGTGCGGGCGGTCCGGGTGGCGGGCCACCTGCGCCTTCTGCCAGGGCGTGAGCTTGGCGTAGGTGGATTTCAGGAGGGACTGCGCCTTGTCGCGCAGGCGGCCGACCTCCTCGGCAACGTCGATCCCGCCGGCGTCGGTGGTCCGACGCAGCTCCTCGATCTTGCCTTCCAGTTCGGCGATCGGCTTTTCGAAGTCCAGGAAGTGGCGCATGGGCCCCGGGGGTTAGCCGAATTCGGGGCGGGGCGCGACCCCCTCCCGCGCAAGGGGATGGTGCGCCTCCACCAGAGCCTTCAGCCGGCCCTCCAGGACCTTGGTGTAGATCTGGGTGGTTGCGATGTCCGCATGGCCCAGCAAGACCTGCAGGCTGCGCAGGTCCGCCCCCCGCGCCAGCAGGTGGGAAGCGAAGGAATGCCTGAGCACATGCGGGCTGACCCGGGCGGGGTCGAGGCCCGCGGCGAGGGCCGCTTCCTTCAGCAACAGCGCCAGGGATTGCCGCGTCAGGTGCCCGGCGGCGGCGCGGGAGGGAAACAGCCAGCGCGCGCCCCGCGGCCCGGCCTTCTCCGCCGCCCCGGCGCGGGCGGTGAGCGCCAGGTCGCGCGCGCGGGCCGAAACCGGCACCAGCCTTTCCTTGCCGCCCTTCCCGCGGATGGCGACCAGGCTTTCGTCCGGGCGCAGGGCGGCGGCGGGCAGGCTGACCAGCTCACTCGCCCGCAGTCCGGAACAGTAGAGGAGTTCCACCGCCGCCGCGGCCACCACCCCCTTGCGGCCCGGCAGGGCGGAGGCCGCGGCGATGAGCGATTCGACCTCCGCCTCGCTCAGCGCCTTGGGCAGGCTGGCGGGCAGGCGGGGGCTTTCGAGCAATTCGGTCGGGTCGTCGGGGCGGATGCCCTCCCGCGCCAGGAAGCGGTGGAACTGGCGGATGGCGGACAGGCGCCTCGCCTGGGTGCGGGCGGCGAATCCGGCCGCCGCCAGGCCGGCGACCCAGGCGCGCAGGGTGTCGGCATCGGCTGCGTGGATTGGCACGCCGCGCCGGATGGCAAAGCCCTCGAAATCGTCGAGATCGGACTTGTAGGCGGCGAGCGTGTTGCGCGCGGCGCCGCGCTCGGCGGCGAGCATTTCCAGGAAGGACTCGACATGGTGGGCGCCGGACATGGCCGGAAGCTGCGGGCGATTCGGCATTTGCCGCAATGTCCGAGAGGGGCGCCGCCCCTCTCGGGCTCTCCCCACCAAAGGCCGAAAGGCCTTTGGAAACCGGAACTTCAAGTCACCGCGGGTCCAGGGGACCGCAGTCCCCTGGTGGGGGTGCTCGAGGGGGCAAAGCCCCCCTCGATCCGCGCCATCAGGGCGTAATGGCCACCTTCATCACCCCATCCCGCTGGTGACTGAAGAGGTCATAGGCCTCCTCGATCTGATCCAGCTTGAAGCGGTGCGTGACCATCGCGCGCAGGTCGGCGCGGCCGGAGGAGATCACCTCCATCAGCCGCCGCATCCGCTCCTTCCCGCCGGGGCATAGCGTCGTCACGATCTTATGGTCCCCGAGCCCTGCCGCGAAGGCGTCGTAGGGGATCTTCAGGTCGGTCGAATACACGCCGAGCGAGGACAGCGTCCCGCCCGGCCGCAGCACGCGCAGCGCCGATTCGAAGGTCACCTGGGTGCCGAGCGCCTCGACCGAGACGTCGCAGCCGCGCCCGTCGGTGATCCGCATGATCTCCTCGACCGGGTTCACCTTGCTGAAGTCCACCACATGCGTGGCACCGAGTTTCTGCGCGATGGCGAGGCGTTCCGGCACGCGGTCCACGGCGATGATGGTCGTCGCGCCCATCAGCTTCGCGCCCGCCGTGGCGCAGAGCCCGATCGGCCCCTGGGCGAAGACCGCGACGGTGTCGCCGATCCTCACCTCGCCGCTCTCCGCGCCCGAGAAGCCGGTGGACATGATGTCCGGGCACATCAGCACCTGTTCGTCGGTCAGGTCGTCGGGCACCGGCGCCAGGTTCGCCAACGCGTCCGGCACCAGCACGTATTCCGCCTGGCAGCCGTCGATGGTGTTGCCGAATCGCCAGCCGCCCATCGGGCGCCAGCCATGCTTCGTGCCGGCGCCGTCCTGGCTGCACTTGCCGCACAGGCAGGCATTGGACCAGCCGGAGGGCGTGATGGCGCCGGCGATGGCGCGCTGTCCTTCCCGGTATCCCTTCACGCCGGAGCCGAGTCGCTCGATCACGCCGACCGGCTCGTGGCCGATCGTCAGGCCGCGCTCAACCGGATATTCGCCCTTCAGGATATGGACGTCGGTGCCGCAGATGGTGGTGGTGGTGACGCGCAGCAGGGCGTCGTTCGGCCCCACTTCCGGGACCTTCTTCTCCTGGAGCCGGATCTTCCCCGGTTCGACGAACACCGCCGCCTTCATCGTCTGCGCCACGGTCGCGGTCCCCTTCTCTCCATTGCGAGACGGCACGTATCGCGCGAGCCGCGCCGAGGCGGCTTGCGACGCATCAAGACGAGGATGACAATTCCGCGTCAGGCCGGATACGGGCGGGAATCAGCGCCTGTCGCACACGGCTGGAACGGGCCGCATGCGTCGACATGCCCGCTCTATCGGCCGGTCTGGAACCGTTCGTTTGGCAGGGCGCGCTCGACCTGCTGCGGCGGAACGGCCGGCGGAAAGGCGCCGATCGCCAGCAGCCCCACGGCGAGCACGCCGAGAACCAACAACAAGAGCAGCAGGAATGGGCTGCGGGACATCAGGCCAGGCGGCTCCCTCACGGACCAGCGGTTCTGTGCTAGCCTCCGCCCCCGTGTCGCGCAACTCCGCCCTCGATCTTCCTGACGAAGAGCTCCTGCTGCCCCCCCAGGCCGACGCGCAGCCGCCCCCGGCGGTTGCGCACAGCGTGGTGCTCGTTGGCATGCCTGGTGCCGGGAAGACCGCGATCGGCAAGCGCCTGGCGGCCCGCCTCGGCCTGCCCTTCCGCGACGCCGATGCCGAGATCGAGGCCGCCGCCGGCATGCCGATCACGGAAATTTTCGCCCGCTACGGGGAACCGCATTTCCGCGACGGGGAACGGCGCGTCATCACCCGCCTGCTGGCCGGCCCGCCGCTGGTGCTCGCCACCGGCGGCGGGGCCTTCGCCGATGCCGCCACCCGCGCCGCCATCAAGGCGAGCGGCGCGCGGACGCTCTGGCTGCGCTGCTCCATCGCGACCCTGCTCCGCCGCGTGGCGGGGCGGGAACATCGCCCGATGTTCCTCAACGCCGACCCGGCCGAGGTGTTGCAGCGCCTCATGACCGCGCGGCACCCCTTCTATGCCGAGGCCGACCTGACCGTGACCTGCACCGACGAAAGCCCCGAGGTCACCACGCGCCGGGTCCAGGATGCGCTCGACGCCGTCGTCCCGCCGCGCCGCCTGCCGGTCGGGCTCGGCGACCGGTCCTACGATGTGGTGGTCGGCCCCGGCCTGCTCTCCCGTGCCGGCGGGCTGATCGGCCCCGTGCTGCCGGCGCGCCGGGTCGTCGTCATCACCGATTCGGCGGTCGCGCCGCTGCACCTGCCCGCCCTGCGCGCCGGGCTCGAAGCCGCGGGCATCGCCATCCTGGCCGAGGTCGCCGTGCCGCCCGGCGAAGCCAGCAAGGATTTCTCCCGCCTGCAGGAGGTGCTGGAGCAGATGCTCGGCGCCGGGGTGGACCGGCGCACGGCGGTCGTCGCGCTGGGCGGCGGGGTGGTCGGCGACCTGGCCGGGTTCGCCGCCGCCGTCGCCATGCGCGGCCTGCCCTTCGTCCAGGTGCCGACCACGCTGCTGGCGCAGGTCGATTCGAGCGTCGGCGGCAAGACCGGCGTGAACCTCAAGGCCGGCAAGAACCTCGCCGGTGCCTTCCACCAGCCGCGCATCGTGCTGGCCGACACCGACACCCTGGCCACCCTGCCGCTGCGCGAACTCCGCGCCGGCTATGCCGAGGTCGCCAAGCACGGGCTGCTGGAAGGCGCCCTGTGGGACTGGTGCGAGACCCACGGCGCCGCTGCCGTCGCCGGGGAGGCCGATGCGCTGACCCATGCGGTGCTGGAATCCTGCCGGCTGAAGGCCTCCGTCGTCGTCGCCGACGAGCGGGAGGAAAGTGCCGAGGGCGGGCGCGCCCTGCTCAATCTCGGCCACACCTTCGGCCATGCGCTGGAAGCCGAGGCCGGCTTCGACGGTACCCTGCTGCACGGGGAAGCCGTGGCGGTCGGGCTCGGGCTCGCGGCCTCGCTCTCGGCGAGGCTCGGGCATTGCAGCCAGGAATGGCCGTCGCGCGTCATCGGGCATCTCGCCGCCGTGGGCCTGCCGGCGCGCATCGCCGACCTGCCGCGGCGCTTCACCATCGACGCGCTGATGGGCCGCATGGCCAAGGACAAGAAGAACCGCGACGGGCAGATGCGCTTCGTCCTCATGCGCGGCGCCGGGGACTGCTTCACCAGTTCCGAGGTGCCGGCCGAGGCAGTAACCGCCCTGCTGCGGGATGAGGGCGCCACGGGCTGAGAGGGGGATGCGAGGCTCCGCCTCGCGCTCCGCCGGGGTCCGCGGCGGACCCCGGACCCCGCCTTGAAGGGGAAGCAGGGCTGCGTCCGGTTGTCTGGTCATCAGGCCAGGGCTGCGTTACCGGAAGCATACGCGCTTCAGCATCCGGGACTGTCCATGCCGCTTTCCGCCCCCGCCGACCGCGAACCGATGCACCGCCGGCAGATCGACATGCACGGCTACCGGCGCGCGGACGGGCTCTACGACATCGAGGCGCACCTGCTCGACACCAAGTTCTACGGCTTCGAGCAGGAAGAACGCGGCTGGATGCCCCCCGGCACGCCGCTGCACGGCATGTGGATCCGCCTGACCGTCGACGACGACATGCTGATCCACGCCTGCGAGGCGGCCTCGGACCACACCCCCTATTCCGTCTGCCCGCAGGCGGCACCGAACTTCGCGCGACTCGCCGGGCTGAAGATCGGCCCGGGCTTCAACCGCGCGGTGCAGGAACGCGTCGGCGGCGTGCTGGGCTGCACCCACCTGCGGGAAGTGCTGGCCCAGATGGCGACCGTCGCGTTCCAGACGCTCTATCCGGTGCGCCGCCAGAAGGAACTGGCCCGGGAGGCCGCCGGCGCCAAGCGCGAGCGGCCGAAGATCATCGGCACCTGCCTCGCCTACGAACCGTCGAGCCCGGTGGTGGCGATGCGCTGGCCCTGGCTGGCGGCTGACGCCGCCGAGTGAGGCGCCCGGCGTCGTTGCCGGGCGCGTCGGCACGCCGGGCCGGTCGGACGGCCGCGTGCAAGACCAGGGGGGTCCAGCCGGGCAGCGCGGCGCGCATCAGCCCGGTGGCCGCATCATCGAGGCGTGCCAGCGCAACAGCCGCAGCCGGCCCTCCTTCATCAGCCTGAGGCGCAGCAGCCAGGCCTCAGCCTCCGCCACCAGGGCACCGGCGGCCTGGGGATCGGGCCGGTCGTCCTGCTCGCGCAGCGCCTGCAGCAAGGCACGCCAGCCCTCGATCACCGACTGGCGGTGCCGCGGACCGGCATCCTCGACCACATGGATGGCGAAGCCCGCCCGCTCCATGGCCGCGGGCACGGCATCCTCGGCAGGCGGGGCGCCAGCGCGGCCCTCGGCCTCAAGCCAGCGGGCATCCCCGCCGGCAAACGACGAACCGCGCGCGACGAGGTCCACCAGCACCACCTGCCCGCCCGGCCGCAGTGCCTGCGCCGCCGCGCTCATGAGCAGATCCGGCGTCCCACCGACACGGAAGGGTTCCAGCAGCAGGGCATGATGGTGGTAGCCGCGGCGGAAGCCCGGGGCGGCGGCGTCGAAGGGCTCGGTCGTGACCTTGCGGACCGGCGCGCGGGGCGGCGCTGCGACATCGGTGGCCAGCGCTTCCGGCTCGAAGGCCGCGACGAAGCAGCCGCGGGCGCCCGACACCAGGGACGCCGCGGCGCGGGCGCCACCGCCGGCGAGCAGCAGCGTCGCCTCCGGCGCCAGGGGCAGGAGGGAGGCCAGGCGCAGCACCTCGGCCGCGCCGCCGGGGAAGGCGAGGCCCTCCCCCCACAGCCGATCCGTCCAGTCGCGCCGCCTCACCCTCGGGGCGGGCGGCACGGCCGGAGGCTGATCCGGGTCGGGCAAGGGTGGCGCAGCGGCAGGCGGTTCCGGCGGCGCGGCGGCGCCGAACAGCTTGGCGCCGTTCGCGATCGTGCGGCGCAGCAGCCCGCCCTGCGGGCCCCAGGGGCGTGCATCGGGACCGCGAGGCTCGGGACGCGGAGAAATCGTCAACCTCCTTCAACGCCGTCCACGAAATCACGCAAGGCCTGAACAAAGCCTTTCCGCGGATGCGGCGCCCCCTTCGCGCGGGAGCCGCAACGTCGTGCGTGCGAGGGAGCGCATTGCGGAAACATGACAGGCCGGCAGGCCCGTGCCCTTGCCCGCGCGCGCAGTCCCGCGCAGGCTGCGCCCTCCTTGCCTTAGGGAGATTACTCGGTGAACGGTGCGGAAAGTCTGGTCCATACGTTGCTCGGCTGCGGGGTTGAGGTGTGCTTCGCCAACCCCGGCACGAGCGAGATGCATTTCGTCGCGGCGCTGGACCGGATTCCCGGCATGAAGTGCGTGCTCGGCCTGCAGGAGAACGTCGTCACCGGCATGGCCGACGGCTATTGGCGCATGGCCGGGAAGCCGGCCGCCACCCTGCTGCATTGCGGGCCGGGCCTCGCGAACGGCCTCGCCAACCTGCACAACGCGCGCCGCGCGCGCTCGGGCATAGTCAACTGCGTCGGCGACCAGGCGACCTACCACCGGCCCTTCGACGCACCGCTGACCGCCGATACGGAAGGCTGGGCGCGCGGCGTCTCGCAGTGGATGCGGACCTCCACGCGCGCGGCCGATGTCGGCGCCGATGCCGCCGCCGCCGTGCAGGCGGCGCTGACCTCGCCGGGGCAGATCGCGACCATGATCCTGCCGTCCGACACCTGCTGGGACGAAGGCGGCGTGGTGGCGCAGCCTCTCGCGGTGCCGCAGGCGCAGCCGGCCGACCCGCATACGGTACGCAACGTCGCGCGCATCCTGCGCGAGAAGAAGAACGTGCTGATCCTGCTCGGCGGCAAGGCGCTGCGGGAAGGCGCGCAGGCTTTCGCCTGGCGCGCCTCGCAGGCGACCGGCGTGAAGCTGATGGCCGAGGGCTCCAATGGCCGCATGCAGCGCGGCCAGGGGCGCCTGCCGCTCGAGCGCGTGCCCTATCCGGCGGACCAGGCGATCAAGGCGCTGTCCTGGGTCGAGCACGTGGTGCTGGTCAATGCCAGGGCGCCGATTGGGTTCTTCGCCTATCCGGGCGTGCCGTCGCGGCACTATCCCGAGACGGCGCAGGTCCACGTCCTGACGCGGTTCGAGCAGGACGCCGAGGCGGCCCTGCGCGCGCTGTGCGAGGAACTGAACGCGCCCGCCATCCCGATGCCGGATGCCGGCCCGCGCCCGGAACGCGCGCGCGGCGCGCCGTCGCCGGAAGGGCTGGCGCGCACCCTCGCGGCGCTGATGCCGGAGGATGCGATCATCGCCGATGAGAGCGTCTCCTACGGCCGCGGCTTCTTCCCCGAGACCTTCGCCGCGCCGAAGCATGACTGGATGCAGGTCTGCGGCGGCGCCATCGGCGGCGGCATGCCGCAGGCGACCGGTGCCGCGATCGGCGGCGGCGGGCGGCGGGTGATCAACCTGCAGGCGGACGGCTCGGCGATGTACACGGTGCAGTCGCTGTGGACCCAGGCGCGCGAGAAGCTGCCGGTGACGACGGTGCTGCTGTCGAACCGAAAGTACCAGATCCTGCTCGGCGAGTATCAGAACGTCGGCGCCAATCCGGGGCGGACGGCGATGGACATGCTCGACCTCGGCAATCCGGACATCGGCTGGGTGAAGATGGCCGGGGCGATGGGCGTCGAGGCGGCGCAGGCGACCACGCTCGATCAGGTCGGCGACCTGATGGCGCAATCCTTCGCGCGGCCGGGGCCGTTCCTGATCGAGTTGGTGATCTGAGGCGGGACCGGAGAGGGACGCCGTCCCTCTCCGGTCCTCTCCCTGCCAAAGGCCGAAAGGCCTTTGGGAACCGTTTCGGATGCCCGGCACGACGCCTCGGCATCATCCCCCCCGCCGGGCACGGTGCCAAGTCGAGGTTTCCAAAGGCCTTTTGGCCTTTGGCGGGGGAGGTCCGGAGGGGGCAGCGCCCCCTCCGCCAACAGCGGAGGCAAGACCGTCCATGGACATGCAGTTGCAGGGCAAGCGCGTGCTGGTCACCGGCGGCTCGAAGGGCATCGGCCTCGCCTGCGCCGAGGCCTTCGCGGCGGAGGGCTGCGACGTCGTCCTCTCCGCGCGCGATCCCGCTGCCCTTGCCGCCGCCGCCGACAGGCTTCGCGCCACCCGCCAGGTGCGCGTCGAGACGCTTGCCGCCGACCTCTCCCGCACCGAGGAACGCGAGCGCCTGCACGCCGCCTTCCCCGAGATCGACATCCTGGTGAACAACGCCGGGGCCATCCCCTCCGGCCGCCTGCAGGACATTCCCATCGCGCGGTGGAAGGAAGCCTGGGACCTCAAGGTCATCGGCTATGTCCACATGTGCCAGCTCTACCTGCCGGCGATGGAGGCGCGGCGTTCAGGCGCCATCGTCAACATCATCGGCATGGCCGGCCGCGCGCCGCGCGCGGGCTACATCGCCGGCGGCGCGGGGAATGCGGCGCTGATCGCGTTCACCTCGGCGCTCGGCGCGGCGGTGCAGGCGAATGGCGTGAAGGTCGTCGGCATCAACCCCGCCGTGACCAAGACCGACCGCATGCTGACGCAGGCGCGCACCAACGCGAAGCTGAGGTTCGGCGACGAGGAACGCTGGGCCGAAACCCTGACCAACCTGCCCTTCGGCCGCCCGATCGAGGCCGGCGAGATCGCCGATCTTGCGGTCTTCCTGGCCTCCCCGCGCGGCCACTACGTCAACGGCACGGTGGTGGACGTGGACGGCGGCGGCATGTTCCGCGCCTGACATCCGGCCGCCGCGCGGGCGGGACGATGGCGGCGCGGCCGCCGCGCGCCGCCGGCAACTTCGCCCGGCCTCATACGCGGCGGATAAGGTTCCTACCTGCGGCCTGGAGGGCCGGGCGCCCGAATGGGCGCCGCCGCTGGTGCGGCGAAGCCAAGGGGATGCGGGTGCTTCCCGCCCGGCCTCTGAGGGGCGCCCGAAGGCTTCACCTTCGGGCGCCCGGTATCAATCCACCCGCACCACCAGCTTGCCGAAGTTGTCACCCTTCAGCAGGCCGATGAAGGCGCCGGGCGCGTTGCGCAGCCCGTCCACCACGTCCTCCCGCCAGCGCAGCCGGCCGGCGGCGATCCAGCCTTCCATCTCGGCGCGGAAGGTGCCGTAGCGGGACCAGCCGCTGTCGCTGACGATGAAGCCCTGGATGCGCAGGCGCTTGCGCACAACCGGCCCCAGGTTGGGTCCGACCGGCGCGCCCGCCGCGTCGGCGCCGGGCGCCTCGTTGTACTGGGCGATCATGCCGCACATCACCATGCGGCCGAAGTCGCGGAAGCGCGGGAAGACCGCCGCCTGCACCTTGCCGCCGACATTCTCCCAATAGACGTCGATGCCTTCCGGCGCCGCGGCGTCGAGTTGCGCGTCCAGGTCCCCGTGGTGGTCGAGGCAGGCGTCGAAGCCGAGCTCCTTCACCACGAAGTCGCACTTCTTCTGCCCGCCGGCGATGCCGACGACCTTGCAGCCGCGGATCTTCGCGATCTGCCCGACCACCTGGCCGACTGCGCCCGAGGCGGCGGAGACCACGACGGTCTCGCCCACCTTGGGCTGGCCGATATCCTCGAGCCCCGTCCAGGCCGTCAGCCCCGGCATGCCCAGCACGCCGAGGCTGGTCGAGAGCGGCAAGCTGCCGGCCGGCACCTTGAACAGCCGCTCCGGCCCGACGACCGAGAAGCGCTGCCAGCCATAGCCGCCGAGCACGATGTCACCCGCCTTGAAGTCCGGATGACGGGAAGCGACGACCTCGCCCGCCGTCTGCCCTTCCATCACGGCGCCGAGCGCCACCGGCTTGGCATAGGACTTCACGTCCGCCATGCGCCCGCGCATGTAGGGGTCGAGGGAGAGAAAGCGCGCGCGCACCAGCACCTGGCCCTCGGCGGGCTCAGGGGTGGTCGTCTCGACGATCTCGAAATCCTCGGGCACCGGCGCGCCGACCGGGCGGCGCTTGAGCAGGATCTGCAGATTGGTCTCGGGCATGGCGTTCCTCGCTGTCGCGCGGAGGATGCCATGGCCACGACCGCGGCGCGAGGCCGGGGCACGCCGCAAGACGGCGCGCCACCGATCGCCCAGGCGCGCGGAAGCCGCTCGGTTTCCTTGCATTCGGGGGTGCCGGATCAGTGGCGGGGAACCCCGCGAGGGCGGCTTCCTCGTGGGCCGAGACCCCTCTCGCCATGCTTCGGCGCGCATCCTCGCGCGGCGGCCGGTTCCGGCCGCCGGCGATCCGGGTCAGCGCGGATCCCGATCAGGTGGAATCGCCTGATCGGGCAAAGATTCCTGGAGAAACAGAAGCCTGGAGTGGTCGCCGCGGGCCCGCGCGAGCGGGAACCGCCTAGCGCCGCGCCTTGCCCTTGGCGATCTCGCGCTCGATCGAGCCGCGCTCGGTCGCGCCGGAATGGCGGATGATCTCGCGCACGATGGCGGGCGAGACGCGGTGCCGCTTCGCCAGGTAGGCGATCTCTTCCTCGGGGACGGGCTCGGGCTTGGTGGCGCCGGCGGCGGTGGCGACGTTCGGGTGTGCCATTGGGGGAACTCCTGGGACGCGGCCGGGCCAGTGGCGCGGCCGCGTCGATGGTTGTGGAGCGGCGCCCGCCCCGGGCAAGCGGCCGCCTACTTCTTGCGCGCCTTGCGGGCGGCGTAGCGTGCGTCGCGCAGCGCCTTCTGCTCGGCGGCGAGGGCGAGGGCACGGGCCTTCGCATCGGCATCGAGCAGCGCGGCGCGTTCCTCCTGCGCCATGGCCTGCTCGGCGGCCTCGCGCGCTGCCTCGGCATCGCGCAGGGCCTGCGCGGCAGCCTCGGCGGCGGCGGCAGCCTCGCGGGCCGCCTGTTCGGCGCGGAGCCTGGCGGCTTCGGCGGCGTCGGCTTCGGCCTTGGCGACGCGAGCGGCCTCACGCTCGAGGCGACGCTGCTCGCGGGCCTCGGCCACGGCGAGCTGGGCGGCAAGCCGCTCCTGCACCACCGGATCGTCCGGCCCCGGCTGGGCGCGGAACCTTTCGAGCATCGCCTTGCGGGCCGCTGCCGCGGCGTCGCGCCGGGCGTTGAAGTCGTCGCGCTTCAGACCTTGCATCTTGGGTTTCTGTTGTCCTGTGTCGTTGGGTTGCGTGCCGGGTGGCGTCGCCGCCTCAGCCTAGCACGTCGAGGACGATCTGGCGGATCTCGGCGGGCGTGAGCCCGATCGGATCGCGCCGCGCCTCGGTCGTCTTGGTCGGGGTGGAGATGGTGTGCGGCAGCGCCTCGCGCTGGCCGCGATGGTGGATGGTCTGGTTTGTCATTGTAATTTCTTGCTTGCGCGGCGCCGCACGCTTTGGGCGGCGCCGCGAGATGAGTGAACTTAGGCCGGCGTCAGGCGCCGGCAGGTAGTACGAGCCTTAGGCCCGACGCAGGTTGGTGGCAGAGGTCTTGCCCTGCTGGCCGCGCTGGAGGTCGTACTCGATCTTGTCGCCTTCCTGCGGCGTGCCGATCCCCGAACGCTCGACGTCGGAGATGTGGAGGAAGACGTCCTTGGTGCCGTCCTCGGGCTGGATGAAGCCGTAGCCCTTGGTCGCGTTGAACCACTTGATGGTGCCAGTGGACATGGTGAAGTTCCGTTCGAACATGGTGCGACCGCCGCACGGAACCGTGCGTCGGATCAATCTTCTGTAGGGAGCGGGCAGCGGGCTCGGCGCTCGATCACGAGCAGGGAGAGCGCGGCGGAACCGAACAAAGCTGACGGGGCTCTAGATAGGCGATCGGGTCGCGAATTGGAAGGATTCATTTTGCGGGTATTGCGGGCACCATCGGCATCCGACGTCTTGCACCTCTGGATTCCATCCCGCCATCACCTGAAGATCACCTCGGATCCCTGATGGAGACGGTCCATGGCTTCCGCGCCGCGCCCCGACGCCGAATGCTGGACGCCCGCGCGGCTGATTGCCGCGCTGGCCGCGCGCGGTGACGCGGCGGCCGTGGTGACCATGCAGGGCGAGACGCCCGTCGCATGGCCCGCCGCAGCCATCGCGCGGGATGCCCACCTGCTGGCGAGCGGCCTGATCGCGGCCGGCATCGGGCGCGGGGAGCCGGTGGCGATCCACGCGCCGGGCTCGCCGCAGTGGATCGTGGTGCGGCTGGCGCTCGGCGCGGCGGGCGCGCTGCCGCTCGCCATCGACGATCTCTCCGGCGCGCCGGAGGCGGCGTCGATCATCGCCGATGCCGGCTGCCGCTGGCTTTTCGCCTCCGCCGCACATGCGGCTGAGATCCCGCGCCGGGACGGGCTGCGCATCGTGCTGGTGGACGAGCCCGACGCCCCCGATGGCTGGCACGCGCTGCGCGCCGCCGCACCCGGACCCTTGCCCGACCTTCCGCCCGACGCCGAGGCGCTGATCGTCGCTACCTCCGGCACGACCGGCGCGCCGAAGCTGTTCGCGCTGACGCATGCGAACCTCACCGCCAACCTGAAGGCGGTGCTGGCGCAGGGCCTGATCGGGCCCGGAGACCGCATGCTGGTCCCGCTGCCGCTGCATCACGTCTATCCGTTCCTGGTGGGGCTGATGACGCCCTTCGCCGTCGGCGCGACGATCGTGCTGCCGGAGGCCGTGACCGGCCCGCAGATCGTGCAGGCGCTCAAGGCCGGGCGGGCGACGATCATGATCGGCGTGCCGCGGCTCTATGTCGCGCTGCTGGCGGGGCTGGACGCGCGGGTCGCCGCGCGGGGCCGGCTTGCACGCATGGTCTTCGGCGGGCTGCTCGAATTCGCCACCAGCATGCGCAAGGGCGGGCTCGACATCGGGCGGCGGCTGTTCGGTTCGCTGCATGCGCAGATGGCGCCGGACCTGCGGCTGATGGTGTCCGGCGGCGCCAAGCTCGACCCCGACGCGACCTGGCGGCTCGAGGCGCTGGGCTGGAAGGTCGCGAGCGGCTACGGCCTGGCCGAGACCGCCTCCCTCTTCACCGGCAATACGCCGCGGGCGCAGCGCATCGGCTCGGAGGGCCGGCCGATCGCCGAGGGGACGGAAATCCGCATCGACGCCCCCGATGCCCTCGGCATCGGCGAGATCCTGCTGCGCGGCCCCAACGTCTTCGCCGGCTATCGCAACAACCCCGAGGCCGATGCCGCCGCCTTCACCGCGGATGGCTGGTTCCGCACCGGCGATCTCGGCCGGCTCGACACCGACGGCTTCCTCTACGTCACCGGCCGCTGCAAGGAGATGATCGTCCTCGGCGGCGGCAAGAACGTGATGCCGGAGGAGGTCGAAGCCGCCTATGGCGCGGACCCCGCCATCAAGGAGGTCGCGGTGCTCGAGCGCGCCGGCGCGCTCGTCGCCGTGGTGCTGCCGGACCTCGCTTCCATCCGCGCCGGCGGCAACACCCGGGTCGAGGACGTGGTGCGGGTGGCGCTGGTGGCCGCGGCGCAGGGGCTGCCCTCCTACCAGCGGCTCGCGGGCTACGTCTTGGCACGGGAGGCCTTGCCGCGCACACGGCTCGGCAAGGTGCAGCGCTTCCGCCTGCCGGCGCTCTACGAGGACCTGCTGCACGGGCGCGCGCCCGAGGCGCCACCGCCGCTCTCCGAGGAGGACGCCGCCCTCATCGCCACGCCCGGCGCGAGTAAGGTCTGGGCGATCCTGCAGGCGCGCTACGCGGGCAAGCCGCTCTCGCCCGAGGCGAGTCCGGCGCTCGACCTCGGCATCGACAGCCTGGAATGGATCTCCCTCGCGCTCGAGATCGAGCAGCGCACCGGGCTGCGCCTGACCGAGCACGAGATGGCCGAGATGGCGACGGTGCGCGCCCTGCTGCGCCGCGCGGCGGGCGGGGCCGCCGCCGCGACGGTGCCGCGCCGCAGCCCCGAGG
>NZ_JAAEDM010000062.1 GCF_018129065.1 Neoroseomonas soli | reverse complement strand
CGCCGAGCGTGCGCTGCGGCGCCGGGCTTGCGGCGCCGCGCGCGGCCTCGGGCCGGTCGGGGCTCCGCACCGGCTGGAGGTCCGCGGTCCGCGTGACTTCCTGCGTGAAGGCGGCGAGGGAGTTCAGGCTGAGCATGCGGAGCATTGTCCAGCCGAGCCGTGAAGAATGGCTTAACCGGAGAGGGCCTCGCAGGCGGCGAACGGGACTGATGCGCATGGCCGCAGCCTGCGCCCGGAGTCCGTTAACCTTCCAGCAACCATTGCGTGCAGGCCGGGGTGCCCTGCCCGATTGGATATGCGCGCGGCCACCCCTCCGGCCCCGCGCGCTGAGACGCCCCGCAATGATGCCGGGCGTATCGGATCACGATGCCGAGAGCACCGCGACCCCCGGCAGCGTCTTGCCCTCCAGCCATTCGAGGAAGGCACCGCCGGCGGTGGAGATGTAGGTCATCCGCTCCGCCACCCCGGCATGGCGCAGCGCCGCCACCGTGTCCCCGCCGCCACCGATGGACTTCAGCGCGCCAGACTGGGTGAGGGAGGCGACGACCTGCGCGACCGCCACCGTGGCGGTGTCGAAGGGGGGCGTCTCGAAGGCGCCGAGCGGGCCGTTCCAGACCAGCGTCGAGGCGCCGCGCAGCCGCTGCTCGATTGCCTGTTCGGTCTCCGGGCCGACATCGAGGGCCATGGAGCCCTCGGGCACCGAATCGACGCCGACCGTGCGGGTGGGCGGGTTGGGCTTGAACTCTTCGGCCACCACGAGGTCGGAGGGGAGCAGGATCTCGCAGTTCGCGGCCTTGGCTTCCTCCAGGATGGCGCGGGCGGTGTCGTGCAACTCCGCTTCCTGGAGCGACCTGCCCATGCCCTTGCCCTGGGCGGCGAGGAAGGTGTTGGCCATGGCGCCGCCGATGACGAGCACGTCCACCTTCTTCGACAGGTTCCCGAGCAGGTCGAGCTTGGTCGAGACCTTCGCCCCGCCGACGATCGCCACCACCGGCCGCGCCGGATTGCCGAGCGCGGCATCGAGCGCCTTGAGTTCGGCCTCCATCAGCCGGCCGGCATAGGCCGGCAGCAGGCGCGCGACGCCCTCCGTGCTGGCATGGGCGCGGTGCGCGGCGGAGAAGGCGTCGTTCACATAGGCGTCGGCGAGTTTCGCCAGCGCGGCCGCCATGGCGGGGTCGTTCTTCTCCTCGCCGGCGTGATAGCGGGTGTTCTCCAGCAGCAGCACGCCGCCGTCCTGCAGCTTCGCGACCGCGGCCTCGGCTTCCGGCCCGATGCAGTCATCGGCCCAGGCGACGGGGCGGCGCAGCGCGGCGGAAAGCGCCTCGGCCAGCGGCTTCAGCGACATCTCCGGCACGCGCTTGCCCTTGGGGCGGTCGAAGTGGCTGCAGATGATGACGCGGGCGCCGTCGCCGGCCAGTTCCGCGATGGTGGGGCAGAGCCGCTCGATGCGCGTGCGGTCGGTGATGCGGCCGTCCTTCACGGGCACGTTGAGGTCGGCGCGCAGCAGCACCCGCTTGCCCTTGGCGTCCAGTGCGTCGATCGTTCTGTAGGACATCGCGTGAAGATCCTGGCGGGGAGTGGGGGATGATCCGGTGGGTGGCAGCCTTTGCCCTGTTGCCGGTCCTAGCATCGGCGCAGGGGGCATTCCAGTTGCCCTCGGGCAACATCCACTGCGCGGTCCACGAAGGGACGCTGCGCTGCGACGTGATGAACTTCACCTATGCTCGCCCGCCGCGGCCGCCGGGCTGTGATCTCGATTGGGGTGGCGCGGTGTCGCTGGGCGGGAAGGGCGTCGTGCAGGTGATCTGCCACGGCGACACCGTGGCGGACCCGGCGAATCCGGTTCTGGGTTATGGGCAGGCGTGGCAGGGGCCGGGAATGGCCTGCACGGCGGCACGGACGGGGCTGCGCTGCACGAACGGGGACGGGCGGGGGTTCGAGATGTCGCGGGGAAGGCTCAGGGTGTTCTGACGGGGGCGAGAGGGGCTTCGCCCCCCTCGCGCTCCCCCCACCAAAGGCCGAAAGGCCTTTGGAAACCAGGACGAAGGATCAGGCCTTGTCGGATGGAAGGGTGATCATCCTGCCGTCGACCGCGAACCGGCCCCAGCCCTGGTGGTGGATGGTCTTCGCGTCTCGGCGCTCGGGATCGATCCAGGCGTGCACGACCTCCAGCACGAACATGCAGTAGGCATTGACCATCCGCGTGTCGATCACGCGGCATTCCAGGTTGGCGAAGCAGTCGGGCAGCAACGGCGCCGCGACGTGGCGCGCTGGCTTCGTCACGATGCCGAGAGTCGCGAACTTGTCGGTATCCGCGCCTGAGCAATTGCCGATCGCCACCACGGTCTTCGCGAATTCCGCCGGCGGCACGGCGATGACGCATTCCTTCGTGCGCCGCAGCGCATGGAAGGAGTGGTTCCGGTTGCTGACGATGCAGGCGATCTGCGGCGGGGTGAACTCGACCATCATGTGCCAGGACATGGCCATGACGTTCGGAATGCCGCGATGGCTGGTGGCGAGCAGCACCACCGGCCCCGGTTCGATCAGCTGGTAGACCCGGTCCAGCGGGAACGACCGCAAGTGCCGGTGTCCAGAGGCCATTCGGCCTCTGGCGGGTGGGTTCGGGAGGGCAGAGCCCTCCCGAGCCATCAGAGGCTGCCGAACAGCGCCGCGGTGTCGCTCATGCGGTTCGAGAAGCCCCACTCGTTGTCGTACCACGACATCACGCGCACCAGGCCGCCATCGACCACCTGGGTCTGCGTCGCGTCGAAGGTGGACGAGGCCGGGTTGTGGTTGAAGTCGATCGAGACCAGCGGCTCGGTGTTGTAGGCGAGGATGCCCTTGAGCGGCCCGCTCTCGGATGCCGCCTTCATCACCGCGTTGATCGCTTCCTTGGTCAGGCCTTCGGTCTTGGCCGGCACGAAGTCGAGCGAGACGAGGGAGACGTTCGGCGTCGGGATGCGGATCGCGGTGCCGTCGAGCTTGCCCTTCAGTTCCGGCATCACCAGGCCCACGGCCTTGGCCGCGCCGGTGCTGGTCGGGATGGCGGACACGGCGGCCGCGCGGGCGCGGTGCAGGTCCTTGTGCAGCGTGTCCACGGTGTTCTGGTCGCCCGTATAGGCGTGGATCGTCACCATGTAGCCGCGCAGGATGCCGAAATTGTCGTGCAGCACCTTCGCGATGGGCGCGAGGCAGTTGGTGGTGCAGGACGCATTGGAGATGACGGTCATCTCCTTGGTCAGCGTCTGGTGGTTCACGCCGTAGACGATCGTCGCGTCGGCGTTGTCGCCGGGGGCGGAGATGATGACCTTGCGCGCGCCGGCGGCGATCAGCGCGGAGGCCTTCTCCTTGCTGGTGAAGATGCCGGTGCATTCCAGCGCGACGTCGACGCCCTGGAAGGGCACCTTGGTCGGGTCGCGTTCGGCGCTGACGACGATGGGCGCATAGGTGCGGCCATTGGCGGTGATGATGATCTTGTTGCCATCCACCGCCACTTCACCGGGGAAGCGGCCGTGCACGCTGTCGTAGCGGAACAGGTGGGCATTGGCCTCGACGCTGCCGAGGTCGTTGATGGCGACGCACTCGACATCCTTGCGCCCGCTCTCGATCAGCGCGCGAAGCACCAGGCGGCCGATGCGCCCGAAACCGTTGATGGCAACCTTAACGGCCATGTGTCTTTCCTTCCCGTCAGGAGTATCGATCAGGCGAGGCGCTTCTTCACCGCCGCCGCCACGGCATCTGCCGTGATGCCGAAATGCTTGAACAGGTCCTCCGCCGGGGCCGAGGCGCCGAAGCCGCCCATGCCGACGAAGATGCCGTCATTGCCGAGCCAGCGGTCCCAGCCGAAGCCGATCGCGGCCTCGACGCCGACGCGCAATGCCGGGCCGAGCACCTGCTCCCGGTAACCCGCATCCTGCGCGGCGAAGATTTCCCAGCAGGGCAGGGAGACGACCGCGGTGGGAATGCCCTCGGCTTCCAGCGCATCGCGCGCGGCCACCGCCAGATGGACCTCGGAGCCGGTGGCGATCAGCGTCGCCTTGCGCGCCGCGGAGGCTTCCGCGAGCACGTAGCCGCCGCGCGCGCAGCGGTTCTCGCCGGATTCGGCGCGCAGTGCCGGCAGGTTCTGGCGCGACAGCGCCAGCAGCGACGGACCGTCCGCGCGCTTCACCGCGAGCTCCCAGCACTCGGCCGTCTCCATTGCATCCGCCGGGCGGAAGACGAAGACGTTGGGCATGGCGCGGAAGGAGGCGAGGTGCTCGACCGGCTGGTGGGTCGGCCCGTCCTCGCCGAGGCCGATGCTGTCATGCGTGAGCACGTGGATGACGCGCTGGCGCATCAGCGCCGCGAGGCGGATCGCCGGGCGCATGTAGTCGCTGAACACCAGGAAGGTGCCGGAATACGGGATGATGCCGCCATGCAGCGCCATGCCGTTCATGGCCGCGGCCATGCCGTGCTCGCGCACGCCCCAGTGGACGAAGCGGCCGCCGAAGTTCCCCGGCGCGATGGCCGGGATGCCCTTCACGTTGGTGTTGTTCGACCCGGTCAGGTCCGCGGAACCGCCGACCATTTCCGGCACGCTCGGGACCAGGGCTTCCAGCGCCTTCTGGCTGGAGACGCGGGTGGCGAGCTTCGGCTTCTCCTCGGCATGCCTGGCGCGCAGCGCGGCGAGCGCCTCGTGCCAGGATTCCGGCAGGCGGCCGGCCATGGCGCGGTCGAATTCGGCCTGCTGTGGGTGCTTGGTCAGGCGCTTGAGCCAGGACCGGCGGGTGCCGGCGCCGCGGCGGCCGGCGGCCTCCCAGGCGGCCTTGATGTCCTCGGGCACGGTGAAGGGCGCCCCGGTCCAGCCGAGTGCCTCCTTCGCCGCCGCCGCTTCCGCGGCACCGAGCGGCGAGCCGTGCGAACCCGCCGTGCCCGCCTTGGTCGGCGCGCCGAGGCCGATGATGGTGCGGCAGGCGATCAGCGTCGGCTTGCGGTTGCGCGTGGCCCAGGCCATCGCGGCGGCCAGCGCCTCGGGGTCGTGCCCGTCCACGCGGCGCGTCGCCCAGCCATAGGCCTGGAAGCGCTTCAGCGTGTCGTCGGTGAAGGACAGCGCGGTGTCGCCGTCGATCGAGATGTGGTTGTCGTCCCACAGCACGCAGAGCTTCGACAGGCCGTAATGGCCGGCGAGCGAGGCGGCTTCATGGCTCACGCCTTCCTGCAGGTCGCCGTCCGAGGCGATGACCCAGGTGCGGTGGTCCACCAGCGAGGCGCCGAAGCGCGCGGCGAGCATCCGCTCCGCCAGCGCCATGCCGACCGAGGTGGCGAGGCCCTGGCCGAGCGGGCCGGTGGTCGTCTCGATGCCGGGGTGCTCGCCGAATTCCGGGTGGCCGGCGGCCGGGGAATGGAGCTGGCGGAACCGCTTCAGCTCATCCACACCCATGCCGGCATGCCCGGTCAGGTGCAGCAGGGCATAGAGCAGCATCGAGCCGTGGCCCGCGCTGAGCACGAAACGGTCGCGGTCGGCCCAGCGCGGGTCGGCGGCGTCGTATTTCAGGAACTTCGTGAAGAGCACGGTCGCGGCATCGGCCATGCCCATCGGCATGCCGGGATGGCCGGACTTCGCGGCTTCCACGCCGTCGATCGCCAGCGCGCGGATGGCGTTGGCGAGGCGCCGCGCCTCGGTCTCGGGGCGCGACAGGATCTCCGCCTGGGCGGCAAGCGCCGGGTTCGCGGAGGCGTCGGGCGTCGGGGCGATGCTGGCCAAGAGAGGGCACCTGCGGCTGCTGCTGGGGGGGTGCGAGCCGCTATAGAGGCGGGGGGGCCGGTGGGCAACCGGGTGGGGTGGATGCCCCCCATGCGCGCCACACGTCCGGCGCCGGCGGAAGTGGCCCGCATGCATCGATTCCGGCAGCCGGCAGGCCCGGGTTTGGCCTGGCCGGTCGCCGGTCGCGGCGGCACGCGGCGAAACGACCGATGCGAGGGACGGCACGCCCCGGGCGTTGATCCGCGCCGGCCCGGCGGATCGGGTCGTGGCTCGCCATCCGGATCGAGCCCCCGTGCGGTTCATTCCAAGGTGGGGTTGCGAAGATGCCGCGGCAGCCGCGATGCGCTAGCCTCGCTGGCATGGACACGCCTACGCAACCCTCTCGTCCCGAAGCGCTGAATCGCGACGGGCTCTGGCCCATGCCGCCCGGACCTCCGCACGAGGAGAAGCACTTCGCGCAGAACGAGGTGGTGCGCGACCTCGTCATTGGCGCCGCGGACGGCCTGACCGTGCCCTTCGCGCTGGCGGCCGGGCTTGCGGGTGCGGCGGTCGCCAACCCGCTGATCGTCACGGCGGGCCTCGCGGAGATCGCGGCGGCCTGCATCGCCATGGGCCTCGGCGGCTACCTTGCCGCGCGGAGCGAGGCTGACCACTACGCCTCCGAGCGCCGGCGCGAGGAGGAGGAGACGGTCGAATACGAGGACCGCGAGCGCTGGGAGGTCGCGGCGATCCTGCACCGCTACGGCGTGCGCGGCGATGCGCTGCGCCTCGCGGTCGATTCGATCTGCGCGGACAAGCGCCGCTGGGTCGATTTCATGATGCGCTTCGAACTCGACCTGAAGGAGCCGGAACCGCAGCGCGCCCGGCGCTCGGCCGTGACCGCCGGCGCGGCCTATGTGGCGGGCGGCCTGGTGCCGCTCGCGCCCTACATGCTGATGCCGGGCACCGGGGGGGCGCTTGCCGTGTCCGGCCTGCTCACCGCCTGCGCGCTGACCGGCTTCGGCTGGCTGAAGGCGCGCGCGACCGGGCTGCCGCCGCTGCGCGGGGCGGTGAATGCGCTTGCCGTCGGCGCCCTCGCCGGTGCTGCCGCCTATCTCGGTGCCAGGCTGATCGCCGGCTGAGGGGAACCCCGGCCCGGCGGCATGCCGTGGGCGGGTGTCCTCTCCCGCGCCGGCTGTCGGCCGATCTCTAGCTGGTGCGGGCCGAACCTGCTGCCCGCAGCGCGGGGGCCGGCTCCGTGGAACCGGCTCCGTGGAAAGGGCAGGGCGGGTCTCCCCCGTCGCCGAGGCGTTCTGCGCGGTGTCAGCGGCGAAGCAGGCAATCCGCCGCGCTCTCCGATCCCTGTCGCAGATACGAAACGAATGTTTGACGCGGCGCTGCGCGCGGGCGCAGCAATTCACCGTCGGCCCCTTCCACGATGAGGAATGCGCCATGTACGCGATGATCCGCAGCTACACCGCCACCGGATCGGTGGAGGAGATCGTGCGCCGCGTCGAAGCCTCGGTCCTGCCGATGCTGAAGTCGCACCCGGGCTTCCAGGCCTACTGGGCCGGGAAGAGCGAGGGCGGCGTCTTCTCGATCAGCCTCTTCGACAGCCAGGCGAACGCCGAGGCGGCGCACGAGAAGGTGCGCGGGATGGTGGCGGCCAACCTCGCGGAACTCCTGCCGCAGGCGCCGGTCGTCACGAAGGGCGAGGTGCTGGTGACGGCGACGCCGTGAAGCAAGCGCGCGGGGGAGGCGAACCTCCCCCGCGACCCCCTCCCTTTTTTCCCGGTCGGCAAGGCGCGCCCGGAGGGGCGGGCGCGACCCCCTGCGTCAGACGGTGCGGTTGGCGCGCGCCACCACGGCTTCGAACAGCACCTGGCAGCCGGCCTCGGCCTCCTCGGGCATGATGCTCTCGGCCTCGTTGTGGGACAGGCCGTCCTTGCAGGGCGTGAAGATCATCGCCGTCGGCACCGAGCGCGCGACATAGACGGCGTCATGCCCGGCGCCGGAGATGATCTCCCGCGCCGAGAGGCCCAGCCGACTGGTCGCCTGGCGCACCAGGTCCACGCAGGACGGATCGAAGGGCTGGGCCGGGATGCGGAACAGCTCGGACAGGTCGAGCCGGCAGCCGGTCTCGGCGACGAGCCTCGCGGCCTCGGCGGGGAAGGTCTCGGCGAGCGACAGGATCTCGGCGTCGTCGGGATGGCGGAACTCGACGCTGAAGCGCACCTCGCCGGGCACCACGTTGCGGGAGGGATGCATCACCTGGAGGTAGCCGACCGTGCCGCGGCCGTCCTCGCCGCGTGCGCGCATCAGCTGGTCCACCAGCGTCACGACGCGCGCGGCGGCGACAAGCGCATCCTTGCGCGCGGAAGGCGGCGTCGTGCCGGCATGGCTGTCCTGGCCGGTGATCACCGCATCGTACCAGACCTGCGCCTGCGCGCCGGTCACGATGCCGACCTGCTTGCCCTCCTTCTCGAGGATCGGGCCCTGTTCGATGTGCAGCTCGAAATAGGCATCGGCCGGGAAGGGCTTCGCGGCGTGCTCGCCCTTGTAGCCGATCTGGTCCAGCGCGTCGGAGACGCTGACGCCGTCGACATCGCGCAGGCCGTAGGCCTTGTCCTGCGAGTAGATCCCGGCCCAGACGCCGGACCCCATCAGCGAATGGCCGAAGCGGGAGCCTTCCTCGTCGGTCCAGTTCACCAGCTCGATCGGTGCGTCCGTGACGATGTTGAGGTCGTTCAGCGAGCGCATCACCTCGAGGCCGGCGATGACGCCGAGCGCGCCGTCGAACTTGCCGCCCGTCGGCTGGCTGTCGAGATGGCTGCCCATCAGCACCGGCAGGCGCTTCGGGTCGCGGCCCTCGCGGCGGGCGAACATGTTGCCGATCGCGTCCACGCGCACGGTCAGGCCCAGCGCCTCGCACCAGCCCTTGAAGCGGTCGCGGCCGGCCTTGTCGACGTCGGAGAGGGTCAGCCGCTTCACGCCGCCCTTCGGCGTTGCGCCGATCTCGGCCATGGCCATCAGGCTGTCCCACAGGCGCTTGCCGTCGATCCGCTGGTTGGTGCCGCTCATCGTTCCCCGTGCCCGTCCTGCTTCGGATAGGCCCGACTAAGCCCGCCTGCGCCGACTGTCCATCGCCCGCGGAGGGGGGGGTCCCGACCCCATGCGCTCCGTGCCTGAATACAATGTTCATGCGCGTGAGTTCAGTTGTATCGGGAACAAGTGAAAGTAGACGTAAAGTTGTGATACTTGACGAATAATTCAGATGACGACAGGTCGCCGGAGCAGTCCTGGGCGTCGGCGCGGGCCTTCGATGGGTGGGAACTGTTGCGCTCGGGCGCGATTTGCTGCATGGCATGGTTCGGCAGCCCCCCGGCTGCCCGTGAATTCAGGTGTCATCTGTTCGCTGGAGACCATCGCGCGCCGCCGGGCGTGCGTCCCCCCAACGGCTCGCGCAGCCAGAACCGCCCAGGAGAGTCCCCCCATGGGGTTCCAACGCCATGCCCCCCACCACCCCGCACGTGGCCAGATGCCGGACCGCCTCGCCGAGGACCTCCGCAAGGTCCGTGGCGGCAGATCGCGCAAGGCGACCCTGAGGGTCGTGGCGAGTTGTGCGGTGCTCGGCTTCTCCTCGCTGACCATGGGCTGCGCCCAGTCGGCCGAGGGCGGGCCCCAGCCGGTCGCCTCCGCCACCGTCGATCGGCCCGTGGGTGAGCCGCAGGTCGGCACCGCCTCCTACTACGCGCGCCACTTCACGGGGCGGCGTATGGCCAGTGGCGGCCGTTTCGACCCGCATTCCGATACCATCGCGCATCGGACGCTGCCCTTCGGCACCGTCGTCCGCGTCACCAACCTCAACAACGGCCTGTCCACCACGGGCACCGTGCAGGACCGCGGCCCCTGGACGCGCGGCCGCATCGTGGACCTCAGCCCGCGGATCGCGCGGAACCTGAACATGATCCAGAGCGGCCTCGCGCAGGTCGAGGTCGTTCCCGTCGAACGCGTCGAAGTGGCCGAGGCCGCCGACTGACGCCAGCGGTCAGAGTCCCGGCGGTCCAATTCATTGACCGCTGGCAACTGCCTTCTTGCCCCCGGACGCCGGGCAGGCCGCATCCGCGGCCTCGGCCTGCCTCGCAGGCCGCAGGTCAGGACATGGGGCTACCGGCTGACGCCAGTGGCGGCAGGCGCCGGCCCGGCAGATCCCGACCGAAGGGACGCTCCTGACCGGGCGCAGCCCAGCACGACGGCCGAGGCCCGCCGCAGCCGCGGGCCGGTGCCCGGATGCGGCCCGTATTCCCATTGTCCTGCGCGGCCGCCCCACCAACCCCCTGCGCGCCGATACGCCCGGCAATGATGCCGCGCGTATCATGCTTGTCCTGCACACGGCCGCCTCACCGGCCTCGTACGCACATATGCCCGGCAATGATCCCGGGGTATCAGCGCACCAGCGGGCAGCCGCCCTCGTTCAGCGGGCGGAAGGCTTCGTTGCCCGGGATGGTCTGCGCCACTTCCAGCAGGTCCCACTCCCCGCGCGCATCCGCGGGCTTCTTCGCGCGCATCAGGTACATGTCGCGGATGACGCGGCCATCGGCGCGGATCGTGCCGTTGGTCGTCATGAAGTCGTTGATCGGCGTCTCACGCATCTTCGCCATCACCGCCGGCGCGGCATCGGTGCCGGCGGCCTGCACCGCCTTCAGGTAGTGCGTGACGGCGCCCCACATGCTCGCCTGGAACATGGTCGGCGGTCGGCCGTGGGCGCGCTGGAAGCGCAGCCCATAGGCTCGGGTCTGCTCGTTCTGGTCCCAGTAATAGGCCTCGGTGAAGACCATGCCCTGCGCGGTGTCGAGGCCGATCGCCTTGATGTTCGTCAGCAGGCAGAGCAGCGCTGCGGGCTGGATGCCGCGCCGGTTCAGCCCGAACTCGCCCATCTGCTTGACGATGTTGATGAGGTCCGTGCCCGCCGCGGCGATCCCCACGACATTCGCCCCCGACCCGGCGGCGCGCACGAGGTGGGATGAATAATCCGTCTCCCCCAGCGGCGCCCGCGTGCTGCCCATCACCTGGCCGCCGAGCTGGCGCACCACCGCCGCCGCATTGGCCTCCAGCGAATGGCCGAAGGCGTAGTCGGAGGTGATGAAGTACCAGCGCTGTCCGCCGCCCTGCATCACCGCGCCGACGGTGCCGCGCGCCAGCGCGTAGTTGTCGTAGGTCCAGTGCACGCCAAAGGGAGAGCAGTCCTTGCCCGTCAGGTCCGTGGTGCCGGCGGCGACCACCACGTCGATCTTCTGCTTCTCCCGCGCCAGGTTCTGCACCGCGAGCGCGACGGCTGAATTACCGAGGCCGAAGATGGCATCGACCTTCTCCTGGTCGTACCAGCGGCGCGCGATCCCCATGCCGACATCGGCGCGGTTCTGCAGGTCGCCATGGACGAGTTCGATCGGCATGCCGTTTACCCGGCCGCCGAAATCCTCGATGGCGAGGCGGGCGGAGACCACGTCCCCCATGCCCTGCTGGTCGGCGAAGACGCCGGACATGTCGTCCAGCACGCCGATCTTCACCACGCCGTCCGAGATGCCGGACTGCGCGCGGCCCTCGGAGGGGCGGATGGCGACGAGCGGCAGCGCCGCCGCGCCGGCGAGGAGGTGCCTGCGGTTCATGGATGCGTTTCCCCGTTGGTGTCGTTGTTGTCCCGCATCATGCCACGCGCGCCCGGCATAGCCAGGGGGGGCGCGCTACCGGGTCACGAAGCCCGCCGCGCGGAACCGCGCGCGCCCTTCCGGCCCGGTCAGGTGGTCGAGCAGTGCGAGCGCGCCTTCCCGGTCTGCCGCGCGACTCGCCACCGCGCCGAGATAGGCCGTGACGAGCTGCGCGCTGTCCGGCAGCGGGCCCACCAACTCGGCGCCCGGCACGGCGAGGATCTCGCTGACCTGGGAAAGCGCCAGCGCGGCGCGGCCTTCGGCCACCGCCTGCACCGCCGCGCCACCGCCGGGAAAGACCAGTGTGCGCGCGCGCATCTCCTCCGCGATGCCGAGGCGCTCGATCAGCCGCGCCGCATGGGTGCCGGCGGTGGCCCCCGTCGCCGGGTCGGAATGCGCGATCACCGGCGCGGCGAGGATCGCCGCCCGCAGCGCCGCCTCGCTGGAGATGTCGGGCTTCGGCGCGCCCCGGCGCACAGCCGCGCCGATCAGCATGCGGCCGAGTTCGCGCCGCGTGGCGCCGTCGAGCAGCCCCTCGGCGGCGAGGCGTTCGACCTGGCTCTCGCTGTTGAGCACGAGGTCCGCCGCCGCTCCCTCCCGCAGGCGGCGGGCGGTCACGCCGGCATTGGCGGTCTCGATCGTCACCGCGCGCCCGGTGCGGGAGGTGAAGCCCGCGGCCAGGTCCTGCGCCGAGGCGGCGACCGCCCCGGTGCCGAGGACGCGGATCGGCGCGGCCTGCGCTCGCACGACCCTGGGCGCGGCGAGGGCGGCGAGCAGGATGCGGCGGCGCATGGCGGATGTCTCCTCCCGCGGCCCGTCTGCGGGGCGGGCCCCGGCGGCATCCTGCCGGGCTGCGCGCCGGGTGCCTACAGCCGCATCTCCGCGAGCCTCGTCCGCGCCTGGCCGACCGCGCCCTCCTGGAAGGCGGCCTCGTCCAGGTTCCGGTACATGGCGTAGCTCTCGCGGATCAGCCGCGGCAGGCCGATGAAGGTGGAATTGCCGAGCGGCCCCACCGGCCTGTCGTTGCGCTTGAACAGCATCCCGCCCGGCACGCCGAGCGTCTCGGCGATCTCGGGATAGACCGGCCACATGGTGTCGCCCGCCAACCGGTCGTAGGGCATGGGCACGCGGGGCGCGTCCGCCGGCACCAGCCCCGCGCGGATCGCCGCCGCTCGCGCCAGGTCGGCCAGCACGAAGGCGCCTGGGTGGTTCATGGTGTGCATGAAGGGGCCGCGCGCGTGCCAGGTTTCGAACTCCGCCGCCATGTCGAGGCCATGGCGCGCGAGCAGGTCGAGCAGCAGCGTCCGCCCCGCCGCGAAGGTCGCCATGTAGCCGAGCCGTCGAAAGACCAGGCGGTTGAACAGGGTCGGCACGTCCTCCTCCGCCACGCCGAGGGAGAAGGCGGCGGCGACGATGGCCGAATGGTAGGCGCCGAGCGGCGAGGCCTGCACCTGCCCCTTCAGCGTGAGGTACGCCATGTCCGGGTGGTAGCCGCGAAAGGCGACCACTGGCAGCCGGTGCAGCGGCGGTCCGCCCTCCGCCAGCGCGGCGCTGGCGAGCCGACCGAACTCGGCGCCGAGATCCTGGCTGAAGATGACGTCGAAGCCGCGGATCATCGCGGCGGCGGCGGGCGCCTGCCGGGCGTTGCGGATGACGGTCGCCTCGAAGGCCTCGACCTCCGCCTCGGGCAGCAACTGCGCAAGGGCGTGGGCGTAGCCATGGGCCTGGCAATGGCCGAGCACCGCGACGCGCATCAGGCGGCCCCACCGGGCGCGACGATGGCGTCCTCGTCGCAGATCACCCGGGTCAGGGCGGCGTAGTCGGCGGCCTCGGCGGCACTGGCCGGGGCGGCGGGCGGCGGCGCCGCGGCGGGCGCAGGTTCGGTGCCGGGCGCCGGGCCGGCAGCGGGGGCCGACCCGTCTTCCAGCCCGTGGCGGGCGAAGACGGACATGACATGGGCCACGCCCTCGGGCGTGACTTCGCGCAGGTCGTCGGCGAAGAAGTGGCCGCGCGCCTGCGGGCCGGTGATGATCTCGTAGGAGGGGAAGTAGGCGATCCCGGGGTCGCGCCGGCACATCTCCTCGGCCACCGCGCGCAGGATCGACTTGCTCGCCACGGTGGAGACCAGCACGTGCCGGTCCTCATGCGTCGCGACCAGGGAGACCGGGGAGACGGTCAGCATCACGCGCACCGTGGGATTCACGTCGCGCAGCCCGGCGAGGAAGGCCTCCAGCGCGCCGAGCGTCGCGGCGAAGCCGGCATTGGCGAAGCGCCAGGCGTCGGGCGGCGTCTCGATGCCGAGCACGCCGGGATGCAGCGGCACGGCGACGCCGTCCTCGGCCGAGACCCAGCCTTCCGTCAGGCCGAGGGTGAAGATGAAGACGTCGCAGGTCTCGAACATGCGGCGCACGGCGGCGAGGTGCCGGCGGCGGTCCTCCTCCAGCGCGCCGAGGCTCGGGAAGCCGCCGGCCTGGATGCGCGGGCGGCAGGGATCGGCGAAGCCGCCATCCGGCAATGCCCAGGCGCGTGTTCTGGGCCGCAGCAGCCCGTAGGCGCGCTCGAACAACTGGCGGAGCTGCAGCGTCGTGTAGATGTTGCCGAAGCGCGCGGGGAAGACGCCGTAGCCCTCGTCGGGTGCGTCCCCGCCCGGGTGGCGCTCGGTGACGAGGTGGCGGAAGCCCGCGCCCGAGAGGTGCCGCGCCAGGTGCTGCGCGAAGCAACTGCCCGCCGTCGCCACCGCGTCGGCGCGGGTGATGCGGAAAGGCAGGGCGGTGACGGGATCGACCCCGGTGGCGTCGCGTCCGGCCATGGCCTGGCGCCAGAAGCAGTGGTCGGGGCGGCCGCGATAGGGGTTGGTGCTCAACATCTCGGTCGGTTCCAACGTTCCGTCCTCGGCATCCACGTCGATACAGCGCGGTCCGGCGCGGCGGCAACCCTGGCACGCCGTGGCGGCGGATTGCCCTTCGGCGAGGCTTGGGCGACGCTGCCGGTCTTCCGGGAAGGACGGAGACCCATGGCCCATGCCCTCGGCGCGCCCGCCGCGCCTGCCATCCTGCGCAATACGGAACTCGACGCCGATGCGGTGCGGCAGGCGCGCGTCGATCTCGCCGCCTGCTTCCGCATGGCCGGCCGCCTCGGCATGCACGAGGGCATCTGCAACCACTTTTCCTTCGTGGTGCCGGGGCGGGACGACCTGTTCCTGGTGAACCCCTATGGCTGGGCGTTCAGCGAGATCACCGCGTCCCGCCTGCTGGTCTGCGACTTCCGCGGCAATGTCATCGCCGGGGACGGCGTGCCGGAGGCGACCGCCTTCTTCATCCATGCCCGCGTGCACAAGAACCTGGCGCGCGCCAAGGCGGCCTTCCACACCCACATGCCGAACGCGACGGCGCTCGCCATGCTGGAAGGCCCGCCGCTGCTCTGGGCCGGGCAGACCGCCTTGAAGTTCTACGGCCGCACGGTGGTGGACGAGGAATACGGCGGCCTCGCGCTGGACGAGCAGGAAGGCGACCGCATCGCCGCGTCCATCGGGGACGCCGACATCGTCTTCATGAAGAACCACGGCGTGATGGTGGTCGGGCCGACGGTGGCGGAGGCCTGGGACGACCTCTACTACCTCGAGCGCGCGGCGGAGGCGCAGCGGCTGGCGCTGTCCACCGGGCGCACCCTCAAGCCCGTGCCGCCCGAGATGGCCCAGCGCACCTACGAACAGATGCGCGAGGGCGACCGCGAGAGCGCCCGCCTGCACCTCGAGAGCGTCAAGCGCATCCTGGCGCGCGAGGAACCGGACTTCATGCATTGACGACTCGCCTGGCGCGCGGCGGCCTGGCGGCGCTCGCGATCCTCGCGGCGCAGCCCGCCGCGGCGCAGGACGCGCCCGCGGCCGAGGAACCGCGCCCGATGTCGGAGCGCCGCAACGGCGTCGCGGTCTTCGCGGGCATCTACTCCCCGGACGTCTTCTCCGACATCGTCACCAGCCCCTGGGACACGAGGACGGAGGACATCTACCTCCTCTCGATCTCCTACAGCCGGCGGCTGGCAACAATCTTCCGCCACCTCGACATCGAGGTGGAGGCCGGCGCCGGCCGGCGCTTCGGCGACAACGACAGTTTCGAGGCCTATGCCGCGCTGGCGCTGCGCTGGACGGAATTCCCCTGGAACCGGCACCTGCGCACCACCTTCGCGGTCTATCCGATCGGGCCGTCCTATGTCGCGGACCTCTCGCCGACGGAGGTCAGCAAGGACGGGCGCTCCGCGAACTGGCTCAACTACTTCGCGCTGGAACTGACCTTCGCCGCGCCGTCGGTCCCGCATATCGAGGGCTTCTTCCGCCTGCATCACCGCTCGGGTGCCTTCGGCCTCATCAACGGCTCGACCAACGGGGCGGATTTCCTCAGCGTCGGCGCGCGCTACCGGTTCTGATGGCAGGGCGCGCGTGAGCGGCACGGCGCCGCGGCCCGATGCGGCGGGGCTGGCGCTGCTGCTCGGCACCACCCTCGGCTGGGGGCTGAACTGGCCCGCGATGAAGCTGCTGCTGGCGGAGATGCCGGTGCTCACCACCCGCGCGGCGGGCGGGGTGCTCGGTTTCCTCGTCCTGCTCGCGGTGGCGCTGGCGCGGCGGGAGGACCTGGCGGTGCCGTCACGGCTCTGGCCGCGGCTGGTCATGGCCTCGGTGCTGAACGTCACCGCCTGGATGGGGCTCGCCTCCTTCTCCCTGCTCTGGCTGTCGGCGGCGGAGGCGACCATCGTCTGCTACACCATGCCGGTCTGGGCCGCGCTGATGGCCTGGGCAATCCTGGGCGAGAAGCCTGGGCCGGCGCGGCTCGCGGGGTTGGTGCTGGGTCTTTCGGGTGTCGCGCTGCTGGTGCTCGGGCGCGGCGTCGATGTCGGGCTCGGGAAATTGCCGGGCGTGGCGCTCGGCCTGTCCTCGGCGATCCTCTTTTCGCTCGGCACGGTGCTGATCAAGCGATGGCCGCTCGGCCTGCCGCCGACCAGCGGGGCGGTGTGGCAGGTGGGGATCGGTATCCTGCCGCTCGCGGTGCTGGCCGTGCTGTTCGACCCGCCGGGCTTCGCGACGCTGTCGGCGCAAGGGTGGGCATTGATCGCCTATGGCGGGGTCTTCGCGCTCGGGCTCTGCTACCTGTCCTGGTTCGCGGCGCTGCGGCGGCTGCCGGCTTCGCTCGCCTCGCTCGGCACGCTGGTCACGCCGATGGTGGGCGTGGCGAGCGCGGCGATCGTGCTGGGCGAGCCCTTCGGCCTGCGGGAAGCGGCGGCGCTGGGGCTGACGCTGTCCGGCGTGGCGCTGGCGGTGCGCGGCTGAACGAGGGGGCCTTGCCCCCTCGCGCTCCCCCACCGAGGGCCGAAAGGCCCTCGGAACCCGGTTTCCAAAGGCCTTTCGGCCTTTGGCGGGGGGCGAGGGGGGCGGAGCCCCCCTCAAAGCGCCCTCACACCGGGATATTGTCCAGCAGCCGCACCGTGCCGAGCCGCGCAGCCGCGACCAGCCGCATCGGCCCGTCCGCGCGTCGCGCGGCCAGCGGCTTCAGCGTCTCCGCCTCGACCAGCGCGAAATAGTCGGGCACCAGGCCGGCGGCGCGCAGCGTGGCGTCGCCCTCGGCCAGCGCCGACGCGACCGCCGTGCCCCGCAGGATGGCCCCGGCGGCCGCGGTCATGGTGCGGAACAGCACCGGCGCGGTGGCGCGCTCCGCGGGCGAAAGGAAGCGATTGCGCGAGGACAGCGCGAGCCCATCCGCCTCGCGCACCGTCGGCACCGGCAGGATGCGGATGGGGATGTCGAGGTCGGCCGCCATGCGCGTGACGACCTGCAACTGCTGCCAGTCCTTCTCCCCGAAGGCCGCGACGTCGGCCTGGCTCTGCTGGAACAGCTTGCAGCAGACAGTGGCGACGCCGCGGAAATGGCCCGGCCGCGCATCGCCCTCCCAGCCGGCGGAGGGGCCGGCGACGTCGATCACGGTCGCGCTGCCGGGCGGGTACATCGCTTCCACTGGCGGCATCCACACCAGGTCGCAGCCGGCGGAGCGCAGCTTCGCGAGGTCGCCTTCCTCGTCGCGCGGGTAGCGCGACAGATCCTCGTTGGGATTGAACTGCAGCGGATTCACGAAGATGGAGGCAGCGACGGCATCCGCCACCCGCCGCCCGGCGGCGACGAGGGAGATGTGCCCCTCATGCAGCGCGCCCATGGTCGGCACGAGGGCGAGGCGCTTGCCGGCCGCGCGCAGGGCGGCGGTGGCGGCGCGAAGGGAAGGGAGGTCCCGGCAGATCTGCATCCGGCATGTTTAGGCCGGTTTCGCGCGCGCCGAAATCTCACCCGCGGTTGCTGGAAGCCCTCATCGCGCGCGGCGAGGATGCCGGGGGCGGCTCGAGGATGTCGTCCTCCCAGATATGCAGGATGCCGAGCGGCGGGCCGTTGCGCTCGCGAAGCTTCGCCCGTGCGGCGGCCTCGATCACGGGGCGGGCCCGCATGAAGCGCGCGAGGAGATCCGACGTGCGGAAGGAGCCGCCTCCGCTGATGTCCAGCAGAGCCAGCCGGGATATCGCGCAGCGGATCGAGCCGCCGCCCTCAAGGTTGAGATCGAAGATGAGTCGCTGGCCGTCCCAACGGGGTGGCGTGGATTCGGAGTGCGTCATGATGGCACCTCCCTATCGGTGAACAAGGCTGCCATCAGCTCGGCTGAGGTGATGGGCGTGCCCCGGGGCATCCGGCCATTGGGCAGGCCGTGCTGCGCGATGGTCATGCGGGTTCGCCGCCATGCCGGGAAGGAGATGCCGAGCAACTTCTCCTCCTCGATCACGACGCGGTAGCGGCCGGCAGGCATCGGTCCGGACCGGGCCGAAACCAGGAAGGGTGTGCGGAACTCCACCAGCTTGCTCTTCGTGCGCGTATCCATGGCAGCCTATCGGGTCAGCCGTGTCGCGCAGGCGCGCGCCACGTCGGGGTCGATCTCGGTGCCGCCGCCAGGCATGGTCGCGAAGCGACGCGCGAGAGCATCCCGCGCCGTCCAGTCGAGCCGGCTGGGGTCCGGGGTGTCGATCCGCGCCCTGTCGGCGCAGAAGATGGCCTGCTGGCCCACCACGCCATCGCGAACGAGCGTCTGCGCCGTGCTGGTGCGCATCTGGAAGCCCACCATGCCGGAGATGATCGGGCCGGCGACGAGGCCCGCGGCGAGGGCGAGGACCACCGGCTTGGCCTGGGTCCAGCGGCGGGAGAGGTCCGCGGAGAATCGGGAAAGGGCGCTCGGGTTGCCGGCGGGCATCTGGATTCTCCTGGCGGGCATGAGGCGCAGTCACTTCTGCACATCCTCCGGACGCCGAGGAATCCCAGCATATAATCCGCAGGAAATATCCGCCCTCTTCAGATGGTTATTCTTTACCGATATGCAATCTGACGCCCCGTTCTATTTCCGATGATGCTGCATGCGAGCAGGAATGAAGTTGGGGCCGCCGGCTTGCTCCTGGCTGCCTGAGAGGCTAGGCGACGCCATGCATCAAGATCGCCCGATCGTCCGGCTGCTGCCCGGACGCGACCGCCGCGTGAAGGCGGGCCACCCCTGGGCCTTCTCGAACGAGATCGCCATGACCCCGGCCGCCAAGGCCCTGCCGCCGGGCACGATCGTGCGGCTGGAAGGCGATGACGGGGTCAGGCACGGCGCCTGGCACTTCAACCCGCACAGCCTGATCGGCGCGCGCCGCCTCGACACGAACCCCGATGCCGCCTGCGACGGCGCCTGGTTCCGTGCCCGGCTGGCCGAGGCGCTGTCCCTGCGCGAGCGCCTCTTCGACACTCCGCAATACCGCCTGGTCCATGCCGAGGCCGATGGGCTGCCCGGCCTGGTGGTGGACCGCTACGGCGATGTCGTCGCGGTGCAGGCGAACACCGCCGGCATGGAAGCCGCGACGCCGCTGATCGTGGAGGCGCTGGCCGCGCTGATCGCCCCGCGCGGCATCGTCGCGCGCAACGACAGCGGCGTGCGGAAGCTGGAAGGGCTGGAGGAGGAGGTTCGCCTGCTCGCCGGCGACGCCGCCGGCGCGGTGGTCGAGGAGAACGGCCTGCGCTTCCCCGTGGACCTCCTCGGCGGCCAGAAGACCGGCTGGTTCTTCGACCAGCGCGAGCACCGCGCACGCGTCGCGCGGCTGGCGAAGGGCGCGACGGTGCTCGATGCGTTCTGCCACACCGGTGGCTTCGGCATCGGCTGCGCGGTGGCCGGCGCGACGCAGGTCACGCTGCTCGACCGCAGCGAGCATGCGCTGGCGACCGCCAAGGAGGCTGCGGCGATGAACGGCGTCGCCGACCGCGTCGCCATCCAGCGCGGCGAGGCGATGGAGGCGCTGGAACGCATGGTCGGCGCCGGCCAGCGCTTCGGCGTGGTGATCGCCGACCCGCCCGCCTTCGCCAAGACGCGCAAGGACCAGCCGGCGGCGCTGCGGGCCTATGCGAAGCTCGCGCGGCTGGCGGCAACTCTGGTCGAGCGCGGCGGCTTCCTCTTCATCGCGTCGTGCTCCCACCACGTCGCGCCGGGGGAATTCGCGGACGCCGTCGCCTCGGGCGTCCACCGCACCCGGCGTCATGCCCGCATCCTGCACATGAGCGGCGCCGGGCCCGACCATCCGCTGCACCCGATGCTGCCGGAGAGCCAGTACCTCAAGGGGATGCTGCTGCACCTCGGATGATCGCGCTGCCGCACGTCCGCGTCCTGGCGCGGGACCCCCTGCCGGTCGGGCCGCGCCTGGCGCGCGGCTGGCGTGTCACGTCCTACGAGGCAGCGGGCGCGGCGGTTCGCCTTGGCCGGCGGTCGCCCGCGATCGACCGGCTGCTGTTCGCCGCGGGCGTGCGGCGGGGTGCCTTCGTCGGCGCATGGAACCCGCTGAGCCGGCTGCGGCCGCGCCGGTGGAACGACGCGATGCTCGGGCGCCTGCGGGCCCTTGCGCGGCGCGCCGGCATGCCGTTCCGGGAGGGCGCCGGGCATGCGGCCCGCCCAGCCTGGGTGGAGCACCACCTGCTCCTGCTCGCCGACCGGCGGCGCTGTGCCGTGCTCGCGCATCGCTTCCGCCAGCACGCCATCCTGCTGGTGCGGCTGCGTGCGCCCTCACGGCTCATCGTGCTGCGGTGAGAGCGGCGCTCCCCTTCCTCGCCGCCGTCTTCGCCGTGCGGGCGGCGCTCGGCGCGTTCTTCCAGGCGCCGGGCGCGGCGGGGCCGGTGCTGGTGCCGGAATTCGGGCTGGATTGGACCGGCTTCGGCACGCTGGTCGGGCTGTTCTGGCTGCCGGGGCTGGTGCTTGCCCTGCCGCTTGGCCTGGCGGCGCGGCGGCTGGGGGACCGGGCGGGGGTGCTGCTCGGCATCGCGCTGTTGGTGGCGGGGGCGCTGGTCTGCGTCGCCGCCGGGACCGCGGCGCCGCTCTTTGCCGGGCGCATCCTGATGGGCGTCGGCACGGTGCTGGTGATCCTGCTGCTGACCAAGATGATGCAGGACCGCTTTCACGGCCCGGACCTGTTTCCCGCCATGGCGGTCTATGTGCTCGGCTGGCCGATCGGGATCGCCGCGGCGCAGGCATTGCTGCCGGGGGTCGCGATCGCGCTCGGCTGGCAGGCGCCGTTCCTCGCCGCCGCCGTGTTGGGGGCGGTGGCCTTCCTGGCTTTGGTCCTGGCCTCGCGGCCCGTGCCGAGGGCGCCGGCCGCAGCCCCCGGCACCGGCCGGCTGACCGGCCGCGAGGTCCGCCTGATGTGCCTCGCCGGTGCGTGCTGGGCGGCGGTGAACGGCACGTACATGGTGCTCGTCACCTTCGCGCCGCTGCTGCTGGTGGAACGCGGGCTGGGCGTGACGGAGGCCGGCTTCGCCGTCTCGCTCATGTCCTGGGTGAACATCATCGCCGTGCCGGCCGGGGCGGTGCTGGCGCGGCGCGCGGGGGCCGCATTGCCGCTGGTGGTGGTGGGCATCACCGCCGCGGGGCTGCTGGCTGCGCTGCTGCCCTATGCCGGAACCGGCCTCGCGGCACCGATCCTGGCCGCGCATGGCTTGCTCTACGCGCTGCCGATCACCGTCTTCTCGGCCCTCCCGGCCCTGGCGGTGCCGCCGGAGCGGCGGGCGCAGGGGCTCGGCGTCTATTTCGTCTGGTTCTACGCCGGCTGCACGGGCTTCCCGCCGCTGGCGGGCTGGCTGGCGGATGCGTCCGGCGGGGCGACGCTGCCGGTGCTCCTGGCCGCCGCGCTGATGGTCGTGGCGCTGCTGACCTTCCTGCTGTTCCGCCGCCTGGTCGCGCGGTGACGCGCGCCCGGTTCATGATCGCGCGGTGACGCGCGCCCGGTTCATGGTCGTGCGGTGACGCGCGCCTTGTTCATGGTCGTGCGGTGACGCGCGCCCTGTTCGTGGTCTTGCGCTGACGCGGTCTCAATTCACCCCCACCGCGCCGCCCATCACCTCCCCGATCGGGTGGTGAATGACGAGGTCTGCGATCACATCCAGCTCCGTCTCCTGGTTGTTCACGATCGCCAGCCGCGCGCCATTGCGCTTCGCCACCTGCGGGAAGCCCGCAGCCGGATAGACCACGAGCGAAGACCCCAGGACGATGAAGAGGTCCGCCGCCAGCGTCTCCCGCCGCGCGTGCTCCATCGCTTCTTCCGGCATGGCCTGGCCGAAGGAGACGGTCGCCGTCTTCACCAGCCCGCCGCAGGCATCGCAGGGCGGCACGTCCCCGTCGCGCTCGAAGGCCGCGCGCAGGGGCGTGATCTCGTAGCGCCGCCGGCAGTCCAGGCAATGCGCGTAGGTCGAATTGCCGTGCAGCTCGATCACCTGCGCCTCCGGCACGCCCGACGCCTGGTGCAGCCCGTCGATGTTCTGCGTGATGACAGCCGAGGCCTTCTCCTGCCGCACCAGCAGCGCGACGGCGCGATGCCCGCGGTTGGGCTGCGCGGCGCGCATCACCGGCTCGCTCTCGAACCGCCGCCGCCACGCCTCGCGCCGCGCCTCGGCCGAGGCGACGAAATCCTGGAACAGGATCGGTTGCACCCGCGTCCAGGTGCCAGCGGGGCCGCGGAAATCCGGGATGCCGGATTCCGTGCTGATGCCCGCGCCGGTGAAGAAGACGACACGGCGCGCAGCATCGATCATGCGCCGGAGAGTGGCGATGTCGCGGGCGGGGTCCATGGCGGGACTCTGGCGAGCGACGGCGCGGTTGTCGAGGAAGGCGGGGGGAGAAGGGAACTTCTCCCCCCGCGCCCCCCTCAACCTTCTTTGGGATCTGGAGACCGGCCTTCCGCGTCGGTCCCGGATGGAGCCTGAAAGGGACGCGCGCGGCGAGAGAAACCTCGCGGGTCATCTGCCGGGCCGAAGGGCAGCCTCGACCCCTCGTAGGCCCGCCGGAACCGGCAGGCCTGCGCTTCGGCCGCGCCTAGTGTCCTGCCCGCTTCGTTCGCTGGATTTCCAGCGAACGAAGCGAACAAGCAGGCCACTGCAAACAAAGGCTAGTGGCCTGAGAACGAAGTCCGCAGGATTTCGGGATCAGGACACCAGAGCAATATCCGATCAGGTGGAATCACCTGATCGGATTTCTTGCTCTCGAAAACTTTGAATCTAGAGCAGCTTATGTCCGGTCGGCGGAACCGCGCAGCGGTTCCACTCGACCGGACGCTGCTTAGTGCCCCGCCTCGGCGCCGCCATGGGCCGCGGCACCCTTCACCGCCTGGTGGATGCCCTCGACATATTCGATGAAGGCGAACTCGGCACTCACCCGCGTGCGGGCATGGGGGACCTCGGCCGCGCTCCGCGGCTGGGCCGGCGCTTCCTGCGCGGCGCGCGCGCGCCCGAGGCGCTCGGTCATGCCGTGCTGCACGGCATGCGTCAGCAGGCCCGCCAGTGGCGCGGCCTCACCGGTCGCCAGCGCCCGCTCGGCGGCCGGGATCGCCGGGCCGAAATCGGTGCCGGCCGGCCTCAGCCCGGTATAGGGCGCGCCCTCGCCGGCGCGGTGCAGGCGCACCACCGTCTCCATGAACCAGCGGTCGGCGATCGCCCTTGCCTCCGCCCCCTGGCCGCGCACGGCGGCGGCCTGCGTGAAGGCCCGGGAGATCTCGGCCTCCGCGGCGGCCGGGGCGTAGGGCAGCGCGAGATTGACGTTGCGCGTCTCGAGCGCGCGCAGCGCCGCACCCGCGACCGGGCCGTCCACGCTGTCGCAATGGGCGAAGGCGGGCGCGGCGGCTCCGGCGGTCAGCGCCGCGGCAAACACGGTGAGCATCAGGAACTTGCGCATACTATGGTCCTCCGATGGATAGCTTCGTTGGACCGGAAGATGCCGCGGATCGCGGCGCCACTCTGCAACCTAAGTCGCCGTCGCCCCCGTCGAGGGAGGATGCCTCGTGCCGTCCCTCGCCGCGGTCCTGAGCCGCGTCCCCTACTTCTCCGGGCTCGATCCCGCCGCCCTCAAGCGCCTGGCCGGGGAGGCGCGCGAGCGGCGCTGCGCCGCCGGCAGCCTGATCCTCGCCGAGGGCGAGCCGTGCCAGGGCCTGTCCTTCGTCGTGCGTGGCCGGGTGAAGGTGTTCAAGCTGTCCGAGGACGGCCGCGAGCAGGTGCTGCGCATCCTCGGCCCGGGGCGGACATTCAACGACGTGCCGGTGTTCGACGGCGGCCCGAACCCCGGTGCCGTGGCGGCGCTGGAGGACAGCGTGGTCGCGCTGATCCCGGCAGCGAGCGTGCACGCCCTGGTCCGCGAGCGGCCGGAGGTGGCGACGGCGGTGATCCAGGTCTTCGCGGGCCGGCTGCGGGCGATGACCGAGATGGTCGAGGACCTGGCCCTGCGCGGCGTGACGGCGCGGGTGGCGCGGCTGCTGCTGGAATGCAGCCGCGGGTCGCCGCCGCTGGCCGAGGGCCCCGGCGACCATTGCGCCCACATCACCCAGCACGGGCTCGCCGCCATGACCGGCTCGGTGCGCGAGGTCGTGCAGCGCGCGCTCAAGACGCTGGAGCGCGAGGGCGCGATCGCCTTGGCGCGCGGGCGGATCCGCGTGCTCGCGCCGGAGATCCTCGCCGCATGGAGCGGCGCGGGTCGGCAGCAGGGCTGAGGGGCGGCGCCTCTGCCCCCGCATCCCATCACGTCCTGCGGGCGGCCGCGCCACCGTCCGCGCGTGCGGCCATGCCCGGCAGTGATGCCGGGCGGATCAGGTCACGCAACGCGCGCCAGGATGAACAACCGCCGGAACGGCAGCAGCACCGCCCCGTCCTTCCGCGCCGGGTAGGCGCCCCGCATCGCCGCGCGATACGCGCCGAGGAATCCCTCCCGCATCTCGCCCTCCAGCGCATCGAGGAAGGGCCGCAGGCTGGTCCCCATCGCCCACTGCACCACGGCATCCTCCCCGCGCAGCACGTGGACGTATTCCGTCACCCAGAGGTCCAGCGCCGCGACGCGCGGCCGCAGCAGGTCGTAGTAGTCGCCCGGATCGAGGATCGCCGGCGCGCTGCTCACCCGCGCCAGCGCCGCCGCCCAAGGGCCTTCGCGGGCGATGCGGTCCTGCTCCGCGCGCAGCGGCGCGGCGTGCATCGCCGGCATCTGCACCGCCAGCACGCCGCCGGGCGCGAGATGCGTCAGCAGGCGGGGGAACAGCGCATCGTGGCCCGACAGCCATTGCAGCGCCGCGTTGCTGAACAGCACGTCCACCGGTTCGGCCGGCGTCCAGGCGGCGATGTCCGCCTGTTCGGTCGCGAAGCCGGTGGCAGCGGCCTTGGCGAGCATCGCCGCGCTGCCGTCCACGCCGGTGATCGCCGCGCCGGGGAAGCGTGCGGCGAGCGCCGGCAGCGCGTTGCCCGCGCCGCAGCCGAGATCGACGACGCGCCGCGGCGACGGATGCGCAGCGCGCCCCATCAGGTCCAGCGCCGGGCGCAGGCGCTCATCCTCGAAGCGCAGGTACTGCGCGGCGTCCCAGCTGCTCGCGCTCAAAGAAATCTCGCGCGGATGTCCACGCTGCTCTCGCGGCCGAGCTTGTCGAAGTGCTGGTCGAGCCAGGCGCCGGCCGCCTCCCGCCCGTATTCCTTCAGCATGCAGAGGAAGTCCCAGTCGCCGTTGAACTTCGTGCTGAGCTTGAACTTCCGCATCCGGTCCTCGTCCTCGATGAGATGGAGGAAGAGCCGGCGATACCGCGGCTGCTCCAGCCGCCCGGTGTCGAGCAGCCGCTGCACGAAGTCGATGGCGCGGATCTCCGCCATCAGCGACCCGTTGAAGGTGATCTCGTTCAGCCGGTTCACGATGTCGGAGGCCGAGGTCGGCGTCTCCTCGCGCACCGTCGGGTTGAGCTGGATCAGCACGATGTCCGGCGGCCCGCCCTGGTCATACAGCGGCCACAGCGCCGGATTGCCGAGATAGCCGCCGTCCCAGTAGGGCTCGCCGTCGATCTCCACCGCCTTGAACACCTGCGGCAGGCAGGCCGAGGCGAGCAGCGCGTCGACCGTCAGTTCCTTGCGCGTGAAGACGCGCGGCTTGCCGGTGCGCACGCTGGTCGCGGAGACGAACAGCTTCGGCGCCTTCGCCTCCATGCGCAGCCGGTCGAAGTCGATGCTGTCCACCAGCGCATCGCGCAGCGGGTTGTAGTTATAGGGGAAGGGATTGATCTGGTAGGGCGACAGCACGCGGGAGAGCGTGTCGAAGGTGCGGTAGGCAACCGACCAGGTCAGGTCGTGCCCCCAGACCAACTTCTCCATCGGCGTCGCGCGCAGCGGGCTGATGGCCAGTTTCCCGGCGATGGACCGCCAGAAGCGGTCGAGGGCCGCGATCGCTTCGGCGGGGCCGCCTTCCAGCAGCCCCTGCACCATCATCGCGCCGTTGATCGCGCCGGCCGAGGTGCCGGACAGCCCGTCCACCTCCAGCCGGTCGTCCTCCAGCAGCCGTTCCAGCACGCCCCAGGTGAAGGCGCCGTGCGTGCCGCCGCCCTGCAGCGCCAGGCTGACCCGGCGTTTCTGGGGCGGCTTCGCGACGGCGGGGGCCGCCGGGCCGTTCTGCGCGGTCGTTTCGTTCACGCCGCCGTCCAGCCGCCGTCCACCGACAGCGCCGCGCCGTTCACGCCGCCCGACCCCGGCCCGCAGAGCCACAGCGCCATGCGCGCGACTTCCTCAACCTCGATCCAGCGCTTCGAGGGCTGCTTCTCGAGCAGGTAGTCGGTCAGCGCCACCTCCTCGCTCACGCCGTGCTTCTCGGCCAGCGGCTTCACCTGCGCCTCCGCGAGCGGGGTGCGGACGAAGCCCGGGCAGATGGCGTTGCAGGTGATGGGGGTCTTCGCGACCTCGATCGCCACCACCTTGGTCATGCCGACGATGCCGTGCTTGGCGGCGACATAGGCGACCTTGAAGGGGCTCGCGACCAGGCCGTGGGCGGATGCGATGTTGATGATCCGCCCCTGGTTGCGCTTGCGCATGCCCGGCAGCGCCGCCTTGATGGCATGGAAGGCGGAGGACAGGTTGATCGCGATGATCGCGTCCCACTTCGCGTCCGGGAATTCCTCCACCGGGCTGACGAACTGGATGCCGGCGTTGTTCACCAGGATGTCCACGGCGCCGAGCGTCTTCTCGGCATCGGCCACCATGGCGCGGACCTCGTCCGGCTTCGACATGTCGGCCCCGGAATAGGGGGCATCGCCACCGCCCATGGCGGCGCCGACCTCGGCGCGGGCCGCGGCGATCTCCTCCGGCTTGCCGAAGCCGTTGAGCATGACCTTCGCCCCGGCCTGGGCCATCAGCAGGGCCATGCCGTGGCCGATGCCGGAGGTCGAGCCGGTGATCAGGACCGTGCGGCCCGAAAGGATCTTTTCCATGCGACTGCCCCAGGAGAAAGGGAGCGCACTAAGTCTCAGGGCAGGCGTTTGAGCAAGCCAACGATTCGCTTGACGCCGGGGGAGAGGAGCCGGGGCGCGAAGAACTCGGATGCCGCCCGCTTGCCGCCCTCCTGCGCGGTCGGGTAGGGCAGCACCGCCCCGGCCAGGGCCGAGAGCGGCAGGCCCCGCCCGATCGCCACCGCGAACATCCCGGCCATGTTGCCGGCCCCGGGGCCCACCACCGAGGCGCCGAGCAGCCGTCCCTTCGGGTCTGCCACCAGCTTCACCAGCCCGCCGGCCCGGCCTTCGGCGACCAGCCGGTCGTTCTCGGCCAGCGGCCAGCGCAGGATGGTGAGATCAGCCCGCCCGGCGGCGCGGAGTTCCGCCTCGGTCGGGCCGATCTGGGCGATCTCCGGGTCGGTGTAGGTGACGCGCGGCAGGGCGTCGTAGGACAGCTTCGCCGGCAGGCGGAACATCATGGCGCGGGCGATGATGCCGGCATGCTGGGAGCAGACATGGGTGAAGGCGCGCGGCCCGAGCCCCTGCGGGTCGGCGATGTCCCCCGCCGCCCAGACCCGGCGGTTGGAGACCGAGCGCAGGGTGAGGTCGGTGGCGATGCCCCGCGGCGAATGGGCGATGCCCGCCGCCTCCAGCCCCAGCGCGGCAAGCCGCGGCGTCCGTCCGACCGCGACCAGGAGGTGGGTGCCGGCGATGCGCGTCCCGTCCTCCAGCACCAGGGCGATGCCGGCGGGGTCGCCTTCCGCCGATGCGACGCGGGCGCCCTCGACCAGCGCGACGCCGTCGGCCTCCAGGGCGGGGCGCAGGGCGGCGACGCATTCCGGATCCTCGCGCCCGGCGATGGCCGCTGCCTCCACCACGGTCACCCGGCAGCCGAGTCTGGCATGGGCCTGCGCCATCTCCAGCCCGATCGGCCCGCCGCCGAGGATGACCAGATGGCCGGGCTTCCTGGTCAGGTCGAACAGTGTCTCGTTCGTCAGGTAGGGCAGGCCGGCCAGCCCCGGAACAGGCGGCACGACGGCGGAAGACCCCGCCGCCACCACCGCCCGGCGGAAGGCGAAGCGCTGTCCGCCGCCCTCGATCCGGTCCGGCCCGGTGAAGCGGGCGGTGGCGCGCACCACCGTCACCCCCATGGCGCGGAAGCGTTCCTCCGAATCATTGGGCGCGATGGCGGCGATGGCGCCGGCGACATGGGCGCGCACGCCGTCCCAGTCGATGTCGGGTTCCGGCAGGCGGATGCCGAAGCGTGGCGCGCGGCGCGCCTCGGCCGCGGCATGGGCGGCCGCGAGCAGGGCCTTGGAGGGCACGCAGCCCGTGTTCAGGCAGTCGCCGCCCATCTCGCCGCGTTCGAACAGCGCGACCTTCAGCCCGAGTCCCGCCGAGATCGCCGCTACCGAAAGCCCGGCGGCGCCTGCCCCGATCACCGCCACATCCACGTCAGGCATCGCGCGTCCTTTTCCGCCACCAGGCGCCGAGGAGGGACAAGGCCCCCAACCCCAGCAGCGGCAGGAGGATGGGGGGCGAGAGCAGCACGCCCAGGTCCGGCCGTTCGCCCGCCGCCAGTACCTCCCCGAGTCCCGCCCCGATTCCGGCGAAAACAGCCGTGCCCGGAATGATGCCGATGGCCGTCGCCGCCGCATAGGCGCCGAAGGGCATCCCCAGCAGGGCGGGCGCCAGGTTGGCGAGCCAGAAGGGCACCACCGGGATCAGCCGGATGGTGAGCAGGTAGAAGAAGCCGTCCCGCTCCAGCCCCGGCCGGATCAGGTCGATGAACGCGGCCGCACGCCCGGCCACCAGCGGCGCCAGGGCGGAACGCGCCAGCAGGAACAGGGCACAGGCGCCGGCGGTGGCCCCCACGACGGCCAGCGCCGTGGCAAGCCAGGCCCCGAACAGCAACCCACCGGCCAGGGTCATCACCGCCCCGCCGGGCAGGGAGAGTGCGATCGCCGCCGCATAGATCCCGACATAGGCCGCCGCCGCCGCCACCGGCCGCGCCGCGACCCAGGCGCCGAGCGCCGCCCGATGCTCGGCCAGCGCCTCGAAAGTGAGCAGGCGCGTCGCCCCCGACGCCCAGGCGACCGCCACCACCCCCGCCAGGATCAGCAGCGGCCAGAGGCGACGGAGGTGGGACGAATCAGCCATGTTCGCGAGACGTTACGGCGCGAATGAGCATTCGGTTACATATATGACGTGCCGGGTGCGGTTGACGCGCGGTGATCCCCCTCCCTATACCTCCGCCCCTCGCCGGGGCGTCCTTTCAGGATGGCCGCCGGCGCGTCCTGCTGGCCGCATGTTCTGCGTGTCGGCGCCGAGGTTCAGGAGACTTGTCGTGAAGCGTACCTACCAGCCCTCGAAGCTCGTCCGGAAGCGGCGGCACGGCTTCCGCGCCCGTCTCTCGACGGTGGGCGGCCGCAAGGTGCTCGCCAATCGCCGCACCAAGGGCCGCAAGCGCCTTTCGGCCTGACCGCTTCCGCCGCGCGGAGCGTCACATGTCGGGCAGCGCCGACCCGGCTGCGCCCCATGCGGGCGCGCCCACAGGGCGGCTGAAGAAGCGCCGGGAATTCCTGCGCGCCGCTTCGCGCGGCAAGCGGGCGGCGCGCCCGGGGCTCGTGCTCCAGGCGGTGGCCGGGGAGCCGGGGCGGGTGCGCCTGGGCTTCACCGTGACGAAGAAGGTCGGCAACGCCGTTGTGCGCAACCGCGCGCGCCGGCGGCTGAAGGAGGCTGCGCGCCTGACCATGCCGAGCCTCGGTGCCGAAGGCTGGGACCTGGTGCTGATCGGGCGCGACGCCACCGGTTCGCGCCCCTTCGCGCAATTGATCGAGGACCTGCGCGGCGCCCTGAAGCAGGCCGGGGTGGTGCGATGACGCCCGCCGCCGAGATGCCGGCGCCGAGCCCCGCCGCCATGGCCCTGAAGGGCTGCGTGCATGCCTACCGCTACACGCTGCGGGGCATCATCGGCAGCCATTGCCGCTTCTACCCTTCCTGCAGCGACTACGCGCTGGAAGCGCTCTCCGCGCACGGTGCGGCGCGCGGCACGCTGATGACCGCGAAGCGCATCCTGCGCTGCAACCCCTGGAACCCGGGCGGCTACGACCCGGTGCCCGGCCCCATCCCGCCGAAAGGCTGAGAATTTCCCCGATGGACCAGAAGCGCCTCTTCGCCGCGATCGCGCTCTCGATCGGCATCCTGCTGATCTTCGACGTGTGGAACCGGGCGAACCGCCCGCCCGTGCCGAGCCTGCCGCCGACGCCTGTCGCGCAGACCTCGCCCGCCGTGCCGGTGCCCGCGCCGGCCGCCGGGGCGCCGGGCGCGACG
>NZ_JAAEDM010000061.1 GCF_018129065.1 Neoroseomonas soli | reverse complement strand
GCATCGCCGCCGCCCCGGCCGCCGCCGCCGAGCCCGGCCCGGGCGCCGAGGCCTGGTCCGAATCGCGCGTCGCCGCCCTGCGCGCCGAGGGCCACGCCGTCTTCGTCAATGCGACCGCCGCCTGGTGCATCACCTGCCAGGTGAACGAACGCGTCGCCCTGCGCAGCGAGGCCGTCCGCGCCGCCTTCGCCGCCCGCAGCGTCGCCTACCTCAAGGCCGACTGGACGGGCGGCGATCCGGCGATCGGCGCCCTGCTGCGCGCCCATGGGCGGGACGGGGTGCCGCTCTACCTCCTCTATCCGGCAGGCGGTGGCGCGCCTGAGGTGCTGCCGCAGATCCTGACCGAGGGCATCGTCCTGCGCGCCCTCGGCGGCTGATCGATGGACCCCGTCTCGCGCATCCTGGTCCAGGCGGCGATCTGGTTCCGCCGGCCGCCGTCGCGCGCGCATGTCGCGGTGATCCTGGTGGCGGTCGCGGCGGCCTTCGCGGTGGTCGGGGTCGAGCGCTGGCTCGGCTGGCCGGGCTGGGCGCGGACCGACCGTTCCGTGGTCGTCATCCCGCGCTGACGGCGCGCGCGACCCCGGTGGGATGCGCGCGCAACGGGACGGCAACGGGAAGCGCCATGAACGGGGGTGGCAACGGCCTTCCCGATCCAGGCGTGCGGACCGTTCCGCTGGCGCAGGATTGCTGGGCTCCGGGGGGTGCTCACTTGTGCGGTGCGGGGTGCCGCGACTATGGTCCGCGCGCGGCGCGCTTCCGAGACGGGGGGCGGCGTGCGCGTGCCGTGCCCGGCGTGGCGGCCGGCGGGCGCGAGAAGCGATGATTTCTTGGGGCTGCGCGGCCGACGCGCACGGGGAATGGTGATGCGGGTGAGCGACGGGAAGCGCTTCGGGGGTGCGATGGGCGGCCTTGCCGCCATGGTCGCGGCGATGGCGGCGGCGCCGGCACGGGCCGAGGGCATGGTCGGCATGCCGCATGCCTGGGGCATGGGGCTGCAGGAAGCGGCCGGGCCGATCAAGGAGGCCATCCACGACTTCAACACGCTGGTGTTCAGCATCATCGTGGCCATCACGATCCTGGTGATGCTGCTGCTGGCCTGGTGCGTGTGGCGCTATCGCGCCGAGGCGAATCCGAACCCGTCCACCACCAGCCACCACACGCTGCTGGAAGTGGCCTGGACGGTGGTGCCCGTGCTCATCCTCGTGGTGATCGCGATCCCGTCCTTCCGGCTGATCTACTACCAGGACCGCACGCCGAACGCCGACATCACGATCAGCGTGCAGGGGCGCCAGTGGTACTGGAACTACACCTACCCGGACCACGGCAACTTCAACTTCGACAGCTACCCGATCGCCGAGAGCGATCTGCCGGCTGACCAGCGCCACCTCTACCGCCTCGCGGTGGACAACGAGCTGGTGATCCCGGTCGGCGCCAATGTGCGCGTGATCACGACCGGCTACGACGTGATCCATTCCTTCTTCGTGCCGGCGCTTGGCATCCAGAGGTACACGATCCCGGGCCGCGCGCTCGAGACGTGGATGCGTGCCGACCGCGAGGGCGTGTTCTACGGCCAGTGCAACCAGATCTGCGGGACCAACCACTGGTTCATGCCGATCGCGGTGCGCGCCGTGAGCCGCACCGAATTCGACACCTGGGTGGCCCAGGCGCGTACGCGCTTCGCGCGCGCCGACGAGCCGGCGGCGCCGGCCGTGGCCGCCGCCCAGGGCACCGTGCAGATCGCTCAGGCGCGCGACTGAGTCGCGGCCGAAAGGGACAGACGATGGCGACCGCAACCGACGCGCATCACGACGACCACCACGACCACAAGCCCGGCTTCGTGCGCCGCTGGCTGTTCTCGACGAACCACAAGGACATCGGGACGCTCTACATCATGTTCTCCGTGTTCGCGGCGCTGATCGGCGTCGGGATCTCGGTGCTCATGCGGATGGAGCTCCAGCAGCCGGGGATGCAGATCTTCGCCGATGGGCAGATGTGGAACGCGATGGTCTCGGCGCACGGCCTGATCATGGTGTTCTTCGTGGTCATGCCCGCGCTGATCGGCGGGTTCGGCAACTGGTTCGTGCCGCTCATGATCGGCGCGCCGGACATGGCCTTCCCGCGCATGAACAACATCAGCTTCTGGCTGCTGGTACCGGCCTTCATGCTGATGGTCGCCTCGATGTTCATCGGCGAGGGGCCGGGCGCGGGCTGGACGATCTATCCGCCGCTGTCGAGCAACCAGTTCCATCCCTCCATGGCGATGGACCTGGGCCTGTTCGCGCTGCACCTCGCGGGCGCGTCCTCGATCCTGGGCGCGGTGAACTTCATCACCACCATCCTGAACATGCGCGCGCCGGGCATGACGCTGCACAAGATGCCGCTGTTCGTGTGGTCGATGCTCGTCACCGCCTTCCTGCTGCTGGTCGCGGTGCCGGTGCTGGCGGGTGCCATCACCATGCTGATCACCGACCGCAACTTCGGCACGGCCTTCTTCAAGCCGGAAGGCGGCGGCGACCCGGTGCTGTTCCAGCACCTGTTCTGGTTCTTCGGTCACCCCGAAGTCTACATCATGATCCTGCCGGGCTTCGGCATCGTCAGCCACGTGATCTCGACCTTCAGCCGCAAGCCGGTCTTCGGCTACCTCGGCATGGCCTATGCCATGGTGGCGATCGGCTTCGTCGGCTTCATCGTGTGGGCGCACCACATGTTCCAGTCGGGCATCGACGTGGACACGCGCGCCTACTTCATGGCCGCGACGATGGTCATCGCCGTGCCGACGGGCATCAAGATCTTCTCCTGGATCGCCACCATGTGGGGCGGGTCCATCGACCTGAAGACGCCGATGCTGTTCTCCATCGGCTTCATCTTCCTGTTCACGGTGGGCGGCGTGACCGGCGTGGTGCTGGCCAATGCCCCGCTGACGCAGATCCTGCACAACACCTACTACGTGGTGGCGCACTTCCACTACGTGCTCAGCCTGGGTGCGGTGTTCACCATCTATGCCGGCTTCTACTATTGGATCGGCAAGATGACGGGTAAGCAGTACCCCGAGTTCTGGGGGAAGGTGCACTTCTGGCTCACCTTCATCGGCGTGAACCTGACCTTCTTCCCGATGCACTTCTCGGGCAACCAGGGCATGCCGCGCCGCTATCCGGACTACCCGGAGGCGCTGACGGCCTGGAACTTCGTCGCTTCCGTGGGGTCCTACATCTCGGCCGCGTCGTTCCTGCTGTTCCTCTACGTGGTGTGGCTGACCTTCCGTTCGACCGAGAAGGTGCCGGCCAACCAGTGGGGCGCCGGCGCGACCACGCTCGAGTGGCAGGTTCCCTCGCCGCCGCCGTTCCACACCTTCGACGAACTGCCGCGCGTCCGGTAGGGCGAGCGGTCAACGGAGGGACCATGAGCGACACCGCCATGGAAAGGGGACAGGGGGGCGCAGCCCCCCTTCCTGCTTCCGCCGATATGTCTGAGGTCCGCGACTGGATCGCGCTGCTGAAGCCGCGGGTGATGACGCTCGTGGTCTTCTCCGGCCTGGTCGGCCTGCTGGTGGCACCGGGCGCGGGGTCCATGCACCCCGTGCTGGCGATGACGGCCATCCTCTGCATCGCAGTGGCCGCCGGTGCCGCCGGCGCGATCAACATGTGGTACGACCGCGACATCGACGCGGTCATGCGCCGGACGGCCAAGCGGCCCATCCCCGACGGCCGCATCGCGCCGAGGGCGGCACTCGTCTTCGGCGTCTGGCTCGCGGTCGCCTCGGTCACCGTCATGTGGATGGCGACGAATGTCGCGGCGGCGGTGGTGCTTGCGCTGTCCATCGCCTTCTACGTCTTCGTCTACACCATGTGGCTGAAGCGGCGGACGCCGCAGAACATCGTCATCGGCGGCGCCGCCGGCGCCTTCCCGCCGGTGATCGGCTGGGCGGCGGTGACCGGCGACGTCACGTTGGTGCCGCTCCTCCTCTTCGCCATCATCTTCGTCTGGACGCCGCCGCATTTCTGGGCGCTGGCGCTATGGGCGCACGATGACTACGCGCGCGCCGGCGTGCCGATGCTGCCGGTGACCGCCGGGGCGCGGGAGACGCGCCGCCAGATCATGATCTATACCGTGGTGCTCGCCCCGCTCGGCCTCGCGCCCTGGATCGTCGGCTTCTCGGGCCCGGCCTATGCCGGGGTCGCGGTGCTGCTCGGGCTGCTGTTCCTCCGCCATGCCTATGCGGTGCTGCGGGATGCGCAGGACGAGGCCGGCCGCAGCCTGACCAGGGATGCGCCCGCCAAGGCATGCTTCCGCTTCTCGCTGACCTATCTCGCCACCCTCTTCGCCGCCCTGGCGATCGACCGACTGCTGCTCGTGCCGTGACGCCCGAACAACGCGCGGTCTTCGAGAAGCGGCGGCGCGGCCGCAACATTGCCCTGCTCGTGGTGCTTCTGGCGCTTGTCGTGCTGATCTACTTCGTCGGCATGGCGCGGATCCTGCGCGGCTGAACCTTGCGCGAAGCCACTGCGAGGCGCAGATGAGGCCCATGGACAGGACGCGGCATGAGGCGCTCCGGCGCCGCAACAGGCGGTTGGGGATCGGCTTCGCCGCGGTGGCGGCGGGGATGGTCGGCGTGTCCTTCGCCGCGGTGCCGCTCTACGACCTGTTCTGCCGCGTCACCGGCTACAACGGCACGGTGCAGCGTGGCCTGGCGGCACCCGGGGCGACCGACGGCACCATCACCGTGCGCTTCGCCGCGCAGACCGACCGTGGCTTGCCCTGGCGCTTCCAGCCCGACCAGGCCGCCATGAACGTGCGGTTGGGGGAGGAAGGGCTCGCCTTCTACTCCGCCGCCAACCAGGCGGAGACGCCGGTCACCGGCATCTCGGTCTACAACGTGACGCCGGAGAAGGTCGGCCGCTACTTCCACAAGGTCGCCTGCTTCTGCTTCGACGAGCAGACCCTGGCCGCCGGGCAGCGGGTGGACATGCCGGTTTCCTTCTGGGTCGATCCGCGCATCGCCGAGGACCCCAATACGCGGGACGTCACCACCATCACGCTGTCCTACACCTTCTTCCGCACGATCGAGGACGCGCAGCGTGCCGGCTCGCTGGCCAACGCCGGGCCGCATGTCGGCCGCGCCGGTGCGGCCCGGGCCAACTGACACCCTCCGCACCGGGGTTCGATCCTGGCGCGGCCGGTTTCGCGCGGCCCGACGCCGCGGGCGCGTGGCGTTTGGTCCCTTGCGCGGCCGGCGCCAGCGTGGCGCCCTGGTTGCACCCACGGTCCAAGGCGCTTCTTTCGCCCGCCCGGGCTTGATCCGACAGGCGTTTTCGGGATTGATGCGCGGCGATGCGCGGGGCCCAGCCGGCCTGTCCGCGCGCCCTTAGGTCCAGGAATTACGATGGCCAGCACCACTGAAGCGCACGGCAACGGCGCATCGCCCTACAAGCACCCGTACCACCTGGTGGATCCCTCGCCGTGGCCGCTGGTTGGCGCCTTCGGCGGCGGCGCGCTCGTCCTCGGCATCGTGCTCTGGGCCCATTCGGGTATCAGCTGGGTGTTCTGGCTCGGCGTGCTGATGACGCTCTCCACCATGTTCTTCTGGTGGCGCGACGTGGTGAAGGAGAGCGGGACGCCCGGCCTGCACTCGCCGATCGTGCGCATCGGCCTGCGCTACGGCATGACGCTGTTCATCGCGTCCGAGGTGATGTTCTTCGTCGCCTTCTTCTGGGCCTATTTCCATTTCGCGCTGTATCCGGAGCACGTCTCGGGCGCCGCCGCCCCGGCGATCTGGCCGCCGCGCGGCATCCTCACCTTCGACCCGTGGGGCCTGCCCTTCCTGAACACCATGATCCTGCTGCTCTCGGGCTGCACGGTGACCTGGGCGCATGCGGCGCTGATCCAGAACGACCGCAAGTCGCTGATCACGGGCCTGACGCTGACGGTGCTGCTGGGCGTCACCTTCACCAGCCTGCAGGCCTGGGAATACTCGATGTCGCCGTTCCCCTTCGCGGGCGGGGGCATCTATTCCTCGGTGTTCTTCCTCGCCACCGGCTTCCACGGCTTCCACGTGATCGTCGGCACCTGCTTCCTTTTCGTCTGCCTGATCCGCGCCACCCGCGGCCACTTCACGCCGGAGAAGCACTTCGGCTTCGAGGCCGCGGCCTGGTACTGGCACTTCGTCGACGTGGTGTGGATGTTCCTCTTCATCTGCATCTACTGGTGGGGCGCGGGCGAGATCGCGCATCACTGACCGCGCGTGCCGCGGGCGCTGGGCGGGCCATGTCCTCGGCGCTCGGACCCGGCGCTGCCGGCGGATGGGAGCAGCTCGATCCAGTCGTGCATCCGGCCGGGCCCTTGGGCCCGGCCGCTTTCGTTCAGAACGGGCGGCTGCTGCCGGGCGAGCCTCCCGGCGGCCTGGGCATGGAGGTTTCCGGTGGCTGATGGCGCTTCCCTCGTGACCGCGATCCTGCTTGGCCGCTGCCCGCGCTGCGGCAAGGGCGCGCTGTTCCGCGGCGTGCTCGACGTGCGCGACACCTGCGAGTCCTGCGGCCTCGATCTCCGCTCGCACGACGCCGGTGACGGGCCGGCGGTGGCGGGCATCTTCGTCATCGGCGCGGTCACGGTGGGCCTGGCGCTCTGGGTCGATACGCGCTTCGAGCCGCCGCTCTGGGTCCATGCCGTGCTGTGGCCGGCGATGGTGCTGCCGTTCTCGGTCGTGGCGATGCGTGTGGCCAAGGCGGCGCTCGTCGCGCTGCAATGGCGGCATCGGCACGGTGCGACCTGACGTCGGCAGGCCGGTCGCGAGAGGTTCCATGAAGCGCAATCCCGACACCGCCCCGGCCGCAGCCGATGGCTCCGTCGTGGTTCGTTTCCCCGGAGGTTGGCGGCCGTCCGGCCACCCGGGCTCAAACCCGGCGATGGGTGGGCCGGGCTGGATGCCGTCCGTGGCAAGGCGGTGCCGGCGCCTGCCGACAGGGCGGGGGTCGTGACGGTCGTGTCCTGGCCGGCGCCTGCGGCAGCGACTCGGGTGGCGGCGGCTCAGCCTCGTCGCCCTGGCCCTTCCGGCCGGAAGCGCCAGCCCCTATAGCCCGCCGCCATGGCCACCCCCCGCGGCGCGCGCCGGTTGCTCCTGCCCCTCCTTGTCACGCTGTCGGCTCTGGCGGTGCTGCTCGGCCTCGGCACCTGGCAGGCCAAGCGCCTCGCCTGGAAGAACGACATCCTCGCCCGCATCGCCGCGGCCGAGGCCGGGCCCGCCACACCGCTCGCCGGTCGCCCGGAGCCTTTCGCCAAGGTCGAGGCCACCGGCCGCTTCGACCATGCCCACGAAGCCCTGCTCGGCCTGGAACTTCGCGGCACCACGCTCGGCGCGCGGCTGTTGACGCCGCTGCTGCGCGACGGTGCTCCGCCCCTGTTGGTCGATCGCGGCTGGGTGCCGTTGCAGCGCAGCGCGCCGGTGGACCGGCCGGAAGGCACCGTCAGCGTCGCCGGCTGGATCAGGCCCGGCGAGACCGCCGGGTTCTTCTCCGCGCGGGACGACGTGCCGGGGCGGCACTTCCAGACCCTCGACCCGGCGGCGATCGGCGCGGCGCTGGGCGTGCCGGGCCTCGCCCCCTTCGCCCTGGTGGCGCTGGGGGAGGCGCGCGGCCTGCCCGAACCCGACCGCGCGCTGCCCCGCCCCACCAACAATCATCTGGGTTATGCCGTCACCTGGTATGGCCTCGCGGCCGCGCTGGCCGGGGTCTTCCTCGTCTGGGCGCGGCGGCGGCTGAAGGATTGAGAGGGACATGCACAACGCCGCCTATGACCGCCTGAAGGCCCGCTTCGCGCGCATCGCCGCGCTGGGTGAGGCGGCCGCCATGCTGCACTGGGACGCCTCGACCATGATGCCGCCGGGCGGCGGCGAATCGCGGGGCGAGCAACTCGCCGCCCTGGCCGGCCTGGCGCATGAACTGCTCACCGCGCCGGTGGTCGAGGAGGATCTCGAGATCGCCCGCCCCGAGGGCGAGTGGGAACAGGCCAACCTGGCGCTGATGGAACGCGCCCATGCCCGCGCGACCGCGCTGCCGACGGAACTCGTGGAAGCGACCACGCGCGCCAATTCGGCCTGCGAGAAGATCTGGCGCGAGGCCAAGGCGCGCGCCGACTTCGCCCTGGTCCGCCCGGCCCTGGCCGAGGTGGTCCGCCTCCAGCGCGAACAGGCCCAGGCGCTCGGTGCCGCGCTGTCCATGGACCCCTATGACGCGCTGATGGAAGGCTACCAGCGCGGCATCACCGCCGCCGATGTCGAGCCGGTCTTCGCCGCCTACGAGGCCTTCCTCGCCGAGGCCCTGCCGCGTGCCGAGGCGATCCAGGCCGCGCGGCCCCCTGCCACCCCGCTGCCCGGGCCCTTCCCGGTGGAGGTGCAGCGCAGCCTCTGCCGCCGCCTCTCGGAGCGCATCGGGCTCGACTACGAGCACGCGCGGCTCGACGAATCCCTGCATCCCTTCTGCGGCGGCACGCCGGCCGATGTGCGCCTGACCACCTTCTACGACGAGCACGATCTCTCCAAGGCGCTGCTCGGCGTGGTGCACGAGACCGGCCACGCCCTGTACGAGCGCGGCCTCCCCGCCGCCTGGGCGCGCCAGCCCGTGGGTGATGCCGCCGGCATGGCGGCGCATGAATCCCAGTCGCTGATCGTCGAGATGCAGACCTGCCGCTCGGACGCCTTCCTGGGCTTCCTCGGGGGCGAGTTGCGTGCGGCCTTCGGCGGCCCGGCCGCGCCCTATGCCGCGGAGAACCTGGCCCGGCTGTGGCGGCACGTGGAGCGCGGCTTCATCCGCGTCGATGCCGACGAGATCACCTATCCCGCCCATGTCATCCTGCGCTTCCGGCTGGAACGCGCGTTGATCGGCGGCACGCTCGAGGTTGCCGACCTGCCCGGCGCCTGGAACGAGGCGATGCGGAAGATGCTCGGCATCACGCCCCCGGACGACGCCAGGGGCTGCCTGCAGGACATCCATTGGCACGACGGCGCGTTCGGCTATTTCCCTTCCTACACCCTGGGCGCGATGGCGGCGGCGCAGCTGATGAAGGCGGCGCGCGTCGCCGAGCCGGGCCTCGATTCTGCGCTGGCGGAAGGTGACATGGCGCCGCTGCTGTCCTGGCTGCGGACGAATGTCCACGCCAAGGGGTCCTTCCTCGGCTTCCAGGACCTGCTGCGGGCGGCGACGGGCAAGCCGCTCGATCCGCAGGACTTCACGGATCACCTGCGGGCGCGCTACCTTGCCTGACGGTTGCGCCGCACCCCGTCAGCCTGGCGGAAGCGCATCGAGCGCATCATAGACGCGGTAGAACGCTTCGGTGAGCTGGGCTGCGTCGTAGGTCTGCGTGCCGCTGTACCGAACCCGGCCGGCTGCCGCCTCGATGACACTGACGCCGCGATAGGCCGCGCCGGCGTCCGGCGCCATGCCGTAGCGGCGAAGGATGGCCGGATAGGCCGGCAGATCGATCTGGTCGAGCGCCGTCGGCAGCGGTCCCGCCGTGCCGGGGTCGAAATCCAGCCGCGCCGCCTGGGCGAGACGCATCGCCATCCAGAGGAGCAGCAGGTTGGACGGATGGTTCGGCGTGTGGAAATGCCGGCCGCTGCGCATGATGCGCCTGATGACGTCGCTGATGACGACGTCGGTGTCCTTCTCCCGCGCCCGGATCTGTTCGAGGGCGATGGCGAAGGGGTCGGGGGCGGCAGCCAGGAGTTCCTCGCCGTCCAGGCGGACCGCTGCCGTGGCGGCCGTGTCGCCTCGGCGGTATGCGTCGAGCACCTGGCCGATGTGGTAGTCGCCGAGCGGCCCGCCGATCGGCTGGAGGCCATCGGTCAGGAGATGCCGGACATCCGGCGCATAGCCGCCGAAATAAAGGTTCGGGAAGGTGACCACGCGGCCCGGGAAGCGTTTCGCCAGGGCCGTGGTGCTGAGGCCGGGGATGCCGCGGGCATCGGTGAAGTGGTGGGTGACCCGCTGGCAAAGGACGACATCCGCCCGAGCCAGCCGCGCCAGCGCCTCCGGCTCATCGGCCGGGCCGAGCAGGTGGATCTCCCGTATCGCCTCCACATGGAGCCGCGGGCTGCCCCGCCGCAGCGCTTCGGCGATCAGCGGCACCTGGCAATTCCCCAGCAGGGCGATGTGCATCGGGCGGGTTCCTGCGGGGCCTGTCGGTGCGGCTCCGGACGCTTGGGGATGCTGGCGTCCTGACTTCCGAAGTCCTGCGGACTTGGGGTCCAGGCCACCAGGCTTTGTCTTCAGTGGCCTGCCGTTCCGCTCCCGTCGCCGGCGAACGGGGTGGGCAGGACACTAGGAAAGGCGGCTCCGGCGCGCAATGCGGCGGATGCCCCTCGCCGCGTGCCGGCTGGGTCTGTATCACTCCGTCCCATGCGCTACGTCTCCACCCGCGGGCAGGCCGCCCCGCGCGACTTCGAATCCGTCCTGCTGGCGGGGCTTGCCGAGGATGGCGGGCTCTTCGTGCCGGAGGAATGGCCGGTGCTCTCCACCGCCGAGTGGCGGGCGATGCGCGGACTGGATTATCCGGCCCTCGCCGCGCGGATCATCGGCCTGTTCGGCGCCTCCGGCCTGCCGCTGGAGGCGATGTGCCGCGACGCCTATGCGGGCTTCGGCCATCCGGCGGTGGTGCCGCTGGTGCAGATCGACCACCGGACCTTTGCGCTCGAGCTGTTCCACGGCCCGACGCTCGCCTTCAAGGACATGGCGCTGCAACTGCTCGGGCGCATGTTCGACCACGTGCTGGAAAAGCGCGGGGAGCGGGTGACGATCGTGGGCGCGACCTCGGGCGACACGGGTTCCGCCGCCATCGAGGCCTGCCGCGACCGCTCGGCCGTGGACATCGTGATCCTGCACCCGGAGAACCGCACCTCGGAGGTGCAGCGCCGGCAGATGACGACGGTGCTGGCGCCGAACGTGAAGAACATCGCGGTCCAGGGCGACTTCGACGCCTGCCAGGACCTGGTGAAGGCGATGTTCAACGACGCGCCGTTCCGGGCCGAGATGCGGCTCTCGGCCGTGAACTCCATCAACTGGGCGCGCATCGCGGCGCAGGTGCCGTACTACGCCGCGGCGGCGCTCGCGCTGGGCGCGCCGGATCGCGACATCGCGGTCAGCGTACCCACCGGCAATTTCGGCAATGTGCTCGCGGCCTGGGTGGCGCGGCGGATGGGGCTGCCGATCAGCCACTTCATAATCGGCTCCAACCGCAACGACATCCTGGCGCGCTTCCTCGCCGCCAACGACATGAGCGCGCAGCCGGTCGAGCCCTCCCTCTCGCCGTCCATGGACATCCAGGTCTCGTCGAACTTCGAGCGGCTGCTCTTCGAACTGCTCGGCCGCGACGCCAGGGCGACGGCGGAGGCCATGACGCGCTTCCGGACCGAGGGACGCATGCCCGTGCCGGATGCGGCCTGGCGGCAGGCGACCTCGCTGTTCCGCGGCTTCACCCTGGACGATGCCGGGACGCTGAAGGAGATCCGGCACCTCTGGACCGCGGCGGGCTACCTCGCGGACCCGCACACGGCGGTGGGCACCGCGGCGGCGCGGGCGCTGGCGCCGCAGGACAAGGCCATCCCGGTGGTGGTCGCCGCCACGGCGCATCCGGCGAAGTTCCCGGATGCGGTGGAACGCGCGACGGGCCTGCGCCCGCCGCTGCCCGCGCGGCTCGCGGACCTTTATCAGCGGGAGGAACGCTTCGTGGTCCTGCCGAACGAACTCGACAAGATCGAGACGGCGGTGCGCGCCCACGCCCGCCGCAACGCCGAGGGCTGAGAGACCGCTTGAGAATGCGCCGGATGGCACATTCTCAAGTCCGGCACGGCCCGCTCCCGGCCACCCATCCAGGATACTGTCGTTGGGTGGCCGGGCGGGGATGCGGGCCGGCGCAGGCATTCCCAAACGGTCTCCGAGGCCACGGCCAGGGGGGCGCGGCCCGAAGGTGCGGCCAGCCCCCATGCACAAGCGTGGGGGACGGGCTACATAGGGCGTGATACCCGACGACCAAACCGCCAGGACCCCGCCCTTGCCCCAGAACGATGCCGTCCGCGTCACCCGCCTGCCCAGTGGCCTGACTGTCGTCTCCGAGACCATGCCGCGCGTCGAGACCGTCTCGGTCGGCGCCTATGTGGCGGCCGGCACGCGGCACGAGGCGCCGGAGGTGAACGGCGTCTCCCACTTCCTCGAGCACATGGCCTTCAAGGGGACGGCGCGGCGCGACGCGGCGGCGATCTCACGCGAGATCGAGAACGTGGGCGGGCACCTCAATGCCTACACCGCGCGCGAGCAGACCGCCTTCTACGCCAAGGTGCTGAAGGAGGACACGGCGCTCGCCGTGGACATCATCGGCGACATCCTGACGCATTCCACCTTCGTGCCCGAGGAAATCGAGCGCGAGCGCGGCGTGATCCTGCAGGAGATCGGCCAGGCCAACGACACGCCCGACGACATCGTCTTCGACCATTTCCAGGAGACGGCGTACCCGTCGCAGGCGATGGGCCGCCCCGTCCTCGGCACCGAGGGCACGATCAAGGCAATGAGCCGCGATGCGCTGACCGGCTACATGCGCACCCATTACGGGCCGGAGGCGATGGTCGTCGCCGCCGCCGGCGCGGTGGAGCACGATGCGTTGCTCGCCCTGGTGCAGCAGCACTTCGCCGACCTGCCGCAGACCGCGGCGAACACGCCCGAGCCGTCGCGCTACGGCGGCGGAGAATTCCGCGAGGGGCGCGACCTCGACCAGGTCCACATCGTGCTCGGCTTCCCGTCGGTGAAGCATGGCGACCCGATGCACTACCCGACGCAGCTTCTGTCCACGCTGCTCGGCGGCGGCATGTCGTCGCGACTGTTCCAGGAAATCCGGGAAAAGCGCGGGCTGGTCTATTCGATCTACTCCTTCGCCTCGCCCTTCCGGGATCACGGGCTGTTCCAGATCTACGCGGGCACCGGTGAGAAGGAAGCGGGCGAACTGATGCCCGTGACGATCGAGGCGTTGTGCGCGGTGCAGCGCGACGTGACGGAGGAGGAACTCGCCCGCGCCAAGGCGCAGCTCCGCGCGTCGCTGCTGATGTCGCTGGAAAGCACGGGCAGCCGCTGCGAACAGCTCGCGCGGCAGCTCCAGGTCTTTGGCCGCGTCATCCCGGTCGAGGAAACCAAGGCGAAGATCGCGGCCGTCACCGTGGAGCAGGTGCAGCAGGCGGCGGCGGCGATGTTCCGCGCGCGTCCGACGCTGGCGGCGATGGGGCCGGCGGAGCATGTGCCGTCGGTGGACGCGATCATGGAGAAGCTGGCGGCGTGAGGCGGGGGGAGAAGGGAACTTCTCCCTCCGGACCCCCCTCAACCTTCTTTGTCGCTTGGGAACCGACTTCCGCTGTCAGTTCCCAAGAAGACAAGGAAGGGAGGGGGATAGGGGGAGGTTCTCCTCCCCCGACCTTCATCCCGCCCAAGGGGAATCACGGATGGACCGTCTCGCCGCCCTTCAGGATCTCATCGCCGCCGCGAGGCGTGCCGGCGCCGATGCCGCCGATGCGCTGCTCGTCGCCTCCGCCTCGCTCTCCGTGAAGCGGCGTCTTGGCCAGATCGAGCAGCTCGAGCGTTCCGAGGGCTTCGACCTCGGCCTTCGGGTCTTCATCGGCCAGCGCCAGGCGATCGTCTCCTCCACCGATCCCGATCCGAAGGGCTTCGTGGCCCTGGCGGAGCGCGCCGTCGCCATGGCGCGCGTGGTGCCGGAGGACCCCTTCGCCGGCCTGCCGCAGGCCGTGGCCACCCCGCCGCGCGACCTCGACCTGACCGACACGGCGGAACCCTCCGCCGAGGAACTGCTCGCCCGCGCCGCGGCGGCCGAGGAGGCGGCGCTCGCGGTCCCCGGCGTGACGAACAGCGAAGGCGCGGATGCCGGCTGGGGCCGGTACGACATCGCGCTGGCCGGCTCCAACGGCTTCGCCGGGACCTATGCGCGGACCTCCCATTCCATCATGGCCACCGCCCTGGCCGGGTCGGGCACGAGGATGGAGCGGGACTATGACTGGTCCTCGGCCGTGCATCTCGGGGATCTCGACGATCCGGTGGCCATCGGCCGGCGTGCGGGGGAACAGGCGGTGCGCCGGCTCAACCCGACGCGGCCGAAGACCGCGCGCATCCCGGTGGTCTTCGATCCGCGGGTGGCGGGCAGCCTGCTCGGCCACCTGGTAGGCGCCATCAACGGGGCGGCGGTGGCGCGCGGGACGTCGTTCCTGAAGGACCGCATGGGGCAGCAGGTGCTCGCGGCCGGGCTGACGGTGCGGGACGACCCGCTGCGCCGGCGCGGGCTGCGATCCCGCCCCTTCGACGGGGAGGGGATGCCCGGCGAGGGCCGCGCCATCGTCGAGAACGGCGTGCTGACCACCTGGCTGCTGGACTGGCGCTCGGCGCGGCAGCTCGGCCTGGCCTCCACCGGCCATGCCAGCCGCGGCACGGGCGGCCCGCCGGGGCCGGGGCCGACCAATCTGTGGCTCGAGCCCGGCCCGCTGACCCCGGCGGAACTGATGGCCGACATCGCGGAAGGGCTCTACGTCACCGAGATGATCGGCATGGGCGTGAACGGCGTGACCGGCGACTACAGCCGCGGCGCGGCGGGCTACATGATCCGCAACGGCCAATTGGCCGAGCCGGTCAGCGAGGTGACGATCGCCGGGAACCTGAAGGACATGTTCCTGAACCTGACCCCCGCCGACGACCTGCAGTTCCGCCGTGGGACGGACAGCCCGACGGTGCGGGTGGAGGGGCTGACTCTCGCCGGGGCGTAAGCCTTCGGCGAGGCGCGCTGCCCCGGGGCCGGGGGCGCAAACGCCCGTCACCCCCTGACCGCCGACATCACCGCGGCCTGACACCCCCACCGGATACGTCGGCCCGAGGCCCTGCCTCCGGACGGGAGCGCGAACGCCCGTCACCCCCTGACCGCCGACATCACGGCGGCCTGACACCCCCGCCGGACACGTCGGCCCGAGGCCCTGCCTCCGGACGGGAGCGCGAACGCCCGTCGCCCCCAGACCGTCGACGCCACGGCGGCCCGACGGCCCGACGGACACTTCGGCCCGAGGCCCTGCCTCCGGCCGGGAGCGCGAACGCCCGTCGCCCCCCAGACCGTCGACGCCACGGCGGCCCGACCCCCCCCCCGGGACACGTCGGCCCGAGGCCTTGCCTCGGGCCGGGAGCGCGAATGCGCGACCGCGCGCGACTGCCCGTCGCCCCCGGAATGCCCCGCACGCGCGAAGCCAAGGCGGCCGGATGGCCGCCGCCCGGCGTCTGAGGGCACATAAAGACTCTTCCGTTACCTTGCGTCGCAACAGGGGGCTGGGCTAGGGCTTCCGCATGGTAGGCCCCGCCTTCGACGCCGACCGGCCGATGCCGGAACCGCCCGTCGCCGACCTCGTCGCTGCCGTACGTGCGCTTCGCCGCGCCTCCGTGCTGGTGGTCGGCGATGCCATGCTTGATCGCTACGTCTATGGCGTGGTCCGCCGCATCAGCCCCGAGGCCCCCGTGCCCGTGCTGGCGGTGGAACGCGAGGTCGCCATGCCCGGCGGCGCCGGCAACGTGGTGCGCAACCTCACGGCACTCGGCGCCGCGGTCGCCTTCGTCTCGGTGGTCGGGGACGACCAGGCGGGCAGCGACCTGACGGGCCTGATCGGCGGCCAGCCGGGCGTCGAGCCCTGGCTGCTGGTGCAGGGCGGCCGCCACACCACCACCAAGACGCGCTTCATCGCCAGCGGCCAGCACATGCTGCGCGCGGACCAGGAGGTGGTGCAGGGCATCCATCCGCGCCTCGCCGACCGCATGGTGAAGATCGCCGGCGATGCCGTGGCCGCGACGACCGTGCTGGTGCTCTCCGACTACGGCAAGGGCGTGCTGGACGGCGAGACCGCCAGGCGCCTGATCGACGCCGCCCACGCCGCCGGCCGCCCGGTGGTGGTGGACCCCAAGGGGCGCGACTATTCGCGTTACGACGGGGCCGACATCGTCACGCCGAACCGTGCCGAGCTCGCGGAAGCGACCGGCATGCCGGTGGACAGTGAGGAGGCGATCCTCGCCGCCATGCGCGCGCTCAAGGCCGCGCACCGCTTCGGCGCCGTGCTGGTGACGCGCAGCGAGGACGGGATGACGCTGCTCGACGGCGAGCATGTCCACCACTTCCCCGCCGAGGCCGCGGAGGTCCACGACGTCTCCGGCGCCGGGGACACGGTGGTGGCGACGCTGTCGGCCGGGCTGGCTGCAGGGCTGGGGCTGCCGGTGGCCGCGCGGCTGGCGAACATCGCGGCCGGCATCGTGGTCGGCAAGGTCGGCACGGCGGTGGCGCGTGAGGAGGAGTTGCTCGAGGCCCTGACGCCCGAGCGCGGCGCGCTGCGCAAGGTGATGTCGCGCTCCGCGGCCATCGAGCAGGTGGAACGCTGGCGCCGCCGCGGCTGGCGCATCGGCTTCACCAATGGCTGCTTCGACCTGCTGCACCCCGGGCATGTCCACCTGCTGGAGCAGGCGCGGTCCTGGTGCGACCGGCTGGTCGTCGGGCTCAACACGGATGCGAGCGTGAAGCGGCTGAAGGGCGCGGCGCGGCCGATCCAGTCGGAGGCGGCACGGGCAGCCGTCCTGGCCTCGCTTGCCACGGTGGACTGCGTCGCGCTGTTCGACGAGGACACGCCGGTCGAACTGATCCGCGTCATCCGGCCCGATGTGCTGGTGAAGGGCGCGGACTACACGGTGGACCAGGTGGTCGGCGGGGAGATCGTGCTCGACTACGGCGGGCAGGTGAAACTCGCCGAGTTGCTGCCGGGCAATTCCACCACGGCGACGGTGGCGCGCATCCGGGGCTGACCCCGGCGCGCGAGAGTGGCTTCCACTTCGGTGGAAGCCACTCTCGCCATGTTTGAGCGAGCATCTTCACCCGATCAGGTGATTCCACCTGATCGGGATCTGCTCTAATCCACCCGCAGGGCGGCGCGCAGTTCCGCGGCGCCGGCCGGATCCGAGAGCGCCGCGAGCCGCCCGCCGGCCAGCATCGCGTAGCGGTGCAGCAGGGAGCGCCGCCGCGCCGGGGCCAGCCGGTGCTCCGGCGCTTCCCGCAGCAGGGCCGCGTCGCGATCCTCCGCCACCACGAGGCCGGCGTCCTCCGGCAGCAGTTCCTGCGGGAAATCCAGGTCCACGGCGAAGTAGAGCCGGTCGCACCAGGCGCGGTAGTCCGGCCATTTGCCGTCCGACAGGAAGTCCCGCGCGCAGGACTTCACTTCCAGGATCGCGAAATCGCCGGTCGGCAGCAGGGCGAGGATGTCGGCCCGGCGGCCGTCGGGCAGCCGCACCTGCTCGACCGGCGCCCAGCCGCGCAGGGCGCAGAACCGCGCTGCGGCACGGGTGACGGAGAGGGTGCGGGCAGGGGCGTCCATGCGCGATGTTCGCGCTTCGTTCAAGAAAGGACAAGGGCGGCCGCCCCGCTACCCTTGTCTCCTCCGGCAGGGCAGGCGGGCCATCCCCGCCTGCCCCTTCGGCTCACGCGAGGAACAGCGCGTCGGGATCGCTGGTCCGGAAGTCGAACAGGGTGATGGACCCGCCATCGTCGAGGTCGATGACCGTGTCCAGCGTCGCGGCGCCGCCGAAATGGCCGGTGCGGAAGCCGAGCACGCCGACGCCCTCCTCCAGCAGGATCCGATCCATCGGGCGGAAATCGGTGACCACGTCGTGGCCGCCGCCAGGGCCGAAGACGAAGAGGTCGGCGCCGAAGCCGCCGCTCAGCACGTCGTCGCCCGCGCCGCCGAGGATGGTGTCGGCGCCCATCTCGCCCAGGATGGTGTCGGCACCCGCCCCGCCCAGCAGGCTGTCATTGCCGGCGCCGCCCAGCAGCAGGTCGTTGCCTTCGCCGCCGGTCACGGTGTCGTTGCCGTAGCCGGCGAGCAGGATGTCGTCGCCATTGCCGCCATCCAGCAGGTCATGGAGATAACCGCCGTCGAGCGTGTCGTTGCCGTCGCCGCCGAGCAGCGTGTCGCGGCCCAGCCCGCCCGAGAGCGAGTCGTCCCCCGCTCCGCCGTCCAGCGCGTCGGCGTAGTAGCCGCCGTCGAGCGTGTCGTTCCCCTCGCCGCCGAGCAGGCTGTCCTCGCCCACATCGCCGATGATGAGGTCGTTGCCGGCCCCGCCGAGCGCGGTGTCGTTGCCGTGGCCGGTCAGCAGCACGTCGTCGCCGGCGCCGCCGTCGATCAGGTCATGCTGGTAGCCCGCATCCACGGTGTCGTTGCCGTCGCCGGCGAGCACCGTGTCGTGGCCGTTGCCCGAGTGGATGCTGTCGGCCCCGCCGCCGGCGTCGATGCTGTCGGCCCCGATGTCGCTCGTGAGGGTGTCGTTGCCGAGCCCGCCGAGGATGGTGTCGTTGCCGAAGCCGCCCGTCAGCACGTCGTCGCCCGCCGTGCCTTCCAGGAGATCGCGACCGGTGAGCGTGATGCCCTCGAAGACGGTGTCCACGACGCGCTTGTTCAGGTCCTGCACGCGTTCGTCGCCGGTCGCGGGCGTGTCCGCCTCGTCGAAGGCGGTCGCGGGCGTGGCGTGGTTCGCCGCCATGTGGTCCTTCATCGCCTGCTGCTCGCCCAGCGCATTCGCGGGGGCGACGGCGACGAAGTCCAGGCTCTCGTCGAGCGCGGGCCCGAGCGTGCCATCGGCGAGGAGGTAGCGGAAGTTCTCGCCGTTCACCTTGACCGGGTAGCCGTCGCCGTTGTTGGCGAGGAAGTTCAGCGTCACCATCGAGATGCTGGCCGGCGCGTCGGCGCTGACGACGCCGTCTTCGACCAGGCGGGCGATGACCGTCCCATTCGCGTCCACCACCGCGAGGTTGACCACGCGGGACCCGGGGGCGTTGTCCGGATCGTAGGAGACGCTGAGGCCGCCGATCTGCGGATAGCGGCCCTGGTTGCCGAGCGACGCGACGCCGTGCTCGAGGATCGCCTTCAGCCCGGCCGCCGTGGTGTCGAACACCATCAGCTTGTTGTCGAAGCGCAGCGCGTTCTCGATGTCGAGGGTCGAGACGGCGCCTTTCGGCTTGTTCGCCTCGGGGTTGGCGAGCGGCGGCTCCTTCTCCCCGGTGACGACGTCGATGGCGCCGATCTGCGCGCGGATGCCGCCGGCGTTCTTGAGCGAGCCGACCAGCACCCCGCCGCCGAGCGCCACCTGCGCCACATGCAGGTTCGCATCGGCGGTGATGTTGCCGAGGTTGGTCTCCTGGTTGCGGACCTGGTTGCGCTCGCCTTCCAGGTAGACGTTGCTGTAGCCCCAGATCTCGCCGTCCTTGGCGTTGATCACGGCCTGCACCGTCCCGGTGATGTCGGCGACCCGGTCGCCCTTGGTGCCTTCGGCGAAGGCGGTGGTGGCGAGGTCGGCCTCGCTCACGCCCCAGGCCGCGGCGACGTTCGCCGTGGTGGCGGCGTAGGCGCCGTTGACCGACGCGTCGAGGCTGTCGGCGATGATCCGGCCCTCGGCGTCGAACTCGACGACCAGGCGGCCGAGATAGGTGTACTCGTTGTCGGTGTTGACGATCAGCGTGGTGCCGCCGTCCGCGCCGTTGGCAAGGATCGGGTAGGTGTTGGCGAAGTCCGGCGCATGGCCGGGGAAGGCCACGGCGCCGTCGTCGGCGTCGCCCAGGCGGGTGTTGGAACCGGCCGCGAGGATGATGTCCACGCCCTTCAGCAGCGGCGCGAGTTCCTGCTCGAAGGTGATCTGCTGGAGGTGCGCCATCAACACGATCTTGTTGACGCCCTGCGCGGTCAGGTCGTCGATGACCGGCTGCAGCTGCGCGGCGAGCATGGCCATGTCGTTGGCCTCGCTGCCGTCGCCGGCGAAGCCCGCCACCTCGACGCCGCCGGCCGAGGAGAGGGATTCGAGCAGCTGGGTCGTCACGCCGACGAGGCCGACGAGTTCATTGCCCTTCTGCACCACGGCCGAGGGGACGATGCGGCCGGCGAGGTTCGCGGCGTTCTCGAGCCCCGCGGTCGCCGTCGTGTCGGTGAAGCGGCCGGAGAGCGCGCCGTCGGCCGCGAAGTTCAGGTTTGCCGTCAGGTAGGGGAAGGCGGCGTCGGCCACGGCGTCGGCGAAAGCGTTGGTGCCGAGGTCGAATTCATGGTTGCCGACGGTGGAGGCCTCGACGCCGATCCGGTTGTGGATCTCGATGTCGGCCGCGCCCGGATTGTTGCCGCGGCTGTGCGTCGCGGCGACCGAGGGATCGGTGCCCGCCGCGAGGAAGGGCCCGGGGATGTAGTTGTCGCCGCCCGAGAGGATCAGCGTATTGGCGTAGTCGTCGTCGAAGGCATCGACCAGCGCGGCCAGGTTCGGCGCCGTCCGCGAGGCGAGCAGCCCGGCCTCGCCGTCCGAGAAGTGCAGCAGTTGCAGCGTGAAGGTGGCGTTGATCTCGTAGAGGCTGGTGGTGGCGCTGCCCTCGTTCGGCGCGATGAGCAGCGGCGTGCCCGTCGGTGAATCCGCGGCGGGGACGAAGGTGATCACCTCCGGCGCGTCGTCTCCGGGGGTGGAGAAGAAGCCGGTGAAGGTGAACTTGTCCGGGGCGTCGATGCGGAAGGAGGCGACGCCGTCGGCGCGCTCCAGCCCGACGAAGAGGTAGGTCTCGCCGTTGATGCTGCCGATCGACAGGCTCTCCGGCTCGACGCCCTTGTTGTCGTCGCGATCCTCGTCGTAGTTGGCAGGGAAATGCGTCGCGACCAGCGTGTCGAGCAGGTTGCCGCTGTCATGGACCAGCGTGCCGTCCGTGTTCCACACGCTGAAGGATCGGCCGCCGAAGACGTAGAGATGGTCGTAGTCGCCATCCCCATCCGTGTCGCCCATGGTCTTGGTAACGGTGAGCCGGCCGAGCTGCGCATTGACCGTGGCATCCGGGAAGGCGGTCGGGTCGAGGAGGAGGCTGGTAACCCGCACTTCCTCGTTGAAGCCCGGCCAGTCGGCGCGGGAGTCGCCCTCGTTCGCCGTGATCAGGTAGGTGGTGCCGCCGATGTCCACGGCCTTGATCGCATCCGGCAGGTACATGCCGTAGACGTTGTCGAAGGTCGTCGGCGCGAAGACATTGTCCCGGTCATTCACCGAGATCTCGTTGCCCGCGAGCGAATGGTCCTTGAAGCCGAGGGCGAGGATGTCCGTGAAGGTCGCGCTCGGGATGTCGAGGACGCCGATCGCATTGGCCTCCTGCAGCGTCACATAGGCCTTGGTGGGATCGTTCGGATCGATCGCGATGTATTCGGGCTCGAGGTCCTGCGCGACGGTCGCGCCGGGCCCATAGATCCGCACACCGTCGGCGAGCAGCGCGGCCTTGGCGGATTCGAAGGCGGTGAAGCCGGCGGTCGCGACGACGCCGGTCGCGACGTCGATGATGCTGACCGAACCCTCGGGGTCGATGCTGTCCACCAGGCCGTAGGAGTTTGGCTCGCCTTCATTGGCGGTCAGCAGCTTCGTGCCGTCCGGGGTGAAGGTGATCTGGTCGGGCTGGGCACCGACGATGACGGGGGCATAGCGCTCGGTGAGCGTGACGGTGTCGCCGCTGCGCGTGACGTCGATGACGAGCACGGTGCCGGCGCCGGTCTTCGCGAGGCCTTCCAGCGCGACGGCGAGGACGCCGTCATGCACGGCGACGCTGTTGATATGCCCAATGGCGCCGGTGTCGAAGCTGTCGAGGATCGCGCCGCTGATCGGGTCGATGATGTCGAGGCCGCCCGGCGCGACAACGAAGAGCAGGCCCGTCGTCGGGTCATAGGCCGTGACTTCGGCGTTGAGGGCTGCCGACCCATTCGCCGCCGCATGGGCGACGGTGAAGGCAGTGGTGGCGCTGAGTTGGGTTCCCGACACGGGCGCATCTCCGGCTGTAAAACTTTACGTGACCGGATAAGGGCGAGGCCCCGCCCTCGCCCGCCTGTGGCGGTGTCATTGGCGTTAAAGAATTCTTACGCCTCGCCGATGCCGTCGATATGGCTCGTGCGGGGTAGGGCAGATCCCGATCAGGTGGACTCACCTGATCGGGTGAAGATGCTCGCAAGAACAAAGGCCTGGAGCGGTGTTCGTGAGCCGAGGCGAACGGAAACCGCTCTAGGTGGGGCACGCATCGCGCGCGCCCCGGCCACCGTTATCGCGTCAGCCCGGACGGCTTCGGCGTCGCGCCCACATTCCCGGCCGAGCGCCCGGCATCGACCGGCAGCGTGACGCCGGTGATCCAGCGCGCGGCGGGTGAGGCGAGGAAGCAGGCCGCCTCCGCCACGTCCCAGGCACTGCCCTCGACCTTCAGCATCCCTGCGGTGGCGCGGTGCTCGCGCAGTTCCTCCGACATGCCGCGGGAGGCGACCATCGGCGTGTAGACGTAGCCGGGCGCCACCGCGTTCACGCGGATCAGGTCGCCGCCATGATGCGCGGCCATGGCGCGGGTCATCTGCACGATGGCGCCCTTGGTGGTGGCGTAGGCCAGGCCCGGATGCCCGCCCTGCAGGCCGGCGACAGAGGCGAGGTTCACGATCGCGCCGGCGCCCTGCCTGCGCATCTCGGGCACGGCGTATTTCGCCATCAGCATCACCGACTTCACGTTGACCTGCATGGCGTGGTCCCAGGCGGTCTCGTCCACCACGGTGGCGTCGCCGGGCGGGCCGCTGATGCCGACATTGTTCACCAGGATGTCGACGCGGCCCCAGAGGCGCATGGCCTCGGCGACCGCGCGCTGGCAGTCGGACGGCTTCGCCACGTCGCAGACGGCGGCGGCGCAGGTGCCGCCCTCTGCTCGGATCATCTCCTCCGTGCCGTGCAGCCAGGCGCGCTCCACGTCGAGCAGCAGCACGCGCGCGCCGCGGCGGGCGAGCAGCACCGAGATCGCGCGGCCATTGCCGATGGTGGTGGTGCCGGTGCCGGGATCGCGCGATCCGGCCCCGGTGACGATGGCGACGCGCCCGTCGAAGCGGGTGTTGTCCTGCATGGTTCGCTTCCTCCTGTAAGGAGAAGCCTGCACCGGCGAGGCGGGGCCGCAAAGGGCAGGGCGGTTGCGCACCGGGCGGGTCGGGGCCAAGTCCCGCGCATGATGCGCCGCATGCTGATCGCTCTCCTGCTCCTGACCACGCCGGCCGTTGCGCAGGAGCAGCCCATCGCTTCCGAGCGCGCGACCTTCCGCGTCTCGGTCTTCGCGAGCGGACTCGAGCATCCCTGGGGCGCGACCTTCCTTCCGGATGGCTCGATGCTGGTGACGGAGCGGCCGGGCCGGCTGCGGCGGATTACGCCGGACGGCCGTGTCTCGGCGCCGCTCGCCGGCGTGCCGCAGGTCGAACAGGGCGGCCAGGGCGGGCTGCTCGACATTGCGCTGGCGCCGGATTTCGAGCGCACGCGGGATGTCTTCCTGTGCCAGGCCGCGGCGGCGGAAGGCGGTGCGCTGACCCGGCTGGTGACGGCGCGGCTATCGCCCGGCGCGGACGGGCTGACCGGGCTGCGGCGCGTGCTGGACGCGGCGCCGGCCCAGGCCAGTGGGCGGCTGCATTTCGGCTGCCGCATCGCGTTCGGGCGCGACGGGCATCTCTATCTCTCGACGGGCGAGCGCAACGAGCGCGCCCGCGCCCAGCGGCTGGGCGACCTGGCGGGCAAGGTGATCCGCCTGACGCGCGACGGACGCGTGCCGGCGGACAATCCCTTCGCCGGCCAGGCGGGGGCGCGGCCGGAGATCTGGTCCTACGGCCACCGCAATCCGCAGGGGCTGGCCGTGAACCCCTGGACCGGCAGCCTCTGGGAGGCCGAGTTCGGCCCGCGCGGCGGGGATGAGATCAACGTCATCCGCCGCGGGGCCAATCATGGCTGGCCCGTGGTCAGCCATGGTCGCGAATACTGGGGGCCGCGCATTTCCCGTGAAACATCGGCGCCGGGGATGGAGGATCCCATCCATGTCTGGGTGCCCTCGGTGAGTCCCTCGGGCATCGCCTTCTACGACGGCGCGGCCTTTCCGGGCTGGCGCGGCAGCCTGTTCGTCGCCGCGCTCAGCACGCCGGGGCTGGTGCGGCTGACCACCGAGGGCGACCGGGTGACGGCGGAGGAACGGCTGCTCTGGGGCGGGACGCGGCTGCGCCATGTGGTGGTGGGGCCGGACGGCCGGGTCTATCTGCTGACCGACGAGGACCAGGGGAAGGTGTTGCGGCTCGATCCGGCTTGACCGCCGGCACATTGGCGGGGCGGCGGGTGCGGGCCATGCTGGCGGCAGCGCCGGAGCGGTTTCCGTTTGCCCGGGCTCACGAACACCTTCGTTTTTACGAGCATCCTCACCCGACCAGGTGAGTCCACCTGATCGGGATTTGCTCCAGGACACATGGAAACGCCCGCATGACAGCAGCCGATCGCCTTCGAGGCCGCCTCGCCCGGGGCGGCATCCTCTCCGCGCCGGGTGCTCCCGATGCGCTGGCCGCGCGGCTGATCGAGCGCGCCGGCTTCGAGGCGATCTACATGACCGGCTTCGGCGCGACGGCGGCGAGGCTGGGGCGGCCGGACATCGGGCTGCTGACGCAGACGGAGATGACGACCCATGCGCGCGACATGGCGCGCGCGGTCTCCATCCCGATCATCGCCGATGCGGACACCGGCTATGGCGGCCCGGCGAACATCGCGCGGACGATGGAGGAATACGCCCAGGCCGGCGTCGCCGCGATCCATCTGGAAGACCAGGTGGCGCCGAAGCGGTGCGGGCAACTCGCGGGCATCAGGCTGATCCCGGCGGAGGAGGCGGCGCGGCGGCTGCGCTGCGCCGTGGCGTCACGCGCGCCGGGCGGGCCGCTGGTGATCGGCCGCACCGACGCCATGCCCGCGATGGGGCCCGAGGAAGCGGTGCGCCGCGCGCTGATGTACCGCGACGCCGGCGTGGACCTGGTATTCGTGGACGGCATCAAGCGCATCGCGGAGGTCGAGCATGTCGCGCGCCATGTGCCTGGCCCGAAGGTCGTCAGCATCGTGGACGGCAACGAGACCACGGCGCTGACGGCGCAGGCATTGGAGCAGATGGGCTTTTCCGTCGTGCTCTACGCCGTGACGGCGTTGTTCGCCGCGGCGAAGGCCATGGCGGATGCATTGGCCGTGCTGCAGCGCGACGGCACGCCTGCCGCGGCCGCCGGGGCGTTGATGGGCTATGCGGAGTTCAGCGACTTGGTGGATCTGCCGCGCTTCCAGCGGCTGGACGAGGATTACGGCTGACCGGAGGGGCGCTGCCCCTCGCGCCGGGCCCGAGGAATGGTTTCCAAAGGCCTTTCGGCCTTTGGCGGGGAGGTCTGGAGGGGCGGAGCCCCTCCAGACGCGTCAGCGCCCCTCGAAATGCGGCGCGCGCTTTTCCAGCATGGAATCGACCGCTTCCCGATGATCGCGCGTCCCATGCGCGAGCGCCTGGTAGGCTGCCGACATCTCGAGCAGCGTGGACAGGCGCATGTGCTGGCTCTCGCGCAGCAGGCGCTTGGTCAGGCGCACGGCCTGGGGCGGGTTCACGGCGATGCGGTGCGCCATGTCCCGCGCGGCCGGCAGCAGATCGTCCGGCGCCACCACCTTGGAAACCAGGCCGCAGGCCAGCGCCTCGGCCGGGTTGATGGCATCGCCGGTCAGCGACATCTCGAGCGCCTTCGACATGCCGACGACCTTCGGCAGCAGGTAGGCGCCGCCGTCGCCCGGCACGATGCCGACCTTCACGAAGGATTCCGCGAAGCGCGCGGTCTCGGACGCGATGCGGATGTCGCACATGCAGGCGAGGTCGAGCCCGGCCCCGATCGCCGGCCCGTTGATGGCCGCGATGGTCGGGATGTCCATCTCGTACAGCGCGAGCGGGATCATCTGGATGCCGAAGCGGTAGGAATCCCGCATCTCGGCGCCGGTCTCGCCCCTGGTGATGCCGGTGCGGTCGCGCATGCCCTTGAGGTCACCGCCGGCGCAGAAGGCGGAGCCCGCGCCGGTCACGATCACCACGCGCGCGGAGCCGTCGCGGTTCAGGGCGCGGCAGGCATCGGCGACCTCGGCGCATTCCTCGGCGGAGGAGATCGCGTTGCGCTTCTCCGGCCGGTTCAGCGTGAGGGTGACGACATGGCCGTCGCGCTCGATCTTCAGGAAACCGGTCATGCGGAAGTGTCCTCGTCGCGGGAAGTCAGGAAGGTCCAGAGATGGCCGCCGGCCTGGGTCGCGCCGGCAGGCGCGCCGTGCACAAGCGCACCGGCGGGCGCGCCGTGCACAAGCACGCCGGCAGGCGCGCCCTGCACAAGCGCCCCGATGCGTGCGGACCAGAAGCGTTCGGAACCGCCGTCGTCGCGCCAGGACCAGAGGCGGCGCGTGAGGTGATGGAGCGCGTGCTCCTCCGTGATGCCCATGGCGGCGAGCACCTGGTGGGCGATGGCCGCGCCCTTCGCGGCGGCTTCGCCGGCGGTGACCTTGGCGCAGCCGATCTCGAAGGCGGCGGCGGCGAGGCCGCGCCGGTCGGCGGCGCGCGCGGCGGCGGCGGCGGCAACGGAAGCGGCCGAGGTTTCCGCCGCGAAGACGGCGAGCTGCTGCTGCACGGCCTGGAAGCGGCCAATCGGGCGGCCGAACTGCTTGCGGGTGTTGGCGTGCTCCACGGCGAGCGCCAGGGCCGCGGACATGGCGCCGGCGATCAGCGCGGCGCGCACCAGCGCCGTCAGCAGCAGCGCGGCTTCACCGCCCCAGGCGTTGGGCAGCGTGCCTTCGGCGATCGGCGCGCCAATGACGGCGGCGGCGTCGCGCGGTTCGCGGCCGATATTCGTGCCCGCGGTCCAGCGCAGCGCGGCGGCGGGGTAGAGCGCGATGCGCGCACCATCCACCAGCGCGACATGCGCGGCGTGCCGGCCCCAGGGCACCGGCGCGCCGGCAGCGGCGAAGGTCAGCGCGCCGTCCGGCGGCATGATCCCGGCGGCGGAGAGCAGCGCTGCGGCGGCGATGCCTTCCGCCAGCGGCACGGGCGCGCCCGCGCGGCCCAGGGCTTCCAGCAGAGGCATCGCATCCTGGAAGCCGAGGCCCGCGCCGCCCTGTTCTTCCGGCACCAGCGCCGTGGCGAGCCCGAGCCCGTCCAGCGCCTTCCAGGCGGCGTCCGGGAAGGCGCCCGATTCCAGCGCGCGCAGCGTGTCCACGCCGGTGGCGTCGGCCAGTGCGCGCGTGACCTGTTCCGCGAGTTCCGCGGCGATTCCCGTATCCATCAGCGGAGCCCCAGTTCGCGCGCGATGATGCCGCGCATGATCTCCCGCGTGCCGCCACGCAGGGAGAAGGTCGGCGTGATCTGCGTCAGGTAGTCGTGCATGCGGCGCATGTCTTCGGGCATGGCCTCGACATCCATCATCTCGCGCATCCTGTGCGGCAGCGCCTGCTCGAAATCATTGCCGAGGTCCTTCACCAGCGCGGCCTGCCGCACCGGATCGGTGCCGTCCTGCAGCATGCCGGCGACGGCGGTGGACATGGCGCGCAGCGTCCAGAGCCGCGCCACCTGCCTGCCGAGCGCGGGCGCCGCCGTGGCATCGTCCTTCAGCGCATCGAGCGAGGCTTCGAGCAGCGGATGCGAGGACAGGTAGCGGTCCGGCCCGCTGCGCTCGAAGGCGAGTTCGCTGGTGGATTGCGCCCAGCCGGCGCCTTCCTGCCCGACCAGCGCGTCCTCCGGCAGCATCACGTCGTCGAAGGTGATCTCGTTGAAACCCTCCTCGCCGACCAGGTCGCGGATCGGCCGGATGGTGACGCCCGGCGCCTTCAGGTCGACCAGCACCTGCGACAGGCCCTGGTGCCTGGACCCGCCTTCGGGCGCGGGGGAGGTCCGCACCAGCGCGATCATCCAGTCGCAGAGATGGCCGAAGGTGGTCCAGATCTTCCGGCCGTTGAGCTTCCAGCCGCCATCCACCTTGTCGGCGCGCGTGCGCAGGCTGGCGAGATCCGACCCTGAATCGGGTTCGGACAGCCCGATGCAGAAGGCGTATTCGCCCGTCACGATCCTCGGCAGGAACTTTGCCCGCTGCGCCTCCGTGCCAAGGCGCAGGATCAGCGGCCCGGACTGGCGGTCGCCGATCCAGTGCGCGCCGACCGGCGCGCCGGCTGCGAGCATTTCCTCCAGCACGATGTTGCGATCGAGGAAGCTGCGCTCCCCGCCGCCGTACCGCTTTGGCCAGCACATGCCGATCCAGCCCTTGGCGCCGACCGCGCGGGTGAAGTCGCGGTCGAAGCCCATCCAGGAGCGCGCGCGCACTTCCGGCGTCCAGCGGTGCTCGTGCTCCGCGATGAAGGCGCGAACGTCCGCGCGCAGGGCGCTTGCGCCGGGCGGCGGGTCGCGCAGGTCGAAACGAAGGCCTGTCATCGGGCGTCTCCTCTGGTTCCGATCCTGTCGGGGATCGGTCCCGTCCTCAATGCCCCGGCGGAGCCGGGCAGCGGCTGTGGCGCATGACCACCGCCGCGATGTCGGCGGCAGTGGGGATCATTCGCCGGGCGTACGCGCACGCGGGGCTGGCGGGGCGGTCGCGTGCAAGACCAAGGTGATACGGGCGGCAGCGACCTTCGGCCCCGTGCCAGCAATCGCTGCCGCCCGTATCAGACGATCCCGGCCGCCTTCGCCGCCGCGATCTCCGCCGGGTCCATGCCGGCGAAATCCGCGAGCACGTCCTCGGTATCGCCCCCGGGTGCCGGGATGCCGCGGCGGTATTCCGCGGGCGTCGCCGAAAGATGCAGCGGCGAGCCCGCCACGCGCACCGTCCCGCCGGCATGGTGCGGGATCTCGCGGATCAGGCCGCGTGCCTGAAGATGCGGGTCGGCCTCGACATCCGCCGCTGTGTTGATCGGGCCGGAAGTGATCTTCGCCGTTTCCAGCTTCGCGAGCCATTCCGCGCGCGGGCGCGTCTTCAGCAGCGTGCGCATCCGGTCGAGCAGCGCCGCGCGATGCTCGGCGCGGTCGCGCGCGCGCCGGAAGCGCGGATCGTCCGACCATTCGGGATGGCCGAGCGCCGCGGCGAGCCGCACGAATTCCCGGTCGTTCAGCACCCCGATCACGAATTTCGCGTCCGAGCCTTCGAAGACGCCATAGGGCACGGCGACCGGGCTGTCGTTGCCGCTGCGCGGGAACAGCCGGCCCGCATTCAGCCAGGACGACATCGGCGCCTGCATGAGCGAGGCCATGGTCTCGAAGAGGTTCACGTCGATGTACTGGCCCTCGCCGGTCGCATCGCGGTGCCGCAGCGCGGCGAGGATGGAGACGCAGGCCGCGAAGCCGGTGAACATGTCGGCCACCGGCACGCCGACGCGCTGCGGCCCGCCGCCGGGCATCCCGTCGGCCTCGCCCGTCACCTCCATCAGCCCGGCCATGGCCTGGGCGACGAAGTCGTAGCCCGAGCGACCGGAATACGGGCCGGACTGGCCGAAGCCGGTGACGGAGCAATAGACCAGGCGCGGGTTGATCGCGCGCAGGTCATCCCAGCCGAGGCCGTAGCGCGCGAGCGTGCCGGGGCGGAAATTCTCGATCAGCACGTCGGCGTTGGCGACCATGCGCTTCAGGATCGCCGCGCCTTCGGGCCTGGCGAAGTCCACCGCGACGGATCGCTTGTTGCGGTTCAGCGAGACGAAATAGGTGCTGTCCTCGCTGCCCTTCACGAAGGGCGGGCCGAGGGCGCGCAGGTCGTCGCCGTCGCCCCGGCGCTCCACCTTGGCGACGTCGGCGCCGAGGTCGCCAAGCATCTGCGCGCAGAGCGGGCCGGCGACCACCCGCGTCAGGTCCACCACGCGCAGGCCATCGAGCGCCCCGGCCATGTTTCCTCCTCATGCACAGCGCGTGCAGGGTGGCCCAGGACGGGCGGCCGGAAAAGCCCGGCTGGCGCAGGGCGGGTGTGCGCGGCAGGATGACGGCAACGAAACGGAGGGAACGTCATGGAACGCAGGGTCTTCCTGGTGGCGGGTTCGGCCGCCCTGCTGGCCGCGCCGGCGGTGCGCGGCCAGGAACGCTTCCCCGCGCGCGCGGTGCGGGTGGTGGTGCCCTTCGCGCCCGGCGGGCCGACCGACGTCTTCGCCAGGCGCTTCGTGGACAGGCTTCAGCGCGCCCTCGGCCAGACGGTGGTGATCGAGAACAAGGCCGGCGCGGGCGGCATGATCGGCGCGCAGGACGTCGCGCGGTCGCGGCCGGACGGGTATTCGCTGATCTTCCATGCCTCCTCTTCGGCGGTGACCAGCCCGCTGGTCTATCGCCGCCCGCTCTATGATCCGGTGAAGGATTTCGAGCAGATCGCGCTGCTCGGCGTGGTGCCCTTCGTGCTGGCGGTGGGGCCGCAGACCGGCGCGCGCACGACCGCGGACCTGGTGGCGAAGCTGCGGGACCAGCCGGGGCGGCTCACCTACGGGTCCTCGGGCGTGGGCACCTCGAACCACCTTTCCGCGGCGCTGTTCCTGGCGCGGGCGGGGGACCTGCGGGCGGAGCACATCCCCTATCGCGGCAGCGGGCCGGCCATCCAGGACCTAGTGGCCGGCACCACGGCCTTCCAGGTGGATACCTTCGGCACGCTGCACGCGCTGCACAAGGACGGGCGCATCCGCATCACCGCGGTGATGCATCCGACGCGCAGCGCGGTGGACCGCGACATCCCGACGCTCGCCGAACAGGGCATCACGGGGGCGGAGGCGAGCACCTTCAACATCCTCGCCGCACCCGCCGGCACGCCGCGGGACGTGCTGGCCGTGCTCTCCGACGCCACGCGGCGCGTCATGGGCGATGCGGAATTCCAGGCCGAACTGCTTTCCATCGGCATCGAGCCGGTGGCGGAGAGCGGGCCGGAACCGACGCTGCGCTTCCTCTCCGACGAGGTCGCGAAGTGGCGCGCCGTGGTCCAGGCGGCGGGTGTGTCGATCGAGTGACCTGCGTGGTGGACGGGGCGGGCCGGGCTGTGCTGCGGTGCGCCCCATGATCCGCCGTCTTGTCCTGCTCGGGCTGCTCGCCCTGCCGCTTCCGGTCTTCGCGCAGACCGGGCCGTCCTTCGACTGCGCCCGCGCCCGCGCCTGGGATGAGCGCAACATCTGCGCCTTCGGCGACCTGGCCGGGCTCGACCGCCAGATCGCCACGGCCTTCCGGACGATCACGGAGCGCGCCTCCGAACAGGACCGCGCGCGGCTGCAGGGCGAGCAGCGCGCCTGGCTTGGCGAGCGCCGCGCCTGCCAGGGGCCGGTGGAGCGTGAGGCCGTATCCTGCCTGAGGCGCGTGATGCGGGTGCGCGCGAGGGATCTCGAGGCCTTGGCGCAGGCGGCGCCCGGGGGCGGCGGGTCTTCCGCCTCGTCTGGAGCCGTGCCGACGGCGAAGCCCGCCGCTGCGCCGACCCCGCCGCCGACCGCGCTGCGGGCGGCCGACTGCGCGGCG
>NZ_JAAEDM010000060.1 GCF_018129065.1 Neoroseomonas soli | reverse complement strand
GGGCATCGTCTGCGCCATGACGGGCCCCGCCGCGACCGGCAGCAGGGCGGTCGTCGCGAGCAGCCAGCCCCGGTGCGGGGTGCGGCGCGCCGGCGCGCGGGCCGGGGCGGGGATGGGCCGTGTCGCGACGCCTGCCATGGGTCAGAACCTCACCAGCGTGCGGAAATAGAGCTGCGTGGCGCGCAGCGGGTCGGCGAAGGCGCCGTCGGGCCGCGTCGTGACGCGGCGCGCCACCTCGACGTCGAACTGGACGGTTTCGGAGAACACCACCCGCGCCCCGCCACCCCAGGACGACAGCCGGCGGTCGGCGTCGGTATCGAGGTTCTGGTACGCCCAGCCGACGTCACGGAAGGCGTAGAGCTGCGTCGAGCCGCGATTGTTGCCGAGCGCCGGCTCGGCCGGGATCTCGTAGGCGAGGTCGAGCTGCAGCTCGATCGCGTAGCCGTAGCCCCAGTCCCCGGTGACCTGCCCCGAATAGAAGCCGCGCCCGAGGCGCGAGCCGCCGAGATAGTACTTCTCGGCGTTCGGCAGGATGTTCGTGGACCACTGCCCGGTCGTGTAGACCTGGACATTGAACATCGCCCCGTCGAAGGGCGACCAGATCGGCTGCACGCGCTGGTATTCGCCGGTCCATTTGGTGAAGTCGTACTGGCTGCCGATGCGCGTGGAGTTCGGGTCGTCGCCGCGCGAGGCGCCGAAGGCGATCATGCCCCGGTGCGCGCGGATGCTGGCCATGTTGGTCGCCGGCGGCAGGAAGCCGATCAGGCTGTCGAGCGCCTGTCCGTCGAAGCCGCCGCGGAAGGCGCGGATCTTGTCGCGTCCCGCCAGCGCGCGCGGCCCGGGGGTGTCCGCGGCGCCGGTGTAGACATGGCTGTCGAACATGTCGAACTGCCCGACAGCCCAGAGGTTCGCGGGGCGGGAGCGCACCACCGGATAGGTCGCGACGATGCCGGCGATCTGCGTGTCGCTCTCGTAGCCGATCTCGGCGAGCTGACCCGAGGGGGTGATGTTGCCCACCCCCGCATAGAGCCGCATGCGCAGGCCGGAGGAGCCGACGAAGATCTCCGTGCTCGCCTGCGCGAAGTACTGGGTCGCCTGCTCGGCGCCGAAGAGCGAGACCTCGGTCCGCTCGCCCAGTTCGGTGAAGGAGTTGAGCCCGGCCACCAGAAGCGCCTGCCAGGGCCCGGTGAGCCGGTAGCCGCGATTGTCGAAGTTGAAGTAGCCGCTGACCGCGGAGCGGCTGAGCTGCGCGACCAGGCGCAGGGCGCCCGGCTCGCCCTGGATGGGCTGGAGCACGCCGCGCACCTCCACCCCCGGCACGTCGGAGGCGAGCAGCAGGGCGCGCTCCACCGCGGCGGTCGAGATCGGGCGTTCTTCCTTCACGCGCTCGAGGAAGCGCAGCACCTGCGTGCCCGCCGGGCCGATGTCGCCATCCAGGCGGACCTCGGCGACATAGCCCTCGGTGACGGCGAAGCGGGCCTCGTTGCGCCCGTCAGGCTCCGGCACCAGGGCGGCGGCGACCGAGACGAAGGGGTATCCCGCGCGGCGATAGGCGCCGAGCACGGCAAGCCGCGCCTGCTCGATGCGGGCGAGGGTCACCGTCCGGTTCTCGATCGGCGCGATGGCCGGGCGGAGTTCCGCATCGGAAAGCGCCGTGTTGCCGTGCACGGCGGCGGTGGAGATCGCCACCTCCCGCGACTCCCCGGGGCCGCGGATGGCCTCGGGGGGCGGTGGCTGGGTGCGGGGGGCGAGGCTAGGCGTCTCCTGTGGCCCGATCCGCTCGATCAGTCCGGCGGGCGGCGGTGGTGGCCGCGGGATGTTGGCCGGCACCTGCGCCTGGGCCAGGCCGGGCGCGAACAGTAGCGCGAGGGCGGCCATGGACCGCAGTGAGGTCGTGGGCGGGGACATTGCCGATGCGGACTGGGGAAAGGTTCGCCGCGAAGATATTGATCCTCGCAGCGAAAGATACCGCTCATTCACACCTTCCGAGACGAAAGCATGCCAGCCGTCACTCTCGCGCAACGGTTATGATGGAAATGTTTCAATCGCCGAGGTTGATGACCTGCACGCGACGGTTGCGGACCTCGGCCGCGCCGTCCGGCGTCGGCACCAGCAGCATGGTTTCCCCGAAGCCGACCGTTTCGAGCCGGCCGGCGGTGATGCCCTGGCGGCGGACCAGGTAGTCCCTTACCGCCACGGCGCGGCGCTCGGAGAGGGACTGATTCAGCGTGGTGCCGCCGACGGTGTCCGTGTGGCCCTCGATGCGGAAGCGGGATCGGGCGAGCTCGGGGGCCTTGAAGGCGCGGGCGAGGGAGGTCAGGACCGCCTCCGCCTGGGGCGTCAGCGTCGCCGACCCGGTGGCGAAGGTGACCATGAGGGAGACCGCCGGCCGGTCGGGCGGCGCCGTGGTGGCGGCCTGGACCGGGCCACTCGAGTCGAGCGGCGTGATCGGGGCCGTCACCGTGTCCCCGACCTGGCCCGGCACCCGGATGCCGCGGGTGAGGTTGCGGACGATGCTGTCCGCGAGCGGGTCCGCCGTGGGGGCCTGGGCGCCAGCGGGCGGGGCGGCCAGGGCCAGCATCAGGGCGGCGAGGGGAAGGGCGATCCGCATCCGGTGATCCTCCGTGCGAAATTGACGCGATTAGAGCATATCGCGCCCGCCGCGTGTCGGTTGTTCCGCTCAACCGAAACGGTGGATCGAAAAGGCGTGAGCGACCTTCTCCCGCCCCAGCACGGCATCGGCGGTCGTCCGCCCCGCCACCGGCCCCAGCGTGTAGCCGGAGGAGGTGACGGCGGCGAAGAGCCCGGGGCAGGACGGCGCCTCGCCCAGGATCGGCGCGCGGTCGATGTGCACGTTCATCCCCGTCCAGGCACGCAGCACGGATAGCCCCGCGACGGCGGGCACGACATGCCCGGCGACCCAAAGGTTGCCCTCGATGCTGTCGCGCCGGTTGCGAGTGGCGCCGGTGGCGGGGTCGTGCTCACCCGGCCAGCCGCCGCCGATCAGGATGTGCCCGTGCGGCCCCTGCTTGAGCGAGAGGTGCCGCCCGGCATGGGCGACGAGGTGAGGGATCAGCGGCCCGGCTGCCTCCGTGGCGATGACCTGCTGCACCAGGCCGCCGACCGGCAATCGCACGCCGGCCATTGCGGCGACGTGCCCGGACCACGGCCCGGCGGCGACGACGACGCGGCCGGCGCGGATGGTCCCGCCCTCGGTGGTGACGGCGAACCTGGCACCGTCACGTGCGATTCCGGTCACCTCCACCCCGCCGGCGACGCGCGCCCCGGCCCGCCGGGCGAGCGCGACCAGGGCCGCGGTGCCGCGCAGCGGGTCGATCTGGCCCTCCAGCGGGCAGAAGGCGGCACCGAGGAAGCGCGGGGCGAGATAGGGCGCGAGGTCGCGCAACTCATTGGCGCCGACGACGTGGCTCTCGATGCCGGCACCGCGCTCGACGGCGGTCTTGCCGTGCAGCCACTCCATCTCGGCGGGCGTCTCCGCCAGCATCAGCCCGCCCTCGGTGCGGATGCCGCAGGCTTCCCCGGCGTCGCGCGCGATCTCCTTCCACAGGGCGATGGAGCGGGGCCCGAGCGGCAGCGTCACCGCGGCCGGTCCAGCCGTGCCCAGCGCCTCCGCCTTGTCGCCGAAATCGTAGGAGAGCAGTTGGACATGCAGGCTGCCGGCATTGGCCGTGCTCGCGGCGAGGCCGGGTTCCGAGCGGTCGGCCAGCAGCACGTCCGCCCCCTCCCGAGCGAGATAGAGCGCGGTGGAGAGGCCGAGCACGCCGCCGCCGATCACCAGCACGTCACAGGCGCGGTTCTCCGGGGCGAGCGGCATGGCCGGACTGCGCCAGCGCGTCGGCGTCGGCGCGTGGATCACCGGGGCCTCGAAGCCTTCCGGGACCTCGCGCATCAGGGCGGCGGCAGGGGTGGGGCGGATGGGGGCGCGCGGGGCGGCGAAGGCGTCCTCTGCCGCGGGGGCGCCCGCGAGCCGGGCGACGGTGGCACCGCACATGCGCCCCTGGCAGCGGCCCATGCCGGCGCGGGTCACCTTCTTCAGTGAGGCCAGCGTCCGCGCACCGCCCGCCAGGGCGGCGCGGAGACTGCCGGCGGTGACCTCCTCGCAGCGGCAGACGGTGGTGGTGTCGTCGATCGCGTCGGCGTCGAAGGCCGGTGCGGCGAAGATGCGCCACAGCGCCTGCTGGAAGGCGAGGGCGCGGGCGAGGTCGCGCCGTGCCGCCGCATCCTCGGGCGCGAGGAAGCCGAGGTCCCGCGCCACCGCCAGCCCCGCCAGCCTGCCGCGCGCGAGGGCGACGCGCGACCCGCCGATCGCCGCGCCGTCACCGATGGCGAAGACGCCCGCGACGCTGGTGCGGCCTTCCTCGTCGGTCACGGTTTCCAGCCGCCCGATCTCCGCCCCGGAGCCTTCGGTGGCGAAGCGCTGCGCGCAGCCGAGCGCGCGGGCGAGGCCGCTCTCGGGCTGGAAGCCCATGTTGAGCGCGGCGACGCCGGCTTCGATGCGCCGTTCGCCATCGGGCGCCGCGACGCGCAGCGCGGCGAAGCGATCGGTGCCCTCGCAGGCGAGGATACTGCTGCCCCACAGCACCGGGACGCCGGCGCGCCGCAGCGTGGCGAGGTAGCGCACCCCGTCCCAGGCGAGATCCGGGGAGGCCTTCGCCATCCCCAGCACCTCGCGCCAGGCGCCGAGGCCCGGCTTCGGTGCTGCCTCCACCACTGCGGCCACCTGCACGCCGCCCGCCAGCAATTCGCAGGCGAGTTGCAGGTTCAGCGGCCCGCTGCCGGCGATCACGGCCCGTTCCGCCGGGCTGACGCGCTGCGCGCGGGCGAGGGCCTGCAGCGCGCCGGTCGTCATCACGCCCGGCAGCGTCCAGCCCGGCACCGGCACGGGGCGCTCATGCGCGCCGGGGGCAAGCACGAGCCGCCGGGGACGGAAGGTGACCGCCGCGGCATCCACCAGCGCGGCGATCTCGTCGCGCGCGAAGCCGCCCCAGACGGCGGCACCCTGATGGATGGCGATGCCGGCGGCGCGCGCCTCGGCGACCAGCGCGGCGCCGCGGCGGAACTGGGCGTCGGGTTCCGCGTCGGCTTGGCTCCCCGCCAGCGGCTTGAGGTATTGCCCGCCCGGTTCGCCGCGTTCGTCCAGCACGATCACCTGCGCGCCGGCGCGCGCCGCCGCGATGGCGGCGGACAGCCCGGCGGGGCCGGCGCCCACCACCAGCACGTCGCAGGCGCGCTCGGAGGCAGCGGCGGGCGCCTCGGCCAGCCGCGCCGGATCGCGCGGTGGGGTGCCTTCCACGCGCATGCCCGCTTCGACTTTCACCATGCAGGCGCGCTGGCCGCTCCTGCCGTCCACCGTGACGACGCAGTCCCAGCAGGCGCCCATGCCGCACCAGAGGCCGCGCGGCTCCCCTTTCGCCGTGTGCCGGAACGCGACGATGCCGGCGGCCGAGAGCGCGGCGGCGATGCTTTCCCCCGGGATCGCGTCCACCTCCCGCCCGTCGAAGGTGAAGCGGATCGGCCCGGCCGCCGGCGTGATGGTGGGGGAGGAGAGTCGCATGCCCTTGCCGTGGCGATGAAAACGGTTTCGGATCATTGCACGCGGCAGCCCCGCGTCCATCCCCGGAGGCCCCGATGTCCCGCGAGCCCTTTCGCGGCACCTGCACGGTGCTGGTCACGCCATTCACGCCTGACGGCAGCGCGGTGGACCTGAAGGCGCTGGAACGCCTGGTCGAGTACCAGGTGACCGAGGGCGTGCGCGGCCTGATCCCGCTCGGCTCGACGGGCGAGTTCCTCTCAATCTCGCGCGAGGAGCGCACCGCCATCACCGAGACCGTCATCCGCGCCGCGCGCGGGCGCGTGCCGGTGCTGATAGGCACGGGCGCCGAGGACACGCGGGAGGTGGTGGCGCTGTCGAAGGAAGCCGAGGCGCTGGGCGCCGACGGCGTGATGATCATCCCGCCCTTCTATTCGGTGCCGACCGAGGACGAGCTCTTCCACCACTACGCGACCGTCGCGGAGGCCATCGGCATCCCGATCATGGTCTACAACAACCCCGCGACCTCGAACGTGGACATGCTGCCGGCGACGCTCGCGCGCATCTCCCGCATCCCGAACTGTCGCTACGTGAAGGAGAGCACGCTCGAGGTCACGCGCGTGCGCGACATCATCGACCTCTGCGGCGACAGGATGGAGGTCTTCGCCGGCGTGCTCGGGTACGAGAGCGCCTGGCTCGGCGCCATCGGCTGGGTCGCGGTGTGCAGCAACCTGGCGCCGCGCCTGTCCTCCGAGATGTTCGAGGCCGCGGCATTCGAGGCGAACCGGGACAAGGCCCTGGCGCTCTATCGCAGGCTCGCGCCGCTGCTGCCCTGGGTGGGCGGTCCGCGATATGTTTCGGGAACCAAGGCGGCGTTCCGCCTGATGGGCATGGACATGGGCCCGCCACGCCCGCCGCGCCTGCCGCTGCCCGCGCAGGACATGCCGGCGCTGGCGCAGGTCCTGCAACGCATCGGCCTCATGGGCACCGCCGCACAGGCGGCGGAATAACGGGGAGACAGCACGATGAACCGTCGCATGCTGATTGCCGCCGCCGTGGCGACGCTCGCCGCCGGGCCGGCCTTGGCGCAGGCGCCCGCCTGCACGCCCGCGGTCCCGGATTCCGAACTGGTGAAGCCGCGCACCCTGGTGATGTCGACCAACCCGACACTGCCGCCATTGCAGTTCGTCAACGCCCAGGGGCAGTTGCAGGGCATGCGGGTCGAACTGGGAACGGAGATCGCGCGCCGGCTCTGCCTCACGCCCGAATATGTCCGTATCGAGTTCAGCGCCATGATCCCCGGCCTCGCGGCGCGGCGCTGGGACATGATCAACACCGGCATCTTCTACACGGAAGAGCGCGCGCGGATGATGCAGATGATCCGCTACGAGAACAATGCCGTGGCGATCTCGGCGGCGCGCGGCAATCCGCTCGGCATCCGCACGCAGCAGGACCTCGCGGGCCGCACCGTGGGTGTCGAGATCGGCGGTTTCGAGGAACGCCGCCTGCGCGAGATCGGCCAGGCCGTCCAGCAGGCCGGCGGGCGTCCCATCAACGTCCGCACCTTCGACAACTTCGCGCTGGCCTACCAGGCGCTGCGGGCGGGGCAGGTGGAGGCGGTGACCTCCATCGACGCCGTCGCCGCCGAATTCGACCAGCGCGGCGAATTCCCGCGCGTGCTGCATGGCCTTTTCCCGACGCCAGCCGCGCTCGCCTTCCGCTCCCGCCCGCTGGCCGATGCCGTTTCCCGCGTGCTGCAGCAGATGAACGCGGACGGCAGCCTGAAGACGTTGTTCGACCGCTACGGCGTGTCCGTGGCCGAGGGCGGCTTCGCCGTGGCCGGGCCACAGTGATGCCGTGACGTGATCGGATGCAGGTCTGGTCCTGGCAGGGGTTCTTCGACTACCTGCTGAACCCCTTCCTGCTCGAGGGCGCGCTGACGACCCTCTGGCTCACCGCGGCGTCGCTCGCGGTCGGGCTCGTGCTCGGTGTGGCGCTGGCGTTGATGCGGCTCTCAGGCAACCGGGGGCTGGCCGGGCTGGCGGCCTTCTATTGCTGGATCTTCCGCGGCACGCCGCTGCTCGTGCAGTTGCTGATCATCTACACGGGCTTGCCGCTCTTCGGCGTGCGCTTCTCGGTGGTGCAGGCGGCGCTGCTCGGACTTTCACTGAACGAGGCCGCCTATCTCAGTGAGACGGTGCGCGCGGGCATCCTGTCGGTCGCGAAGGGACAGCGGGAGGCGGCGCTGGCGCTCGGCCTGCGGCGCGCGCAAGTCTTTCGCCTGGTGGTCTGGCCGCAGGCGTTGCGCATCATCATCCCGCCGCTCGGCAATTCGGTGAACGGGCTGCTCAAGACCACCTCGGTCGCCTCCGTGATCAGCATGGAGGAACTGCTGCGCCGGACGCAGATCCTGATCCAGGAACGCTTCCTGGTGCTGGAGCTCTTCGTCGTCGCGGCGATCTACTACCTGCTGATGACCTCCGCCTGGGACCTGGTGCAGCGGCGCCTGGAACGGCGCTACGGCCGCGGCTACGGGACAGAGGCCGCCGACCGGCGGTGACAGCGCCGGGCCGGCGCGCTATGCCTCGGCCCGGAGCATGAGCGACCTCGCCGCCGATTTCATCCCGCCCATGCCGGCACCGGCCGGGCGGGCGCCTTCCGCGCTCACCGGGCTGCTGCGGGCGCGGCGCGACGTGCTCTCGATCTTCCCCGCCGACGCCTATCGCCGCCAGGTCTTCTCGACGCGCCTGCCGGGGCGGCTGATCCTCGTCGCCAATACGCCGGAAGTGGTGCGAGAGGTCTTCGTCACCAAGCACGACACCTACCAGCGCAAGTCCCGCTTCCTCGAGGATGCGCTGCGCCCGGTCGTCGGCGGGTCGTGCTTCATCGCCTGGGGCAACGATTGGGCGGAGAGGCGGGAAGCCGTCTCGCCGCCGCTGCATCCTTCGGGCCTCGCACAGTTCCACCCCTGCTACGTGCAGGCGGCCGAGGAAACCGCCGAGGACTTCGCCCGCGCCACCGGCCCCGTGGACGTCGCCGCTGCCTTTGCCACCGGCATCACCCGCGTCCTGCTGCTCGCCGTCTTCGGCCCCGATGTGCCGCGGGAGGAGGCGGCGGTCATCGCCGAGACCTTCACCGCCTACCAGGACGCGGCCGAGGTGGTGGACCTGCTCGGCCTGATGGGCCTGCCGGACATGCTCGGCTGGCTGACGCGCCGGCGCGCGAACCGCCTCGCGCGCGAATTGCGCGGCCGCGTTGGCCGGCTGCTCGAAGCGGCCGGCCCTGATGGCGGCACGCCGCTGCTGCGCGCCCTGCGAGCCGCCCATCGCCCGGACGGCAGCAAGGTGCTGACCGGCGAGCGCCTGCTGGACGAGGTGGTGATGTTCCTCCTCGCCGGGGCGGAGGGGGCGGCGATCACGCTCACCTGGACGACGATGCTCGCGGCGCTGCATCCGGCGACCGCGGACCGCGTGGCGGAGGAACTCGCCATCCTGCCGCCCGGCCCGCCCGCCTTCGACGCCCTGCCGCGCCTGACCTACATGCGCGCGGTGATCCAGGAATCCATGCGGCTCTACCCGCCGGTCGCGGTCTTCGCGCGGCAGGCGGTGAAGCCCGACCGCATCCGCCGCTGGGACGTCCGCAAGGACGACATCGTGCTCGCCGTGCCCTGGCTGCTGCATCGGCATGAGCATTTGTGGGACGCGCCGAACGCCTTCCGCCCGGAACGCTTCCTCGGCGACGCCGCGCGCCAGCGTCAGCGCTTCTCCTACCTGCCCTTCGGCATCGGGCCGCGCATCTGCGCCGGCGCGGCCTTCGGGATGACGGAGGTCTCGGTCTTCGCCGCGACCCTGTTCCGCCGCTTCCGCTTCGCCCTGGCGCCGGGCTTCACGCCGCAGCCGAACTGCCGCCTGGCGCTGCGTCCGAAGGGCGGAATGCACCTGCTGGTGAGCCCGCGCTGACGCTTGTCCGGCGCGCCGCCGCGCCGCAGTGTTGCAGCGCAGCGGATGGGAGAGCGGCGATGGCGGACTACGACCTCGCGGTGCGCGGCGGCCAGGTGGCGACCGGCTTCGGCACGGTCCGCTGCGACATCGGCGTGAAGGACGGCCGCATCGTGGCGCTGGCCGAGCGCATCGCCGACGCGGCGCGCGTGATCGAGGCCGGCGGGTTGCTAGTCCTGCCCGGCGGCGTGGACAGCCATTGCCACATCGAGGAACCCCAGCCCGGCGGCGGCGCCAACGAGGAGAGTTTCGCCACCGCCAGCGCCGCCGCCTTCGCCGGCGGCACGACCTCGGTCGTCTGCTTCATCCCGCAATGGAAGGGGCACGGCGTCTGGGACCGCTACGTGGACTACCGCGCCCGCGCGGCGAAGGGGATGCTCGACCATTCCTTCCACCAGATCATCAGCGACCCGACCGACGCGGTGATGGACGACGAGGTGCCGCGCGTGGTCGCCGAGGGCGTGCGCAGCCTCAAGGTCTTCCTGACCTACGAGCCGCTGCACCTGTCCGACGCGCAGTACCTGAGGGTGCTGACCAAGGCGCGCGAGCTTGGCTGCCTGGTGACCGTGCATTGCGAGAACTACGACGCCATCAACTGGCGGACGGCCGAACTGCTGAAGCACGGCATGACCGCGCCGAAATACCACGCCTGGGCGCGCCCCCCGGTCGTCGAGCGCGAGGCGACGCACCGCGCCATCGCGCTCGCCGAACTGGTGGACCAGCCCATCCAGGTCTTCCACGTCTCCTGCGCCGAGGCCGCGGAGGAGATCGCCCGTGCCCAGGCGCGCGGCGTGAAGGTCTGGGGCGAGACCTGCCCGCAATACGTGGCTCTCACCGCCGCCGACATGGACCGCCCCGGCTTCGAGGGCGCGAAGTTCATGTGCAGCCCCGCGCCACGCTCGCAGGAGGAGCACGCCCGCATCTGGGAGATGATCCGCCGCGGCACGCTCGACGTGATATCCTCCGACCACTGCGCGTTCTCGTATGAAGGCGACAAGGGCAAGCGGCAGAACGGCGCGGATGCGGTGTTCCGCGACATCCCGAACGGCATCCCCGGCTTCGCCGCGCGCCTGCCGGTCATCTTCAGCGAGGGTGTTTCCAAGGGCCGCATCACGCTCGACGACTTCGTCCGCCTGACCAGCACCAACCCGGCGCGGCTGATGGGCCTCGCGCCGCGCAAGGGCATGATCGCGGTGGGTGCGGATGCCGATCTCGCGCTGTGGGACCCGCGGAAGAAGGTCACGATCACCAACGCGCTGATGCAGCACGCGATCGACTACACGCCCTACGAAGGCTTGGAGGTCACCGGCTGGCCTGTCGCGACCATCCGCCGCGGCGATGTGGTGATGCGCGACGGCAAGGTGCAGGCCGAGCCCGGCACCGGGCGCTTCCTGCCGCGCGCGCCCTACGACCTCATCCGCCCGCGCGGCGTGGTGCCGGACGGCTTCGACCCCGCGCCGCCGGCCGGGCGGTAGGGCTCAGGCCGCTTCCATCGCCTCCATCAGGCCGAGCGCCTCGACGTCGTCCAGCGTGACGATGCGGCGCGGCGCCTCGGCCAGCCAGTGCGCGACCTTGGCGCGGGATTCCTCGACCAGCCGCCGCGCGCGCGGCGCGCCGCGCAGGGGCGGCGGCACGCGCATCGGCCCGCGGCCGGTCCACGCCAGCGTCGTCGCCCATTCCGCCCGGCTCCGCGCCGGGCCGCCGCGACGGGGCGGGCAGTTCTCCCCCTGCCGGCGCCAGAAGTGATCCAGCCGCAGGCCCCCGCCATCGGCGAGCGGCGTGGCGCGGATGCTGAGCCAGGTTCCGCCCTCGCAGGGGCCGGTCAGGCGGTAATGCAGGGTCTCGAGCGCCAGGATGCGGGCGATACCCTCGTCGTCCTGGCCGATCACGGCCTGGATCTCCTGGTAGGTGCCGGTGCCCGTGTTGCCCTCGAAGGCGGCGAGGACGAGGTCGCGCCCGCGCGACTGCCGCAGGGCGAAGACGCGGCCATTGCCGTACCAGGACGGGAAGCGGAACTCCTCAGCCGGCGCGCCGGGGCCGGTGAAGCGCAGCGCCAGGCCGGGCCGTTCCCCGCCGCCGCCCCAGCCGGAGGAGCTTGATTCGAGCGTCACCGGCTCGGCGCCGGGGCGCAGGCGGACGGGGCGCGGTGTCGGCAGGCGAGCGGGCCGGAGGTCGTCGGGCGCCTCAGGCTCGGCGGTCGTCGTCTCGGCACGGGCGGCGAGGGGGCCGAGAAGCAGCAGGGGCGAGGCGAGAAGCGCGCGGCGGTGGATCATGCATTCACTCGATCACAAGCGACCGCAGCGCGGGAATGAACGGCTTCGCCCCAGGCGGGTCGGTGGCCGGCGGGGCACTTCCTTGCCGGGCGGCCGGGCCGCGGACCGGCCCGCGACGGCAGAGCCGGGCATCGTCCTGGCGACACCCGGCCGAACCACGCCGCAACACGGAAGGCGCCCGCGAAGCGCCTCGCGGGGTTGATGGGGCGTCCGCCCGCAGGACCGACGCCCCGGATGCCGCGCGAGCCGCCAAGGCCTGCCGATATCAGACGACCGGGCTCGACCCGCCATCGACGTTGATCGCCGTGCCGGTCACGTAGCCGCCGGCGTCGGAGGCCAGCAGCAGGGCCATGGCGGCGAATTCCTCGGATTTGCCGATGCGCCCCAGGGGGACGGGCTTGCCCTGCTCGGCCTTCCATTCCTCCCAGGTGATGTTGCGCTTGTCGGTGGCGTGGCGGCGGACCCACTGGTCGCTCTCGATGATGCCGACCAGCATGGCGTTCACCAGGACGTTGTGCGGGGCGAACTCGTTGGCGAGCGCCTTGGTCAGGGCCATGCCCGCGGCGCGGCTGACGGAGGTCGGCGTGGAGCCCGCCTTGGGCGCCTTCGCCCCGATGTTCAGCACGTTGATGATGCGACCCCACTTCCGGTCCCGCATCCCCGGCAGCGCCAGGCGGCAGAGGCGAATCGCCGCGAAGAGCTTGAGGTCGAGGTCGTCCTGCCAAAGCGCGTCCGACACCTCGAGGAAGCCGCCGCGCTGGGATGTCCCGGCGTTGTTGACCAGGATGTCCACCTGCCCCAGCGCCCGCGCCGCGCCGGTGAAGGCCTGCTCGCAGCCCTCCGGCGTGCGGATGTCGGCGGCGATGGCGGCGACCCTGGCGGTCGGCGCGGCCTCGCGCACCTCGGCCTCGGCGCGGGCCAGGGCCTCGGCGCCGCGGGCCACCAGGGCGACGTTGCCGCCCGCCTCGGCGAAGGCCTTGGCCATGGCTAGGCCGAGGCCCTTCGACCCGCCGGTGATGAGAGCCGACCGGCCGTTCAGCGAAATCTGCATGGATGCTTCCCCCTGGGTATGCGCCGCATCCTGCCGGGAACGGCGGAACGCGCAAGGAAGGGGGGGGTAGGGTGGGGCGACCAACGGGACTCGAACCCGTGACATCCAGGACCACAACCTGGCGCTCTACCAACTGAGCTATGGCCGCCACCGGAGGCGCGGGGAATACGTCCCTCCGGGGCGCCCCGTCAACCGCGTGCGCGAACGCATGGCTGCCCTGCGTGGGCGGACCCGTTGCCTGCCCACCGGGTAACGACAAGTATCGGTCGAACAGCGGAGCATCCCATGAGCCTGCCCCCTGCCGCCGGCCGGGCGGTCCTGCCCGCCGGCCTCCTGATCGCCTGCGCCGTCGCCGGTGCCATGCTGGCCATGGGGCTGAGGCAATCCTTCGGCCTGTTCCTCGCCCCGATGACCGAGGCCCATGCCTGGACCGCCTCGGGCTTCGCCTTCGCCATCGCCTTGCAGGTGCTGTTGAACGGCGTGACGCAGCCGATCATGGGCCTGTTCGCGGACCGCTTCGGCGGGCGCATCGTCATCATCGGCGGCGCGCTGGCCTACGCCGGCGGCATCCTGGGCATGGCGCTGTCGGGCGGGCTGCCGGTCTTCACCTTCTTCGCCGGAGTCGTGATGGGGGCGGCGGTCTCGGCGGCCGGCATGCCGGTCATCATCGCCAGCCTGACGCGCCTGCTGCCCGAGAACATGCGCGGCCGCGCCGTCGGCCTGGGCACGGCGGGCTCCTCGGCGGGGCAGTTCCTCGTGGTACCGCTGGCCGGGCTCGGCATTTCGGGCTTCGGCTGGCAATGGGCGCTCATTGCAATGGCGGCGGCGGCGCTGCTGATGATCCCGCTCGCCCTGCCCCTGGCGGACCGGCCGGCGCCGGCGGCGGCGCATGGGCCCGATTCGGAGACGGCGGGCGCCGCCCTGCGCGGCGCCTTCGGCGATTCCTCCTTCTGGTGCCTGTTCTTCGGCTTCTTCGTCTGCGGGCTGCACGTCTCCTTCCTCACGGTCCACCTGCCGGGCTTCGTGCATTCCTGCGGGCTGCCGCTTTATGTCGGGGCGGGAGCGATCTCGCTGATCGGGCTGTTCAACATCGCCGGCTCGCTGATGTCCGGGGAACTGACGCAGCGGTGGAAGCGGCGCGAACTGCTGGTGGCGATCTACGCCGCCCGCGGCGTGCTGATGACGGGCTTCATGATGGTCGAGAAGACCACGGCCAGCGTCATGGTCTTCTCCGCGCTGATGGGCATCCTGTGGCTGTCCACCGTGCCGCCCACCGTGGCGCTCTGCGCCCGCAACTGGGGCACGCGGTGGCTCGCGACGATCTTCGGCCTGGTCTTCCTCGGCCACCAGATCGGCGGATTCACCGGGGCCTATCTCGGCGGGCTGGTCTTCGACGCGACCGGGTCCTACGACCTGATGTGGAGCATCGGGATCGCGGCGGCGGCCTTCGCGGCGCTGGTGCACCTGCCGGTGCGCGACGGGCCGCGCGCGGTGCCGGCGACGGCCTGACCCGGCTTGCCGGGCCCGGCCCTGCCGGGCCATACCGGCGGCCCCGCGAGAGAAGGACACCGCCATGCGACGCCTCGTTCGCTGCCTCATCCTCGCTGCGCCGCTGCTCGCCACGGGCGCGGCAGCGCAGCAGCCCAGCGCGCCGCACGAATGGCTGTTCGGCTCCTGGACCGGCGGCTTCTTCCCGCCTTCAGACACCGAGGGCCCGCGCTGCACTGCCCAGCCCACGGTAATCTTTACCCGTGACGTGGTGATGCGCACCGGCCTGCTCGACCCCGCCTACCGCCAGCGGGTCATCGAGACGGTGGCGACGCGCGACGGCGGCGCCAGCTTCCGCTTCCAGCCGGCCGCCCCGAGCGGCGCCTTCGCCAGCCGCCTGCCGCCCGACATCGGCTTCGGCTGCCCCGGCGGGCCGGACGTGCTGGAGGTGCAGCAGACCGGCCCGGACGAGATCACCTTCCCCAATTGCCGCGACATGCCCGCGCCGCTGCGTCGCTGCGGGAGCCCCAACCGATGACCACCCCGAAGCGCATCGCCCTGATCCACGCCCTGCGGCATTCGCCCCCGCCGATCGAGGCCGCCTTCGCGCGCCTCTGGCCCGGCCAGGTGCTGATGAACCTGCTGGACGACAGCCTCTCGGCCGACCTGGCGCGGGAAGGGAAGCTGACGCCACGCATGACGGAACGCTTCCTGACGCTGGCGCGCTACGCGGCGGGGACGGGGGCGGACGCCATCCTGTTCACCTGCTCCGCCTTCGGCCCGCCGATCGAGGCCTGCGCGCGCGACCTCGCGCCCATGCCCGTGCTCAAGCCGAACGAGGCGATGATCGAGGAGGCGGTGACCAAGGGAAAGCGCATCGGACTGCTGGTGACCTTCCCCGGCACCATCCCGTCCATGACGCCGGAATTCCCCGCGGGCATCACCGTGGTGCCGAAGGTCGCCGAGGGCGCGCTCGCAGCCCTCGATGCCGGGGATGTCGCCACGCATGACCGCCTGGCGGCGGAAGCGGCGAGGGACCTCGCGGATTGCGACGCCATCGCGCTCGGCCAGTTCAGCCTCGCGCGGGCCAAGCCGCTGGTCGAGCAGGCCACCGGCAAGCCGGTGCTGACCACGCCGGACACCGCCGTGCTGAAGCTGAAGCGGCTGCTCGGCGGCTGATCAGCCGCGCGGGCCCCAGGGCGACTTGCCGCCGCCGCCCGGCGGCGTGCCCTGGGCCGGGCCCTGCCACCAGGGCGTCTCGCCGGCCGCCGCGCCGGGGGCGATGCGCACCGTCTCGTCCGAGGCCTCCTGCTGCGCCCAGGGCGGGGTTTCCCCCTCTGCCGGCGCGGTGCGGGCGATCGGCCCCGGGTCGCGCCCGCCGGCGAACTTCACCAGCGCCGCGACGCGATTGCCGATCGGCGGATGCGTCGCCATCAGGGAGGACAGGGCATTGTCGCCCGCATCCTCGAGGAACAGCGCGCGCACCTGGGGCGAGACCTCCGGCATGTCGGCATTGCCCTCGACCTTGCGCAGCGCGGAGATCATCGCGTCGGGGTCGGAGGTCAGTTCCACTGCCCCCGCATCCGCCAGGAATTCCCGGTTCCGCGACAGCGCCATGCGCAGCACCGTCGCGAGGCCCCAGGCGAGCGCGATCATCAGCAGGCCGATCAGCGCGGCGAAGCCGCTGTTGCGGGAATCCGTCCGCATCCGCCAGCCGCCGCCGTCGCCGGAAGATTGCCCCGCCCGCGCCACGCGCCGCGTGCGCGTCATCATGTCGAAGCCGAGCGAGATGATGCCGACGAAGACCGCCGCGATCAGCCCGAGCCGTGCATCCCCGTTGCGGATGTGGCTGAGTTCGTGCGCCAGCACCGCCGCCAGTTCGCGGTCGTCGAGGCTGTTCATCAGCCCGCGCGTGACGGTGACCGAACCGGTCTCGCGCGACAGCCCCGCGGCATAGGCGTTCATCGCCTGCGTCTCGATGATCGCGAGGCGCGGCATCTTCATCCCGCGCGAGATGCAGAGGTTCTCGAGCAGGTTCCACAGGCGCGGCTCCTCCTGCCGCGTCACCGGATGTGCGCCGGTCACCCAGTCGAGGATCCTGTTGTGCGCCGCCCAGGCGATCGCGAACCAGATGATCGCGATGCCGCAGCCGATGACGTAGAGGCCGGGCAGGTTGCGCAGCGCGTCGCGGAAGGCGCGGCCGAGGTCGTGCTGCTCGGCGCCGAAGATCAGCCCGACGCCGAGCATGGTGATGGCGAGCAGCAGCGGGAAGCCGGCCAGCAGCAGCATCGACCGCCAGGCCGTGTTCCACGCATGCGTGCGCAGGCCGAAGGCCTGCATGGCCGTGCCCTCCCTAGAACTTCACCTGGGGTGCCGTCTGCACCGCCACGCGGTCGGCTTCCGGGATCTCGAAGAAGCCGCGCTGCTGGAAGCCGAGCGAGCGGGCGAAGAACACCGCCGGCACGCTTTCCGTCATCGCGTTGTATTCGGCCACCGACGAATTGTAGAAGCGCCGCGCCGCGGCGATCTTGTTCTCGATGTCCGAGAGCTCGGATTGCAGCGAGAGGAAGTTCTGGTTCGCCTTGAGGTCCGGATAAGCCTCCGAGAGCGCGAAGAGCCGGCCGAGCGCCGCCCCCAGCGCACCTTCCGCCGGGCCTGCCGCCGCCGGGCCCTGCGCCTGCGCCGTCACCGCCGCGTTGCGCGCGCGGATCACCTCGTCGAGCGTCGTCTTCTCGTGCGCGGCATAGCCCTTCACCGTCTCGACCAGGTTCGGGATCAGGTCGTGCCGCTGCTTGAGCTGCACGTCCACGTCCGACCAGGACTGCCCGGTCACCTGCCGCAGCGTGACGAGGCGATTGTAGACCATCACCAGCCAGCCGATCAGCACCACGACGATGCCGAGGATCACCCATTCCATGCCTGGTTGCCTTCTCCTGCCGCCTCGATCCGCAGACTAGCGGCCCCGTGATCCGGCGCCAGCCCCGGCGCGAGCCCCGCTGTGAAGCGTCTCACAGGTGCCGGGTGCGGCTCATCCCGGCAGGCTCGCCACCGCCGTCAGCCCGCCGCCCGGCCGGTTCCGCAGCACCACGTCGCCGCCATGCGCGCGCAGGATGTTGCGCGCGATGGTCAGGCCGAGCCCCGTGCCGCCCGTTTCCCGGTTGCGGCTGGCCTCAAGCCGGCGGAAGGGGGCGAAGACCGCTTCCAGCTCGCCCTCCGGGATGCCTGGGCCGTCATCCTCGACGTTGAGGCGCACCGCGCCGCCCTCGCCGCGTTCCAGGCGCAGCCGCGCGGCGCCGCCATAGGTCAGTGCGTTGCTCACGAGGTTCGCCAGCGCGCGCTTCAGCGCCACCGGCCGCGCGCGCAGCACCAGGCGTTCCGGCCCGTCATAGGCGATGCAATCGGCCAGTTCGGGCCGCGCATCGGCGGCCTCGTCCGCCACCGTGCGGCAGAGAGCGGCGACGTCCAGGGGCGAGGCCGGTTCCGCCGCCGCGTCGTCGCGCGCGAAGGCGAGCGTCGCCGAGATCATCTGCTCCATCTCGTCGAGGTCGGAGAGCATCTTCCGCCGCTGCTCGTCGTCGTCCATGAACTCGGCGCGCAGGCGCAGGCGCGTGATCGGCGTGCGCAGGTCGTGGCCGATCGCCGCCAGCATCTGGGTGCGGTCGGCGACGAAGCGGCGGATGCGCTCGGCCATCAGGTTGAAGGCATGCGCGGCGGTGGTGACTTCGGAGGGGCCCTTCTCCGGCAGGGGCGGCGCGTTGACGTCGCGGCCGAGCCGGTCGGCGGCCTCGGCCAGCAGCCGCACCGGGCGCATCAGGCGCTTTACGGCCCAGAGGATCAGCAGCACCGCCGCCACCGTCATCACCACGAAGGCGGCGAGGAAGGTGGTGGAATGCCAGGGTCGCGGCGGCGGCATCTCGACCCGGAGGTTGAGCCATTCGCCGTCCGGCAGCCGCAGGGACGCCTGGAAGCCACCCGGCCGCCAGGACCCGAGCCGCACCTCCCGCGGCCGCAGCCGCGGCGGGCCGGAATTGAGGAGATCGAGGCGGAACAGCCGCATGACGTCCGGCGGGGGCGGCGGCGCGCCTGGCCGCACGGCGGGCTGCGGGGCGAGTTCGATCGACAGGCCGTCGGGGAGGTCGAGGTCCGCGAGCAACTGCTCCCGCCGGTCGGGCGGCGCGAGCATGGCGGTGCGCCAGGCGCCGAAGGCGCGGCCGGCGATCTCCCGCGCATGGATGAAGCGCTGCAGGTCCACGCGGTCGAGCGCATGGATGGTCAGTCCGGCGACCTGGACCAGCATCAGCGCCAGGATCAGCCAGAAAGCCGTCCGCCCGCCGAGGCTCGCGGGCAGGCCGATGCGGCGGCGGGGCTCAGCCACGCTCGACCGTCGCCGCCAGCACGTAGCCCCCGCCGCGCACGGTCTTGATGAGCGACGGGTTGCGCCCGTCATCCTCCAGCTTGCGGCGCAGGCGGGACACGGCGACGTCGATCGCCCGGTCGAAGGGCCCGGCCTGCCGCCCGCGCAGCAGGTCCATCAGCATGTCGCGCGTCAGCACGCGGTTGGGCCGTTCGACCAGCACCAGCAGCAATTCGTATTCGCCGCCGGTCAGCGAGACCTCCGCCCCGTCCGGGTTCAGCAGGCGCCGCCGCCCGGGCTCCAGCGTCCAGCCGGCGAAGCGGATCACCTTGGCGGGCGGTTCCTTGGCCGCGCCTTCGCCGCTCGCGCGGCGCAGCACGGCGCGGATGCGCGCCAGCAATTCGCGCGGGTTGAAGGGCTTGGCCACGTAGTCGTCGGCGCCGAGTTCGAGGCCGACGATGCGGTCCGTCTCCTCCCCCATCGCCGTCAGGATCACGATCGGCACGTCCGACTGGCCGCGCAGCCAGCGCGCGAAGTCGAGGCCCGGCTCCCCCGGCATCATCAGGTCGAGCACCACCAGGTGGTAGCGGCCGAGCGGCCAGAGCTTGCGCGCCTCCCGCGCGTCGCGCGCGGCGGTGACGCGCATGCCCTGCTTCTCGAGGAAGCGGGAGAGCAGGTCGCGGATCTCGCGGTCGTCATCGACGACGAGGATGTGCGGGGCGGGTTCCATGTCTCTGTTACAATAGCGTCCCGCGGCGCCGGTTCATGGGGGGATCGCGTGTTTCTTCTTGTATCTGCCGCCGCGGCCGTTTCCCGGCGTTGCATTTCCGCACGGGGAGGGGCTTCGTTGGGCCCAATGGACACACCATCTTCCCCGGTACGGAACGCCGCCCGTTCTATCCCCCGCGGACGACGCTCCCCGGAGGCGGCCGGGGGATCCCCCCGAGTGCACACGGCCCCCGCCGCCTCCCCCCTCACACCCGCCTGGGCGGAGGAGGGGATTTTGGCCCTCGGCCGCGCCGATCCCGATTTCGCCCGCATCCTGCCTGCCGCCGGCCCCTTGCCCTGGCGGCGGCGTGATCCTGGCTTTCCGGGGCTGCTGCGCGCGATCTGCGGCCAGATGATCAGCAACCAGGCGGCGGCGGCGATCTGGGGGCGGCTTTCCGCCCTGCCCGGGGCGCTGGAACCCGCCGGCCTGCTGGCGCTGAGCGAGGATGCCCTGCGCGGCGCCGGCCTGTCCCGGCCCAAGGTACTGCATGTGCGCGCCCTGGCGGCCGCGGTGGCGGAAGGGCGGCTGGAATTCGCCGCGCTGCGCGCCACGCCCGATGAGGAGGCGGTCGCCGCCATCGCCGCCATTCCCGGCCTCGGTCCCTGGACGGCACAGGTCCATCTGCTCTTCGGGTTCGAGCGGCCGGATGTCTTCCCGGCCGGGGACCTCGCGCTTGCTGCCGGCCTCACGCACCTCAAGGGGCTTGCCGAACGGCCGAAGCCGAAGGCGCTGGCCGAGATGGCGCTGGCCTGGTCGCCCTGGCGGTCGCTCGCCGCGCGGCTGCTCTGGCACCACTGGCGCCACGCCACGGGCCGGCCGGCCGGGGAGGCGCCGTAGACGCGCCGGCGGCGCGGTGGTTGTTTGGCCGCGCCATGGACCTCCCGCTTTCCCCGCGCATCCGCGCGACCCAGACGCCGCCCATTCCCTCCGTCCGCGCGTGGGCGGCGCGCTATGCCGGCGGCGCCGGGCCGGTGCTGGACCTGACCCAGGCCGTGCCGGGCTATCCGCCGCATCCGGACCTGCTGGCGAAGCTGGCGGAAGCGGCCGGCGGGCGCGCCGCCGCTGGCTACGGGCCGATCGACGGGGAACCGGCGCTGCGGGCGGCGCTCGCCGCCGACATCTCGGCCTTCTACGGGGCGAAGGTGACGACGGAGGACGTGGCGATCACCTCCGGCGGCAACCTGGCCTTCACCATGGCGATGACGGTGCTCGCCGGGCCGGGGGAGGCGGTGATGCTGCCATCCCCCTGGTACTTCAACCACCGCATGGCGCTGACCGCGCTCGGCATCCCCTGCGTGCCGCTGGAGTGCCGCGCCGAGGACGGCTTCATCCCCGACCCGGACCGCGCCGAGGCGCTGATGGCCGGGGTGCGCGCCATCGTCCTGGTCACGCCGAACAATCCGACCGGCGCCGTCTATCCGCCCGAGGTCATCGCGCGCTTCGCGGAACTGGCGCGGCGGCACGGCGCCTGGCTCGTCCTCGACGAGACCTATCGCGACTTCCTCTCCCCCGCGCAGTCCCCGCCCCATGCGCTGTTCGAGGACCCGGATTGGCGCGGCGGCTTCGTGCATCTCTATTCCTTCTCCAAGGCCTATTGCGTGCCGGGGCACCGGGTGGCGGCGATTGCTTCGGGCGGCGGCTTCCGTTCGGAACTGATGAAGGCGCTCGACACCATGCAGATCTGCGCGCCGCGTGCTGCGCAGACGGCGCTGGCCTGGGGTGTCGAGGCGTTGCGCGACTGGCGGGCCGGCAACCGCGACCTGATGGCCCAGCGCGCCGAGGCCTTCCGCCGCGCCGCCGCGCAATTGCCCGGCTGGCGGCTCGACGCGCTCGGCGCCTATTTCGCCTATCTGCGCCTGCCGGAGGATGCTCCCGAGGCGGTGGCGACGGCGGAGCGCCTCGCGGTCGAACGCGGCCTGCTCGGCCTGCCGGGCCCCTTCTTCGGGCCCGGGCAGGAAAGGCATCTGCGCCTCGCCTTCGCCAATGCCTCCGAGGATGTCATCGCGCAGGTACCGTCCCGGCTGTGACATGAATCGTGCAGCGAGGCCCTGCGGGAGGCTAGATGCCCCTTGCAGGGCGCGGCAGCCGGGCCGCGCCTCGGCCGGGAGCCTGTGCCATGCTGGAACTCGTCGCGATGATCGGGGCTGCGATCCTGATCGTCTGGTTGCCGATCGAATCGCGCAAGGTGGCGGGTGGCTGGGTGCGACCCAGGCACCGCGGCACGCCGGACGAATTTCGCACGCAGTATCGCCGCCAGACGTCCATGTTCCTCTGGGTCGGCCTGGTGCTCGGGCTCGGCAATCTCGGCCTCGCTGCGCTGCCGGACCAATCCGAGGCGCACCGCATCACCAGGCTGGTGGTCGGTGCGCTCTGGCTCGGCGTGTCCCTGGCGGCGGCCTTCTCGCGCCGCCGGCTCGACGCCGTGGCGCGCTGACTTCCCCCTGCCCCTGTGCTACCGCCCCGCCTTCATGAAGGGGGAGGAGCGAATGTCTAAAGACTTGACGGTCGGCATTGCAGGGCTTGGGGCGATCGGGCTGCACCTCGCGCGCGCGCTGGATGCGGGCGTGCAGGGGCTGCGGCTTGCTGCCGTGAGCGCGCGGGACCTGAAGAAGGCACAGGCGAACATCGCCGGCTTCAAGGCGCCGCCGATGGTCGTGGCCAACACCGAACTGGCGGCTTGCGACGTGGTGGTGGAAGCCGCCCCCGCCGCGGCCTTCGAGGAAATCGCGACCGCCGCGATCGAGGCCGGCAGGATCTTCGTCCCGTCCTCGGTCGGCGCGCTGCTCCCGCGCATGCATTTGGTCGAGCGCGCGAAGCAGACCGGCGCGCGCATCATCGTGCCGACCGGCGCGCTGCTCGGCCTCGACGCCGTGCGCGCGGCCGCCGAGGGCGCGGTGGAGAGCGTGACCATCGAGACGCGCAAGCCGCCGCGCGGGCTGGAAGGCGCGCCCTACCTGAAGCAGCACGCCATCGACGTTGGCGCCGTCACCAGCGCGACGCGCGTCTTCAAGGGCAACGCCTTCGACGCCGCACAGGGCTTCCCGGCCAATGTGAACGTCGCCGCGGCGCTGGCGCTGGCCGGGATCGGGCCGGAGCGCACCATGGTCGAGATCTGGGCGGACCCGGGCGTGACGCGCAACACCCACACCATCCGCGTGGAAGCCGCCGCCGCGCGCCTGACCATGACGATCGAGAACGTGCCAAGCGAGGAGAACCCACGCACCGGCAAGATCACGCCGCTGTCGATCCTGGCGTGCCTGCGCGGGCTGACCAGCACGCTGAAGGTCGGGTCGTAAGGCGGGGGGAGAAGGGAACTTCTCCCCCCGGGCCCCCCTCAACCTTCTTTGGCTTTTCGGGACTGACAGCCAGGGCCGGCGCCAGAAAACCAAAGAAGGGAGGGGGTTCGGGGGAGGTTCATCCTCCCCCGACCTTCACCCGCGCTGCACCCCGGCGCGCCCGTTCTCGACCACGAACCGCGCCGCCGTTTGCCGCGGCGCGTCTTCCCGCGTCACGAAGGGCAGCGCGACGAATTCGGTCGTCATGGCCGCCGCCGTCGCCTCGCTGACGCAGTAGCCCCGGCGCGCATTGAACAGCGCGATGTCCGGGTTTCGCCGCAGCACGTCCTCTCCCGCCGGCGTCATCTCCGCGCCGTCGCCCTCGCTGGTGATGGAGGTCGCGGTGAATTCCGTCGCGATGGCGCTGCTTTCCGCATCCTCGGGCCGCGCGCGGATGGTCGCGGCCAGCGCGACATGGACGTCGCCCGACAGCACGACCGGATTGGGCGTGCGGCGTTCCGCCAGCCCGTCCAGGATCCTCTGCCGCGCCGCCGGGTAGGCGTCCCACTTGTCCATCGAGATCGTGCCGCCGCGCAGTTCCCGCCGCATCATCGGCACCTGCTGCGCGAGGATGTTCCACCGCCCCGGGCTTCCCGCCAGCCCTTCCAGCAGCCAGTCTTCCTGCGCCGCGCCGAGCATCTGCGCCTCCGGCCGGAATGCCTCCGGGCAGGCAGGCTTCGCTCCGTCGCCGCAGGGCTGGTCGTCACGGAACTGGCGCGTGTCGAGCACATGCACCCGCGCCATCGTGCCGAAGTCCAGCCGGCGATAGGCGGTGATGTCCGGCCCACGCGGGATCGCGGCGCGGCGCACCGGCATGTGTTCGTACCAGGCCTGGAAGGCGGCGGCCTTGCGCAGCACGAAGACCTCGGGCGGCACGGCGACGGGGAAGCGGCCCTGGCCGTTCTCCTCGCTGTTCTCGCCGGCCCAGTTGTTGTCCACCTCGTGGTCGTCGTAGCTCGGCAGGAAGGGATGCGCCGCATGCGCGGCCTGCAGGTCGAGGTCGCTGCGGTACTGCGCGTAGCGTAGGCGGTAGTCGGGAAGGGAGATCGTCTCCTCCCCCAGGTGCTGCCGCACCCGCGGCCCCCAGCCCGGCTGGCCCGGCGCGCGACCGCGGTATTCGTAAATGTAGTCGCCATAGTGGAAGACGAAGTCGAGGTCCGGCTCCCGCGCGATATGCGACCAGGCCGTGAAGTGGCCGTGCTCGTAGTGCTGGCAGCCGGCGGTGACGAAGCGCAGCCGGGCGGGTGCGGCGCCGGCGGCAGGGGCGGTGCGGGCGCGGCCGGTGCGGCTGACCTCGGAGCCCGCGCGGAAGCGGTAGAAATACGGGCGGGCCGGAGCCAGCCCGGCGACCTCCACATGGACGGCATGCGCGAGTTCCGGCCGGGCGATCGCGGTGCCGCTCGCGGCGATCCGGGTGAAGCGCTCGTCCTCCGCGACCTCCCAGGTGACGGGCAGGGCGGCGCGCACCGTTCCGCCATCGGGCTGCAGGGGTTCCGGCGCCAGCCGCGTCCAGATCACGAAGCCGTCCGGCGCGGGATCGCCGCTCGAGACGCCGAGGGTGAAGGGGAAGGAGCGGAACACCGGCTGCGCCAGCCCCGGCCGCGCCGCGGGCGCCAGGGCGGCGAGGGCGGCAAGCCCCGCCCCTCCACGCAGCAGCCCGCGGCGCGAGAGGTCGAGGATGTGGCGGGCGGTGCTGTCCATGCGGCGGGTCCTGCGCTGCTGCGCGGCGGAGACTGCCCCGGCCTTCTCCGCTGCGGCATGAATCCTGCGTGACGCCGTTCGGGGGCGCCAGGGGCTTCCTGCCGCGCCCGCCGCGCGAACCGGGGGAGCGCCCCTCCGGGGAGGGTCGCGCCCCTGGACGGAGCAGGGGCGGGCGGCCATCCCGGCCATGACCGGAAGGGCAGGATTCCGCCCCGAAGGACCCCTCGGGGCTTGCTCCGGCGGCCGCTTTCCGCCATATCGCCCGCGCCGGACGGGGGTCTTCCCCGCCCGGTAATCCGCACGCGGCGCGCCCTTTCTGATCCCAGGTAGGGTCCGGTCCCCGGCAACGGGGGATGCGCCGCGGAGGCTCAACCGGACTACAGGAAGGAGAATCGCCCCATGGCGATGCGCGAAGTCACCCTGCGTGCGCTGCTCGAGGCGGGCGTCCATTTCGGCCACCATACGCGCCGCTGGAACCCCCGCATGGCCCCCTACATCTTCGGGGTGCGCAACCAAGTCCACATCCTGGACCTGCAGCAGACCGTCCCGATGATGGAGCGCGCCCTGCGCGCCGTGCGCGACACCGTCGCCGCCGGCGGCCGCGTGCTCTTCGTCGGCACCAAGAAGGCGGCGGCCGACTACGTGGCGGAAGCCGCGGCCCGCTGCGGCCAGTACTACGTCAACCACCGCTGGCTCGGCGGCATGCTGACGAACTGGAAGACCATCACGGGCTCGATCAAGCGCCTGAAGCAGATGGACGATCGTCTGGGTGGCGACACCGCCGGCCTGACAAAGAAGGAAATCCTGATGCTGACGCGCGAGAAGGGGAAGCTCGACCGCGCGCTCGGCGGCATCCGCGAGATGGGCGGCCTGCCCGACATCATCTTCGTGATCGACACGGTGAAGGAGAAGCTGGCGATCGAGGAGGCCAACAAGCTCGGCATCCCCGTCATCGCCGTGGTCGACTCCAACGCCGATCCCGCGGGCGTGACCTACCCGATCCCGGGCAACGACGACGCGATCCGCGCCATCACGCTCTACTGCGACATGGTCGCCTCCGCGGTGCTGGACGGCATCTCGGCCGAGCTCCAGGCCTCCGGCGTCGATGTCGGCTCGGCCGAGGAGCTGGTGCCCGAAGCCCTGCCGGAGGTCGCCCCCGAGGCGACGCCGGAAGCCCAGCCGCAGGCCTGAACCTGACACTGCCGGGGCCCTCGTGGCCCCGGTTCCTTCTTTCCCACTGGCAACCACGGGGCATTCCGATGGCCGAGATCACTGCGGCGATGGTCCGCGACCTGCGCGAGAAGACCGGCGCGGGCATGATGGACTGCAAGAAGGCGCTCGTCGAAGCGAATGGCGACATGGAGGCCGCGATCGACTGGCTCCGCAAGAAGGGCCTGTCCGCCGCCGCCAAGAAGTCCGGCCGCGTCGCCGCCGAGGGCCTGATCGGCGTCGCCTCCGCCCCGCGCACCGCCGCGATGGTCGAGGTGAATGCCGAGACGGACTTCGTCGCCCGCAACGAGCAGTTCCAGAACTTCGTCGCCACGGTGGCGGAACTGGTGCTGACGGTCGGCGACGACATCGAGAACCTGAAGAACGCCCATTGGCCGCAGGCGCTGGACCTGGTCGAGGGCGGCACCGCCCGCCGCACCGTGGCCGACCAGCTCACGCACCTGATCGCCACCATCGGCGAGAACATGTCCATCCGTCGCGCCAGGCGCCTGCACGTGAACGAGGGCGCGGTCGCGACCTACGTCCACTCCGCGGTGAAGCCGGGCCTCGGCAAGATCGGCGTGCTGGTGGCGCTCGAGGGCTCGTCCGAGATCGGCGCGCTGGAGACGCTCGGCCGCCAGCTCGGCATGCATGTCGCCGCCGCGCGCCCCGAGGCGCTCGACATCTCCTTCGTCGAGCCGGCGGCGCTGGACCGCGAGAAGGCCGTGCTCACCGAGCAGGCCAAGGCGTCGGGCAAGCCGGACGCGGTCATCCAGAAGATGGTCGAGGGCCGCATCCGCAAGTACTACGAGGAAGTGGTGCTGCTCGAGCAGGTCTGGGTGCATGACGGCGAGAGCCGCGTGAAGGAAGTGGTGAAGAAGGCGGGTGCGAACCTCGCCGGCTTCGCCCGCTTCCAGCTCGGCGAGGGCATCGAGAAGCAGTCCTCCGACTTCGCGGCCGAGGTCGCGGCCGCGGCCGGCCAGGGCTGACCGCCCCGGCCTTCGGGCCGATCCTGCATTGATCGACGGGCAGGCCGCCATGGCCTGCCCGTTGTCGTTTCCGCCCCATCGCGCTGTCGTGGCGCGGCGCTTCGCCACGGTGGTAGCCTTCCGGCCCGGGGCTTCGATCCCCGGGCGAGGGGAGGGCCGCCATGGGATCGGTGGTCGGCAGCGCGGTCTACCAATCCGGCCGGCGTGTCGAGGATGTCGAGATCGAGCGTCTCGACCTCGCCTGCGAGGCCGTGGCGCCCGAGCCCGGGCGCTTCGTCTGGATCGGCCTGTTCGAGCCCGACGAGGAGGTGCTGGCCAAGGTCCAGCGCCGCTTCGGCCTGCACGACCTCGCCGTCGAGGACGCGCACAACGCGCACCAGCGGCCGAAGCTCGAGACCTACGGCGATTCCATCTTCGTGGTGATGCGCACCGCGCAGCTCGTCGAAGGCCATGTCCGCTTCGGCGAGACGCACATCTTCGCCGGCCGCGGCCATGTCGTGACGGTGCGGCACGGCTCCTCCGTCACCTATGCCGGGGTGCGCGGGCGCTGCGAACGCTCCCCGCACATGCTCGCGCTGGGGGAGATCTTCGTCGTCTATTCCGTGATGGATTTCATCGTCGACAACTACTTCCCGGTGCTGCACGCGCTGGAGACGGAGATCGACGACCTCGAGGACCGCGTCTTCAAGCAGCGCAGCACGCGCGCCGACATCGAGCGGATCTACGAGCTGCGCCACGAACTCATGACCATCCGCCGCGCCATCCATCCGATCGGGGAGGTCTGCACGCGGATGATGCGCTTCGACGCGCCGCTCATGGAGGAGCGTGTGCAGCCCTATTTCCGTGACGTGCAGGACCACGTGCTGCGCGTGGTCGAACTGATCGACGGCCTGCGGGAACTGCTGACCTCGGCGCTGGAGGCCAACCTCCTCTTCGCCTCCCTGCGGCAGAACGAGGACATGCGGCGCTTCGCCGGCTGGGCGGCGATCCTTGCGGTGCCGACGGCGCTCGCCGGCATCTACGGCATGAATTTCGAGGACATGCCGGAACTGAAGCAGCCCTGGGGCTATCCGGTCGTGCTCGGCATCATCCTGGCGATCTGCGGGGCGCTCTACTGGCGCTTCCGGCGGGCCGGCTGGATCTGATCCCCGCGGCGGATGGCATGGACCGCTGTCCTGCCCTCGGTCGCCGGGCGCGGCCTGCGGCCGCCTGGCCTGGGCGGGCTGCCGGCGCGCCGCATTGGCGGCCCCGGCCCGCTTCGCAGGCCGCCGGCCATGACGCATGGGACCGCCGGCATGCGCCGCCCACTCGACGCCCCCTGGTGCGCCGGGCGCGCGGAGGAGGGGCAGTATCCGCCGGCAAGCCGCCCCGTCGCGGCCCGGTGCCCTTGTCGCCGCCGGGCGCGTATGGCAAAGGCGAGGCCGCCCACCGGGGCATGCCGGCGCGCCTGCCTTGCAGCCGCCACAAGCCCTGACTAGCCTCCGCAACCTGTTTCGACACCCCGGGAACCGCCACTCCATGGCCTCGCCCAACTACAAGCGCGTCCTGCTCAAGGTTTCCGGTGAGGCCTTGATGGGGGAGCGTGACTACGGCCTCGACACCGCCGTCTGCCGCCGCATTGCCCAGGACGTGAAGGGCGTCACCGACCTCGGCGTCGAGGTCAGCCTGGTCATCGGCGGGGGCAACATCTTCCGCGGCGTCGCCGGGGCGGCGGCCGGCATGGACCGCGCCCAGGCCGATTCGATCGGCATGCTCGCGACCGTCATGAACGCGCTGGCCATGCAGGCGGCGCTCGAGAAGGTCGGCGTCTCGACGCGCGTGCAGAGCGCGATTCCGATGACCAGCGTCTGCGAGCCCTTCATCCGCCGCCGCGCCGTGCGGCACATGGAGAAGGGCCGCGTGGTGATCTTTGCCGCCGGCACGGGCAACCCCTTCTTCACCACCGACACCGCGGCGGCCCTGCGCGCGGCCGAGATGGGCTGCGACGCGCTGCTCAAGGGCACGCAGGTGGACGGCGTCTATTCCGCCGACCCGCGCAAGAACCCGAATGCCGAGCGCTACGTCTCGCTGACCTACCTCGACATGCTGGCGCGCGACCTCGCCGTGATGGACGCCGCCGCGATCAGCCTGGCGCGCGAGAACCACCTGCCGATCATCGTGTTCAACATCCACGAGCCCGGCGCCTTTACCGCGGTGATGAAGGGCGAAGGCCGCTTCACCACCGTCCACGAAGACCAGCAGTAAGGGAGAGGGCCCCATGGCCGCCGACTTCAACGCCCTGAAGCAGGACCTGACGCGCCGCATGGATGGCGCGATGGAGACGCTGAAGAAGGAATTCCAGGGCCTGCGCACCGGCCGCGCCAGCCCGGCGCTGCTCGAGCCCATCCGGGTCGAGGCCTATGGCGCCGTCTCGCCGCTGAACCAGGTGGCGAACATCTCGGTCGCCGGCCCGGGCCTGCTTTCCGTGCAGGTCTGGGACAAGGGGCTGACCAAGGCGGTCGAGAGCGCGATCCGCGAGGCCAATCTCGGCCTCAACCCGCAATCCGAGGGCCAGGTCATCCGCGTGCCGCTGCCGCCGCTGACGCAGGAGCGCCGCAACGAACTGGCCAAAGCCGCCGCCCGCTACGCCGAGCAGACCCGCGTCGCCATCCGTGGCGTCCGCCGCGACGGCATGGAGCAGGTCAAGGGCTGGGACAAGAAGCACGAGGTCAGCGAGGACGACGCCAAGCGCAACGAGGACGAGATCCAGAAGCTCACGGACCAGTACGTGAAGCAGGTGGACGCCGCGCTGGTGGAGAAGGAGAAGGACATCCGCACGGTCTGAGGCCGCGGCGGATCTCAGGGGATCGATCGGAGGTCGGATTGCGGGGGTGCCCGGTGCAGGCCCGGCGAGGCAGGGGGAAGGGGGCGTGAGCGCGGTCTCCGAACCTGCACGGCTGCCCGGCGCGCCGGCCGAGGGCCCGCTGCATGTCGCCATCATCATGGACGGCAATCGCCGCTGGGCGCAGGCGCGCGGGCTGCCGGTGGCGCTCGGCCACAAGGCGGGGGCCGAGGCCGCCCGCCGTGCGGTCGAGGCGGCGGCCGATCTCGGCGTGTCCTGGCTGACGCTCTTCGCCTTCTCCTCGGAGAACTGGCGCCGGCCGCTCGAGGAAGTCTCCGCGCTGACCGGCCTGCTGCGCCTCTACCTCCGCGTCGAGGTGGCGAACCTCGTGAAGGAAGGCGTGCGTTTGCGCGTCATCGGCGACTACGAACGCTTCGGGCCCGAGATGGCGCGCGCCGTCCGCGCCGCCGAGGAGCAGACGGCAGGCGGGCGGCGGCTGAACCTCAATGTCGCGCTCTCCTACGGTGCGCGGGACGAGATCCTCGCCGCCGCGCGGGCCGCCGCGCGCGCCGTCGCCGAAGGCCGCCTCGCGCCCGAGGCGCTGGATGAGGCGACCTTCTCCGGCTTCATGTACACGGCCGGCATCCCGGATCCCGACCTCATCATCCGCACCTCCGGCGAGCAGCGGCTGTCCAATTTCATGCTCTGGCAGGCGGCTTACTCGGAGTTCGTCTTCCAGGAGGTGCTCTGGCCCGATTTCGGCGCGCGGCACCTGGCCGAAGCGGTGGCCGACTTTCGCCGGCGCGACCGTCGCTACGGGGCGCGGCCCTGAGCGCTGCGACCGGATCGGGCCAGGGGCCCAAGCGTTGGCGGGACCTGCGCAAACGCTTCCTGTCCGCCCTGGTCCTGGGACCGACGGCGCTCGCCTGCATCTGGCTGGGTGCCGAGCCATGGACGGCGCTGATCGCAGTGGCGATTGCGGTGCTGGCGTGGGAATGGGTGCATCTCTGCGGCCTCAGCACGCGGGCACTGCCGGGCATGGTGGTGCCGGTGGCGGTGCTGGCCTCCGGCATCCTCGCGGTCGCCGAACATCCGCGCGCGGCGCTGGTGGCGCTGGCGCTCGGCTGGGGCCTGACCTGGTGGGCGGCCGCGCGCATGCGCGGGGCTGGCCGCGTGGGCCAGCCGGCGGGCTGGCTGGCGGCGGGGGTGCTCTACATCGGCATCGCCGGCATCGCGTTGATCGAGTTGCGGCACGACAACTTCGCCGGCCGGGCCAATGTGCTGTTCCTGGTCCTGGTGGTCTGGGCCTCCGACATCGGGGCCTACATGGCCGGGCGCGCCTTCGGCGGGCCGAAGCTGGCGCCCGCCATCTCCCCCAACAAGACGTGGTCGGGCGCGGCCGGCGGGCTCGCCGGGGCCGTCCTGGTAGGCGTCGCGGCCGCCGCGGCGCTGGCGCCAGGAGGGGCTTCCCGCGCGGCGGCCGTCGCCGCCATGCTGGGGATCATGGCGCAGGCGGGCGACCTGCTGGAATCCTGGATCAAGCGGCGCTTCGACGTGAAGGACACCTCCAGCCTCATTCCCGGCCATGGCGGCCTGCTCGACCGGCTGGACGGGGTGATCGCGGCGGCGCCGGCGGCGGCGCTGCTGGCCTTCGCGCTCGGCCAGGGCCAGCCGCTCTGGCGATGACGCGCAGCGTCACCATCCTCGGCAGCACCGGCTCGGTTGGGCGCAGCACCGCCGCCCTGCTGGATGAGGCGCCCCCGGGCGCCTTCCGCGTGGAGGCTCTTGTCGCCGGCCGGGATGCCCTGGGGCTGGCCGAACAGGCGCGGCGGCTCGGCGCCCGGATCGCGGTCGTGGCGGACCCGGCGTGCTACGGCGCGCTGCGGGATGGGCTGGCGGGTTCCGGCATCGAAGCCGCGGCGGGCCCGGAAGCGGTGGTCGCC
>NZ_JAAEDM010000059.1 GCF_018129065.1 Neoroseomonas soli | reverse complement strand
GTCGTCGGCATCGGTCGCGGTGACCGCACCGCCCGTCGTGGCGTCCTCCAAGACCCCCGCCGTCGCGTCCTGCGCCTCGGGGGCATCGTTCACGCCGGTGACGCTGATCGTGACCGTCGAGGTGGAGATGGCACCATTGGCCAGACGGATCGCGTAGTTGAAGACCACATCCGTCGTCTGGCCCTCGCCCAGGTGATCGTAGCCGGGGCCGGTGGGGTTCTCGCTCACCTTGAGAACGTAGTAGCCGGAGCCGGGGGCATTGGGGTCTTCGACGATCTCGACGAGCAGGCGGCCGCCATCCACGAGGACGGCATCGCCATAAGCGGTGCTGACCGACAGATCCGCCTGGTTCAGGGACCAGAGCCGCTTCGCCCCGCCCCCGAGGTCATTGGCCAGCACGTCAATGAATTCGTAGCCGTCCTCGCGCAGCGCGCCGCTATCGGCCTGCGCCTGCGGCGCCAACTGCCGGGCGACGACCTTCACGCCGCCTGGCGACACGCTCTTGGTCCCGGACATCACGCTTCCCCTCGCCTATGGCCCAAGCATGGCCCGCCGTGCTCACGGCTTTGAGAGGAACAATTTTCGATAGGTTAACGGAAAATACAACAACAAACTCTGCTGTAGAAATTCATGAAATCAGCATTCGTTTTGGATCGCCCGTCTTTGCCGACCTGAGTGATTGGTTGTCCACCGCAGGGAGCCTGAAGCCGTCGCGTCAAAGTAAGGCAGATCAATACAAGCAGTAATTGTATTATATTTCACTCATGCGCGCAGATGGATAAAGGATAGTGACAATCTCAACTTCCTCGACGCCCCCTGGCACCCTGACCTTCCGCACATCCCCCACCCGCGCCCCAAGCAGCGACCGCGCCACCGGTGCCACCCAGGAGATATCCCCGCGATCCGCATCCGCCTCGTCCACCCCGACGATGCGGATCGTCACCTCCGCATCGTCCGAGAGCCGCGCATAGGTCACCGTGGCGCCGAAGAAGACCTGGTCGCGCTTCGTCTGCTGCGCCGGGTCCACCACCTGCACGCGGTCCAGCCGCTTGCGCAGGAAGCGCACGCGCCCGTCGATCTGGCGCAGCCGCCGCTTGCCGTACTGGTAGTCGGCATTCTCCGAGCGGTCGCCGAGGCTCGCGGCCCAGGAGACGATTTCGACCACCTTGGGCCGTTCGTCCTCCCACAGGGCGCGGATTTCCTCGCGCAGCGCCGCGGCGCCGGCGGGGGTCATGTAGAAGGGCGTGCCGGGGGGCAGGCCGGGCGGGCCCTCATCCCCGTCGTCGTCGTCCTCGCTCATGGATCGAGCAGGGCGTGCCGGACGGCATCCCAGGAGGCGCGGTCGGGCGCACAGATCAGCCCGCCGTCGCGGTGCGTCGGGAGGTAGTCACTGCCGTCGAAACGCCGGGCATAGCCGCCGGCCTCGCGGTGGATCAGCCAGCCCGGCAGGTGATCCCACGGCATCAGGCGGTTGTAGAGCAGCACATGCCCATGCCCGCCTGCGATCCAGCGGTATTCATGCGCGGCGCAGCGATACCCCAGCACGGCGGCGAGGCGCGGGAAGCGCGAGGTCACCCGGCTGCGCAGCGGCTCCCCAAGGTAGGTCCAGGATATGGCACCCACCATCTCGGCCAGCGGCACCGGCGCGGCGACGCGCAGGTCCATCCGGTGGCGGCCTTCCGCATCGGCGATCCAGGCCCCCTCCCCGCGCAACGCGATGGCGGTGTCGTCGCCGAGCGGGTCGTGGATCCAGGCGGCGACCACCTCCCCGCCCGCGACCGCGGCGGCCATGGTGCCGAAGACCGGCAGGCCGGCGGCGAAGTTGGCCGTGCCGTCGACCGGGTCCACCACGAAGGCAAGGTCGGCCGAGGCAAGCCGGTCCAGCACGGAAGGATCCGCCGCGGCGGCTTCCTCGCCGACCACGGCGCAGCCGGGGAAGATCTTCGCCAGGCCGGCTTCGATGATGCGCTCGGCGGCCTCGTCGGCATCCGTCACCAGGTCGAGCGGTCCGGACTTGGTGCGGACCTCGCCCTGCGCGAGGCGGCGGAAGCGCGGCAGGATCTCGGCGCGTGCCGCGTCCCGCAGCAGGGCGGCGACCTCCGCCGCGCGGGTGGCGCCGATCATGCGCGTTCCTCGAAGCGGGCGCGGTTGGCGGAAGAAAGCCGGACGGTCAGCCGGATACCCTCCTCCCCATCCTTGCGGGAGAGCACTTCCCCATTCGCGTAGAGCCAGGCGAGGCGCGCGCCGTCGCTCGTCGGCACCGTCACGTCGATCGTCTCCAGCCCGGCGGCGAGGCGATCGTCGATGGTGCGGCGGAGGTCCTCGAGCCCCTCCCCCGTCAGCGCGGAAACCGGTACCGCGCCGGGCGCAAGACGTTCGACAGATTCGATCCCGCCAAGAAGATCGGCCTTGTTCAGCACTTCCAGGACGCGCGATTCCCAACCCTCGTCGAGGGTCGCGTTCGGCCCTTCCGCCATCTCCTCCATCACGCCGAGCACATCGGCGCGCTGCGCCGCGCTGTCGGGATGGGCGATGTCGCGGACATGCAGGATGACGTCGGCCGCGGCCACTTCCTCCAGCGTCGCGCGGAAGGCTTCCACCAGTTGCGTCGGCAGGTCGGAGATGAAGCCCACCGTGTCGGAGAGGATGCAGGTGCGCCCGCTCGGCAGTCGTATCGCGCGCATCGTCGGGTCCAGCGTCGCGAAGAGCTGGTCCTGCGCATAGACGCCCGCGCCGGTCAGCGCGTTGAACAGCGTGGACTTGCCCGCATTCGTGTAGCCGACGAGGGCGACGACCGGATACGGCACGCGTTCGCGCGCCCTGCGGTGCAGGCCGCGGGTGCGGCGCACCTGGTCGAGTTCGCGCTTCAGCTTCACGATGCGGTCGCCGATGAGCCGGCGGTCGATCTCGATCTGCGATTCACCCGGGCCACCCAGGAAGCCGAAGCCGCCGCGCTGCCGTTCGAGGTGAGTCCAGGACCGCACCAGCCGTGTGCGCTGGTATTCGAGATGCGCGAGCTCGACCTGCAGCGAACCTTCCCTGGTGCGCGCGCGCTCGCCGAAGATCTCCAGGATCAGGCCGGTGCGGTCGATGACCTTGCAGCCCCAGGCCCTTTCGAGGTTGCGCTGCTGCACCGGCGTCAGCGACGCGTCCACGACGACGAGGCCGACTTCCTGTTCCTTCAGGTCATCGCCCACCATCGCCACCTGGCCCTCGCCCAGCAGGGTCGAGGGCCGGCGATCCCGCAGCGGATAGACCGCGGAATGCACGATGGTGACGCCGATCGAGGCGGCGAGGCCGACGGCTTCCGCCAGCCGTGCCTCGGCCGCACGATGCCCGCCCGCGTCGCCGATTGCGACGCGGCTGGGCTTCTCGAATGGCAGGATGACGGCGGCCCGCGTCGGCTGGCCGCCATTGGCCTCAGTCGTTGGCGCCAGGAGCCACCTCACGCGTCAGCGTCATGCGGGTTTCCGATGCCGGCGACGCAGCAGCCTGTGCCCCGGCCTGTGCCCCGGCCTGTGCGGTGGCGTCGAACAGCATGATCGGCGCGCCCGGCATCACGGTCGAGATCGCGTGCTTGTAGACGAGCTGGGTGTGCCCGTCGCGGCGCAGCAGCACGGAGAAATTGTCGAACCAGGTGATGATTCCCTGCAGCTTCACGCCGTTCACCAGGAAGATCGTCACGGGGGTCTTGGATTTGCGAACGTGGTTCAGGAACACGTCCTGCACGTTCTGGGACTTCTCGGCGGCCATGGGACCGGTCCTTCTGTTCTTGCTGGTCACCGACCAGGGGCGGACCGGCGCAAACCATTTCCGGCCGCCGGCGGCGCAGTTTTCGCCGCGCCGTCAGCGAATGGCAAGGGAAAGAAGCCCGGCTTCCAGCGCATGGCCGTCGGCGAAGAATGCATCCGGCGCAGCCGCCGCGATGCCGCCGTCATGCGCCGCGTCGCCGAGCAGCACGGCGCGGCAGCCCGCCGCGCGAGCGGCCTGCATGTCGAGCGCAGTGTCGCCGACGTACCAGACCTCGGGCGACGGCGGCACGCCGAGCGCCTCCAGCGCCATCAGCAAGGGTGCGGCGTCCGGCTTGTCGCGCACCGCATCCCCGGCGCCGACCAGCGCGCCGAAATGCCCCGCCCATCCCAGATGCACGGCTTCCGCCCGCAGCAGCGGCCCCTGCTTGTTGGAGACGACGCCCTGCCGCGCGACCCGCCCCGCCGCGGCCAGCGCCGCCGCAGCCCCCGGAATGGGGACGACGACATCGAGGTGCCGGGCACGCACCTCTGCGTAGAATATCTCCCGCGCTTTCTCCCACTCCGCGCCGAAGAGAGGCGGGAAGGATTCGCGCAGGGACCTGCGGACATTGGCCAGCACCTGGGTGCGGTCCCATTCCGGCAGGCCGAAGGCGCGGAAAGCGGCGTTCAGCCCGGCCTCGATGGCCGCCCAGCCATCGACCAGCGTGTTGTCCCAGTCCCAGAGGATGGCGGTGGGGCGCGCGTTCATGCCCGCAACTGCCCGAGCAGCCCCAGCATGTCCCCCATCACCCAGAGGTGGCGGATCCGGCCCTCATCCAGGGTGAAGAAGCCCACGCCTTCCCACGCGAGTTCGCGCCCGGTCGGCGCGAATTCCAGGAAGGGCCCGGCATCGTGCCGGCCGGAGAAGCGCACCCGCGCCGCCACCTTGTCGCCATCCGTCAGCAGTTCCGAGACCTCGCAGCGATAGGTCGAGAAGGCGTGCCGCACGCTGCGCACATAGGCGCCGAAGGCCTCATGCCCGCGCATGGTCTGGCCGAAGGTGCCCTGGAAGGCGACGTCGTCATGCATCAGCGCGGGCATGCGGGAGAGGTCGCCCTGCTCCCACAGCTCCGCGTAGAAGGCGCGGACGACGGCGGCGTTGGCCTCGCCGTTCACGCCGCGTTCTTCAGTCCGCCCTTCACGTGGCGGGCGAAGATCTCGAACAGGCGGCGCACGACCGGGCCGACCTTGCCGTCGCCGACCGGCTGGCCGTCGATCTTCACGATCGGCTTCACGAAGGAGGTCGCGGAGGTGATGAAGGCCTCGCGCGCCTTGCTCAGTTCCTCCAGGGAAAACTGACGCTCCTCGAAGGCGATGCCGGCTTCCGCCAGTTCCGCCATCAGCGCGCTGCGCGTGCAGCCCGGCAGGATGGAGTGGTCGAGGTGGCGGGTGCGGATGACGCCGTCCTCGTCCACGATCCAGAAGGAGGTGGCGGCCCCTTCGGTGACCAGGCCGGTCGCCTCGTCGAACAGCACCGCCTCGGCCGCGCCCTGTTCGCGCGCCGCCTGGCGGGCGAGGCAGTTCGGCAGCAGGTTGACCGTCTTGATGTCGCAGCGCGCCCAGCGCAGGTCGGGATGGGTGATCGCCGCCGCGCCCCACTTGTCCACATCCGTCGGGTAGGGCGGGATTCGCTTGACCGTGACGACGATCGCCGGCGGCACCGGCTTCGCCGGGAACGGATGGTCGCGCCGGGCGACGCCGCGCGTCACCTGCATGTAGAGCAGGCCCTCGGTCACGCGGTTGCGGCGCGCGACCTCCCGCAGCACCAGGCGCAGCGCGGCACGGGACATCGGCATGGGCAGGCGGATCTCGCGCAGCGAGCGTTCCAGCCGGTCGAGGTGGCGATCCTCGTCGATGTACTTGCCGTCATAGAGGTGCACGACCTCGTAGATGCCGTCGCCGAACTGGTAGCCGCGGTCCTCGATGTTCACGCTGGCTTCGGGCTGCGGCACGTAGCGGCCGTTGACGTATGCGATGCGGGACATGCGGGGAGCTTTCAGGCGTTGCCGACGGTGCCGGGCGGGTTGGCGCGGTCCTCGGCCTGCACGCCGAGGAACTTGAGCTTCCGATGGAGCGCGCTGCGCTCCATGCCGACGAAGTTCGCGGTGCGGCTGATGTTGCCGCCGAAGCGCAGCAACTGCGCTTCCAGGTACTGCCGTTCGAACAATTCGCGCGCCTCGCGCAGCGGCAGGGTCATGATCTCGCTCGACCGGTCGAGCTTCAGCACGGCGGGCGCGGCGGCGCCGACCTGGGGCGGCAGCATGTCCGGGCGGATCGCCTCGCGCGCATCGCCGGGCGCCATGATGAGCAGCCAGTCGATCAGGTTGCGCAGTTCGCGCACATTGCCCGGCCAGTCATAGGCCTGCATGGCCGCGAGCGCGTCCTCCGAGAGTTCGCGCGGGGCCATGCCGGTGGTCTCGGCGGAACGCCCCATGAAGTGGCGCGCCAGCACCGGCACGTCCTCCCGCCGCTCGCGCAGAGCGGGCACGCGCAGCGGCACCACGGCGAGGCGGTAATACAGGTCCTCGCGGAAGCGCCCGCCGGCGATCTCGGCGGCCAGGTCCCGGTTGGTGGTGGCGAGCACGCGGACATCCACCTTCACCCGCGTGCCGCCGCCGATGCGCTCGAAGCCCTGTTCCTGCAAGGCGCGCACGATCTTGCCCTGGGTCTCCAGCGGCATGTCGGCGACCTCGTCCAGCAGCAGCGTGCCGCCATGGGCGCGTTCGAGCACGCCGGCGCGGCGCGGCTGCGCCAACGGGTCGGGACCGGCCTCGATGCCGAAGAGTTCCTCCTCGAAGCGGGCAGGGTTCAGCGTGGCGCAGTTCAGCACGACAAAGGGGCCGTCGGCGCGACGGGAGCGCGCGTGGATCATGCGCGCGGCCACTTCCTTGCCCGCGCCGGCCGGCCCGGTGATCAGCACGCGGGATCCGGTGGGCGCCACCTTCTCGATCGCCCCGCGCAACTGGCCGAGCGGGGCGGAGGCGCCGATCAGTTCCATCTCGGGCCCGGCACGCAGGCGCAGCTCGCTGTTCTCGCGCCGCAGCCGCGCCGCTTCCAGCGCGCGCGCGACGATCAGCAGCAGCCGGTCCGATTTGAACGGCTTCTCGATGAAGTCGTAGGCGCCCTGCTGGATCGCCTGCACCGCGGTCTCGATGGTGCCGTGGCCGGAGATCATGACGACCGGCACCTGCGGCTCCTCGGTATGCAGCGCCTGCAGGATGCCGAGCCCGTCCAGCCGCGAGTTCTGCAGCCAGATGTCAAGGACGACGAGCGAGGGCCGCCGCGCCCGGAAGGCCGCGATCGCGGCATCGGAGTTGTGGGCCTGCCGTGTCTCGTAGCCCTCGTCCGAGAGGATGCCCTCGATGAGGGCCCGGATATCGGGCTCGTCGTCGACGATCAGGATCTCATGCGCCATGCGCGACCTTCGCTCCCTCGCCGGCCTTCGTCGACTCCCCGCCCCCCTCGCCGGCCGTTCCCGCCGCGCGCAGCGGAAGGATCAGCGCGACCCGGGCGCCGGGGCCGTCCTCGCGGTCCTCCAGCACCAGCTGTCCGCGATGGTCCTCCATGATCTTCTTCACGATGGCAAGGCCAAGCCCGGTTCCTTTCGTCTTGTGAGTGACATAGGGCTCGGTCAGGCGGTCCCGTTCCTCCTCCGTCGGCAGCCCGACTCCATCGTCCTCGACGGTGATGCGGACCTCCGAGGCATCGGCCTCGACGCGCGCCGAGATGCGGCCGGCGCCCTCGGCGGCGCGCATGGCGACCGCATCGGCGGCGTTCTGCAGCAGGTTGGTCAGCGCCTGGCCGATCAGTCGCCGGTCGCAGGGGACCTTCGGCGCTTCACCGGCGAATGAGGTTTCATAGGTGATCTCGGGATGCGCGTCGCGCTGCAACACCAGCGCATCGCGCAGCAGCTGGTTCGCATCCTCCGGCCGGATCACCGGCTGGGGCATGCGGGCGAAGGCGGAGAACTCATCCACCATGCGGCCGATGTCGCCCACCTGGCGCACGATGGTGTCGGTGCATTGCTTGAAGGTGTCGGGGTCGTCGGTGATCTGCTTCAGGTAGCGCCGCTTCAGTCGTTCGGCGGAAAGCTGGATCGGCGTCAGCGGGTTCTTGATCTCATGCGCGATGCGGCGCGCCACGTCGGCCCAGGCGGCCTTGCGCTGCGCCGATAGCAGTTCCGTGATGTCGTCGAAGGTCAGCACGTAGCCTTCGATGCGCCCGCCCTGCGTCTCGGCGCCGAGGCGCGCGATCAGCGTGCGGCGGGCGGAAGGCGACCCGGTGCGGATCTCGGCGGTGTGCGCCCGGTCCGGTTGCGCCCGCGCGGCGGCGATCAGCGGGCCGAATTCCGGCGCGATGCCGCCGAGCGGCAGGCCGATCGCGGCATCGAGGTCCACCCCCAGCAGCCCCGAGGCCGAACGGTTCGGCAGGTTCACCCGCCCCTCGGCATCGAGGCCGACCACGCCGGCCGTGACGCCGGAGAGCACCGTCTCGGTGAAGCGCCGCCGCTCGTCGATCTGGCGGTAGGCTTCCATGAGTTCGGCCCGCTGCGCGCTGAGCTGGCTCGTCATGCGGTTGAAGGCGCGGGAGAGGCTCGCGACCTCGTCATCCGCCTCCCCTTCCTGCACCCGGGTCGAGAGGTCGCCCGCGCGCACCCGTTCGGCCGCGGTGATCAGGCGGGAGATCGGCCGCACGATCCGGTTGGCGATCAACAGCCCGAGCAGCACGGCGCCGAGCAGCACGAGCAGCGTGGCAATGGCGAAGATCAGCACGAAGGTGATCTGCAGGTCGCCGCGGTTGCGGTCGAGCCGGTCGTATTCCTGGAAGGCCAGTTCGGTCGTGCGCATGTGCTCGAGCACGCCGGGATCGACCGGGCGGCTGATCATCAGCAGCAGCCCCGGCGGGATGTTGAGCTGGACGATGGCGCGCACGCGCCCTTCGCCGCTTTCGCTCGGCAGCACCGCGACCTCGCCCGCGCGCGCCTGTTCCAGCGCCCAGGATGGCGGGATGTCCACCACCGAGCCCGTGGTGAGCCCCGCGGAGGCCACCACCTGGCCGAGCGTCGGTTCCACCACCAGCGAATCGGTCAGGCCGCGGATGGCGGTATGCGTCGCGAGCAGCCGGGCGAAGGCGATGCCGTTGTCGGGCAGCAGCACCGGCGCGGCGCGATTGAGGTCGTTCGCCATCGCCAGGATGTCGGCGCGGATGGTGTTGCGGTGTTCCTCGAGATAGGCGCGGGAGGCGACGAGCGAGGCCTCCAGCGTGTCGCGCACCCGGTCGCTGAACCAGGCCTGGATGCCGAGGTTGAAGAACAGCGCCGCGAAGCCCGCCACCAGGATCGATGGCCCCACCGCCACCACGCCGAACAGCAGCACCAGCCGGACATGCAGGCGCGACCCGGCCGACCCGCGCCGGCGTTCCACCCACATCCGCACCAGCCGCGCCGCCAGCGAGGCGACCAGCATGAGCAGCACGGCAAGGTTGGCGAGGACGATGCCCACCACCTGCCCCGGCCCGGCAGGCCCGAGCGGCGTCCCGCCGGAGAGCACGGCGAAGGTCGCGAGCCCCAGCACCAGCGCCACCAGCGCGAGGCCGATGGTCACGCCGCCGCCCTGCAGCGCCTCCCCCACCCGGCGGGTCCAGGTGGCATGGTCGGCCGCCTCGGCGTCGTCCTTGCGAGGGGCCTGGGTGCGCGCGACCGGCCGCGCGCCCCGGCGGCGGAACAGGCCCAACATGTCAGGGCCTACGCATGGTCACGACAGGCCGCGCACCACGGGCAGTTCGAGCTCGCGGATCTTCTTGCGCAGCGTGTTGCGATTGAGACCGAGCATGGCCGCCGCCTTGATCTGATTGCCCCTTGTCGCACCGAGGGCGAGGCGCAGCAATGGCCGCTCCACCTCGGCCAGGACGCGCTCATAGAGGTCGCGCACCGGCATCCCGTCCTTGTGCGCCGCCATGAAGGTCTGCAGGTGGCGCTCCACCGCCTGCTCCAGGGTTGCGGGGTGGGCCTGGCCGTCGGGTCCGGCGGGCTGGACGGCCTCGACCAGTTCGGCGGCGACGGCGTCGGGGCCGATCACCTCCTGCGGGTAGAGCGCGGCGAGGCGCCGCATCAGGTTCTCAAGCTCACGGGCATTGCCCGGCCAGGCATGGCCCTTGAGCGCGTCCAGCGCCTCGGAGGAGAGCTGCTTGCCCGGCAGGCCGGCGGCGCGCGCGCGGTCGAGGAAATGGCGCGCCAGCAGCGGGATGTCCTCCATCCGCTCGCGCAGTGGCGGCAGGCGGATGGGCACGACGTTCAGGCGGTAGAAAAGATCCTCGCGGAACAACCCCTGGCGGATCAGTTGCCGCAGGTCGCGGTGCGTCGCGGCGACGATGCGGACATTGGCCTTGATCGGCTGGCGGCCGCCGACGGTGGTGAATTCCCCTTCCTGCAATACGCGCAACAGGCGGGTCTGCGCCTCGGGCGGCATGTCGCCGATCTCGTCGAGGAACAGCGTGCCTCCGGCAGCCTGCTCGAAGCGGCCGATGCCGCGGTTGAGGGCGCCGGTGAAGGCGCCGCGCTCATGACCGAATAGTTCGGCCTCGATCAGTTCGCGCGGGATGGCGGCCATGTTGATGGCCACGAAGGGGCCGGTGCGGCGCTTGCCGTAGTCGTGCAGGGCGCGGGCGACGAGTTCCTTGCCGGTGCCGCTCTCGCCCGTGATCATCACCGTGAGGTCGGTGGTCGTGAGACGGGCGACGGTGCGGTAGATCTCCTGCATCGCCTGGGAACGGCCGACGAGGGGAAGCTTCTCGCCCTCCGGCTCCTGCACCGCGGCGCTCGGTTCGGCCGGGCTCGCCAGGGCGCGCTCGACCACCGCGAGCAGTTCCTTCAGGTCGAAGGGCTTGGGCAGGTATTCGAAGGCGCCGCGCTGGGTGGCCTTCAACGCTGTGGCGAAGGTCGATTGCGCGCTCATCACCACCACGCGCAGGTCGGGGCGCACGCGGCGGATGCGTGGGACGAGGTCGAGCCCGTTCTCGTCGGGCATCACCACGTCGGTGATGACGAGGTCCCCTTCCCCATCCTCCACCCAGCGCCAGAGGGTGGAGGCCGATGACGTCGCCCGCACCTGGTACCCGGACCGGCCGAGCGCCTGGCTCAGCACGGTGCGGATGGCGCGGTCGTCGTCGGCGATGAGGATGGTGCGGGCGTCAGTCATTGGGCGGTCCCGAGGCTTCCCGGCGGTGGGGTGGGCAACGAAAGCCGGAACACGGTCCTGCCAGGCCTGCTGTCGCACTCGATCAGCCCGCCCTGGTCCGCAACCAGTTTCGCGACGAGAGCGAGCCCGAGCCCCTGCCCGCCCCGCTTCGTGCTGACGAAGGGTTCAAAAACCGTGCCGCGGACTTCCTCGGCAATTCCAGGCCCGTTGTCGCGCACGCTCACCTGCAACGGGAGGTGCACGCGGTCGCTGGAACCGGGCACGGCGATGCGCACGCCATGATGATAGGCGGTGGAGAGCACGATCTCCCCGCCCAGGGGATCGACAGCCTCTGCCGCATTCTTCACCAGATTGAGCAGGATCTGCACAAGCAGGTCCCGGTTGCCCCAGACCGCCGGCAGGGAGGGGTCGTATTCCTCGACGATCCGCAGGTGGGAGGCGAAGCCGGTCGCCGCGATGCGCCGGACATGGTCCAGCACCTGGTGGATGTTCACCGGGCCGAGGTCCACCGGTCGCTCCGAGAACATGTCGAAGCGGTCCACGAGCCCACGGATGCGGTCGGCCTCGTCCTGGATCAGCAGGCAGAGCTCCCGGTCGCCCTCCCCCGCATTCTGTTCGAGCAGCTGCGCCGCGCCGCGGATGCCGGAGAGCGGGTTCTTCACCTCATGCGCCAGCATCGCCGCCATCGCCGAGGCGCCGCGCGCTGCGCCGCGGAAGTTCAGCTGCCGGTCGAGCATCTGCGCGGTCGAACCGTCTTCCAGCGTCAGCACCACGCTGCCCGGCAGTTCGGGCAGCGGCGCGGCGTGGACGCTGACGCCGCGGCGTTCCAGCCGCGGGCTTTCCAGCGTCAGGTCGTGGTCGGAGACGCGGGCCTCGAGCCGGCGCACCTGGTCGATCACCGCGAAGAGCCGGCTGTCCTCCGGCAACAGGTCGGCGAGGCCGAGTTGTGCCAGCGTGGAGGCGGAGGTGCGGAAGAACAGTTCCGCCGCCGCATTGGCGCTGACGAAGCGGTTCGCCTCGTCCAGCACGACGACCGGCACCGGGATCGCGCCGAGGATCGCCGTCGCGTCCGGCACCGCCTTGCCGCGCCAGGAGGCGGGCCGCACGGCACGGCGGAGCAGCCCGCCCTTCATGCGGCGAGCCGATCCTCGCCGGCTTCCCGGAAGGCGTCGCGCACCGCCTCGACGCCGCGCTCGATGAGCGGGTCGTAGAAGGCGTGGATCAGGTCGCGCACGGCATCCGGCGTATCGCAGCGGTTCACCTGCACGCGGAATTCGGCCGAGCCCGGCAGGCCCTTCGAATACCAGGCGACATGCTTGCGCGCGAGGCGCACGCCCGGGTCGCGGCCGTGATGCGTCAGCATGTCCTCGTAATGCTCGAGCAGGATGCGCTTCTGCTCGGCGAGCACCGGCTCCGCGCCATCGCCACCGGCGAGGCGCGCGGCGACGGCCGCGGGGAACCAGGGGCGCCCGTAGCAGCCGCGGCCGATCATCACGCCGTCCGCGCCGGAGCGGCGCAGCGCGTCTTCGGCGTTCTCCGCCGTGATGATGTCGCCATTGGCGATGACGGGGATCTTCACGGCTTCCTTGACGGAGCGGATGAAGTCCCAGTCCGCGATGCCGGTGTAGAACATCTGCCGGGTGCGGCCATGGACCGTGACCATGCGGATGCCGCTCTCCTCCGCGATGCGGGCGAGGCGCGGGGCGTTCAGGCTGTTGTGGTCCCAGCCCATGCGCATCTTCAGCGTCACCGGGACGCGCACGGCCTTCACCGTGGCTTCCAGGATGCGGGCGGCGGCGAGTTCGTCGCGCATCAGCGCCGAGCCGGCACTCTGCCCGACGGCCACCTTCTTCACCGGGCAGCCGAAATTGATGTCCACGATCGCCGCGCCGCGATCGACCACCAGCCGCGCGGCTTCCGCCATCGTCTCCGGGTCGCAGCCCGCGAGCTGGACCGAGGCCGGGCCGCCGAAGCCGTCCACCTCGGCCATCTTCAGCGTCTGCCGGTTCTCCCGCACCATGGCCTGGGAGGCGATCATCTCGCTGACCACCATCGGCGCGCCGAGGGCGCGCGACAGCCGCCGGAACGGCAGGTCCGTCACGCCCGACATGGGTGCGAGGATGACCGGGGTCGCGATGACCACGCCGCCGAGGTCGATCGGCGACAGGCCAGCCGGCTGGGGGCCGGCCTCGGATTCATTGCTCATGATTTGGGCAGAATAGGCGCTGCCCCCCTGTTCGGCAACTCCGCATGGCCGGAAATGCCGCTGAAACGGACAGATCAGCCGGATGATCCGCCGTCGCGGTTCCACCCGTTGATCGCCATCGTATGAGAAGTCATTGTCCGAGGCATAACCATAACAGTGCCGGGACCATCGCAATGCCAATTCTCGACCGCTGGGCGCCCTACGCGCTCGGCGTGCTTCGCATCGTCGCGGCCCTCATCTTCTTCGAGCACGGAACGCAGAAGCTTCTTGGCTTCCCCGCGGGGCCGAACGGCGGCGGCGGGCCCGCGCTGTTCTCCATCTACGGCATCGCCGGAATCGTCGAGATCGTGGGCGGGGCGCTGCTCGTCGTCGGGCTCCGGGTCCGGCCGGTGGCCTTCGTGTGCTCCGGCCTCATGGCCGCGGCCTACTGGATGGCGCATGCGCCGCGCAGCCCCTATCCCGTGCTGAACGGCGGCGATGCCGCCATCCTCTACTCCTTCGTCTTCCTGTACCTGGTCTTCGCCGGCGGCGGCGCCTTCGCGCTGGACAACCGCCGCAAATAGGCTAACGCCCCGGTCCCTTCCGGGCCGGAGCCACCGATGACGATCGACGCCCTGCTGATGGCCGCCGGCACCGGCACCCGTTTCGGGGCGCCGGTGCCCAAGCAGTACCTGCCGCTGCTCGGCAGGCCCGTGATCCGCCACGCCGCGGAGGCGCTGCTGCGCGGCGGCCTGGTCCGGCGCGTCCTGCCCGTGGTGGCGGAGGGCGAGCAGGATCGCGTCGCCACCCTGCTTGCAGGGCTGCCCGTGCTGCCCCCCGTCGTCGGCGGCGCGACACGGGCCGACAGCGTCCGCAATGGGCTGGAGGCACTCGCCGCCGACCCGCCGGCCATGGTGCTGGTGCATGACGCGGCGCGGCCGGTAGTGCCGGAGGGCGCCATCGCCGGGTTGGTCGCCGCGCTGGCGGCAGCCCCCGGCGCGATTCCCGCCCAACCGGTGTCCGATACGCTCAAGCGCGGCACGGGCGGGCGCATCCTCGAGACCGTCCCGCGGGAGGGCCTTTTCCGCGCCCAGACCCCGCAGGCCTTCCGCTTCGATGCGCTGCTCGCGGCCCATCGCGCCGGCGACGGCAATGCCACCGACGACGCCGCCCTGCTCGAAGCGGCGGGCCTGACCGTGGCCCTCGTGCCGGGGTCGGAGAGCAACGTGAAGATCACCTGGCCGGAGGACCTCGTCCGCGTGGAAGCCCATCTCGCCGCCCGCCTCATCCCCCGCATGGGCACCGGGTTCGACGTGCATCGCCTGGTCGAGGGGCGGCCGCTCATCCTCTGCGGCGTCACCGTCCCGCATCCGCTCGGCCTGTCGGGCCATTCGGACGCCGATGTCGGCATCCATGCGTTGTGCGACGCGATCTACGGCGCGCTGGCCGAGGGCGACATCGGCCGCTGGTTCCCCCCCTCCGAGGCGGAGTGGAAGGATGCCGACAGCGCCCGCTTCCTGCGCCACGCGGCGGGGCGGATCGCCGTGCGCGGCGGCGTGCTCGCGAATGCCGACGTGACGCTGATCTGCGAGCGCCCGAAGATCGCCCCCCATGCCGAGGCGATGCGGGCAAGGCTGGCGGAACTGCTCGGCGTTGCGGTCGGTGCCGTCTCGGTCAAGGCGACCACCAGCGAGCGGCTCGGCTTCACCGGCCGTGGCGAAGGCATCGCCGCCCAGGCCGCGGCCGTGGTGCTGGTTCCGCCATCCGAAGTATGAACGAATTTTCGTGAACCGGCGTCTTTTAGGAGACGCGGACCGCATCTAGATTGCAGGCTTGATCAGGGCGGTGGTGCCCCGTGACATCCGGCATGAATGCAATATCCCTGGTCCACGCAGAATTCGCCTCGGTCTGCCCGCGGTGCGGGCAGATGCGCGATGCGCAGTGCTGCGGCTCCGACCCTTGGCCCTGCATCTGCATCTCGCATGACGAGGCGCTCGAGGGCCTTGTCTCCCGCCTGATGGCGACGGACCCGGAGGGCCGCGAGCACCCGGTGCGGGTCGGGCGGATCTCGGCGATGTTGGCGGCGAGCCTCGGCATCGACGAGGCGCAGCAGGCCCTTCTCGAACGAGCGGCCGCGCTGCATGACATCGGCAAGATGTCGCTGCCCGAGGGCGTGCTCGGCCACCGACACGTGCTCGACCCCGAAGCTCGCCGGGTGATGGAGCGCCATACCGTGCTCGGCGCGAGCATCCTCGCCCATGCGCAGAGTTCCTGGATGCGGCTGGCCGCGGTCATCGCCCTGATGCACCACGAGCGCTGGGACGGCAGCGGCTATCCGGCCGGGTTGAAGGGGGAGGCGACCCCCCTCGCCGCCCGCCTGGTCGCCGTGGCCGATGTATATGACGCGCTGCGTTCCGACCGCCCCTACAAGGATGCGCAGGAGCATGGGGAGGCGCTGGCGCGCATGCTCGAGGGCGATGGCCGGATAGACCCTTCGCAGTTCGACCCCCGCGTGCTCGAGGCCCTGCGGAAGGAAGCCCCGGCGCTGGCGGCGATGCCGCGCTGAAGGCGCGCGCCCATGCGGGCGGCTGCGTTCGATGACATGCCTCGAAGCCGGCTGCTGCCGCTGCGCCCTTGATGTTGCGCGCCGCCGCCGCCGCACCGACCCCGCGCGCGACGGGTTGGGCGCTGCGCGCCGCCCGCTTCAGGCCATCACGGGCGCCGCGAGGCGGGCGATCACCGCGGGCACCTGGCTTCCCGGCACCGGCCGACCGATGAGATAGCCCTGCGCGGCGTCGCAGCCCTCGGCGAGCAGGGCGCGCAGTTGCGGCTCGGTTTCCACCCCCTCCGCCGTCACCGCGATGCCGAGGCTGCGGCCGAGCCCTGTCACCGCCCGCATGATCGCCATGGCGTCTTCGCCGGCGGGCAGGTCCTTCACGAAGGAACGGTCGATCTTCAGCCGGTCGAAGGGGAAGGCGCGCAGCTGCGTGAGGGAGGAATGGCCGGTGCCGAAATCGTCCATCGCGATACCGACGCCCCGGTCCCGCAGCGCCTGCAACTGCGCCAGCGCGGAATCACCACTGGCGAGCAGCACCGTCTCGGTCACCTCCAGTTCGAGGCGGCCGGGCGGCAGGCCGCTGTCCTTCAACGCGGAAGCGACCGTCGCAGGCAGCGCCCCGTCGTCGAGCTGGCAGGGGGAGAGATTGACCGCGACCTGCAGCCCCGCCGGCCAGGACGCCGCGGCGTGGCAGGCCTCCCTCAGCACCCAGGCGCCGATGCGGCGCATCAACCCGAGGCGCTCGGCGACCGGCAGGAACTGCGAGGGGCCAAGCAGGCCACGCTTGGGGTGGCGCCAGCGGATCAGCGCCTCGAATCCCGTGAGCCGGCCGGCAGGCAACGCCACTTGCGGCTGGAAATGGAGTTCGAACTGGTCGTCGGCCACCGCGAGGCGGAGCGCGGCCTCCAGCGCGCGGGTCTCCTGCCAGTGGGCGTCCATGTCGGGGCTGAAGCGGCGCCAGGCGCCATCGCTGCTGGCCGGCACCGCATGTCGCGCCATGGCGGCGCGGCGCAGCAGCAGGGACGCCTCGGACCCGTCGCCCGGTGCGACCGAGACGCCGATCCGCGGCGTCACCACCACCGTTTCCCCGCCGATGAGGTAGGGGCGGCCGAGCAGGTCCACCATCCGCCCGGCCAGCGCGGCGGCGTGGGCCGCGTCCGCGACCTCGCTCTGCAGCACGGCGAATTCCTCGCCTGCCATGCGGGCCACCAGGTCGCCGTCGCGCACCGCGGCCTGGAGCCGGCGCGCGGCGGCGCGCAGCAAGTCCTCCCCGATGGCGTGGCCGAGCACCTGGTTCACGGCGCGGATGCCCTCGAGTTCGCAAAGGAGCACTGCCGAGCCGACGCGTCGGCGTGCGGGGCGGTCGAGCGCGGCGGCAAGCCGAGCCTCGAACATCGCGCGGTCGGCGAGGCCGGTGAGCGGATCGACGCCGCCGCCCCCGGCGAGCGCCGTGTCGACGACGATGCTCAGCACCCAGGTGCCGGCGGTCGCGCGACGGATGCCGAACCGCAGACCCGGCGCACCGTCCAGGCGCAGGTCGGCGCCCGCCTCCGCCTCCGGCGTGGTGGCGTCGAGGCAGGCTGCGATCAGTGCCGCCGTCGCGTCGCGGTCGAGGCGCGGGCTGGCTTCGAGCAGTTCCGCGAGGCCATGGACGTGGCGCCCGGCGCGCGCAAGGCCCAGCAGGGCCCCGGCGCGACCGCTGACCAGGCCGACGCGCAGCCTGGCATCGAAGCTGACGACGCCCTCGGGCAGGGTCTCGAGCGCGGCGGCGGCGATCTGCCCCCTGCCGGGCGCCCTGTAGGGCCGCGTCGCCGTCCCCGCCTCGGCCATCCCGTCCATCGCGATCCGTCCGTCTTTACCCGGTCCCCTCGGCGCCGGCGTGGTGCTGCCGGTTCGGGTTCCGGCTGCCAATCTCGCCCGGCGCGGATGAACAAAGGATGGATAACGCATGGCTCCGTCGGCTCCCGGCTTGCCCTTCGCTTCGCGTTCCGCGGATCGGCAGGCGGAAAGGGTCGGGACGCCCCTCGCCGGGCGGCCCCAAGGCTTCATCGAGAAAGGCCAGAGCGCCTTCCGTTCGCCACGGCTCACGTTCGCCGCTCCAGATCATTGTTTGTGCGAGCATCTTCACCCGATCGGGTGAATCCACCTGATCGGGATCCGCGCTAAACCGCCTGCCGCAGGACCATCCCGACGCCGGATGCTTCGTGGGTGGCGCGGATCATGCCGATCGCATGGGACTGGCATGACCCATGGGTGGTGCAAGCCCCATGGGCCACGCCAATCGCACCGGCAGCACTGCCGGCGGCATGGACGGCGCCAGGGGCGGGCATGCGGGAACCCCTCACGCGGCCGCCCGCATCGGGGCGCCGCACAGCTCCGCGGCGCGGGCGGCGAGCCGCGTCAGCGTCGCGGCCGGCACTTGCCGGCGGGATTTTGCGTGCGGCAGGTCCATCTCGCCGATCTCGCGCCCCTCGGGGTAGAGGGCAAGGAATTCGGCGTGGTTGTCGAAGGCCTCGCGCGGGATGTTGTCGCAGAAGGTCTCGGTCGGCGCGCCGTTGGCGACGATAACCTCGTGGGCCTCGGTCTCGATGTGGAAATAGGTGAAGATCTCGGCCGGTGCGGGCGCGTCCAGGATCGACAGGCCGTTCACCAGCGCCTTCGCGAAGACCAGCATGCCGTCCACCACCATGCCGTGATGGGGGGAGACGTACAGGTCCCGCGCCGGCACATTCTCGGCGAGCGCACCGGCACGGATCAGGACGGGGGTGCCGAGCGCGCCGCGGGCGCTGCGCGCCCGCACCGTGCTGCGCCCGGCGAAGACCACGGGCACCGCGCGCCCGTCGGCGGTCAGCACCGGGTCCCCGATGCGAAGTTCCTCGACCGGCCTCTCCCTCTCCGGCGTGGCGATCATGGTGCCGGCGGTGAAGCAGGGGACCTCGACCAGTTCCTCCGAGCCGTTGAAGAAGGCGTACTCGACATCGTCGGCGACGAAGTCGCGCCCATCGTCGCCGTCGTTGACATTGCGGTCGACGACGATCCAGCCGTCTTCCACCTTTTCCCAGGTGTAGTCGCCGTGGGCGCCATTGAAGACGACGGTGTCGATGCCCTCGCCGCCAATCACCGTGTCGTCGCCGGGCTGGGCATCCATGAAGTCGTCGCCCGCGCCGCCGTTCAGCGTGTCGTCGCCCGGCCCGCCCTGCAGCTGGTCGTTGCCGTCGTCGCCGAACAGGAGGTCGTCGCCGTCGCCGCCGGAGAGGATATCGTCACCCCCTCGGCCCTCCATCGTATCCCCGCCGGGGCCGCCGCCGACGACGGCGACCGGATAGCCATCGGAGTCGAGCCCGTGATCCGCCTCGTCCGAGCCGACATAGCGGTCGGCATCCTCGGTCGGCGCATTGGGATCGCGCGGAACGCCGTCGGGAGAATACCAGGTGCCGGACATCGCGCGAGCCTCCACGAGCGATCGGGCCGCCCCAGCGGCAGCCGAAATTCTACTGTGAAGGGAAAATCAACCTCCACAATATGAACTTATCGGATTAACGGCTGATTCACGAAATCGCAGGGCGCGGTCACCGCGCCCGTTCGAGGATGCTGACGTAGTTCGCCACTGCCGCGCCGCCCATGTTGAAGACACCGCCGATATCGGCCTTCGGCAATTGCATCGCCCCGGCCTCACCGGTCAGTTGCATCGCCGTCAGAACGTGCATCGAGACGCCGGTCGCGCCGATCGGGTGCCCCTTCGACTTCAGCCCGCCGGAGCGGTTCACCGGCAGACGGCCGCCCGCCGCCGTCCAGCCTTCCAGCGCGGCGCGCGCGCCCTGCCCTTCCGGCGCCAGGCCCATCGCCTCGTATTCGATGAGTTCGGCGATGGTGAAGCAGTCATGCGTCTCGACGAAGGAAAGGTCGGAGACGCCGACCCCCGCCTGCGCATAGGCGCGCGACCAGGCTTCGCGCGCGCCTTCGAAGCGGACGATGTCGCGCGCGGCGATGGGCAGGAAATCGTTCACCTGCACGGCGGCGCGGAAGCGCACGGCCTTGTTCATGGCCTTGGCCGTCTCCGCATCCGTCATCACCAGCGCGGCGGCACCGTCGCTCACCAGCGAACAGTCGGTCCGCTTCAGCGGGCGGGCGACATAGGGGTTCTTCTCGCTCTCGGTGCGGCAGAATTCGTAGCCGAGGTCCTTGCGCATCTGCGCCCAGGGATTGTCTACGCCGTTCCTGTGGTTCTTCGCCGCGATGGCGGCGAGCGCATCGGACTGGTCGCCGTGGCGCTGGAAATAGGCCTCTGCGATGCGGCCGAAGACGCCGGCGAAGCCGCCTTCGATGTCCTGCTCCGTCTTGCGGTAGGAGGCGGTGAGCAGGATGTCGCCGACCTTCGGGCCGGGGGTCGCGGTCATCTTCTCCGCGCCCACCACCAGCGCGAAGCGCCCGCGGCCGGAGGCGAGGAAGTCCCGCGCGCCGTGGATCGCCGCCGAGCCGGTGGCGCAGGCGTTCTCGAAGCGGGTGATCGGCTTGAACCGCAGCTCCGGCACGGACTGCAGCACGAGCGAGGCCGGGAAGCCCTGCGGCGTGAAGCCTTCACCGAAGACGCCGACGAAGCCGCCATCGATCTCCTCCGGCGCGATGCCGGCATCCTCGATCGCGGCGCGGGCGACGCGGGCCATCAGCGTCTCGAGGTCCGGGGCGTCCTCGAGCCTGCCGAAGGGGGAATGGGCCCAGCCCACGATGCAGGCTTCGGTCATGGCGGATCCTCCGGGATGTCTCGCGCAGTCTAGGCCAGCCCCCGCGGCAGGGGAACGCCGCGCAGGCGGTCAGCGCGGCGGGCGCAGGGGCGGAGCGGGCGGGCCTGGGGGCCCGAGCGCGGAGGCGGTGAGCCGTTGGCGAAGCGACGCCTGCGCGGGCGCGGGCGCCGGAGCATCGGGGGATGGCGGGGCCCAGCCCAGCGTCTCTGCCCGCCAGGCGAGCATCGCCTTCAACGGGCCATTGGCCGGGCGGCGCGGCGCGCAGGACGGCACGTCCGGCCCCGGCGGGGCGGTTTCCACCGCGGCGCCCGCCGCCAGCACCGCGTCGTGGCCGTCGAGCACGATGTCCACCACCTCGAGCGCCAGCATCTCCTCCCGCAGGATGCCGTAGCCATCCACCACCTCCTCGGCGGCGACGAGCGCGCCGTCCAGCAGCAGGCCGTGGGCCGCCGGCAGCAGCAGGTCCTCCTGCGGCGCGCCCTCGGCGAGCGTCCCGGCGCGGATGCGGATAGCGGGGCCAGGCACGCGCCGGCGGCGGACAGCCGCGACCGGCTGGAAGGGCGCGCCGGCACCCGAGACGGCCAGCACCAGCATGCCCGGTGCGAGATCCTCCACCTGGACGGGGCCGGCCGGCGTCAGGATCGCGGTGCCGAGCGGCAGGCCGTGGGGCGGCAGGGCGTCCGTCACATATCCTCCTCAGTGCGATGCAGGCTGTGCCGAGGGTCGGGCCGCGCCGGGCCGCGGTCAACGATGGCCATGGCCGGCACGATCGTGCTTCGAACGAACTGATTTCAGGTTCAAGGCCCGCGAGTGCGCGGATCGGATCCGCGATCCGGCCGTTTGATTGACATTTCAACTTGGGCAGGCAGGTTGCACGCAGGATTGCCGGGAATGATCACATGAAGAAATTTCTGTTCGCCGCGATGTTCTGCGCAGCAGCGACGTCGGCCCATGCCCAGAACGTCCTGACCATCGCGGCCCAGTCCGTGCCGACGGCCATGGACCCGCACTTCCACCGGGCCAACAGCAACAACGCGCTGCTCCGCCAGGTGTTCGACCCGATGGTCGACTACGACACCAGCGGCCGCATCGTCCCGCGCCTCGCCGAGTCCTGGCGCATCGTCGATGACCGGACATGGGAATTCCGGCTGCGGGAAGGCGTGCGATTCCATGACGGAACGCCGCTGCATGCCGAGGATGTCGCGTTCTCCTTCGCGCGCCTCCCGCTCGTGCCGAACAGCCCGGGGTCCTTCGCCTCGGCCGTCCGCACCGTATCGGGCGTGACGATCGTCGATGAGCGGACCCTGCGCATCAGCACGAGCGAGCCCTCGCCCTTCCTCGACGGCGAGATGACCTCGGTGATGATCCTGTCGCGCCGCCTGCACGAGAACGCGACCACGGCCGACTTCAACACCGGCCGCGCCATGATCGGCACGGGCGCCTACCGGCACGTGTCCTACGTCAACGGCGACCGGTTGGAGGTGGAGCGCAACCCGAACTTCTGGGGCGCCGCGGCTCCCTGGGACCGGGTGCAGATCCGCTTCGTGACGAGCGCGGGAGCGCGCGTCGCGGCGCTGCTCTCCGGCGACGTCGACCTGATCGACGGCGTCCCGACCCAGGACGTGGCGCGCCTGTCTGCCGACCGGCGGATCGAGATCTTCAGCACGGACGCCAACGGCACGGCCTATCTGTTCCCGGACTCGACGCGCGAGCAGGCACCGTTCATCACCGATCATCAGGGACGCCCGCTGGACCGCAACCCGCTGCGCGACGTGCGCGTTCGCCGCGCGCTGTCGATGGCGATCAACCGCCAGGGCATCGTGGACCGGCTGCTTGCCGGCCAGGGCCGCCCGGCCGAGCAGTTCGCCCCGCCGATCGTCCTGGGCCGCGCGCCGGACCGCGCGCCGATCCCCAACGACGTCGCGCGCGCCCGCGCCCTGCTGGCCGAAGCCGGCTATCCCCAGGGCTTCCGGATGACGATCCACGGGCCGAACGGCTGGTTCCCGGGCGATGCCGAGGTGCTGCAGGCCATCGCGCAGGGCTTCACCCGCATCGGCGTGGTGACGACCGTGGAGGTGCTGCCGACCGCGACCGTCTTCTCGCGCGCCACGAACCGCGACTTCGCGATGTTCATGACGACCTACGCCTCCAACATCGCGGCGATCACGCTCCAGCAGGTGGTGGCGACGCGCAACACCGCCACGCGGATGGGGCCCTTCAATCGCCAGCACTATTCCAATCCGGCGATGGACCGGGTGCTGGACGAGGCGCTGCGGACCATGGACCGCACGCGCCGTGACGCGCTGACGGCGGAAGCGATGAACATCGCCATGGACGACGTCGCGGTGATCCCGGTCTTCTACCTCAAGGCAAGCTGGGCCGGCATGCGTTCGCGCGTGCGCTACGATGCCTCGCCGAGCTGGTACACCAACGCCCTGCACGCGACGCCGGCCCAATGAGCCCGTTCTCCCAACGTTGTGAAAGTCCCGGCCCTCATGCCTGATTCCGTCGCGCCTGATCGGATTGCCGCCGCCGTCGATGCGGTGTTCGACAGGCAGGTTGCCTTTCTCCAGGACCTGGTGCGCTTTCCCTCCCGGCGCGGCGAGGAGGCGCCGCTGCAGGATTGGGTCGCGCGCGAGTTCGCCAGGCGCGGCTACGCCGTGGACCGCTTCACGCTCGCCGATGTCGGCCTCGGCGGGCATGAGAAGTCGGCCCCGATGGTGGACGTGGACGCGGCGGGTTCTGTCCAGGTCGTCGCGGCGCACCGGCCGAAGAACCCGACCGGCCGCAGCCTGATCCTGCAGGGCCATATCGACGTGGTGCCGGAAGGCCCCGAGGACATGTGGACCCACCCGCCCTATGCCGGCGTGGTGCGGGATGGCTGGCTCTATGGGCGCGGCGCCAACGACATGAAGGCCGGCGTCTCCTGCATGGTCTTCGCCATGGACGCGCTGCGCGAGGCGGGGCTCGAGCCGGCGGCCGACGTCTACCTCCAGACCGTGACCGAGGAGGAGAGCACCGGCAACGGCGCCCTCTCGACCCTGCTGCGCGGCTACCGCGCCGATGCGGCGCTGATCCCGGAGCCGACCGGCCACGCCCTCACCCGCACGCATACCGGGACGCTGTGGTTCCGCCTGCGGGTCCGTGGCGTGCCGGTGCACGTCGCCCGGGCGCAGGAGGGCACGAACGCCATCATGTCGGCCATCCACCTGATCCAGGCGCTGACGGAGCACACGCGGCAACTGAACGCCGCTGCCGCCTCCGATCCCTGGTATGCGGCCATTCCCAGCCCGATCAAGTTCAACCCGGGCATCATCCGGGGTGGCGACTGGGCCAGCAGCACGCCGGCCTGGTGCGAGGTGGATTGCCGCATCGGCCTGCTTCCCTCGATGGAAGTGAAGGACGCCATGGCCGGTGTCGAGCGCGCCGTGAAGGACGCGGCGAAGGGCGACAACTTCATGGCCAACAACCCGCCCGAGATCGTCTGGCACGGCTTCCAGGCCGACGGCTTCGTGCTGGAGCCGGGCAGCGAGGCCGAGGCCGTGCTCGCCGCCACGCACCAGGAGGTGCATGGCGCGCCGATGGAGGAGCGGCGCAGCACGGCGGTGAACGACACCCGCTACTACGGCCGCTACTACGGCATCCCGGCGCTCTGCTACGGGCCGAAGGGCGAGGGCAACCACGGCTTCGACGAACGCACCTCGATCGAAGACCTGCGCCGCTGCACGCTGACGCTCGCGAAGTTCATCGCCAACTGGTGCGGCGTGAACCCGCGCTGATCCGATGCGCCACCCGGCAGTCGTGCGCGGCTGCCGGGTGCCGCTCCCCACGGCCGCGCCGACAATGCACCGGAGCCGCGAATTCGGGTGCGACAGATGCCTCGAGGCAGCGCGAGGTCGGGGCGCATTTCAACCGACGTGGATCAACCGCTTCGCGGAACGGGCTGCGAAGGGAGGCAGGCCGGCGGCGCGCCGAATCGGGCCGTTCGGCCCGGGAGATCGAGGCCATCCCCGGCATGACGCTGCAGGTCGTCGAGGGGGACACGCGCGCGGCCGACGACCGGGCGCGGGCATCGCGCGGCCCGGGAGCGGCGCCGGCCAGCGACCCTGCTGCAAACCGCCGCCTGCTGCACTGATCTTGAATGGATCTGGCGCGCCCTGAGGGATTCGAACCCCCGACATTCGACTTAGAAGGTCGATGCTCTATCCAACTGAGCTAAGGGCGCCCCGGCCGCTTCTAGCACGCCCCGGAAGGGTCAGTGCGACCAGTTCTCGTAGCGGCCGAAGCGGAAATTGTCCGCGTAGACCTTGGGCTTCATCGCCACGGGCGTCGCCGCGGGCTCGGCCTCGGCCTCATAGGCGATGCCCTGGGCCTCGGCATAGGCGACTGCCTGCTCGCGTGATTCGAAGTTCAGCCGGAGCTGGCCACGCATGTCGCCCGAGCCGACCCAGCCGGTCAGCGGGTCGAGCTGCTTCGCCTCCGCCGGGGCGTATTCCAGCAGCCAGCCCTGCGCCTTGGCGCGGCCGGACTGCATCGCCGACTTGGGCGGCTGGTAGATGCGGGCGAGGCCCTTCTGCTGCGACATCGACTGCGATTCCTGCATTCAATCGGGGCGGCGGGATTCGAACCCACGACCTCCTGTACCCAAAACAGGCGCGCTAGCCAGGCTGCGCCACGCCCCGTCGCGGCGCACCCTATGGAAGGGGCGGCCCAGGGGCAACCCTGGCAATGCTCAGGGCGTGCCGTTGAAGGCGTGGGCAAGCGCCCCAGGCCGGGCGCGCAGGCGCTCGGCATAGGCCGAGACGGCGGGCAGCGCCGGCCGGTCCATCGGCGTCATCAGCCAGCGATTGACCGACAGGCCGAGCACGATGTCCGCGAGCGTGAACCCCTCCCCCGCCACATGGCCCCCGGTTTCGGCCAGGCGGCGGTCGAGGATGCCCATGTTGCGGTTCCAGGCGCGCTCACCGGCGGCGACCAGGGCGGGGTCGGCGAAGGCGGCGTCCCCCCTCACCCTCGCCATGAAGACCTGCCGCCAGGACGTGTTGAGGTCGGTCGCCTGCCAGTCCATCCACTGCTCGACCAGCGCCCGCGCGCGCGATGGCGCCGGCAGCAGGTCGGCGCGGCCATGCCGGTCCGCGAGATACCGGCAGATGGTGTTCGATTCCCACAGCGGCCCGCTGTCATCCACGAGCACGGGCACCAGCCCGTTCGGGTTCAGCGCCAGGAACTCCGGCGCGTCGGTGGCGGCGAAGCCGCTTCCCCAATCCTCCCGCACCGGATCGAGGCCGATCTCCGCGCAGGTCCACAGCACCTTGCGGACGTTGATCGAGGACGCCTTACCGAGGATGCGCAGCATCGCGCGCGCGTCAGGGCGCGGTGCCGAAGACCCGGTGCAGCACCCGGTCCCCGGCGCGGATGTCGAGTTGCTCGGTGATGCCCGCGCGCAGTTCCAGCGTCGCCCGCACCGGCCCGTTGCTCGCCACCGTGGCGAGGGAGTGCGGCACGGTCCGTTCCGCGATGCGGTGGATGCGGCCATCCGCGGCGATGAACACCATGTCCAGCGAGGCGATGGTGTTGCGCATCCACATGCTGCTCTCGCGGGGGGTGCCCCAGTCGAACAGCATGCCCTCGTCCGGCTTCACCTCGGGGCGAAACATCAGGCCGATCATCTGCTGGCCGGAGTCGAGCGCCATCTCGACGGTGAAGGTCAGGCGTCGACCGTCGCGCGTGACGATGACCAGCGGCTCCGTCGGCAGCCGCGGCTGCGGTTGGTCCACCCCCGGCTGGGCGCGCAGCGGCAGGGGCGCGAGGGCGGCAAGGGCGAGGACGGAGCGGCGCAGGATCATTCCCGCCTCATGCCACGGCGGCCGGGTCGGCGGGAAGGTCCGCCACCGCCGCGGCCGCCGCACGGCGCACCGCGGCGCGCACCACGCCCGGCCGAGATGCGTCCGCGAGGGTGGTGAACCAGTGCTCCGGCGGGTTGCGCCCCGCCGCGCGGCGGAATTCCAACCCGCGCAGCACCGCCTCGGCCGCGGGCGGCAGGCGTTCCGGCATCGTCAGGCCGTTCAGCACGCCCCAGACGCCGGCCCAGCAGCGCGCGACGGACCAGGGATTGTAGCCGCCGCCGCCGAGCACGATCAGCCGCGGCGCCAGGCGCACCACCGCCGCCGCCACGGCCCGGTGCGCGTTGTTGGAGAGCGAGAGCCTGGCCAGCGGGTCCTCCTCCAGCGCATCGGCGCCGCACTGGAGCATGATGGCCTCGGGACGGAGGCGGCGGATGACGGGCAGGATCGCCTCGTGCAGCACCCAGAGCATCTCGCTGTCATTGAAGCCCGCCGGCACGGGGATGTTGCGGGCGTGGCCGCCGGCGCGGTCCTCGACCCCGCCGGTGAAGGGCCAGCGCCCTTCCTCGTGGACCGAGAGGGTGAAGACGCGCGGGTCGTCGTGGAAGGCATCCTGCACCCCGTCGCCGTGATGGGCGTCGATGTCGAGGTAGAGGATGTTGGTCAGGCCAAGGTCGAGCCAGGCCATCAGCCCCAGCACCGCGTCGTTCAGGTAGCAGAAGCCGCTGGCGCGATCCCGCCGGCCATGGTGGGTGCCGCCGCCGGGGACATGGACGATGCCGCCCTCCCGCGTCAGCCGGGCGGCCAGCATGGTGCCGCCGGCGCCGGTGGCGGGTCGGCTGAAGACCTCCCGGTAGATGGGGTTGCCGTCGGCGCCGATGCGGAACCGTGCGCGGTCCTCGGGGCTGACGGACTGCGTCGCCTCGGCCCGGCGCAGCGCCGCGACGTAGTCCGGGTCATGGAAGCGCGCGAGGTCCTCGGGGCTCGCCATGGGGCTGTCGCGGTACTGCGCCGCGGGCAGCCAGCCGAGGGCGCGCACCAAGTCGAGGGTCGTCGAGACGCGCGGGATCGCCAGCGGGTGCTTCGGCCCGTAGCTGGAGCGTCGGTAGATCTCGGACCCGATCAGGAGCGGCGGCATGGCACGCCCCGCAGGATGGCGCCTGGCGGGCGCCGCGCAAGCCTCCGTGCCGGCGCCGCCCGGCCCGGCCGCGGCGCCGGGGCGGGGCCACAGGCGGCGCCCCCGGTCGCGATGATGGACCGGAGGCCACGCGGCGTTTAGCGTTCTCCCTGGTCCGTGATTCGCCGCCCGCCTGGGGCGACCCGGAAGCCGGAGGCATACCTTGCGTCTCAGTGACCTGCTCGTCGCTCTCGAGCTCCTGTCCCGCCACGACGTCAACGACGCGTTGGAACGGCAATCCCGCAGCGGCCGCCCGCTGGGCGACGTGCTGGTCGAGATGGGCCTGCTCAGCGCCCGCCAGGTCAGCGAATTGCAGGACGGCCTGCCCGCCTCGCCGGAGAACCTCGCCCAGCTCGGCATCGATTCGCGGATCGTCTTCGACATCCTGGTGAAGTTCCTGAGCACGGTCGGCCACGGCACGACGGCGACGATCGCCGAGACCCTGGCCATCCCCCGCCGGCTCGCGAGCCTGCTGATGGAGCAGGCCCGCGCCCAGAGCATCGTCGAACTGAAGCCCGGCATCGTCGCCGGCGACTTGCGGGTGGAGCTGACGCCGCGCGGCAAGTCGATGGCCGTCGAGGCCTTGGCCAACAGTGCCTATATCGGCCCCCTCCCCGTCTCGCTGAGCGCCTATTCGGACCGCATCCGCAAGCAGACCATCCGCAGCGAGACCATCCTGCCGCAGCAGGTCGCCGCCGCCCTCACCCCGCTCGCCATCAAGGAGGACCTGCTCGCCAAGGTCGGCATCTCGGCGAATTCGGGGCGCTCGATCCTGCTCTATGGCGCGGCGGGCAACGGCAAGACCTCGATCGCGGAGCGCATGGTGCGGATGTTCGGCGCCATGGTGCTGGTGCCCCACTGCTTCGAGGTGGGCGGGCAGATCGTGAAGGTCTTCGACCCCTCGGTGCACAAGCGGCTCGGGGCGGGGGCGGACCGGGGGACCTCGGCGAGCCTCTTCGCCGACGAGTTCGACCCGCGCTGGGTGCCCTGCCGGCGGCCGTTCGTCTCCGCGGGCGGCGAGCTCAGCCTCGACATGCTCGACCTCAAGTTCGAGGAGACGGCGCGGTTCTACGAGGCGCCGCTGCACGTCAAGGCGATGAACGGCGTGCTGCTGATCGACGATTTCGGCCGCCAGCTGGTGCGGCCGGAGGCCCTGCTCAACCGCTGGGTCGTGCCGATGGACCGGCGCGTCGACTTCCTGAAGCTGCACACCGGGCAGTCCTTCCAGATCCCCTTCGACCAGTTGCTGGTCTTCTCGACCAACCTCTCGCCGCAGGACCTGATGGACCCGGCGTTCCTTCGCCGCCTGCCCTACAAGATCCACGTCCACGGGCCGACCGACGAGGAATTCACGAGGATCCTCCTCGCCGCCGCGGCGGATCGCGGCGTCGCCTGTTCGGAGCGGGCGGCGACCTGGACCATCGACGCCATCAGGAAGCACGGCACGGCGCTCGCCTTCTACCAGGCGACCGAGATCCCGCAGCAGGTGGCCGAACTCTGTTCCTTCGTCCGCCGTGCGCCGGTCGCCGACGAGGAAACCATCGCCTTCGCGCTCGGCAACCTGCTGGTGGACTGACCGGGGACCCGCGCGATCCCCGGCCCGCCACCGGGGCTTCAGCCCTGCGGCATACCTTCGGGCACGACCGTCGTGATGAGGCTCGCATCCAGCGCCTCGTAGTCATGGTAGGCGATGGTCTCGTAGAGCTGCGCGCGCGTCTGCATCCGCCCGACCATGTTCTGCGTGCCGCCGTCATTGCGGATGGCGACGTAGAGTTCCTCCATCGCGCGGGCGGCGATGCGCAGGTGGCTGACCGGCCAGATCACCATCGCGTAGCCCATCGCCTGGAACTCGGCGGCGGTGAAGAAGGGTGTGCGGCCGAACTCGGTCATGTTCGCGAGCAGCTTCACGCCCGGCATGCGCTTGGCGAACTCGACGAACATCTCCCGCGTGGTCAGCGCCTCGGGGAAGATCGCGTCGGCGCCGGCATCGAGGTAGCGCCGGGCGCGCGCGACGGCGCCGTCGATCCCCTCGCTGGCGGCGGCGTCGGTGCGGGCGATGATCACCAGGTTCTTTCGCGCCCTGCGGGCGGCGGCGACCTTGGCCGCCATGTCGTCGGCGGAGGCGAGCTTCTTGTCATTCAGGTGCCCGCACTTCTTGGGCAGCAACTGGTCCTCGAGGTGCACGGCACCGGCGCCCGCTTCCTCGAAGGTGCGGACCATGTGCATGACGTTGAGCGCCTCGCCGTAGCCGGTGTCGCCATCGACCAGCACCGGCAGGGCGGAGGCGCGCACCACCTGGCGGATGTGCCAGGCGACGTCATCCACCGTGATCATGCCGAGGTCCGGCAGGCCCATGGTCGCGGACATCGCCGCGCCGGACATGTAGAGCGCCGGAAAGCCCTGCTTCTTCGCCAGCAGCGCGGCGATGCCGAGATGCGCGCCCGGCATCTGCAGGATCTCAGGCCGGTCGAGCAGGCGGCGGAAGCGGACGCCCGCGGGCTCGTCGGGCAGGTCGTCGGCGATGACGTAGGGCATGGGAAACCCCCTCTCAGAAGAAGATGAAGGTGATCAGTACGAAAAGCGGGATCAGGAACACCACGGCCCAGGCGCAATAGCCGAAGAAGGAGGGCATGCGCTCCCCGTTCTCCTCGACGATGGCCTTCACCATGAAGTTCGGCGCATTGCCGATATAGGAGTTGGCGCCCATGAACACCGCGCCGCAGGAGATGGCCGCGAGGGTCAGCGCACCGTCGGTCATCAGGTGCGCCGGGTCGCCGCCCGCGAGGTTGAAGAACACCAGGTAGGTCGGCGCGTTGTCGAGGAAGGAGGACAGCGCCCCGGTCAGCCAGAAATACACCCAGGGCACCGGCTGCCCCGCCGCGTCCGAAGTCAGCGCGACCAGCGGCGCCGCCGCCCCGTCCAGCCCGGCGCGCAGGATGGCGAGCACCGGCGCCATGGTCACGAAGATGGCGGCGAACAGCTTCGCCACCTCGAGGATCGCGCCCCAGGCGAAGCCGTTCGCCTCCCGCAATTCCAGCGACGTGAACCGCATCGAAGCCCAGGCGATGCCGACGAAGACCGCGACGCCGATCAGGCGCTCGATGCCGATGTGTTCGCCGAAGAGGGCGACCTCGCCGGGCTGCCAGTAGCCCTGCGCCAGGACCATGACCACCACCGCACCGACCAGGGCGAGGTTGAGCCAGCCCTCGACGCGCAGCGGCTCGCGCGGGCCGGTGTCGGGTGCGACGGCCTTCTCCTTCGCCCAGGCCCAGGAATCGAGCAGGTAGTACACGCCGAGCAGGATCGCCGCGCAGGTCAGGAATTCCCCGAAGAGGTGCGTCGTGGTCCAGAAGAAGGACACGCCCTTGAGGAAGCCGAGATAGAGCGGCGGATCGCCGAGCGGCGTCAGCGAGCCGCCGATGTTGCTGACCAGGAAGATGAAGAAGACGAAGGTGTGCGTCTTGCGCTTGCGGAATGCGTTCGCCCGCAGCACGGGGCGGATCAGCAGCATGGAGGCGCCGGTCGTGCCCATCAGGCTCGCGATCACCGTGCCGAAGGCGAGCAGCGCCGTGTTGGTCGCCGGCGTGCCCACCAGCGATCCCTTCAGCAGCACCCCTCCGCCGGTGACGTAGAGCGCCAGCAGCAGGGCGATGAACGGGACGTATTCCTGCAGGAGGATGTGCCAGACCTCGGTGGCCGCGCGTTCCGGCCCGAATGCGATGGCGAAGGGGATCACCAGCAGCACCGCCCAGCCCGCGGCGATCTTGCCGTAGTGGTGGTGCCATATGTGCCCGGCGGCCAGCGGCATCAGCGCGATGGACAGCAGCAGCCCGGCGAAGGGGATGCCCCAGGCGAGCGAAAGGTCCGCCCCCGTCGCCGGGGCCGCCGCGGCAGGCGAGGCGGCGCCGGCCAGCAGCATCGCGGCGGTCGCGCAGGCGGATGCGGCTCGGGCCAGGTGCATCGTCTCTCGGTCCCCCCTCGGCAGCGGGGGCCTGGCCCCTGCTCCGCCCCGTGATTGCAGGATCACCCCGCCCCCCACAAGGGGGGGCACCCCTTCCCCCGCCCCGCCCGCCGGGCCTAGTTTGCCCGCCGGACAGGAGACCAACCCATGGACATGAGCGGCGAGCGCCGCATCCCCGCCCCGCGCCAGCGGGTGTGGGACGCGCTGAACGACCCCGAGATGCTCCGCGCCGCCATCCCCGGCTGCGAATCCGTCACCCGCACCGCCGAAGACGCCTTCGAGGCCAAGGTCGCGCTGAAGATCGGGCCGATGGCCGCGAAGTTCGGCGGCAAGGTGAAGCTCGAGAACATCAACGCCCCCGCCTCCTACACCATCAGCGGCGAGGGCAATGGCGGGGCCATGGGCTTCGCCAAGGGCGGCGCCGACGTGTCGCTCGAGGAAGTCGGCCCCGAGGAGACGCTGCTCAAATACACGGTGAAGGCGCAGGTCGGCGGCAAGATGGCGCAGCTCGGCGCGCGGCTGATCGACAGCACGGCGAAGCAGATGTCGGACCAGTTCTTCGACCGCTTCGCCAATGCCGTCGCCCCGCCGCCGCCCGTCGAGGTTCCGGCCGAGGCCGCCGAGGCGGGCGCCGCCGCCGCGCCGGCACCGCGCCCGGTG
>NZ_JAAEDM010000058.1 GCF_018129065.1 Neoroseomonas soli | reverse complement strand
CATCCTCGCGGCCCGCCCCGCGCTCGCCCGCCCGCGGCGCGACCACGATCACGACCGCGCCCGCGCGGCGCTGGAGCGTGGGGAGGCGCTGCCGCTCGCCGAGGTCCTCGCGCGCGTGCGCCCGGAACTCGGCGGCGAGGTGGTCGGCGTGGATTTCGATCGCGACGACGGGCGCTGGATCTATGAGTTCAAGGTGATCGGGCCGGCGGGCCGCCTGGTGGAGGTCCATGTGGACGCGGCCACGGCGCGCGTCCTGCGGCGCCGGGCGGACTGAGCCATGCGGATCCTGCTCGTCGAGGATGATGCGCGGATCGCCCGCGCGGTGCTGTCGGCCCTGGTGGGCGCAGGCTATGCGGTGGACCACGTCCGCGACGGTGAAGCGGCCTGGTTCCGGGGCGACACCGAGGACTATGACGCCGCCGTGCTCGACCTCGGCCTGCCGAAGATGGATGGCCTCGCCGTGCTGAAGAAGTGGCGCGCCGGCAATCGCGGCTTCCCGGTGCTGATCCTGACTGCGCGCGGCGCCTGGGCGGAGCGCGTGGAGGGGATCGACGCGGGCGCCGACGACTACCTGCCGAAACCCTTCGCCATGGAGGAGTTGCTGGCGCGCGTGCGCGCCCTGCTGCGCCGTGCCGCGGGGCGCGCCACGCCGTCGCTCGCGATCGGCCCGGTCGTGCTGGACACGCGACAGATGCGAGTGACGGTGGCGGGCGCGCCGGTCGCGCTCTCGCCGCTCGAATACCGCTGCCTCAGCTACCTGATGCACCATGCCGGGCGGGTCGTGCCGCCGACCGAGCTGATGGAACACCTCTACGATCACGACCACGACCGCGACCCGAATGCGGTCGAGGTGCTGATGGGCCGCCTGCGGCGCAAGCTCGGCGTGGACCTGATCGAGACCCGCCGCGGCTTCGGCTATCTCGTACCCGAGGAGCAATCGACGGCGTGAAGCGGCAGGGCGGCACCGGTTCACTGCGGCTGCGACTGCTCGCCGCTGGCGGCGCCTCGATCCTGCTCGCGCTGGCGCTGGCCGGCTTCGGTCTCGTGCTGCTGTTCGAGCGGCACGTGGAGCGGCGGGTGGCCCTCGAGCTCGAGACGCATCTGCGGCAACTGATCGACGGGCTCGAACGCGCGCAGGATGGCGCCCTGCAGCTCGCCCGCCTGCCGGCCGAACCGCGTTTCCAGGAACCTCTCGGCGGACTCTACTGGCAGATCGCGGAGGAACCGCCCCCACCGGGCGGCGGCGCTGCGGCCGTGCTGCGCTCGCGCTCCCTGTGGGATGAGATCCTGCGGCTGCCGCCCGATCCGCTGGGGAGCGGAGAGGTGCACCAGCACACCATCCCCGGCCCCGGTGGCGCTTCGCTCCTTGCACTGGAGCGGCGTGTCGCACTGCCGGCGAGCCTCGGCGGCGGCAGCCTGCGCGTTGCGGTCGCGACGGACCGGGCCGAGATCAGCGCCGCCGGGCGCGCCTTCGCGGCCGAATTGGCGCCATCGCTTGCGGTGCTGGCCGTCTTCCTGATCGCCGCCGCCTGGGTGCAGGTGACGGTCGGGCTGCGGCCGTTGGGCGAACTCCGCCGGCGCCTCGGCGCGGTCCGCGCGGGGCGGGAGGCGCGGCTCGGCGCGGCGGGATTCCCGGACGAGGTGCGGCCGCTCGCCGCCGAGCTGGATCACCTCCTCGATGCGCAGGACGAGGCGCTCGCGCGGGCGCGGGCGCGGGCGGGCGACCTGGCGCATGGCCTCAAGACGCCGCTCACCGCGCTGGCGGCCGAGGCCGCGCGGCTGCGGGGGCGGGGCGAGGACGGCACGGCGGAGGAGATCGAGAGCGTCACCGAGGCCATGCGGCGGCATGTGGAGCGCGAACTGGCGCGCGCCCGGGCCGCGCAGGCCGGCGGCGCGCCCCGCCAGGCGGCACCTGCCCTGGTGGCGCGGCAGGTGGTGGAGGTGCTGCGCCGGACACCTCGGGGGCAGGAACTCGCCTGGACGGTGGAGGTGCCGGCCGATCTCGTCGTCCATGCGGATGCCCAGGATCTGGCGGAGATGCTCGGCAACCTCGCGGAAAACGCGGCGAAATGGGCGCGGGAGGGCGTCCGCCTCGCCGGCGCTTGCGACGAGGGGAAGCCCGGCGTGGTCGTGCTGGCCGTGGAGGATGACGGCCCGGGCATCGCCGAGGACCGGACGGAGGAGGCGCTGGCCCGCGGCGGGCGCCTCGACACGACGAAGCCGGGCACCGGGTTGGGGCTGGCGATCGTGGGCGACCTGGCGGAAGCCTATGGCGGCGCGCTCGGCCTCGGCCGGTCCGAGCGCCTCGGGGGGTTGAAGGCCGAGATCCGCCTGGCCGGCGGCCGGGGCAGCCCGGGCACCGCTTAGAGCGGTTTCCGTTCGCCCCGGCTCACGAACACCGCTCCAGGCCTTTGTTCTTGCGAGCATCTTCACCCGATCAGGTGAGTCCACCTGATCGGGATCTGCTCTGGTGTCCTGATTCCGAAATCCTGCGGACTTCGTTCTCAGGCCACCAGCCTTTGTTTTCAGTGGCCTGCTTGTCCGCTTCGTTCGCTGGAAATCCAGCGAACTTCACGGGCAGGACACTAGCGATCGCCCGGGCCGTCGGCCTGCGGGCCCTCAGCGGGCGCGCTTGCGGCCGGTGATCATCGCCCGGACCAGGTTCTCGCCGTGCTCGAAGCTGGCGAAGAGGACGCCGGCCACATGGAGGCCGATGAGGAGCAGCGTCGCGTTGGCGAAGCCCTCATGCAGGTCCTCCACCCATTGCGCGCCCCAGAAGGCGTCCGTCGTCATCATGAAGCCGGTCGCGGTAAGGCCGGCCAGCATCCCGAGCAGGGCGACGACCATCGCGCCTCCGGCCGGATTGTGCCCGAGATGGCGCGGCGCCCGCAGCCGGGCGGCGTCGCGCAGATAGGCCAACACTTCCCGCGGCGGGCGGACGAAGCCGGAGAAGCGGGCGTGCCGCGCGCCGACGAAGCCCCAGACGAGCCGGAGCGCGACGAGGGCCGCGACGGAATAGCCGGCCGCCAGGTGCAGCCATTCGACCTCGTCGCCAGTCGCGAAGGCGAGGGCGAAAAGGCCGACCAGGCTCCAGTGGAAGAAGCGCACGAAGGGATCCCACACCGGAACCGTGCCTGCCGGCGCGGCGCCCCGGCCGCCGGGGGCGATGGCCGTCTCCGGCGGCATCGCGCCGCCGGCTTCGGCCGCATCGCTGCGGAGCGTCATGTCACGTCCCGCTCTTCACTGGGTCGCGACGATCCGGCCCGAGGCCGGGTCCAGGAACAGCTCGACGCGCGCGCCATTGCGGTCGAGCGCGTAGATCTCGCCGCAGGCGGCCTTGATCTTCGCCCTCTGGACCCGGTAGCCCTCGGCCTCCGCCCGGGCCCGCAGCGCATCGAGCGTGAGCCACTGGCTTTCGGGAGCGGAGGTGCAGGGACGGCCGAGGCTACCGGCCTGGGCGACGGCCGCGAAGGCGCCCACGGAAGCGAGTGCGGCGGCGGCGATGGCGAGCTTGCGCATGAGATCCTTGTCCTTCGAAGCGTCGCGCTGCGTGTTGCAGGGCGATGCGCCGAGGAATGCGGCAGCGCCGCTGACCTGCGGCTGACGCAGGGCGTCAGCGAGCCGACAGGAAGCCGCGTGACGCCATCCTTCGTCGCGAGGGACGCGTCCGGGCCGTGGCAGCCCCGGCGCCAAGCGGCCTCCGGTCGGGGATGAGGTGCTGGATGATTCCGGCGTGACGCAGCGGCGAAGAGATCGAAGGCGTCGGGCGCGGTCCTGTCGGGCAGCACCTCCACGAAAACAACGGGCCGAAGCCGAGGCGCTGCGGGTCGAGCCGCGCACCGAACCCGTCCTTCACAAGCCGGCGCGTCCTTTCGCTGGCGGCGGTTGGGGACAGGCCGTTGCGGTCTGCCAATTCGAGGCTTGTGATCCGCCTCTTGCGCTGGAGCATGCCAGGATCACCCGGTCGGTGCGCGCCGGGTCCAGTACGATTAACCATATCTGAGCTAAAACACCACGAATAACACGGTATTTCTAGCAATTCTGCGATACCTATCCGGCGACGCCGTTCCTAGCCTGCAGGCCTGAATGCAGTCTGATCAGGAAGCGACAATGTCTGCTGTCCCCCACGTGCCTCACCCAGCGCCCTTCGCCGCCTTCGTGAGCGAGACACGCCAGGAGCCCCCGCTGCGCGCCGCGATCACCGCGGCCACGCGCCGGGCAGAGGAGGAATGCCTGCCGTCGCTGATCACCGCGGCGACGCTGTCGCACGAGCAGGACGCCGCGGCGGAGGCTCTCGCGCGCCGCCTGGTCACGGCGCTGCGCGGCAAGCGCCGTAGCGGCATCGTGGAGGCGCTGGTGCAGGAATTCTCGCTCTCCTCGGCCGAAGGCGTGGCGCTGATGTGCCTCGCCGAGGCGCTGCTGCGCATCCCTGACACCGCCACGCGCGACGCGCTGATCCGCGACAAGATCGGCCATGGCGACTGGCGGTCGCATCTCGGCCACAGCCCCTCGCTCTTCGTCAATGCGGCGACCTGGGGGCTGATGCTGACCGGACGGCTCGTCGCGGCGGAAGACGAGCCGGGGCTGGGCGCCGCCCTCGGCAGGGTGCTCGCCCGCGCCGGGGAACCGGTGATTCGGCGCGGCATGGACGTCGCGATGCGGATGATGGGCGAGCAGTTCGTCATGGGCCAGACGATCGGGGAGGCGCTGGCGCGCGCGCGGCAGATGGAGGCGCGCGGCTTCCGCCACTCCTACGACATGCTGGGCGAGGCCGCGGCGACGGCGGAGGACGCGGCGCGCTACCTGAGTGCCTACGAGGATGCGATCGCGGCGATCGGCGCAGCCTCGGCCGGGCGGGGAATCATCGAGGGGCCGGGGATCAGCATCAAGCTGTCCGCGCTGCATCCGCGCTACGCCCGCGCGCAGCGGAACCGCGCGATGACGGAACTGCTGCCGCGCGTTCTGCACCTCGCGACGCTGGCGCGGCGGCACGACATCGGGCTGAACATCGACGCGGAGGAATCCGAGCGGCTCGACCTCTCGCTCGACATCCTCGAGGCGCTGTGCACGGCGCCGGCGCTGCGGGGCTGGGACGGCATCGGCTTCGTCGTCCAGGCCTACGGCAAGCGTGCGCCCTTCGTGCTCGACTGGGTCATCGACCTGGCGCGCCGCAGCGGGCACCGGATCATGCTGCGCCTGGTCAAGGGCGCCTATTGGGACAGCGAGATCAAGCGCGCGCAGATCGAAGGGCAGGAGGATTTCCCGGTCTTCACACGCAAGGTGCACACTGACGTCTCCTACCTCGCCTGCGCGCGCAGGCTGCTGGAAGCGCCGGACGCGGTCTTCCCGCAATTCGCCACGCACAATGCGCGCACGCTCGCCGCGATCCACGCCATGGCCGGGCCGGAGTTCCATCCCGGCCGCTACGAATTCCAATGCCTGCACGGCATGGGCGAACCGCTCTACGAGGATGTGGTCGGGCCGGACGGGCTGGACCGGCCCTGCCGCATCTACGCCCCGGTCGGCACGCATGAGACGCTGCTGGCGTATCTCGTGCGGCGGTTGCTGGAGAACGGGGCGAATTCCTCCTTCGTGCACCGGATCGGCGATGCCTCCGTGCCGGTGGAGGCGCTGGCGGCGGACCCGGTGGCGGAAGCGCGCGCGATCACGCCCCTCGGCGCGCCGCATCCGCGCATCGCCCTGCCACGCGACCTGTTCGGCGCGACGCGGCGGAACTCGGCAGGGCTGGACCTCGCCGACGAGGCGACGCTCGCGACGCTCTCGGAGACGCTGGCCGCCACCGCTGCGCAGCCACTGCAAGCCGTGCCGCTTCTGGCAGACGGCGCCGCGGTGGGCGAGGCGCGCGCGGTACGCAACCCCGCCGACCATCGCGACGTGGTGGGCGAGGTGATCGAGGCGACACCGAAGGTGGTGGAGACCGCCCTCGCCCAGGCGGAGGCCGCCGCGCCGGGCTGGGCCGCCACGCCGCCCGCCGCGCGGGCCGGCCTGCTGGAGCGCGCGGCCGACATGCTGGAAGCGCGGATGCCGGCGCTGCTCGGCCCGATCGTGCGGGAGGCGGGCAAGACGCTGGCGAACGCGGTCGGCGAAGTGCGCGAGGCGGTGGATTTCCTCCGCTACTATGCCGCTCAGGCGCGCGGCTTCGATCCCGCCGTGCAGGTGCCGCTTGGCCCCGTGTCCTGCATCTCGCCGTGGAACTTCCCGCTCGCCATCTTCACCGGGCAGGTCGCAGCGGCGCTCGCGGCCGGCAATGTCGTGCTCGCCAAGCCGGCCGAGGAGACGCCGCTGATCGCCGCGCTCGCGGTCGGCATCCTGCATGAGGCTGGGGTGCCGCCCGGCGCGCTGCAACTGCTGCCTGGCGACGGGCGCGTCGGCGCGCAGTTGGTGGCCGATGCGCGGGTGCGCGGCGTGATGTTCACCGGCTCGACCGAGGTGGCGCGGCTGATCGCCCGCAGCCTGGCCCAGCGGCTGAACCCGGACGGCACGCCCGTGCCGCTGATCGCCGAGACCGGCGGGCAGAACGCGCTGGTGGTGGATTCCTCCGCATTGCCCGAGCAGGTGGTGGCGGATGTGCTGGCCTCCGCCTTCGACAGTGCGGGGCAGCGTTGTTCGGCGCTGCGCGTGTTGTGCCTGCAGGAGGAGATCGCCGATCGCGTGCTGGCGATGCTGCGCGGCGCCATGGCGGACCTCGCGCTGGGCAACACGGACCGGCTGGCGACCGATGTGGGGCCGGTGATCACGGCGGAAGCGCGCGAGGGCATCCTCGCCCACATCGCGGCGATGCGCGCGAAGGGGCGCCGGGTCCACGCGATCCCGCTGCCGGAGGTCTGCGCGCAGGGCACCTTCGTCGCGCCGACGCTGATTGAGATCGACGGCCTGGTGGAGCTGGCGCGGGAGGTCTTCGGCCCCGTCCTGCACGTGCTGCGCTTCCGGCGCGAGGGACTCGACTCGCTGCTGCGCGACATCGAGGCCACCGGCTACGGCCTGACCTTCGGCGTGCATTCGCGCATCGATGCGACCGTCGCGCACGTCACGGCGCGGGCGGTGGCGGGCAATCTCTACGTCAACCGCAACATGATCGGCGCGGTGGTGGGGGTGCAGCCCTTCGGCGGGCATGGCCTGTCGGGCACCGGGCCGAAGGCGGGCGGGCCGCTGTATCTGCGGCGGCTGCTCGCGGCCTGCCCCGCCGCGCCGCCGCTGCCGGCCACGATGCCGGTCCCGGCAGCCGCGGCCTATCTCGACTGGCTGCGTGCCCGGCATCCCGGCATGGCGGAGGCCGCCGGGCGCCAGGTCTCAGCATCGCGTGCCGGCCTCGACATCGAGTTGCCGGGTCCGGTCGGCGAGGCGAACCGATACAGCCTGCACCCGCGCGGCATCGTGCTTTGCCATGCCGAGACGCGGGACGGCCTGCTGTTGCAGGTCACGGCCTGCCTGGCGACCGGCAATGCCGTGCGCGTGCAGGCCCCCGCGGCCGTGCTGGACGCACTCGACGGCATGCCCCCAGCCCTCGCAGCGCACGTCGTCGTGGCGGCGAACACGAAGCCGGGGGCCTTCGATGCCATCCTGTTCGAAGGCGGCCCGGAGGCGCTGCGCGCGCTGCTCCAGGCCGTCGCCGCAGCGGATGGGCCGATCCGCCCGGTGCTCGCCCTGTCGCCGCAGGAGGTCGCAGCAGGACAGATCTATCCGCCCGACATGCTCGTGGCCGAGCGTAGCACCAGCATCAACACCGCCGCCGCCGGCGGCAATGCGTCCCTGATGAGCCTCTGAGGAACACCGCGTCGTGCATGATACCGACCTCCTGCTCCTCGGCTGCGGCAACATGGGCGCGGCACTCGCCGCGGGGCTTCTTGTGCGCAAGCCGGCGGCCCGGATCGTGGCGGTCGATCCCGATCCCGGGCGCGCCCGCGCTCTCCTGCCACGCGGCGCGGCAGTGGATGTGCGGGACCGGCTGCCCGAAGCGGTCCGGCCGGCGCTGGTCGTTCTCGCCGTCAAGCCACAGGCGTTGCCGGTGGCCTTGCCGCCGCTTGCGGCTTCCGCGGCTGGGCGAGGCCTGGTCGCCTCGATTGTCGCCGGAGCGCGCGTGGAGGCACTGCGCCGTCATCTGCCGGAGGCCCGCATCGTCCGCACCATGCCCAATACCCCGGCCCTGGTCGGCGCGGGCGTGACGGCGCTCTGGGCGGAGGCCTCGGTCACGGCGGAGGACCGTCAGCGCTGCGATGCGCTCTTCGGCGCGGTGGGGACGACGCACTGGCTGCCGGCGGAAGCGATGATCGACGCCGTCACGGCGGTCTCCGGCAGCGGGCCCGCCTATGTCTTCGCCGTGGTGGAAGCGATGGCGCGTGCCGGCGCCGCGCTTGGGCTGCCGGCGCCGCTGGCCGATGTCCTGGCGCGCGCCACGGTTGCCGGCGCATCGGCCATGCTCGCGGTACCGGGCGCCGATCCTGCGCAGCTCAAGGCGGCGGTCCGCAGCCCGGCAGGGACGACCGACGCGGCGCTGCGCGTGTTCGAGGAGGGAGAGACCCTGCAGGACCTCCTTTCGCGCGCCATGGAAGCGGCCCACCGGCGGTCGATCGAACTGGGCGAGACGGTCGCCTAGAACGGTTTCCGTTCGCCTCGGCTCACGAACACCGCTCCAGGCCTTTGTTCTTGCGAGCATCTTCACCCGATCAGGTGAGTCCACCTGATCGGGATCTGCTCTAGCGAACCGCTGGAAGATGGGAGGCAGGGCCGCGCCCCGGGCGGCCATCGTCACGTGGAGATGGCGAGGCGTCTGCGAACAAGCGATCTCGCTTTCTTCACTGGTATATGATCTATAAAGATTGGATACAATCCACTCCGGATTGTCGTTCGCACCATGGGAGTATGCGATGGGCATGATCGTGCTGCATGGCGGCCGATTCCTCGATCCGCGACGGGATGAGCTGCTGGAGGGCATCGAGGTCCTGGTCGAGGACGACCGGGTCCGGGAAGTGTCCGATGCACCGATCCGCTCGGCCAGCGCGCGGCGCGTGGACGTTGGCGGGCGCACCGTGATGCCGGGCCTCATCGATGCGCATGTCCACATGTTCATGAACGAGATGAACATCGGGCTGCTGCGCAATGTGCCGGTGACCTATGCCTCCGCCAAGGCGGCCTTCGTTCTCAAGGGCATGCTCATGCGCGGCTTCACGACGGTGCGCGACATGGCCGGCGGCGACTATGGCATGAGGGAAGCGTCGGAGGCCGGCTACATCGACACGCCGCGGCTGTTCGTCTCCGGCCGCGCGATCAGCCAGACGGGCGGCCACGGCGATTTCCGCCTGCGCCCGGATTCCACCAATGATTTCATCTGCTGCTCAGCCCTGGAAATCTTCAGCGTCATCGCCGATGGGCTGCCCGAGGTGCTCCGGGCGGTCCGCGACGAGCTGCGCAAGGGCTCCGACCACATCAAGATCATGCTGAGTGGCGGAACCGCCTCGCCCAATGATCCGCTGGACAGCCTGCAGTACCGCGTGGACGAGATCGAGGCGGTCTGCGAGGAGGCCCGCCGCTGGGGCACCTACGTGGCCGGTCACGCCTATGCCGATGAGGCGATCCGCCGCGCCATCCTGGCCGGCGTGCGCACCATCGAGCATGGCAACTTCATCGAACCCCCGACCGCGGCGCTGATGGCGGAGCGCGACGCGTTCCTCGTCCCGACCCTCATCACCTACCGCATGACGAAGATCCTCGGTGCCGCGTCCGGCAAGTCGCCGGTGAGCCTGGCGAAGAATGAGCGCGTCAACGCAGCCGGGCTCACCTCGCTCGAGATCTGCCGGGCGGCCGGCGTGCCGATCGGGTTCGGCACCGACCTGTCCATGCATACCCAGCTCTACCAATGCGATGGCCTTGCCATTCACCGGGAGGCAATGCCGGCGGCCGAGGTCATCCGCTCAGCGACCCTGGTGAATGCGCGCATCCTGCGGCAGGAGGGGCAATTGGGCGAGTTGATCCCAGGCTCTCATGCGGACCTGATCGTCGTCGAAGGCGATCCGTATGCGGATCTCGGCATCTTCAAGGACGGTGGACCCAACATCGCCGCGATCATGAAGGGCGGCCGCTTCTACAAGGATACCCTGCAATGACCGACGCGCTCCTGCCCGTCACGCTGCTGACGGGGCACCTCGGCAGCGGCAAGACCACGCTGCTCAACGCCTATCTCCGCACTGCGACGGAGCCTGCGGCGGTCATCGTCAACGAGTATGGCGATGTCGGGCTCGACCACCTTCTGGTCAGCGAGACGCGCGAGAACCTGGTGCTGCTCGAGAACGGCTGCATCTGCTGCACGGTCCGCGGCGACCTGATCGCGGCGCTCCGCGACCTCGCCGCCCGGCGGGATGCGGGCGAGGTGCCGCCGTTCCGGCGCGTGGTGATCGAGACCACCGGGCTCGCGGATCCGGCGCCGGTGGTGCACAGCCTGATGAACGACCTTGCCCTGGTGCTGCGCTACCGGCTCGAGCGGGTCGTGACCACGGTGGCCGCGGTGCCAGGCTGCACGACGCTCGACACCTTCCCCGAGGCCCGCAAGCAGATCGCCTTCGCCGATGCGGTGGTGGTGACGAAAGCCGACCTGGCCGGCGCGGCCGAACGCGCTGCGCTGGAACGCAGCCTGCGGCGACTGAACCCGGGCGCCCCGATGCTGTACGTGACCGGCGGCCAGGCCGACCCGGCGCTGTTCGAGGCCGGCGGCTTCGATCCCGCGTCACGCGGCAGCGACGTGGAAGCCTGGCTCAACGCCGAAGCCGTCGCCCCCGCCCACCACCACCATCACGACCATCACCACGGCGAGGACTGCCCGCATTGCGCGGCGGAGGCAGCGCGCCACGACGAAGAGATCCGGAACTTCTGCATCACCCGCGACGCCCCAATCTCCTGGGCGGTGGCGGCGGCCTGGTTGCAGGACCTTGCGGCGACGCACGGGCCGGACCTGTTGCGCATGAAGGGCCTGCTGCACGTGCAGGAACGGCCGGAAGGACCGGTCGTGGTGCATGGGGTGCAGCACCTGTTCCACCCGCCGGCGATGCTCGACGCCTGGCCGGGGGCGGATCGCCGGTCCCGGACCGTCTTCATCACGCGCGGCATTCTGCAGGCGACCGTGGAAGCCGCGCTGCGGAAGGCCGAAGCCGCGGCCATGGAGGCCGCGGCAGCCTGATCACGCTACGCTGGCCGCGCGTCCATGGCCGAGGTCTGGTTGTCCGCGCGCGGCACATAGGCGATGCCGCGCCGCACGGCCCAGAGATTGCGCGGGTGGATCAAGGGAATGATCCCCCGGTCCTCGCCAACGGCCAGTCGGGTTGCATCCTGCAGCAGGGCATCGCGGCGCCCGTCGTCCACGGTCGCCAACGCCGTATCCAGCAGACGGTCCATGGCAGGGTTGGAGTAGCGCCCGCGATTGGACGCCCCGAAGCCGCGAGCGAAGTCCTGCGTCGCCAGCACACCCTTCAGGGTGGATGAGGATTCGCCGCTTGGCGTACCCCAGCCCACCTGCATCACGCTGAATTCGGGCGGCGTGTCGCGCGTGCCGGAGCGGCGGAAGAACTCCGCCGACGGCAGGGAAACGGCCGAGACATCGAGGCCGATGGCCCGCCAGTCCCGCGCCACCGCCTCCAGCAGCGGCCCGTCCATGGAATAGCGGTCGCTGGTTCCGTGCAGCGTCATCCGCCACCCGTCCCGGTAGCCGGCGGCCGCGAGCAGGGCACGGGCGGCCGCGGGGTCGTGTGGCTCGGCAAGGGTACCGGGCACGCGTCCGGCGAAGCCCTGCGGCAGCAACTGATCGGCCGGTTCGGCCGTGCCCTGCATCACCTCCCGCGCCAGCCGGGCGCGATCGACGGCCATCGACAGCGCGCGGCGGACCTCTCGCTTCAGCAGCGGGTTGGGCAGTTCACGACCGTCCTTGCTCGTGATGTACGGCGAGACCTGGCGGAACTGGTCGAGATTGAGGAAGAGCAGGAAGTTCGACGGGCAATCGACCACCGTGACCGACGGCGTCGCCTGCAATGCCGCGATGCGGCCGGGCGGGAGCTGGTCGGCGATATCGGCCTCGCCGGAGAGCAGGGCCTGCACCCGCGCCGCGTCATCGGCGATCAGGTCCATGCGGACCTCGTTCCATGGCGGCGCGCCGCCCCAGTGATCGGCGAAGCCGCGCAGGTGCAGGAAGAATCCCTTGCGCCACTCCACGAAACGGTAGGGGCCGGTCCCGATCACAGCTTCCCCGCGATTGAAGTCGGCGGTCGTCGCTGTCTCCGCGCGCCGCTTCGAGACGATGAAGATATTCGACAGATCGTTCGGCAGCAGCGGGGCGACCGTGCGCGTGCGCACCCGCAGCGTCAGCGGGTCGGGTGCTTCGAGCGCCGCGATCGACTGGGTGAAGGCGCCGAGTGAGGAGGCACCGCCGGGAACACGCGGCGCCCGCTCCAGCGAGAAGATCGCATCCTCCGCCGTGAAGGGCGACCCGTCGTGGAAGCGCACGCCGGGGCGCAGGCGGAACTCCCACGTCCGGTCGTCGAGGGCATGCCAGGATTGCGCAAGCGCCGGCTGCAGGTGCTGGCGCGCGTCCGGCGCGCAGAGCGATTCGAAGATATGGCGATGCGCCTTCCGGTCCGGTCCGAAGTACTGGAGATGCGGGTCGAGCGACACGGCCTCCGTGACCGAGGCGATGCGCAGATTGCGCCCGGCAGCCGGCTGCGCGCGGCCGCAATCGGGCAGGCCGACCAGGGCGAGGCCCACGCCCTGCAGCAGGCGCCGGCGATGGATGGCTGTCATGGCAGGTCTCGCGGCAGGGGCGGGCAGGCGGTCAGTCGAGCCTGGCACCGGAGGTCTCCACGAGTTGCTTCCACACCGGCGTCTCCCGCGCGATCTTCGCCGCCAGCGCGGCGGGGCTCTCGCTCGTCACGACGCCGTAGCCGAGCGGCTTCAGCCGTTCGGCGAAATCCGGCTGCGTGGCCACCTGGCGGATCGCCTGGAACAGCCGCGCGACGATCGGTCCGGGGGTGCCGGCCGGCGCCATGATGGCGTTCCAGGTGTCGAAGGAATACTGCCCGAGTCCGAGATCGGCGAAGGAGGCCATGCCCGGCACGCTCGGCACGGCCGCGACCGGCTCCGGGGTGGACACTGCGAGGGGCACGAGCGCGCCCGCCTGCACATGCGGAATGAGCGCGGGCATGACATCGAACATCATGTCGATATGGCCGGCGACGAGGTCGTTGATCGTCGTGCTGCCGCCGCGGTAGGGCACGCGCAGGAAGCTCGCCCCGGTCAGGCGGCCGACCGTCATGATGTTCAGATGCGCCGTCGAACCCGGCCCGGAATAGCCCATGCGCAGCGTGTCCGGATGCGCCTTCGCCCATGCGATCAGGGCGCGGAAATCGGTCCATCCGTTGCGTCGCGCGTTGTCGGCATTGACCACGCACAGCATCGCGCCATCCGTGATCTGCGTGACGGGCGCGAGATCGCGCACCGGATCGAACGGCATCCGGCTGTAGAGGAAGGGCGCCGCGCAGAGGGCCGCCACGCCGACCAGGCCGATGGTCGTGCCATCCTTGTCCGCCTTGGCGACTGCATCGACGCCGATCAGGCCGCCGGCACCGGCCCGGTTTTCCACCACGACATGGTTGCCCAGGGCGGCCGGCAGGCGTTCGGCGAGGATGCGTCCCACCAGGTCAAAGGCGCCGCCTGGCGCGAAGGGAACGATCAACCGAACCGGTCGCCCGCCCGCGATGGGCTGGGCGTGGATCGCCTTGCCAATCAGCAGGGCGGGTGCGGCAAGCAGGACATGACGTCGAAGCATCTTGGACACCTCTGTTTCCTTGATCTCTTTTCGCCCTGGGATGGCTGTCCCGATCGGCGACCCGCCACGGAACAGCCAGCCCAGGCGCATCGCGCGCACCTCAGCGGTTCGGTGGCGCGTAGAGGATGCCGCCATTCGTGTAGAGGCGGTTGATCCCGCGATCGACGCCGAGGGGCGTCGCCGGGCCGAGGTTGCGATCGAAGATCTCGCCGTAGTTGCCGAGCGCCTCGATCATGCGCAGGCCGAAGTCGTTGGAGATGCCGAGCGTCTCGCCGAGCGCGCCCTCGACGCCGAGCAGGCGGCGCACCTGCGGGTCGCGGCTGTTGAGCTGCTCGCGGACGTTGGTGCGGGTGATGCCGAGTTCCTCGGCGTTGATCAGCGTGAAGACCGCCCAGCCGACGATATCGTGGAAGCGGTCGTCGCCGTGGCGCACCGCCACCCCGAGGGGTTCCTTGGACAGGCGTTCCGGCAGGACGACGTGGTCCTGCGGGTTCTGCAGCGTGGTGCGCTGGGCATAGAGGATGGTCGCGTCGTAGGTGATCGCGTCGCAGCGGCCGGCATCGTAGGCGCGGGTCAGTTCAACGCGCGATTCGATGACCAGCGGCGTGAAGCGCAGGTTCCGTGCCCGGAACCAGTCGGTCACGTTGAGTTCCGTCGTGGTGCCGGGCGGCACGCAGACCGTAGCGCCGTCGAGCTTCGTGGCGCTGTCGATGCCAAGCGAGCGGCGCACCATGATGCCCTGCCCGTCGTAGAAGACGATCGCCGGAAAGTTGAAACCAAGCTGCGCGTCGCGCTGCATCGTCCAGGTCGTGCTGTTGGTCGCGACGTCGATCTCGCCTGACTGCAGCGCCGGGAAGCGCGCCTGGGTGGAGAGTGGGACGATGCTGATCTTGCTGGGATCACCCAGGATCATCGTCGCGATGGCGCGGCAGATGTCCACGTTGAAGCCCTGCCATTCGCCACGAGAGTCGGGCGCGCCGAAGCCGGGATTGCTCGGCCCCTGCACGCCGCAGCGCAGGGTGCCGCGCTGGCGGACCGCCTCGGTCGTATTCGCCTGCGGCTGGGCCTGGGCGAAGGCGGGGGTTGCGCCCCATGTCGCCGCGAGTGCGGTGACCGCGCCGAGGATGGTGGCCAGGCGCCGTGCCGATGTCTTCTTGGCTTTCATGTCGATGCCTCCTTGTCGTGCGGTGCGTTACAGGACGCCCTTGCTTTCATCGCCGCGCAGTTCCGCCATGAGCGCGGCATCGTCGTAGCGGCGCAGCGTGAAGAGGTCGGCGTAGTCCGGCCGCGCCGCATCCTGCATCCAGGCGGCGCAGAGCGCGCCCGTCGCCGTGGCCGCCATGGTTCCATAGCCGGACAGCGCGCCTGCCATGAACGCACCCGGCGTGCGCATGGGCCCGATCAGCGGCCAGTTCTCCGGCGTCATGGCGTAGTAGCCGCCGTAATGCCGCGCACCACGTGGCAGCCGGCCGAGATAGGCGGCGAGCGACGGATTCAGCCGGCTCGCGCCGCGCAGCACCACGTCGGGAAAGTTGGGATCGACCGGCGGCGGCTCGGCATGCGGGTCAGAGGGCGTTCGGTTGTACGCCCAGCCGAGCTTCAGCCAGGTGCCGCCATCGCCACCTTCGGGCCGGCAATGGATCGCGCCGGGCATCGGGCGCGTCAGCGGGACGGTCGTCGGATCGGAGGCGAGGATCTCGCGCTCCTCCTCCGTCCAGGACAATGTCTGGCCGTCCAGGTCGATGGAGAAGGGCATGGAGCGCGGAATTGCGCGCTCGCGATCCTCGAAGGCGATCTTCTGCTGGAACACGGTCTGCAGCGGAACTGGCTCGCCGAGCATGGCCGCGACGTCGCCGAAGAAGGGGCCGGCCGCGTTGACGATGCGATCCGCGCGCAGCGTCGTCGGACCATTCGCGCCCTCCAGCCGGAGCGTGAAGGGGGCGCCGCCATCGATGCCGGCAAGGCGCGCACGCATCAGCCGCCCGCCCGCGGTGCGGATCTGCTCCAGCATCCACGCTCCCATCTGCTGGCCGCTGATATCGCCCGCCCGGCGGATGTGCAGGATCGTCGCGACGTCCGGCGCATAGGACGGGAAATGCGCCCGGATCAGCGCGCGATCCATGAGCACGTCCACGCCATCCGGTGCCGTCCGCCAGTCCGATGATGTCGCCGGGACGTAGCCGGTGTCGCCGCCCTTGTGGAAACGGATGCGCGAGGCGGCACCGTCGCCGTAGCCGCGCGCAAGTTCGGCGAAGAGGTCCTCGGGGTTTTCGCGCCGGGTGACGAGGGCGTAGCCGCGCCGTGTCATGCGCAGGCGATTGTCGCTCGCGCGCGCGATCTCCTCCATCAGGTCGATGGCGTCGTCGGTGAAGGCGCGCATCACCGGATGCGGCCACCAGTTCCTGTAGTTCTCCCCCGACTGGGCGGAGGTCAGGGCCATGGGGTCGCCCTGTTCGACGAGCACCAGGCGGCGGACGCCGTGGCGCACCGCCAGGTAGTGCGCCACCGCGATGCCGACGATGCCGGCGCCGATGACGGCAACGTCCGTACCGCCCTCCGGGATGCTCATCAGTAGGTCCTTCCCATCGCCTCAAATTGTATCCAATCGTAATCACATTGCATCCTTGCGGGCAAGCCCCTATCGTCACCAATCAAGAAAGGGAGCACCGGATGCCGGGCAGCGCGGACGTGGTCATCATCGGCGGAGGGGCGATCGGCTGTGCCGTCGCCTGCTTCCTGCGCATGCGGAACAACGCGCCGCGGGTGACGGTGATCGAGCGCGACCCGACCTATGCGCTGGCCTCGACGCCGCGCGCCTCGGGCGGGGTGCGGCGCCTCTTCTCCGGGCCGGAGAACATCCAGCTCTCGAACTTCTCGATTCCCTTCTACGAACGCTTCGCGGAGGAGATGGCCGTGGACGGCGTCCCGGCGGAGATCAGCTTCCGCAAGGGCGGCTACCTCTTCATCGTGGACGGGCGCGGCACCCGGCTGCTGGAGGAGAGTGCCGCCACGCAGCGCGCGCACGGCGTGCGGATCGATCTGCTGGACCGGGCGGCGCTGAAGCACCGCTTCCCATCGATGTTCGTGGATGACCTCGAGCTCGCTGCGCATTCCCTCGACGATGCCTGGGTTGATCCGCACGGCGTGCAGCAGGGCTTCCGCCGCAAGGCGCGCGACCTGGGTGCGGAATTCCTGCCGGAGGAGGCCGCGGCCATCGAGCGCGATGGCGCACGCATCCGCGCAGTCCGCTTCGCCTCGGGCGGGTCGATGACGACGCGTTTCGTCGTCAATGCCGCGGGTGCCTGGGCCGACCAGGTCTGCGCCATGGCCGGGATGCGGAGTCCGATCCGCCCGATGCGCCGCTTTGAGCACTACTTCGAGTGCGAGACCGCGATCGAGCCGCTCCCCTACGTCAAGGACCTCGACCGGCTGGCCTTCCGGCCCGAGGGGCGCGGCTACACGGGTGGCATGCCGGACAGCGACGAGCCGCGGGGCTTCAACTTCGAGGTCGATCACGGCTATTTCGAACGCGTGGTCTGGCCGGCGCTGGCGCACCGGTTCCCGGCCTTCGAGCGGACCCGGGAGAAGAGCGTCATGGCCGGCCTCTACGACCAGAACGAACTCGACGGGAACGCCATCATCGGACCCTGGCCGGACTGCCCGGGCTTCCTGATGGCGGCGGGCTTCTCAGGCCACGGGCTGATGCATGCACCGGGCGTCGGGCGGGCGATCGCCGAGTTGATCCTGGACGGCGGATACCAAACGATCGACCTTGCGCGGCTCGGCTGGGATCGCGTCCTGCGCAACGAGCCCTACCGCGAGCGCGGCATACTGTAGGAGATGACCGAATGAGCCGCGCATCCGTGCTTGAGACGGCGAGAGACACCGCCCCCTCGGGCCTCGCCGCCGAGACGCTGGCCGAGGCGCTGCGCCGGGACATCGTCGAAGGCCGGCTCGCGCCCGGCGCGCCCCTGCGCCAGGAAGAGTTGGCGCTGCGCTTCGGCACCAGCCGCATTCCGGTGCGCGAGGCGCTGCGCGCGCTCCAGGCCGAGGGCCTGATCAACTATTCGCCCAACCGGGGCGCCACGGTCACCATCGTCAGCGATGCCGAGATCCAGGAGATGCTGGAGGTCCGCATCGCGCTGGAGTGTCATGCGCTCCGCCTCGCCGTGCCGAATGCCGCCGATGCCGACATCGCTGCGGCGCGCGCGATCCTCGCGGAGTACGACACGGCACCAGATCCCGCGAAATGGTCGGCGATGAACTGGGCCTTCCACTGGGCACTCTATCTGCCCTGTGAGTGCCGCCGACTGCTTGACGCCATCGAGCGCAACTTCAAGCACTTCAACGCGGCCGCACGGCGCAAGATCTCGACGGTTGCCGGCAAGGAACGCCCGCAGCGCGAGCACCATCGCCTGCTCGACCTCGTGCAGAAGGGACGCACCGAGGAAGCGGTCGCGCTTCTCACCGAGCACATTCGCGACACTCAGCGTTCCATCCGGGCCGTCGCGCGCGGTCGGTGATACCCACAAGAGGCTGACGGAACCTGGGTCGGCATCGCCCCGAAAGGCGCTTGTTCGGGTCACGGCCCACCACGAATTGTGGTAACAACGGATTTCCTTGCGCGTCCCATCGCGCCGCGAGGATCCATCCGTCCGGTGCTGCTATGGGAGCAGTCGCTTCGTCCCACTAACCGAAAGCGTCGCGGCCCTGAGGTCGAAGGTCGCGGTCGGCGAAATGCTCCCGGCCATCCGGCGCGGCTAGTGTCCTGCACGCGAAGTTCGCTGGATTTCCAGCGAACGAAGCGAACAAGCAGGCCACGCAAAACAAAGCCTAGTGGCCTGAGAACGAAGTCCGCAGGATTTCGGAATCAGGACACTAAAGCGGTTTCCGTTCGCCTCGGCTCACGAACACCGCTCCAGGCCCTTGTTTTTGCGAGCATCTTCACCCGGTCAGATGATTCCACTGATCGGGATCTGCTCTACTTCGGGAAGAAGCGGTTCGCGGGCATGTCCAGGCCGAGATGGCCGCGCAGCGTCTTCGCCGTGTACTGCCGGCGGTAGAGGCCGCGGCGCTGCAACTCGGGGACCACCTCGTCCACGAAGCCATCGAAGGCGCCGGGGAACCAGGCGGGCATGATGTTGAAGCCGTCCGCGGCACCGCCTTCGAACCACTCCTGCAGCGTGTCGGCGATGTCGGTCGCCGTGCCGGCGATCACCCAGTGGCCGCGCGCGGCGCCGGTCAGGTTCAGCAGGTCACGCCAGGTCATCCCTTCCCGCCGCGCCTTCGACAGCATCGCGCGCGCGAAGCCATGCGAGGTCGAGGGCAGGGGCAGGTCCGGCACCTTCTCGTCGGGCGGGAAGGCGGAGACGTCCACGCCCAGCCGGCTCGACAGCAGCGACACGGCGCTGCCCTCGGTGGTGAAGGACTGCAGGCGGTCCAGCACGTCCCGCGCTTCCTGCCGCGTCCGCCCGAGGATGGGCATGACGCCGGGCAGCACCGCGATCTCCTCCGGCCGCCGCCCGAAGCCCGGCATGCGCGACTTCAGGGACGCATAGGCCGCCTTCGCCTCCTCGAGATCCTGCACCACCGAGAAGACGACGTCCGCGGTGCGCGCCGCCAGGTTAAGCCCCGGCTCCGACGCCCCCGCCTGCAGCACGATCGGCCGCCCCTGCGGGCATCGCCCGATGTTCAGCGGCCCCTTCACGCTGAAGAACTCGCCGACATGATCGAGGCTGCGCATCCTCGCCGGGTCGATGTAACGCCCGCTCGCGCGGTCGGCGACGATGGCGCCCTCGTCCCAGCAGTCCCACAGGCCCATCACCACATCGACGAATTCCTCGGCGGCGCGGTAGCGCGCTTCGTGCGGTGCGTGCTCGCGCCCGAAATTCGGCGCCGCGCGCGGGTTGGAACTCGTCACCGCATTCCACGCCGCGCGCCCGCCGCTGAGATGATCCAGCGAGGCGAACCAGCGCGCGACGTTGAACGGCTCGTTGTAGGAGGTCGAGGCCGTGGCCCCGAGCCCGATATGCGTCGTGCTCGCCGCCAGCGCGGCGAGCATGGTGATCGGCTCGAACCGCGCGGTGTAGGAGGGATGGTCGTTCGCCCCGGCCTGCAGCGTGTCGCCCAGGAACAGCAGGTCGAAGCAGCCGCGTTCCGCGATGCGCGCGATGTGCTGGATGACCGGCAGCGACTGGAAGGAGTCGTAGGCGTCCGGCATCCGCCAGCCGGCGATGTGGTTGCCGGTGCCGAGCACGAAGACACCGAGATGCATCTGCCGTCGCGCCATGGGGCCCCTCCGCCGCACCACGACAGCGTGGCCGCGCCGCGTCGCGCCGGCAAGACGCCGCTGTGACGGTGGCCGCGGGCAGCGACCTTCAGCCCGGCGCGCGGTCGCGTCCCCTCGCGAGCAAGTGTCGCGTCAATAGAGGTTCGCGACGCTGGCGGTCACCGGCGCGTGCCGGTCGTCGTTGACGTGATCCGTCTTCGGGTTGGTTCCCGACACCGGCGCGTAGTCGAGGCCGGAGAAATTGCCGTTCCTGCTGATGTAGACTGTCAGGTCCGCCGCAGGTCCCGGCAATGGACGGTCAGGTGCCGCCGCGTGTCGCCGCCGGTGGTCCGATGGGGCGCCGATATGACGCGCGCCAGCCCTTCGTTGATGTCCTTGGCCAGGCCGCTGCCACTGGCGCTCCGGGACGCGAAGTACATGAGGTGGACGTCTCGCCGGCGTCGAAATCCATCCAATCCTTGTTGTCGCAGTCCCGGTTCCAGCGGAATGCGACCTTCATGGTCACGATGCGCTGATCCTGGCCCGAGGATGGGATCACTCCATGAAAAATGGGCAGCAGTCCGGACCGGACCGGACCGGACTGGAACAGGGATGCAATGAAGCCCATTCGCTGGAGGTGCCGGCGGCGCGCCCTCAGCCGCCCGGCAGCCAGACGCGGAAGGTCGTGCCGACGCCTTCCTCGCTCTCGATCGTCAGCGTGCCGCGGTGGCGGTTGACGATGTGCTTGACGATGGCGAGCCCCAGCCCGGTCCCGCCCGCGCGCCGGGACCGCCCCTTGTCCACGCGGTAGAACCGTTCGGTCAGGCGCGGGATGTGCTCGCGCGCGACGCCGGGGCCGTCATCGGCGACGCTCACCGCCACGCCGGGGCGCCCGTCCGGCGCGGTGCCGGGCGCCACCGTGAGCCGGACATGCCCGTTCTCCCGCCCGTGGCGGATGGCATTCTCGAGCAGGTTGCGGATCACCTGTCCGAGTTGGTCGGCATCGGCCGGCTCGGCGATGGCAGGCGCGGCTTCGAGTTCGAGCTGCGCCTTCCGGGTGGCGAGGATCGGCGCCATCGCGTCCGTCTCCGCGCGCGCCAGCGTCTCGACATCCACGCGCCCGGATGGCGCCTGGTGTTCCGTCAGCTCGATCCGCGACAGCCCGAGCAGGTCGTCGATCAGCCGCCGCATGCGGTCCGACTGTTCCGCCATGATCTGCAGGAAGCGCTGCTGCGCGGCGGGATCGTCGGCGGCGGGGCCGCGCAGCGTCTCGATGAAGCCGATCAGGCTGGCGAGCGGCGTGCGCAATTCATGGCTGGCATTGGCGACGAAATCCGCGCGCATGCGCTCGAGCGCGCGTTCCTGCGTGCGGTCGGAGAGCAGCACCAGCATCCGCCCGCCATCGGCGAGCGGCGGGTCCATCGGGATGACCTGCGCCGCGACTTCCCGCATCACCGGCACGGGAAGCACGAGGTTCGCGGCGGCGGGCTCGCCGCTCGTGAAGGCGCCGTCGAGGGCCTCTGCCAGCGCCGGGTGCCGGAGCAGCGCAGCGGCGTCGGCCGGGGCGGCGGCGGCCTGCGGGCGGCCGAGCATCTCCCGTGCCGCGCGGTTGGCGCGCAACGGCACGCGCTCGGCCGAGAGCACCAGCAGCGGGTCGGGCAGCGCCTCGATGATGGCGGCGTCGGCGCGGCGCAGGCGTTCCACCAGCGCGCCGCGTTCCTCGTAGCTGCGCGCGAGGCGGGTGACGCCGTCCGCCACCTCCTGCACCGAGGCCAGCAGCGGCGCCACGCTCAGGCTGGGCACCGCGCCGCCGGAGGCCGCGGCGCGGATCTGGCTCGCGAGTTCCCCGAGGTTGCCGAGCCAGAGCCGCGCCACCGTCGCCGCCGAGGCCAGGGTGACGAGCAGCGCGACAAAGCCCGCCCCGGTGCCGACGGCGCCGGTCGCCATCAGCAGCAGCAGCGTCGCCGCGGGCAGGCCGGCGACGATGAGGCTGGAGCGCAGCCAGGCGGCCGCGCGGGGTCGCTCCCCCAGCATTACGGGCGTTCGGCCGTTCAGGAACCGGCGGCGCCGGGCGTCGGTGCGGGCTCAACCATGCGCGCCTCGCCGCTCGGCTCGACGGCGAAGAGCGCCAGGCCCCGCTGCACCTGGCCTTCCGGCTGCAGGCGGACGGGGCCGTCCACGCCGTCGAAGATCTCCCCCGTATTGGGGCCGGCCTGGCCGCGCGGCGTCAGCACCACCCGCGCCGCGACGCCCGCCGCGTCATAGGCCACGCCGGCGACGCGCGGGGGGCGTTCGCCGAAGGCGCCTTCGTAGCGCGCATCGAAGGAGGCGCGGCCGCGCGGGTCGGGCGCGGCGAAAAGCGCGCCGTGCAGCGCCGGTTCCTGCCCCAGCGACGCGTCCTGCGCCCAGAGCGCGTGGCCCAGCATGCGCGGTGCCGGGGTGGCATTGGCGGCGAGGCCGGCGGCCACCCCGCGGGCGAGCGCGCCGGTGCTGCCGATCAGCACGGCGTCGATCCCGCCCGAGGCGCGGCTGAGCAGGTCCTGCGCCACCGCCGCGCCGTTCGCGCGCACCGGATGCATCACCACCACCGGCTCCGCCAGGCCCCATTCGGAGGCCATGCGCTGCACGGCGGAGGCCAGCGCACGGCCGAAAGCGTCGTCCGGTGCGGCCAGGGCGAAACGCTGCGCGCCGCCCGACATCGCCGCGCCCATGGCGCGCCGCACCTGCTGCGCCGGCGTGACGCCCATGGTCCAGACGCCCGGCCCGGCCTGTGCCACGTCGTTGGTGAAGGCGAGGATCGGGATGCGGCCCGCGCGCGCCGGCGTCGAGGCGGCGGAGGTCTCGGGCGCGGTGAGCGGCCCGACGATGACGCGCGCGCCGTCGGACACGGCGCGGCGCGCGGCGCCCGCGGCGCCGGAGGCGCTGCCGCCGGTGTCGATCGGCAGGAAGTCCACATTGCGGTTGCCGCGCTCGAACAGCGCGAGCTCGGCGGCCTGCTGCATCGCCCTTCCGAGCGGCGACTGCGGTCCACTCAGCGGCAGCAGCAGCGCGATGCGATTGCGCGGCGGTTCCTGCAGCGGCCCGCGCGTGGCGGGCCCACCGACTTGCGGCCCGCAGGCCGCGAGGCCCAAAAGGGCACCGAACACCGGCACGGAGAGGCGGCGTGACAGTCGAAGGCGAGGCAGAAGGGACACGGTCCGTCGATCCTCCCGGTGGTCCGGCGCAGCCGGCCCTGGTGCTCGTCGCGACGCCGATCGGAAATCTCGGCGACCTCTCGCCGCGCGCGATGGCGGCGCTCAGGGACGCCGACGCCGTGCTGTGCGAGGACAGCAGGGTGACAGGCGGCCTGCTCGCGCGCCAGGGCATCGCGGCAACCATGATCCCCTTGCACGATCACAATGAGGCGGCGCAAGCCCCCAGGCTTGTCGAACGCATGAAGGCGGGCGAACGGTTCGCGCTCGTCTCGGATGCCGGCACGCCGCTGGTCAGCGATCCCGGCTTTCGGCTGGTGCGCGCGGCCATCGAGGCGGGCATCGCGGTCTCCGCCGTGCCGGGGCCGAATGCGGCGGTGATGGCGCTCGCGCTCTCCGGCCTGCCGCCGCATCCCTTTCTGTTCCTGGGCTTCCTGCCGGCCAGGGCGGGGCCGCGCGCGGCGGACCTCGCGCGGCTGCGGGGCGTCGAGCGGGCCGGGCTCTCCGCCACGCTGGTCTTCTTCGAAGCGCCGCACCGCCTGGGCGAGGCGCTCGCCGCCATGGCCGAGGCCTTCGGCGCCGACCGCCCGGCCGCGGTCGCGCGCGAACTGACCAAGCGCTTCGAGGAAGTGCGGCGCGGGACGCTCGCCGACCTCGCAGCCCATTACGCGACGGCCGAGGCGCGCGGGGAGATCTGCATCATCGTCGGCCCCGCGCCCGAGGAAGCGGTAGGAGAGGACGAGCTCGACGCCCGCCTGCGCGCGGCCCTCGCCGCGGGGCTGAGCCTGCGCGACGCGGCGGCCAGCGTCGCCGCGGCGACCGGCCTGCGGAAGCGCGAGGTCTATGCCCGTGCCCTCGAGCTCGCGGGTGACGGGCAGGGTTGAAGGCAGGGCCGTCAGAACAGCCCGGCGACGATGTCCACCACCACGCCGCCGGCGCCGAGCAGCACGACCGAGGTCCCGACCATCGCGTAGCTGTGCCCCGGATAGGCTGGCAGTTGCGCGATCAGCCCCGGCGGCAGCGTCTGGCGCGCGATGCCCGGTGGCAGCGGCTTGCCGCGCGCCAGTTGTCGCATCTGCCCGGGCGGCAAGGGGCGCGGGGACCAGCCGGGGTTCGCCGCGGCCCAGTTGCGGATGACGACGCTGTCATTGCCGCCGAACCGCGCGTGGCCGGGCGGGCCACCCTGGCCCTGCCCCTGGCCCTGACCGTGACCTTGACCACGGCCTCGTCCCGGCGGCGGATCGGCCAGGGCCCGGCTCAAGGGAAGGGCGAGGAAGGCGAGCAGCGCGGTGCTGCGCGGGATCAGGGCCATGAACGGCATCCTGCCGGGCCGGATGCAGGCCAGGCAAGCGCGACCAAGGCCGAGGTGCCCGGCCGCCATCATGGCGGGCGCTCCGGGCGGGGGCGGTCTCCGGGTCGTGTTCCGCCCCTCCCCAGCGCGGGATGCCTGGGCTAGAGGACGCGCGTGACCCCCACCCGCTTCTTCCTCGTTCGCCATGCGCTGGTCGAGCCTTCCGCCCGCGCCGTGCTCTACGGTTCCATGGATGTCGCCCTCTGCGATCTGGCGCTGCGGCAGGAGGCGGCATCGTATCGATGGCTTGCGCATCGCCTGCCGCAGCCGGCGCGCTGGTTCGTCACCAACCTGTCCCGCACGCGGGCCACGGCGGCGGCGATCTTCGCGGCCGGGTATCCGCACGCCGAACTCGACCCCGAGCCGCAATTCGCCGAGCAATTCCTCGGCGACTGGCAAGGCATTCCCCATGAGGCGCTGCCCGCGCTGCTGACCCGCCCGGCCCATCCCTTCTGGCCGCATGCGGGGGAGGAACACCCGCCGGGCGGGGAATCCTTCAAGGAGATGCAGGCGCGCGTCTCCGGCGCGCTGGAGCGCATGGCGACGCTGCTCGAAGGGCAGGACGTCGTCGTCGTCGCGCATGGCGGGTCGATCCGCGCGATGCTAGCGCACGCGATGGGGCTCTCTCCGGATCAGGCGTTGGTGTTCTCGATCAAGAATCTGTCGCTGACGCGAATCGAGAAGCACGGGCTGGACTGGCGCGTCGCCGCGGTGAACGAGGAACCCTGGACACCGCCGGCGGCGGTTTAGGGCAAGCAGCGAGGGGGCGCCGCCCCCCGCCAAGGGCCGAAAGGCCCTTGGAACCCGGGAATGGGCAGGGATTCGTTCACGGTTTCGCCATCGCGAAACCTTTGTCATGACCAAGAGGGCGGGCTAGAAGGGCCGACATTCAAAGGCTTGGGAGGTTCGCTTCATGCGCCGTCTCGCCCTTCTTGCCCTCACGGGACTGGCCCTCGTCCTCGGGGGGAACAAGGCCCGCGCCCAGTCGGAAGCGCAGGCGCTGGTCGACCGTTCCACGCTCGCCCTGCAGGAAATCCTCGACCTCGGGGAGATGAGCGCGGATGCGCGCTCCATGCTCGGCCGCGCGCGGGCGGCGATGATCTGTCCCCGCGTCTTCCGCGCCGGATTCATCTTCGGCGGCGCCGGCGGCGACTGCGTGATGGTGGCGCGCGATGGCGGCGGGTCCTGGTCCTCGCCGGCCTTCTTCACCATGGGCGGCGGCTCGATCGGCTTCCAGATCGGCGTGCAGGACGCGCAGGTCCTGATGCTCATCATGAATGACAAGGCGCTCGACGCGATGCTGGACAGCCAGTTCAAGTTCGGCGCCGATGCCGGCGTCGCGCTGGGCACGCTGGGGCGCGGCATCTCGGGCTCGACCACGGCGGCGATCGGCGCGGATATCGTGACCATCGCTCGCGCGCGCGGGCTTTTCGCGGGCATTACGCTGGACGGGAACCTGGTCTCGTCACGCAGCGAATGGATGCGCGAGTATTTCGGCCGCGACGTCTCCGCACGCCAGGTCGTGGTCGGGATGGAGGCCCACAACCCGGCCTCCGACCCGCTGCGTGCGGCGCTGATGCGCCTGTCCCAGGCGCCCGCCGCGACCGCCCCGGTTCCGCAGGGTTCCGCACCGCCGCAGGGTTCGGCCGCGCCGCAGGCGGTGATCACGCCGGGGCCCGGCCCGGCCGGCGGCCGCGTCCAGTCCGAGAGCCTGCCGGCCCCGCCGCGGGGCGGGACCCGCTGAACGGCGGTCCCGAGGCCGGCCCCGGAACGAAAAAAACCCCCGCACGAGGCGGGGGCCATCACACGGAAGCGCCCGGCGGATCATCCCGCCGGGCGTTCCTTGTCAGGGTCAGGCGTTCGCCACGCTGGGCTGGCGGCCGAGCAGGCGGTTCGCGTCCAGCGCCCAGGCGCCGGCGCCGAGGCCGGCCTGCACCACCATCAGCACCGTCCAGAAGGCAGGGAATTCCCAACCGCCGCCCTGGCCGCTGAACAGCCAGCCGGCCGGCAGGTGCTGCATCGTGGCGCCGATCATGATCGGCAGCGTCAGCAGGCTGACGATCCGCACGCCGACGCCGGTGATGAGGGCGATGCCGGCGCCGACCTCGGCGAAGGCGACGATGGCGCCGAAGATCGGCGGATAGCCGAGGGAGCCGAAGAAGCCCATCACGCCGGACAGGCCGAAGGTGCCGAGCTTCAGCAGGCCGCCATGCGCCAGGAACAGCAGGCCCAGGCTCACGCGGAGGAGGAAGGTCGCATAGGGGGTGGTGGTCTTCGGGTCGATCATGGCGGGTGTCCTTGGGTGCGAGGCCCCGGTGGCCTCCGTTGGCGGGGAACATGCCCCGGAAGGGACGCCGCCTTCCAACGGACCTTCGAAACGTCCATCATCACCGCCACGAATGGCGGACCTCGCGACCCTCGACCTCAACCTGCTGCGCGTCTTCGACGCGGTGGCACGCGAGCGCCACGTCACCCGCGCGGCGCAGCGGCTCAACCTGTCGCAGCCGGCGGTGTCCAACGCCCTCGCGAGATTGCGGGCGGCGCTGAATGACGAGCTGTTCCTGCGCCGGCCGGGCGGCGTGGAGCCGACGGAACTCGCCCTTGCCCTCGCCGGCCCGGTGGCCGAGGTGCTGGACCGGCTGAAGGAAACCTTCGCCGTCCACGCGCCCTTCGATCCCGCGACCTCGGACCGCGTCTTCCAGGTCGCGCTGAGCGAATATGCCGAGGCGGTGCTGGCACCGACGCTGCTCGAGCACATGGGGCGCGAGGCGCCCGGCTGCCTGCTCGCCATCCGCCACGCGGACCGCACCAACTGGCAGTCGCTGCTCGAGCGCGGGGAGGCCGAGCTCGCCATCGGCGTGCTGCCGGAGCCGCCGGCGATCTACACCCGCGTCCGCCTGCTGCCCGAAGGATTCAGGACGCTGATGCGGCCGGGCCATCCGCTCGCGACCGGCGTGCTGGACGAGGACCGGCTCATCACCTTCCCGCATCTGCTCCATTCCCCGAACGGCTCGCGCGACGGCGCGCTGGATGTGGCGCTCGCGGCGCGCGGCAAGCGGCGGCGGCTGGGCGCGGTGGTCGCGCATCTCTCGGCGGTGCCCGACATCCTGGCGCGCACGGACATGGTGATGACGCTCTCCGCGCGGCTCGCGCGCCGGATGGCCGAGGCGCATGGGCTGGTGGTGCGGGAATCGCCGGTCGCGATCCGCCACACGCGGCTGTCGATGATCTTCCACCGGCGCTTCGAGAGTGATTCGGGTCATGCCTGGCTCCGCCGCCTGATGCTCGCGGTGGCGCGCGAGGTGCCGGCGGTGGAAGCCGGCAACGCGCCGCGCGGTCCGGACGACTGAAACATGCGCGGCCTCTGGACCGCGTCGCGTGGGCGCGCTCCGATGCACCGATGGACACCATGTTCGACCATGTGATCGTCGGCGCGGGCAGCGCGGGCTGCGTGCTGGCCAACCGGCTCTCGGCGAACGGCGCGACCGTCGCGGTCATCGAGGCCGGCGGCAAGGACCGCCATCCCTACATCCACATCCCCGCGGGCTATGCGCGCATCCTGGATCATGCACGGCTGACCTGGGGCTTCCGCACCGAGCCTGATGCCGCGACGGGCAACCGCGCGCTCGATTATCCGCGTGGGCGCGTGTGGGGCGGGTCGTCATCCATCAACGGGCTCGGCCATGTGCGCGGGCATCCGTCGGACTACGACCTGTGGGCGCAGAAGGGCTGTACGGGCTGGGGGTGGGACGACCTGCTGCCCTATTTCATGCGCCACGAATCCTTCGCGGGCGGCGGCGAAGGGCGCGGCACGCAGGGGCCGCAGCCGGTCGAACATCTGGCAGAGCGGCCCGAACTGCTAGACGAATTCGCGCACGCGGCCGAGGCGATCGGCCTGCCGGTGAACGAGGACATGAACGGCCCGCGGCGCGAAGGCTTCGCCACCTTCCAGCAGACGCGGCGCGGGCAGCGGCGGATCTCTGCGGCGCGGGCCTATCTGGTGCCGGCGCTGTCGCGGCCGAACCTTGCCATCATCGACAACGCGCTCGCGCTGCGCATCGTGGTGGAGCAGGGGCGCGCGACCGGCGTCGCGATCCGGCGCGGGGGGCAGGAACAGATCATCCGCGCGCGCTTCGGCGTGGTGCTGTCCGCCGGCGCGATCGGGTCGCCGCACCTGCTGATGCTCTCCGGCGTCGGGCCCGCGGCGCATGTCGCGGAGCACGGGATCGCGCCGGTGCTCGACGCGCCGGGCGTGGGGCAGAACCTGCAGGACCACTACATCGCGCGGCTGACCTACCGCCTGACCGATCACCGCTGGTCAGCCAACCGCCGCATCGTCTGGCCGCGGCTGGGGCTCGAGGTGCTGCGCTGGATCACCAGCGGCAAGGGGGTGCTGACCTGGTCGCCGGGGATGATGTCCCTGTTCGCGCGCACGCAGGATGGGCTGGAGGCGCCGGACATCCAGATCAACGGCGGGCCGCTGTCCTGGCAGGACGGGCGCATCGGCGTGCCGGAGACGGAGCCCGGCTTCACCCTCGGCGTCTGGCAGTGCCGGCCGCACAGCCGGGGTTCCGTGACGCTGAAATCACCGCGCGCGGAAGACGCCCCCGCCATCGCCCCGCGCTTCCTGACCGAGCGCGCCGACGAGGAATGCGTCGTGCGCGGCATCCGTCTGGCGCGCCGATGGATGGCGGCGGAACCGCTGCGCGGCATCGTCGCGCAGGAGGTGCGCCCGGGGCCGGAGGCCGACACCGACGAGGCGCTGCTCGCCTTCGCCAAGGCGACGGGCGGGACGGTCTATCACCCCTCCTGCACGGTGCGGATGGGGGGCGATCTCGGCGCGCCGCTCGATGCGCGCCTGCGGCTTCGCGGCATCGAGGGGCTGCGCGTGGCGGATGCCTCGGTCTTCCCGGACATCCCGGTGTGCAACATCAACGCCACGGTGCTGTCGGTCGCCGAGAAGGCAGCGGACCTGATCGCGGAGGATATGCGCAGATGAATGGGCGGGGAGGTTCCCGTTGCCTCCCCCTGCTTTCTCTACCGATCGGCGGCTGATGACGGAGGCGAGGCACTTGATGGCAGCGATGATCATGTTCGCGCACGACACGCGCCTTAGGCCGCGTGTAAGGGGGGCACCAAAGGAGGGGCCGGGGGCGAGTGGCGCGCTCACTGACGCCGGTAAACGACGAACGCCTCTTGGCGAGTTCGACTTCGGCAACAAGGGCGTCCGCTTCGAGCCGGGGGATGTGAAGCCCGAGTTCTGGCTCACCTCGAAGCACCAGGCGTTGGCCGACTTCATGCCGGTGGTGGCGTGCTGGGGCGTTTCGGCGGAGTTCCGGGAGGTGGTGGAAGCCTTCGAACCCGGCCTGCACCAGTTCTTCCCGATCATGATCCGCCGGCCCAACGGCAAGCCGATCGAGCGCCTGGATGGGCGAGAGGTCGCGCCGGGCCAGTACTTCATCATGAACCCGCTGGTGCGCAACAACTCGCTGTTGCCCGAGGAATGCATCGGCAAGCAGGGCCAGCGCCGCAAGACGCTGAACGAAGTGCTGAGCACCGTCGACGACATCTGCCTTTCGCGCGCAGTCATCGCCGGGCGGCACCTGTGGGTGGATGCGTACTTCACCATGGGCGAGTTCTTCGTCTCCGACGCGTTGCTGGCCGCGTTGCGGGACAAGGGTCTGAAGGGCTTTCTCGTGCAGAAAGTGCGGGAGGCATAGCAGCCGAACTCAGGCTCAAACAGACAAAGAACGCCGCGCGGCCTCGAGGCGCTACGCGTGGCCGATGCTTTGGTCTTCCCGGACATCCCCGTGCGCAACATCAACGCGACGGTGCTCTCGGTCGCGGAAAAGGCCGCCGACCTGATCGCCGAGGACATGCGCGGCTAAGTCAGACCGGCACCAGGCAGGTCAGCCGCGAGGGATTCTGCTCGCTGAGGAAGATCCGCCCGTCGGGCCCGCGCCACATGCCGTGCGCGCCGTTCAGCACCGGCCGGCAGCGCCCGATCAGCGCGCCGTCCGGCGCGAGCCAGGACAGGCGCGGCACTTGGTCCGTCACGTAGAGCGTGCCGTCCGGCCCACCATGCACGCTCATCGGCTTGTGGTGGCCGGTCCAGTCGGCGAGCCAGGAGCCGTCCGGCGTGAAGACCTGGACGCGGTTGTTCTCGCGGTCCGCGACGGTCACGCGGCCATCGGGCAGCACCCAGACGGAGTGCGGGGTGGAGAACTCGCCGGGCCCGTCGCCCGGACGACCCCAGCGGCCCATCGGCGTGCCCTCGGCGCTGAAGCGATGCACGAAGGAGGCGCCGTAGCCGTCCGCGACATAGATCGACCCGTCAGGCCCGAAGGCCACGTCGCACGGGGCGTTGAAGGGTTCGCCCGGGCGGTGGCGCCGGCCGATGCCGCCCAGGCGCTTGCCCTCCCGGCTGAAGACGATGATCTCCTGCGCGTCCCGGTCCACCACGAAGACGCGGCCATCGGGATGGACGGAGAGCATGTGGCCGTCCGCCACCTCTGCCCCGCCCCAGGCGGCGATGTGCCGCCCCTCCGGCGACAGCACCACGACGGCCGGGCCTTCGGGGTCGGCCATCGGGTCCTGGCGGAGTTGGACATGGACGCGGCCCTCGGCGTCGCAGGCGACGTCGCTCGGCACGCCCACGCCTTTCGGGACCTCGCCCCAGGGGCGCTCCACGCGATAGAGCGTCTCCCCGAGACGAACGAAGAGGTCGTGACGAGCCATCTGCCTGCTCCCGCTGCTGCCGGCCGCGAGGGTGGCTCCGCGGCGGCGCCGCGGCAACCGGCGCGTGGCTCGCCTCATCGCCGCACGATCCCCTTGCCCGCATTGTTGACTAGGCGCGGCGGTGCGGCGGCAACCGGCGCGTGGTTCGCCTCATCGCCGCACGATTCCCTCGCTCGCATTGTTGACTCGACGCGGAGCCGCCGCGCACACCGGCAGCGGCAGCCCAGGGGAGCGAGGCCGCGCCGATGCCGCCCGTCGCCGCGGAACCACCGTCCCGGATTGGCCCGGGATTGCTTTTCTTCGCCCTGGCCGCGGTCGCCGCGGTGCATCTCGGCATACTGGCCGGACCCCATGCCCCCTTCGCGGAGGGGCGGCTGGTGGATGCGGACGCGTACATGCGGGTCGTGCGCGTGCTCGAACTGCGCCTTGGCGGCGGCTGGTTCGACACGGTCACGCCCGCGCTCGCGGCGCCGGAGGGCCTGTCGCTCCATTGGACGCGGCCGCTCGACCTGCTGATCCTGCTGCCGGCACTGGCGCTGGAAGGGCTGGCGGGGTTCGATCCGCGGGAAGCGATCTTCCTCGTGGGCGGGCTGGTCTCGCCGGCGCTGCATGTGCTCGCGGCGGTCGCGGCGGCCTGGGCGGCGCGGGGACTCTGGCCGGGGGCGGCGCCGTGGTTCGCCGTGCCGATGGCGGTCGCGATGCCGGCAGCGACCGGCTATGCGATGCCCGGGCGCGCCGACCATCACGCGCTGATCCTGCTCGCGCTCCTTGTCGCACTCGGCGGGGCGGTGCGGGCGCTGCGGCCCGACTTCCCTCGGAGGGCGGCCGTGCTGGCCGGGGCGGCCTTCGGCTTCGGCATCTGGGTCAGCCCGGAGGCGCTGATCCTCGCCGCGCCGGTGCTGCTCGCGACCGGCCTCGCCGTCGTGGCGGCCGATGACGGGCGTGGCCTGGCGAGGCAGGGGATGCGGATCGCATTGGCCATGGGCGCGACACTCGCGCTCGCCGTCGTGGTGGAGCGGCCACCGGCCGGCTGGCTCGCGGTCGAGTATGACCGCGTGTCGGTGCATCATGTCGCCCTGGCGGCCGCGATCGCCGCGGTCTTCGCCGCCGTTCTGCCCTTCGCCGACACGGCGCGCGCGCGACGGGTCGCAGTCGGCGCGGCCTCGGCGGTCGCCGCGCTCGCGGTCCTGCTGCTGCTGTTCCCCGACGCCCTGGCCGGATCCTTCGGCAGCGCCGATGCGGCGAGCCGCGACGTCCTGCTCCCCGCCATCGAGGAAATGCAGCCGCTGCCGCCTTTCGGCCGGGGGCGCGCATCCGATGTGCCGGCGCTGCTCGGCGGCCCCCCGCTGGCCGGGCTGATCGCTCTCGGACTTGCCGCGCCCGGATGGCTGCGCGACCGGCGCTGGCCAGCGGGGCTCGCGCTGTTCGCGGCGCTGCTGAGCGGGCTGGTCGCCGCCTTCGCGGCGCGACGCTTCGCCCTCGATCTCGCCGCGCCGGCCGCTGTCGCCGGGGCGGGGCTGGTGGGTGCCGTGCTCGGTGCCGCTTGGCCTCGCAGCAAAGTCTTCCGCGGGATGGCCGCAGCATTGCTGCTGTCCGGACTGCTTGCGCTGCCCTTTGCCGCAATGCCCGGCCCCGACGCAGCGGGCGCGGCGGCGGGACACGCGGAGGCGGCCTGCGACGTGACCGCCCTCGCCCGATGGCTCGCCGCCGAGCGGCCAGGTGTTGCGCCGGGCTCCCCCGCGCCGATCCTGATGGCGGCGGACATCAACGCCGGGCCCGAGATCGCCTGGCGCACCCCCTTCCGTGCCGTCGCCGGCCCCTATCACCGCGGCGGCGCGGCACTGCAGGACACGCGCGCGGTGTTCGCCGCGACCGACCCTGAGGCCGCGCGCCAGGTATTGCGCCGGCGCGGGGTCGCGCTGGTCCTCACCTGCGCCGGCCCGGATGCGCGCATGGCCGGGGAAGGCACGCTCGCCGCGCGCCTGCGGGACGGCAGGGGGCCGGGCTGGCTGGTGCCGGTGCCGCTGCCGGAGGCGCTCGGCGGCTTTCGCCTTCTCGCCGTCGCGCCGCAACCATGAAGGTTCAGCAAGGCGCCGTACTGGTCTAGCCTGCACCGGAACAAGGAGACGAACCTTGCCGGCACACATCCTTTCCTGGCGTCCCGCTGCCCTGCTCTTCTCCCTCGCGCTGCTGTCCGGCTGCGAACAGGCCGGCGGAGCGGCCGGCGCCGCCGCGGGGCGCGCGGCCTCCGGCGCCGTG
>NZ_JAAEDM010000057.1 GCF_018129065.1 Neoroseomonas soli | reverse complement strand
CGCCTGGCGGGGGGCCGCGGCCTGGCGGCCGGTCGGCTGGGATGCACGGGCCTGTCGCTGCGGCACCTCGGTCCGCCGCGTCGCCGCCGCGCGCGTGGTCTGCGACGCCACCGGCCGGGACTGCGCCTGGGCCTGTTGCTGGGTGCGGCTGCGCGCCTCCGCCGGCATGACGGACCAGGACAGGGTGGCAAGGGCAATCAGCGCCGAGGCCAGGAACCGCATGCGTTCAACCTCTCGATTCGTTGCGTGATATTTCACGCAGGCTAGACCGATCCACCATGGGCTGGAAAGATCCGGCGCTTCCACGTTTTGATGAACCCCACCGAGGCCGTCCTGGCAAGCCCCGAGAATCCTGGCCCCCCGATGAACGATTCCGCTTCGATAGCGCCTTCCAAGGCACCGCTTGCGCCCGGCGCCATTGGCCGACTGACCCATGAGATGGTCACCGCCGGGGACTGGCAGGGGGTCCTCGATCTCCTGCGCTCCCAGCCGGCCGACCGGCTGCGTCCCGGCCTTTTCGTCCGTGCGGTGGAAGCGGCGCTCGCGGTGCGCGACCCGGAGGCGCTGGCCTGGGCCGTCCGGCTGGTGATCGTCGCCGAGCTGCCGCACCGGATCCGCGCGGCCGCGGCGGCGCGCCTCGCCGCCACCGGCAACGCCCAGCAGGCCTGGGCCGTGCTCTGCTGCGACCCCGCCACGGTCTGGGACATTGAGGCGCGAGGCCCGGTTGGCGGGACCCTGGCCGCGATCCGCCTCGACGCCCGCGCCGACCCGACGGTGCGCGACGCGGCCCGCGCCCTGGAACGCCGCCTCTCCGGGGCACGGGCGGAGGAGACGGAACGCGCCATCTTCGCCCACCCCGACCCGGGTCCGCTCGTCCTGCCCGCGCTGTCGCCGCGGTTGCGCCTGGCCCCCGGCGTGGATCCCGCCTTCGCGGATCTGGCACTGGGCCTGGCCGCGCGGGCCGAGCAGGAGCTGCGCGAGGAGGATACCCCCCAGGTCGTGGTCCATCGCGACGTGTTCGTGAACCGGCACGGCCACATCTGGCGGCCGGACGGCGGCGTGCTCGGCATGCTGGTCACGTCGCTGCCCGGCAGCGCGCGCGCGGCCATGACGGTGGCCCCCCGCATCCCCGCCGGCGTGCTCGCCACCGGCGTGACCAACAACCTGCACCATTGGCTGAACGGCTACCTGCCGAGCTTCGCCTGGCGATTCGCCCCGGGCGTGCCGCGCAGCCTGCCGATCCTGGTGCGCGACGACGCCGCTCCCTTCCAGACGGCGAGCCTCGACCTGCTCGCCGGGCCGGACCTGCCGGTGCTGCCGGTCGGCGAGGCCTGCCGGGTGGATGTGCTCTACAGCGTCACCCACCGGACCGGGCGGGCGGAGGCGGGGAGTCCGGCCGCCGCGCTGCACGACCGAATCGCCGCCGCCGCCGATGCGGCCAGCAGCCTTCCCCCGCCGGGCGGGCCGCGTCTCTACATCTCCCGCCGCGACGCCGCCCTGCGGCCGATGGAGAACGAGGCGGAGTTCGAGGCCGTGCTGGAGGCCATGGGCTTCGTTGCAGTGATGATGTCCCGCCTGCCCTTCGCGGAGCAGGTCCGCGCGGTGCGCGCGGCCTCGGTGATCGTCGCGCCGCACGGGGCGGGGCTCGCCCTGCTGGCGCTGGCGCGCCCCGGCGTGAAGGTCTTCGAGCTGATGCCGGCCATGCCGCGCTCGCTCCTGGTGCGGCTGTGCATGACGCGCATCTCCCGCCTGCGCGGCCATCCCCATCTCGCCTGGGTCGAGCCCTGCGACGAGTTGACCGGCCGCTGGCGCGTCTCCATCCCGGAGGCGGTGGCGGCGCTGGAGGAGTTCCTCGCCGACCCGCCCGGGCCGGAGGAGGCATCGGTGCCGCTGCGCCTCAGGTGAGGTGCGGGAGGGCCAGGTAGTCCTGGCTCTGCATCTCCACCAGGCGGGAGGCGGTGCGCTCGAACATCGCGGCGTTCTCGCCGCGCTCATAGAGGCGGTCGGGGTAGTCCTCGGCGCTCGCCACCAGCTTGCAGCGGTGCTCGTAGAGCGCGTCGATCAGCGTGATGAAGCGGCGCGCCTTGTCGAAGTTCTCGGGGCCGAGGCGCGGGATCCCGTCCAGCACCACCGTGTGGAAGTGGGTCGCGACGGCCAGGTAGTCGGCGGGGCCGAGCGGCCTGCCGCAGATCTCGTCGAACTCGAAGCGCGCCACGCCGCGGGCGGCCTGCGGCACTTCCACCGCACGGCCGAGCAGCGTCAGTCTCGTTGGCTTTGCCGGCGTGTCGCCCGTCAGTTCCGCGAAGGCGGCGTCCATCGCGCGCTCGGCGCGGCCGTCGGGCGGCACGTGCCAGGTCGGCAGGCCGCGGATGCGTTCGCGCCGGTAGTCGCGCGCGGCTTCGAGGTGCAGCACCTCGATCCGCTTCTTGATGAGCTGGATGAAGGGCAGGAAGGCGTCGCGCCCCGGCTTGCCCCTGAACAGGTCGTCCGGCGCGGTGTTGGAGGTGGCGACGATCACCACGCCGCGGGCGAACAGCGCCTCGAACAGCCGGCCGAGGATCATCGCGTCGGCGATGTCGTGCACCTGGAATTCGTCGAAGCAGAGCAGCGCGGCCTCGGCCACGATCGAATCGGCGAGCGGCGGGATGGGGTCCGTGGTGTCGCCGTGCTGCTTCTTCCATTCATGGATGCGGCGATGCGCCTGCTGCATGAACTGGTGGAAGTGCAGCCGCTTCTTCCGCGCCACGTCGGCGCTGGCGAAAAACAGGTCCATGAGCATGGACTTGCCGCGCCCGACCTCGCCCACGAGGTAGAGGCCGAGAGGCGCGCCGTTCGGCGCCTCGTCCACCGGCTTGCGGCGGAAGAAGCGGCCGAGGAAGCCGCCGGTCTCGGGCGGATCCACCTTCGGGTCGTAGCCGCGGGTGCGGCGCCAGAGGTCCTGCAGCTTCTCCGCCGCGAGTTCCTGCGCCGGGTCGGCGGCGATGGCCCCGCCGGCGATGCGCGCGCGCAGCGCCGGCAGCGGGCCTTCGGAGAGGGATGCGGAGGGGGCGCCCGGCGACGCGGCCGGCATGGCGTCCGGTGGGGGGCTCATGACGCGGCACGCTGTAGCCCGCGGCTGGGCAGGCGACAACCGCGGCCGGGTCATGCCGGCCCCGCCCTGGACGGCGGCGGTCCGGCGGCCGAGGCTGCGCGCGCATGGACTTCCTTCTCGCCAACCTGCCGCCCCTGGGTGCGCTGCTCGGCGTCGCCGGGGCGGCGATCGTCGGCGGCCTGTCGCGCGGCTTCTCGGGCTTCGGGGCCGCCCTGGTCTTCGTGCCGCTGGCCGCCGCCGCGGTGGGGCCGCGCGCGGCGGTGCCGGTGCTGGCGCTGCTCGAATGCGTCGCCTGTCTGCTGTTCCTGCGCGGCGCCTGGCGGCATGCGGCGCGGCGGGAGGTCTCGGTCATGGCCGTGGGCGCGATCTTCGCGGTGCCCTTCGGGGCGCTGATCCTCGCCTATGCCGACCCGGTGGCGCTGCGCTGGGGGCTGACCGGGCTGGTGTTGATGGCGGCGACGGTGCTCGCCTCCGGCTGGCGATACCACGGGGCGGGATCGGTGCCGCTGACGGTCGGCGTCGGCGTCGTCGGCGGGGTGATGAGCGGCACGGCCATGCTCGGCGGCGTGGCGCCGGCGGTCTGGTGGCTCGGCCGCTCGGCCCCGGCGCTGACGGTGCGGGCCAACATGAACCTCTATTTCGCCATCCTGACGGCGGTGGTCACCGCCGCCTATGCCTGGCGCGGGCTGATCGGCTGGGACAGCGCCTGGCTGGCGCTGGCCGCGGGGCCGTCCTACGCGGCGGGGCTGTGGGGCGGCGCCGCGCTGTTCGGGCTGGCCAGCGAGACGACCTTCCGCCGCGCCGGCTACGCCCTGATCCTGGCGGCCGCCGTGCTCGGCATGCCGCTGTGGGATCCGCTCACGGGCCGATGATGCGGGCCCCGGCGACGATGTGGCGGATGCGGTCGGTGGCCGTGCTGCCCGATTCGACCGCCGCGATGGCCTTGGCCTCCGCCACCCGGATGGCCGCGAGGCGTTCCAGCACGGCCTCCGCCTGATCGAGCGGCACGACCACCACGCCGTCGGCATCGCCCACGATGATGTCGCCCGGGCGGACATGCTGGCCGCCCAGCGTCACGGGCGCGCCCACCACGCCCGGCCCGTTGGCGGCGGGGGAGGCCGGCATGATCCCGGCGGCAAAGACCGGCAGGCCGGTGGCGACGATGCCGGCCCGGTCGCGCGCCAGCCCGTCGGTGACGAAGGCGGCCACGCCCTTGTTCTTCAGCATCCCGGCGACGATGTCGCCGATCACCGCCGTGGCCGTGTAGGCGTCGTTGGCGACGACCAGCACGTCGCCCGGCTCGGCCTCGGCCAGGGCGCCATAGACGCCGACGATGTCGGCCGGATAGGCGAAGGCGGTCAGCGCCGGGCCGGCGAAGACCGCGTTTTCCGCATCCATCGGCTTGATCCGGTAGTCGAGCGCCCCCCGGCCATCCATGGCATCGGCCAAGTGGGAGGTCTGCGCCCCGCGGAAGGCCGCGACCAGCGCCGGGTCCGGGCGGCGGTGGCCGCGATGGATGGTGAGCAGCGGCGGGTTGTCGAGCATGGCGTTTCCCCTCGGATCCGGCGGGAATGCTGGCCCGCGGGGCGGATCCCGTCCAGCCGCGCGCCCGAATTTGTCACGACAAGTGTCGCGGCATGGGCGGAATCTGGCGGCGGGTCGGTTGCGGTGCGTGTGACGCCATGTTAATCGCCCGCCGCCGCCGAGGGATGCCCTCGCGCGGCCATGACCTTTGCGCAGCCCACCAGTAAACAGGACCGGGATCGCCCGTGGCCGCCGAGACAATCCATACCGCCTCCTCCTCCATGCCGAACCCGGTCGGCGCGCCCGCGCGCTATGCCCAGGCGCTGCTCGGCCTTGCCGATGACAAGCGCGCGGCCGAACCGGACGTGCTCGACCGCATCGCCGCCGACCTCGAGGGCCTGCTCGGCCTGTGGCGCGACGATGCCGGGTTCCGTGACTTCATCGCCGATCCGCGCCTCGGCGCGGCGAAGCAGCGCGCGGGGACCTTCGCGATCCTCGACCGCGGCGGCATCGGCACCGAGGTCCGCAACCTCGTCGGCGTGATGATCACCAACCGCCGGCTGGCCTCCCTGCCCGCGGTGGCGCAGGCCTTCGGCGCGCTGCTCGCGGAACGCCGCGGCCAGCAGACCGCCGATGTGACCACCGCCCATCCGCTGTCGGAGACGCAGCGCACGCAGATCGTCGCGCGGCTGACGGAGGCCGGCCTGTCCGGCGTCCGCCTCTCCGAGCACATCGACCCGTCCATCCTTGGCGGCCTGATCGTCCGGATCGGGTCCCGCCTCTACGACAATTCCATCAAGTCCAAGCTGCAGCGCCTGCAGTACGCCATGAAGGGGGCCGCCTGATATGGACATCCGTCCCGCGGAAATCTCGGAGATCCTCAAGCAGCAGATCGCCGGGTTCGATGCCGAGGCGAACGTGGCCGAGGTCGGCACCGTCCTGACCGTCGGCGACGGCGTGGCGCGCGTCTACGGCCTGCAGAACGTCATGGCCGGTGAGCTGGTGGAATTCCCCGGCGCCGGCATTCGCGGCATGGCGCTGAACCTCGAGGCCGACAATGTCGGCGTCGTGATCTTCGGCGACGACCGGGGCATCCGCGAGGGCGACACCGTCTCCCGCACCGGCTCGATCGTGGACGTGCCGGTCGGCAAGGGCCTGCTTGGCCGCGTCGTGGACGCACTCGGCAACCCGATCGACGGCAAGGGTCCGCTGGTGGATGTCACCCGCACCCGCGTCGAGGTGAAGGCGCCGGGCATCATTCCCCGCAAGTCGGTGCACGAGCCGATGCAGACGGGCATCAAGGCGATCGACAGCCTGATCCCGATCGGCCGCGGCCAGCGCGAGCTGATCATCGGCGACCGCCAGACCGGCAAGACGGCGGTGATCCTTGACACGATCATCAACCAGAAGCCGATCAACCAGTCCGGCGACGAGTCGAAGAAGCTCTACTGCATCTACGTCGCGGTCGGGCAGAAGCGCTCCACCGTGGCCCAGCTCGTGAAGACGCTGGAGGAGCAGGGCGCGCTCGAGTACTCGATCATCGTGGCCGCCACCGCGTCCGACCCGGCGCCGATGCAGTTCCTCGCGCCGTATTCCGGCTGCGCGATGGGCGAGTTCTTCCGCGACAACGGCATGCACGCGGTCATCTTCTACGACGACCTGTCCAAGCAGGCCGTCGCCTACCGCCAGATGTCGCTGCTGCTGCGCCGTCCGCCGGGCCGCGAAGCCTATCCGGGCGACGTGTTCTACCTGCACTCGCGCCTGCTCGAGCGCGCGGCGAAGATGAACGACGACTTCGGTGCCGGTTCGCTGACCGCGCTGCCGGTGATCGAGACGCAGGCGGGCGACGTGTCGGCCTACATCCCGACGAACGTCATCTCGATCACCGACGGGCAGATCTTCCTCGAGACCGAGCTGTTCTATAAGGGCATCCGTCCGGCCGTGAACGTCGGTCTGTCGGTGTCCCGCGTGGGCTCCGCGGCGCAGATCAAGGCGATGAAGCAGGTCGCCGGCAAGATCAAGCTCGAGCTGGCGCAGTACCGCGAAATGGCGGCCTTCGCGCAGTTCGCCTCGGACCTCGATGCCACGACGCAGGCGCTGCTCGCCCGCGGCGCCCGCCTGACCGAGCTGCTGAAGCAGCCGCAGTACAAGCCGGTGCCGGTCGAGGAGCAGGTGATCTCGATCTTCGCCGGCACCCGCGGCTACCTGGACCGCATCTCGGTCGGCCAGGTGGGCGAGTTCGAGAGCCGCCTGCTTGCGGACATCAAGTCCCGCGAGCCCGGCATCGTCGAGGCGATCCGCAACGACCGCGAGATCAAGAAGGAGACCGAGACGAAGCTGGTCGCCTTCCTGGATGCCTTCGCGAAGTCCTTCGGCTGAGTAGGCAAGGCGCGGAGAGCCACCCATGGCGAGCCTGAAGGCCCTGCGCATGCGGATCAACAGCGTGAAGTCCACGCGGAAGATCACGCAGGCGATGAAGATGGTGGCGGCGGCCAAGCTTCGCCGCGCGCAGAACCGCGCCGAATCGGCGCGCCCCTATGCCGAACGGATGGAGCGCATGCTCGCGTCCCTCGGCGCCGCGGTGGCGGGCCAGCCCGACGCGCCGCGTCTGCTGGTCGGCACCGGCGGCGACCAGGTCCATCTGCTGGTCGTCGTGTCCGGCGATCGCGGCCTGGCCGGCGCCTTCAACACGAATGTCGGCCGTTTCGCCCGCACCCGCATCCGGGAGCTGGAGACCGCCGGCAAGACGGTGAAGATCCTCGCGGTCGGCCGCAAGGGCGCCACCTTTCTGCGGCGCGAGTTCGGCTCCCGCTTCGTCGGCGAGATCTCCTTCGCCGGCAAGAAGGTGGTGGGCTTCGAGGATGCGGCCGAGGTCGCGGCGAAGATCACGGCGATGCTGGAAGCGGGCGAGTACGACGTCTGCGCGCTGATCTACAACCGCTTCCGCAACGTGATCACGCAGGTGCCGTCCGAGCAGCAGCTGATCCCGGCCGCGCTGCCCGAAGCCGACTCCGATGCTCTGGAGGGCCCGCAGGCGCTCTATGAATACGAGCCGGCCGAGGATGAGATCCTCGCCTCCCTGCTGCCGCAGAACCTTGCCGTGCAGATCTACCGTTCGCTGCTCGAGACCAACGCCGGCTTCTACGGAAGCCAGATGACGGCGATGGACAACGCGACGCGCAACGCCGGCGAGATGATCAACAAGCTCACCCTCAACTACAACCGCACACGCCAGGCCAACATCACCAAGGAGCTGATCGAGATCATCTCCGGTGCCGAGGCGGTCTGAGGAGCACGACACGATGAAGAACAACGTCGGCAAGATCACGCAGGTGCTGGGCGCCGTCGTGGACGTGCAGTTCCCGCAGGACCTGCCCTCCATCCTGAACGCGCTGCAGTGCAAGATCGAGGACCGCACCCTGGTCCTCGAAGTGGCGCAGCACCTCGGCGAGCGCACCGTGCGCACCATCGCCATGGACACCACGGACGGCCTCGTGCGCGGCACGGAAGTGGTGGACACGGGCGCGCCGATCACGGTGCCGGTCGGCCCGGGCACGCTGGGGCGCATCCTGAACGTCATCGGCGAGCCGATCGACGAGCGCGGCCCGGTGCCGCACGAGAAGTCCTACAGCATCCACCGCGATGCGCCGGCCTTCGACGAGCAGGCGACCGCGGCGGAGATCCTTGTCACGGGCATCAAGGTCATCGACCTGCTGGCCCCGTACCTGAAGGGCGGCAAGATCGGCCTGTTCGGCGGCGCCGGCGTGGGCAAGACCGTCACCATTCAGGAACTGATCAACAACGTCGCCAAGGGCCATGGCGGCGTGTCGGTCTTCGCCGGCGTGGGCGAGCGTACCCGTGAGGGCAACGACCTCTATCACGAGATGTGCGACGCCGGCGTCATCAAGCTGAACGAGGGCAACACCGAGGGCTCCAAGGTGGCCCTGGTGTACGGCCAGATGAACGAGCCGCCGGGCGCCCGCGCGCGCGTGGCGCTGTCCGGCCTGTCGATGGCGGAATACTTCCGCGACGAGCAGGGCCAGGACGTGCTCTTCTTCATCGACAACATCTTCCGCTTCACCCAGGCGGGCGCCGAGGTGTCGGCGCTGCTGGGCCGCATCCCCTCCGCGGTGGGCTACCAGCCGACGCTGGCCACCGACATGGGCGCGCTGCAGGAGCGCATCACCTCGACGAAGAAGGGCTCGATCACGTCCGTGCAGGCCATCTACGTGCCTGCGGACGACCTGACCGACCCGGCGCCGGCGACTTCCTTCGCCCACCTCGACGCCACGACGGTGCTCAACCGTTCGATCGCCGAGCTCGGCATTTTCCCGGCCGTCGACCCGCTGGACTCCACGTCGCGTGCGCTCGACCCGCGCATCGTCGGCGAGGAGCACTACAACACCGCGCGCGAAGTGCAGCGCATCCTGCAGACCTACAAGTCGCTGCAGGACATCATCGCCATTCTCGGCATGGACGAGCTCTCGGAGGAGGACAAGCTGGTCGTGGCGCGCGCGCGCAAGATGCAGCGCTTCCTGTCGCAGCCCTTCCACGTGGCGGAAGTCTTCACCGGCACGCCGGGCGTGTTCGTGAAGCTCGAGGACACGATCCGGTCCTTCGCCGCGATCTGCAAGGGCGAGTACGACCACCTGCCGGAAGCCGCCTTCTACATGGTCGGCACCATCGAAGAGGCGGTGAAGAAGGCCGAGGGGCTCAAGGCGGCCGCATAAGCGGCCACCTTCTTCCGTGTGCCCTCAGGCGCCGGGCGGCGGCCATCCGGCCGCCTTGGCTCCGCCGCATCGCGGTTGCGCCTGAGGGAAAGTCGAGTGGGCGGCGCCGGCCGCTGTGCGGCCGGATCCTCCAGGGGCGATGCCCAGATTGGATGGGTGCGCCGGTTGCGGGCTAGCCAGGACGCTAGCGAGGGATCTAGGGAGCGTTTCCGATGGCCACCTTCCAGCTCGAATTCGTCTCCCCCGAGAAGCTGTTGCTCTCCCGGCCGGTCGAGATGGCGGTGCTGCCTGCCGCCGAGGGCGAGATGGGCGTGCTGCCCGGCCACGCGCCGATGATCGTCGCGCTGCGCGGCGGCGTCATCTCCGTGCGCGAGGGCGGGCAGGATACCGAGAAGCTCTTCGTCGCCGGCGGCTTCGCAGAGGTGACGCCGACGCGCGTGACCATCCTCGCCGAGGAAGCGACGCCGGTCGCGCAACTCTCCAAGGCCGACGCCGAGCGCCGCATCGCCGATTGCGAGAAGGCGCTCGCCGAGGCCACCGACGCCACGCCGGAGAAGCGCGAGGCCGCGATGGCCAGGCTGCTCTCCGCGCGCGCGATGCTGGCCGCCGCCCAGGCGGCCTGACGGCCGGCGCCGCTTGGCGCCACTCCGCAGGCTTCGGCGCGGCGTCAGCGCGCGCCGGTTTGATGCAGCGCAGACACGGTGGCGCGCATCCGTGACAGCCTGCCTTGAATCCGCCACGGGGCGGGCGAAGATGTCACGGCATCCATCACCGTCCGGCGGGCACGCGCCGCCGGACTGGCTGCGAGTGTGCTGACGAGGATGGCATGAAGCATTGGCATATCGACGAGGTGGACTGGGACCGCTTCGATCCGACCAAGGTCCATCCCGACGTCGTGCCGTTGGTGAAGGCCGCCGCGATGGTCGAGCGCAATGCCGTCGATTACGTCACCTACCTGTCGCGCGTCTTCCACGACGATCCCGACTTCCGCGCCGCCACCGACTACTGGGGCGTGGAGGAGACGCAGCACGGTGACGCGCTCGGCCGCTGGGGCGAACTCGCTGATCCGGGCTGGGACTTCCAGGCGGCCTTCGTGCGCTACCGCGAGGGCTACAAGATCCAGCTCGACGCCGACGCGTCGATTCGCGGCTCGCGCACCGGCGAGCTGATCGCGCGCTGCATGGTGGAAACCGGCACCTCCTCCTATTACAGCGCGCTCGGCGACGCGACGGAGGAGCCGGTGCTGAAGCAGGTCTGCCGGTTGATCGCTGCGGACGAGTACCGGCACTTCAAGCTCTTCTACGACCACATGAAGCGCTACCTGGCGCGGGAGAACCTCTCCTTCGCGAAGCGCCTGCGGGTGGCGCTCGGACGGATCGGGGAGAGCGAGGACGACGAACTCGCCTACGCCTTCCACTGCGGCAACGAGGCCGAGGGCACGCCCTACGACCATGACCGCTGCATCACCGGCTACATGGGCCGGGCGATGGGCTTCTATCGCTTTCGCCACATCGAGCGGGCGATGGGCATGATCTTCAAGTCGATCGGCCTCGATCCGCGCGGGCGGATGTCGGACATCGCGGCCAAAGGCGCCTGGCGCCTGCTGTGCTGGCGGCGGGACCGTTACCAGCAGGCGCTGCGCCGGGCGGTGAACGAGAACGCGGCGACGCCTGCGAAGGCGGCTTGAGGGAGAGGGCTCCGGCCCCTCCGGAACGACTTGCTATGATCGGGTAGGGCGCCGGCCTTCCCGAACTCCACACATCGACCGGGGAGGGCTCTGCCCTCCCCGAGCCCCACCCGCCAAAGGCCGAAGGGCCTTTGGAAACCGTGACTTCGGGGCATCGCGAGCGCAGGGGGTGCTTTCCCTGGTGGTGGAGCCCGATGGGGAGGCGAAGGCGCCCCGGGCGGACAGGCAAGCTTCCTGCGATTCGCCGAACCAGCGGGTCAAATCCCCCGAAACCCAGGGCCGCCTCTGGCCAGTTTCCGGGCGTTCTGCCGCACTTGAGAAAAATCTTCGGCCCGACCGAAATTTCTTCTTTTCGTGCCGGGCGACCGGGCGTATAGGCCCGCTCAGACGCAGTACGCACGTGCCTCTGGCCCCCGGCCCCAACACGGCCAAAGGGTTTACGCAACGACGTCAAGCGTTCTGGCAACCCCGTTCGGCGCCAGCCGCGCGGTCCTCTTTGGTCGCTGGTTCGTTCGACCGTTTCGTCAACCTTGGGCCGTCGCCTGGACAGGCGGCCCGTTGGAGCCTGGAGAGGTGCGGCGATGATCCCCAAGATCGCCCAATTCTTGCGCGACCATGTGCCCGCCACGCCGTGCCTCGTCCTCGACGTGGACCGCGTGGAGGAGAACTACCGTCGCCTGAAGGACGCGCTGCCGCTGGCGCGCGTCTACTACGCGGTGAAGGCCAATCCCGCTGCGCCGATCCTGTCGCGCCTGACGGGACTCGATTCTTCCTTCGACGCGGCGTCGTGGGAGGAGATCGAGGCCTGCCTCGCCGCCGGCGCGCGGCCGGATGCGATCTCCTACGGCAACACCATCAAGAAGGTCGCCGCCATCAAGGCGGCGCACGAGGCCGGCGTGACCATGTTCGCCTTCGACAGCGAGCCCGAGCTGCTGAAGATCGCGAAGCATGCGCCGGGCGCGCGCGTCTATTGCCGCATCCTGGTCGAGAACAAGGGCGCGGAATGGCCGCTCAGCCGCAAGTTCGGCTGCGAGCTGGAAATGGCGCGCGAACTGATGGTGAAGGCGCGCGAGCTCGGCCTCGACCCCTACGGCATCTCCTTCCACGTCGGCAGCCAGCAGACCAGCACGGCGGCCTATGAAGGCGCCATCGCGCGTGTCGCCATGCTCTTCACCGACCTCAAGGAAGCGGGGGTGAAGCTGCGCATGGTGAACCTCGGTGGCGGCTACCCGGTGCGCTACCGGCAGGAAGTGCCGGGCATCGACGATTTCGGCACCGCCATCATGGGCGCCATGACCCGGCATTTCGGCAATGACCTGCCGGAGATGCTGATCGAACCTGGCCGCTTCCTCGTCGGCGACGCGGGCGTGGTCAGCGCCGAGGTCGTGCTCGTCTCCCGTAAGGGCAAGGACGACCCGGTGCGCTGGGTCTATCTCGACATCGGCCGTTTCGGCGGCCTGGCCGAAACCGAAGGCGAGGCGATCAAGTACACCTTCCGCACGCCGCATGACGGCGGGTCGGACGGCCCCGTGACCATCGCCGGCCCCACCTGCGACAGCACGGACACGCTCTACGAGAAGTCCAACTACCGCCTGCCGCTGGCGCTGGACTGCGGGGACCGCGTGGAACTGCTCTCCACCGGGGCCTATGTGACGAGCTACGCATCCCAGGCCTTCAACGGCTTCCGCCCGCTGGCGGAACACTACATCTGACCGCGCGGTCCGGGGTGGCGCCGCCTCTCCGGACCGGATCGCGAGGGATCAGCAGCGCCGATGCCGGCCATCGGCGGCGCTGACGCCTCCTTGGCGCCTCCGAGCGGCCGCGCGAGGCCTTTCCGCGAAGGCCGGGGCGGGCCTTCTCCCTGCCGGTAAGTAACGGTTTCCAAAGGCCTTTCCGCCTTTGGCGGGGTGGCTTGGAGGGGCGGCGCCTCTCCAATTCCGCGCGGTTTCCTTCCCACCCGCCAATTCACCGGATAGGATGCGGCCATGGACAGCATTGACCGGAACATCCTGGTCGCGCTGCAGCACGATGGCGCGGCCGGCCTCGCGGAGCTGGCCAAGGTGGCCGGATTGTCGGTCTCCGCCACCGCCGAGCGCGTCAAACGTCTCGAGGAGCGCGGCACGATCCGCGGCTGGCGCGCCGATCTCGACCCCGCTGCGGTGGGCTGCCCGTTGCTCGCCTGGGTCTTCGTTGGGCTGCGCGCCGGCACAGGCGAGGCGAAGTTCCGCGAATCCCTGCTGCCGATGGAGCAGGTCCTCGAATGTCACGCGGTCAGCGGCGCCTGGTCCTACATGGTGAAGCTGCGCGTCGCCGGCCTTGCCGAGCTCGAGGCCTTCGTCGCCCAGGAACTGCGCCGCAAGGCGGGCGTGGATCGGACTGAGACGGTGCTCGCCCTCGCCACGGTCAAGGAGACGGCCATCCTGCCCGTCGCGCCCCACGACGACGAGGAGGAGTGACGCGACGCGGCGGCATGGTGCAGGCTGACGCCATGAGCCGTCGCCAGATCCAGGTCACGCCCGACCTGCTGCTGCGCGCCTACGCCGCCGGGGTCTTCCCGATGGCGGAGGGGCGGCGGTCCGAGCGGCTCTACTGGCTCGATCCGGCGCTGCGCGGCGTGCTGCCGCTCGATGCAGGCTTCCACCTGCCGCGGCGGCTGAAGCGCACCGCGCTGTCCGGCCGATTCGAGATCACCGCCGACCGCGACTTCATCGGCGCCCTCCGCGGCTGCGCCGAGCCCGCACCTGGGCGGACCGACACCTGGATCAACGACGAGATCGAGCGGCTCTTCACCGATCTCTACCTGTGCGGCGCGGCGCATTCGATCGAGGTCAGCCAGGAGGGGCGGCTGGTGGGCGGCCTTTACGGCGTTGCGCTGGGCGGCGCCTTCTTCGGGGAGAGCATGTTCTCCCGTGTCACCGACGCTTCCAAGGTGGCGCTGGTGCATCTGGTGGCGCGGCTGAGGCTGTGCGGCTTCGTGTTGCTCGACACCCAGTTCCTCACCGAACACCTGGCGCGCTTCGGCGCGGTCGAGATCCCGAAGGCGGAATACAAGCGGCGGCTGGCCGAGGCGCTGGAGGTGCCGGCGCAATGGCGGGCGGCGATTCCGCCCGAGGCCATTGCCGGGGAGATCGGGCGCATGCGCGCGCCGGCCCAAGACTGAACCCCGGGCCCGATTCGCAGGCTGGAGCGGTTGCCGTTCGCCAAGGCTCACGGTCACCGCTCCGGGTCATTGTCTTAGAGCGGTTTCCGTTCGCCCCGGCTCACGAACACCGCTCCAGGCCTCTGTTTTTGCGAGCATCTTCACCCGATCAGGTGATTCACCTGATCGGGATCTGCTCTAGCGGGCATCTTCGCCCGACCAGGTGATTCCACCCGATCGGGATCTGTTCTACCGGATCAGCCCCGTCATCGGGCTCGACGCATCGGCCGAGTAGTTCCACGGCATCCGCCCGGCCAGGAAGGCATCCCGCCCCGCCTCCACCGCGGATTTCATCGCGCGCGCCATGCGGACCGGGTCCTTGGCGTGGGCGATGGCGGAATTCAGCAGCACCGCGTCGCAGCCGAGTTCCATCGCCTTGGCCGCGTCCGAGGCCGTGCCGATCCCGGCATCCACCAGCACCGGCACCTTCGCCTGCTGCTTGATGGAGCGGATCATGAAGGGGTTGGTCAGGCCGAGTCCCGAGCCGATCGGCGCGCCGAGCGGCATGATGGCGACGCAGCCCATGTCCTCGAGCTTCTTCGCCGCGACCGGGTCGTCGGCGCAATAGACCATGACCTCGAAGCCGTCCTTGATGAGCGCCTCGGCGGCTTCGAGCGTGCCGGCCATGTCCGGGTAGAGGTAGGGCGGCGGCCCCAGCACCTCGAGCTTCACGAGGTTCCAGCCGCCGGCCTCGCGCGCCAGGCGCAGCGTCCGCACGGCGTCGCTGGCGGTATGGCAGCCGGCGGTGTTGGGCAGGTAGGTGTAGCGCTTGGGCGAGACGAAATCCTGCAGCATCGGCGCGTTGGGGTCGGAAAGGTTCACCCGCCGCACCGCGACGGTGACGATCTCCGCGCCCGAGGCCTCGATGGCCTCCGCGGTCTCCTCGAGCGACTTGTAGCGCCCCGTGCCGACGATGAGGCGGGACCGGAAGCGGCGGCCCGCGACCTCCCAGGTGTCCTCGCCGGTGGTGGCGGGGGTTCCGTCCATGATTCAGCCTCCGCCGATGAAGTGCACGATCTCGAGCCGGTCGCCGGCAGCGAGCGCCACCTCGGCGTAGATGGAGCGGGGGACGATCTCCTCGTTCCTCTCCACCGCGACCTTGCGCGTGTCGAGGCCGATGGCGGCGAGCAGGCGGGCGACGGTGTCGCCCGAGGCGACGTTCCGCGCTTCGCCGTTCACGGTGATGGTGATCCGGTCGGTCATGTCGTGGCGGAATGTGGCGAAGGGCAGGGGGCACTGCAAGCCGGGGGTGGCGCATGGCTGCCGAGGCCCCCGCTTGCCCCCTGGAAACCCCCCGTGCTAGCCCCTTCCGCCCCAGAAATTCGGGATACGCCCGTGACCCCGCCCCTGATCGCGGTCCTCAACGGACCGAACCTCAACATGCTCGGCGTGCGCGAGCCGGAGAAGTACGGCATCGCCACGCTCGACGACGTCGAGGCGCTCTGCGCCGAGGCGGCGGAGGAATTCGGCCTGGCCATCGATTTCCGCCAGACCAATTCCGAGGGCGAACTGGTGACCTGGGTGCAGGAATGCCGTGGCCGCGCCGCCGGCATCATCATCAATCCGGCAGGCTACACGACCACTTCGATCGCGCTGCTCGACGCGCTGCTGCTGACCGAGCTGCCGGTGATCGAGGTGCATATCACCAACATCCACCGCCGGGAGGAATTCCGGCACCACAGCTACGTGTCCAAGGCGGCGACCGGCGTGATCTGCGGCCTCGGTGTCGCGGGCTACGCGCTGGCGATGCGCGCCATGGCCGAGCTGGTCGAGCAGGACGAGGAATGATGGGCAACTTCATCGAGTTCGACGCCGCGGCCATCCGCGAACTCGCGCAGATCCTGCGCGAGACGGACCTCACGGAAATCGAGTTGGTGGACGGCGAGTCCCGCCTGCGCGTGGTGCGCCAGTCCGTGATCGCCGCGCCGGCCGTCGCGCAGGTGGCGGTCGCCGCCCCCGCGGCCGCGGCGCCGGTCGCTGTCGCGGCGCCGGAAGCGGCGGACGCCGACCATCCGGGCGCGGTGACCAGCCCCATGGTGGGCGTCGCCTACCTCTCGCCCGAGCCGGGCGCGGCGCCCTTCGTCGGCGTCGGGTCCAAGGTCGTGCAGGGCCAGACCCTGCTGCTGATCGAGGCGATGAAGACCTTCAACCAGATCAAGGCGACGCGCGCGGGCACCGTGGCGCGGATCCTGGTCGAGAGCGGCATGCCGGTCGAATACGGCGAGCCGCTGATGATCATCGAGTGAGCGGCCTGATGAGCGGAGCGCCGGAAGCCCGGAAGCCCGAATCGGCCGGCTGGCGCGCGGCGCAGCGCGGCGCGGGGCGCGGCTGATGTTCGGCAAGGTCCTGATCGCGAACCGCGGCGAGATCGCGCTCCGCGTCCATCGCGCCTGCCAGGAGATGGGCATCCGCACTGTCGCCGTGCATTCCACGGCCGACGCTACGGCGATGCATGTGCGCCTCGCGGACGAGAGCGTGTGCATCGGCCCGCCGAATGCGCGCGAATCCTACCTCAACACCGCCGCCATCCTGTCCGCCGCGACCATCACCGGCGCGGATGCGGTGCATCCGGGCTACGGCTTCCTGTCCGAGAACGCGCGCTTCGCGGAAATGGTGGAGGCGCACGGGCTGAAGTTCATCGGCCCCTCGCCGGACCACATCCGCATGATGGGCGACAAGATCGCGGCGAAGGACGCGATGCGCCGGCTCGACGTGCCGCTGGTGCCCGGTTCGCCCGGCGCGCTGGACTCCTACGAGGAAGCGCGCGCGATCGCCGACGAGATCAAGTACCCGGTGCTGATCAAGGCGGCTGCCGGCGGCGGCGGGCGCGGCATGAAGGTGGCGCGCTCGGCCGACGAGCTGGAGGAGGCGTGGCGCGTCGCGCGCGCCGAGGCCAAGGCGGCCTTCGGCGACGACAGCGTCTACATGGAGAAGTACCTCGACCGCCCGCGGCACATCGAGCTGCAGGTGCTGGCCGACACGCACGGCAATGTCGTGCATTTCGGCGAGCGCGACTGCTCGCTGCAGCGCCGCCACCAGAAGCTGGTCGAGGAAGCGGGCAGCCCGGTGCTGACCGCGGCGGACCGCGAGGCGCTCGGGTCGCGCGTGACCACGGCGCTGGCGCAGCTCGGCTACCGCAATGCGGGCACGCTCGAGTTCCTCTGGCAGGACGGGCAATTCGCCTTCATCGAGATGAACACCCGCCTGCAGGTCGAGCATCCGGTGACCGAGATGGTCTGCGGCATCGACCTGGTGAAGGAGCAGATCCGCATCGCCGCGGGCGAGCCGCTCGGCTACGCGCAGAACGACATCCAGTTCCGCGGCCATGCGATCGAATGCCGCATCACCGCCGAGGACCCCGAGACCTTCACGCCGAGCCCCGGCCGCGTGAACACCTATCACGCGCCGGGTGGCCTCGGCGTGCGCGTCGATAGTGCGCTCTATTCCGGCTACACCGTGCCGCCGCACTACGACAGCCTGGTGGCGAAGCTGGTGGTGCACGCGCCGACGCGCACCGCCGCGATCAGCCGCATGCGCCGCGCGCTGGCGGAGATGGTGGTGGCGGGCATCCGCACGACGCTGCCCTTGCACCAGGCGGTGATGGAGGACCCGGAATTCCAATCCGGCGACTACACCATCCACTGGCTCGAGCGTTTCGTCGCCGAGCGGCAGAAATAGGCAGGCGGCGCCGGGGACGACCCCGGCGCATCACCCGAAACGGTGGGGACGGCCCCGCCACAGGCACCGAAAGGACACCTGTGATGGGCTGGATCTACCTCTTTGCCGCGGGACTCACCGAAATCGGCTGGGCCGTGGGCCTGAAATACACCGAGGGCTTCACCCGCCCGCTGCCGAGCGCGCTGACGGTGCTCAGCATGATCGTCAGCCTCGGGCTGCTGGGGCTCGCCCTGCGCACGCTGCCGCTCGGCACCGCCTATGCGGTGTGGACGGGCATCGGAACGGTCGGCACCGTGCTGCTCGGCATCGTGCTGTTCGGGGAAGCGGCGACGGCAATCCGCCTCGCCTGCGTCGGGCTGATCATGGCCGGGATCGTCGGGCTGAAGCTCACCGCCCCGGTCTGATCCAGGCGGCCCCATGTCCTGGCCTCCCGCCGGCGTAGCGGGCCGGTAGTCCGGTGAGGCGGATGGACGGCGTCCGATCCAAGCGGTGGCGGGGGCGTCGATCGCCGCGGGCGGCAACAGGGCGGGAGAACACACGCCGGCGGCCGGCCGTATGGCCGCCGGCGCCGTCCAGGGCGCGCGCGTGAAGGCCGGGCCTTCACGCGCGGCGCATCAGTTCGCCGGGCGCACGCCCATCGCGAGCGTCCGCTCGTCCATGCGCGGCTCATGGCTCAGGCCGCGCCGCACCGCCCAGATGTTGACGATCTGGAAGAGCGGCATGATCGCGACGTCGTCCATCGCCATCTTCACCGCTTCCTGCAGCAGCCGCTCGCGCGCCCCGTTGTCGAGCGTGGAGGCCGCGCGCGCCGTCAGCGCATCGAGCGCAGGGTTCGAATAACGCCCCTGGTTCGCCGCGCCCGTCCGCGCCTCGCGGTTGAAGGTGCCGATGATGTTCACGAGGGCGTAGGACGCCTCGCCGGTCACGCTGCCCCAGCCGGTCAGGCGGGTGCCGAACTCCTGGCGCGCGGCGCGGGCGGCGAAGGCGGCCCAGGGCAGCGCCTCGACCTGCGTGCGCACGCCGATGCGCGACCACATCTGCGCCACCGCCTGGGCGGTGCGGGCGTCGTTGGGGTAGCGGTCGTTCGGCGTATGCAGCGTCAGGCGGAAGCCGTTGGGGAAGCCGGCTTCGGCCAGCAGGCGCTTCGCCCCGTCCGGATCGTAGCGGGGCACCGGCACGGCGGGATTGTAGGAATAGACGCCCTCCGGCAGCCACTGGCCGTTCGGCTGGGCGGTGCCTTCCATGATGCGCTGGGCCAGGGCGGCGCGGTCGATGGACATGGTCAGCGCCCGGCGCACCCGCAGGTCGAGGAAGGGGTTCGTCGCCAGGGGCTTGCCGTCATTGTCGGTGACGTGGATCGGGTTCTCCCGCCGGCTGTAGTCGTGCTGGAGGTAGATCACCCGCAGGCCCTGGACCTCACTGACCTGGACCCGCTGGTCGCGGCGCAGGCGGGCGAGGTCGGTGGAGGCGACCTGGTCGATCATGTCCACGTCGCCGGCGATCATCGCCGCGGTGCGCGCCGTGTCGTTGCCGATGAAGCGGTAGGAGACGCGCTCCCACGGCTCGCGCCCGCCCCAATAGGCGTCGTTGCGGGCCAGTTCCGTCCGGTCGTTCGGCGTGTGGGACACGAAGCGGTAGGGGCCGGTGCCGATCGCCGCGCGGCCGGCATTGTAGTCCTCGGTCGAGGCGCCGGTGCCGACATGGCGGGAAATGATGGCGACGGAGGCGAGTTCGACCGGCAGCAGCGGGTGCGGCGCGGCCGTGTGGAAACGGATGGTCAGCGGGTCCACCACCTCGACGCTGCGGATGGCGCGCAGGAAGCCGGCGAAGCTGGCCGGGCTGTTCGGCACGTTGGGCGTGCGCTCGATGGTGAAGGCGACGTCGTCGGCGGTGAAGTCCCGCCCGTCATGCCACTTCACGCCCGGGCGCAGCTTGAATTCCCAGACGGTGTCGGAGACGGCGCGCCATTCGGTGGCGAGGCCGGGGATGGGCCGCGCATTCGCGTCGCGCTCGACCAGGCGGTCGAAGAGGTGCATCGAGAGGGAATTGTTCGGGGTCGCATTGTAGAAGTGCGGGTCGACCGAGGTCATCGCGCCGCCGATGCCGATGCTGAGGTTCTGCGCGGCCGCCGGCGCCGCCAGGGCGGGCAGCACGGCAAGGGCCAGCAGCAGGCCGCCGCGGCGGGGTAGGGCGGGTCTCGTCGGGTTCGACATACCATCTCCGGCTTTGTTCTTGTGGAAGGGCGGGAACCTAGCGGGGAGCTGGCCGGGCTGCTACACTTGATCTCTCGTCTGGGCGCTGGGGTGAAATGACATGAAGAAAGTCCTGAAGGCCGCGCTTCTCGCGGCCGCGCCGGCATTGGCGGTGAGCGCGGGCGCCTCGGCGCAGACCGCGACCATCGCGGTCGGCGCGCCGGTCACGTCGATCGATCCGCATTACCACCAGCTCTCGCCAAACAACGCGGTGGCCGACACCATCTTCGACAAGCTGGTGAACACCGACGCGCAGGCGCGCAACATTCCCGGCCTCGCGACGGAATGGCGGGTGGTGGAGCCGACGGTGTGGGAATTCCGCCTGCGGCCGAACGTGCGCTTCCACAACGGCAATGCCTTCACGGCCGAGGACGTGGCCTTCACGCTCCAGCGCCTGCCGAACGTGCCGAACAGCCCGTCCTCCTTCGCGGTCTATTCGCGCCCGCTGACGCGGGTGGAGATCGTCGATCCGCTGACGATACGCTTCCACACCGCGCAGCCCTATCCGCTGCTGCCGCTCGACATGACGAACGTCCGCATCGTCGACCGCCAGACGGTGGAGAACGCGACGACCGAGGACTTCAACGCGCTGCGCGCCGCCGCCGGCACCGGCCCCTATCGTGCCGTGTCGCACCGCAACGGCGACCGTATCGAATTCGAGCGCTTCGACGGCTACTGGGGTGAGCGCGCCCCGTTCCAGCGCATCAACTACCGCATGATCACCAACGACGCGGCGCGCACCGCGGCGCTGCTCGCCGGCGACGTGGACCTGATCGACCAGGTGCCGACCTCGGATCTCGCGAAGATGCGCCAGGACCAGCGCGTGCGGCTGTCCGAGACGGTGGGGCTGCGGCTGATCTTCCTCGGCCTCGACCACCTGCGCCAGGCGAACGAGAACTCGCCCTTCATCACCGGCAATGACGGCCAGCCGCTGGGCCGCAACCCGCTGCAGGATGTGCGGGTGCGCCGCGCGCTGTCGATGGCGATCGACCGCCGCGCGATCGTCGACCGCATCATGGAAGGTGCGGCGGTGCCGGCCAACCAGTTCCTGCCGGAAGGCGTGTTCGGCTTCGTGTCCGACCTGCCGGCGCCGGCCTACGACCCGGAGGGCGCGAAGCGCCTGCTGACCGAGGCCGGCTACCCGAACGGCTTCCGCATCCAGCTGAACGGGCCGAACGACCGCTACATCAACGATTCGCGCATCATCCAGGCGATCGGCCAGATGTGGACGCGCATCGGCGTGCGCACGGCGGTGGAGGCGCAGCCCTGGACCACCTTCGTCGGCCGCGCCGGCCGCACGGAATACTCCGCCTTCCTGATCGGCTGGGGCTCGAACCCGGACGGGTCGCATCCGCTGCGCAACATCCTCGCCACCGTTTCGCGCGAGCGCGGCTGGGGTGCTTCCAACCGCGGGCGCTATTCCAACCCGCAGGTGGACACGCTGCTCGAGCAGTCGCTGGTGGAGATGGACGAGGCGAAGCGCGAGCGGCTGGTGGTGGACGCGATGCGCATCGGCATGCAGGACGTCGGCGTGGTCCCGCTGCACATCCAGACCAACATCTGGGCCACGCGGCGGGGCTTCGAGCATACGGCGCGCAACGACGAGCTGACGCGGGCGCAGGACCTGCGCCCCGCCGCGCGCTGAAGTCGGAGTAGGGGACGATGACCGTCTATCTTGTGCGGCGCCTTGTTCAGGCGCTGTTTGTCGTGCTGGCGATGTCGGTCATCGTCTTCATCGGCGTCTTCGCGATCGGCGACCCGGTCGAGATCCTGATCAGCCCGGACGCTGACCAGATCGAGCGCGAGCGCGCCGTCCGCGCCCTCGGGCTCGACCTGCCGCTGTGGCATCAGTACCTGGTCTTCCTCGGCAATGCGCTGCAGGGCGACCTCGGCCGGTCCTTCGTGTTCAACGAGCCGGCGCTGAAGCTGATCCTGCAGCGCATGCCGGCGACGATGGAGCTCGCCTTCGGGGCGATGTTCATCGCCCTGCTGGTCGGGCTGCCGCTCGGGCTCTATGCGGGGCTGCGGCCGAACTCGCCGGCCTCCAAGACCATCATGGCGGGCTCGATCCTCGGCTTCTCGCTGCCGACCTTCTGGGTCGGACTGATGCTGATCATGGTGTTCGCCGTGCAGCTCGGCTGGCTGCCCTCGACGGGGCGCGGGGAGACCTGCTCGGTGCTCGGCTTCGTCGGGTTGCAGCCCTGCAATGTCGGGCTGCAATGGTCCTGGCTCACCGGCGACGGCATCGCCCACATGATGATGCCGGCGATCAACCTCGCGCTGTTCAAGATCAGCCTGGTGATCCGCCTGACGCGCGCCGGCGTGCGCGAGACGATGCTGATGGACTACGTGAAGTTCGCCCGCGCCAAGGGGCTTTCCCCGGCGCGCGTGACCTTCGTGCACGTGTTCAAGAACATCCTCATTCCGGTCGTCACCGTGGTGGGGCTGGAACTCGGGTCCACCATCGCCTTCTCGGTCGTGACGGAAAGCGTGTTTGCCTGGCCGGGGATGGGCAAGCTCATCATCGACAGCATCAACGTGCTCGACCGGCCGGTGATCGTCGCCTACCTGATGATCATCGTGCTGATGTTCATCGCCATCAACCTGATCGTGGATCTGACCTATTCCATGCTCGATCCGCGGGTGCGGCTGGAGACCAAGGGCGCATGAGCCAGGCCGTGATGAACGGGGCGGCGCCAGCCGCCCCGCGCAAGGACAAGGTCGAGACGCCGTTCCGGCGCTTCGTCTCGGAATTCGCGGAATCCAAGGTCGCGATGGGCGGCCTGATCGTGTTCACGATCATCGCCCTGGTCGCGATCTTCGCTTCCTGGATCGCGCCGCAGAATCCCTACGACCTGGCGCAGCTCGACATCATGGACGGGCGCATGGAGCCCGGCACGGTGGGCGGCGCGGGCTTCACCTTCTGGCTCGGCACGGATGACCAGGGGCGCGACATGCTCTCCGGCATCATGTACGGGCTGCGCATCTCGCTGATCGTCGGTGCCGGCTCGGCGCTGATCGCCTGCGTGGTCGGCGCGACGCTGGGCCTGCTCGCGGCCTATGCCGGCAAGAAGACCGACACGGTCATCATGCGGCTGGTGGACCTGCAGCTGTCCTTCCCGTCGATCCTGGTCGCGCTGATGATCCTCGCCTTCCTCGGCAAGGGCATCATGAACGTGGTCATCGCGCTGGTGATCGTGGAATGGGCCTACTACGCGCGCACCGTGCGCGGCACCGCGCTGGTGGAACGCCGGCGCGAATACATCGAGGCCGCCCAGTGCCTCGCCCTGCCGACGCACCGCATCCTGTTCCGCCATTTGCTGCCGAACTGCCTGCCGCCGCTGATCGTCGTCGCCACCATGCAGGTGGCGCGCGCCATCGCGCTGGAGGCGACACTGTCCTTCCTCGGCCTCGGCGTGCCGATCACCGAGCCCTCGCTCGGCCTGCTGATCGCCAACGGCTACGAGTACATGCTCTCGGGCAAGTACTGGATTTCCTTCTATCCGGGCATCGCGCTGCTGGTGACGATCGTCTCCATCAACCTGGTGGGCGACCAGTTGCGTGATGTGCTCAACCCGCGCCTGAAGAAGTGACGATGGCAGCACCCACTCTCGAGGTCCGCAACCTGCGGACCCACTTCTTCACCCGCGCGGGAATCGTGAAGGCCGTCGACGACGTGTCCTTCACGGTGGAACGCGGCAAGGTCCTCGGCCTTGTCGGCGAATCCGGCTCGGGCAAGTCCGTCACGGGCTTCTCGATCATCGGGCTGGTCGATCCGCCGGGCCGCGTCACCGGCGGGCAGATCCTGTTCCAGGGCCGGGACCTCGCGAAGATCAGCGAGGAGGAGATGCGCGACCTGCGGGGCAACCGCATCGCGATGATCTTCCAGGACCCGATGATGACGCTGAACCCGGTCCTGCGCATCGACACGCAGATGATCGAGACGGTCCAGGCGCACAAGAAGGTCAGCCGTGAGGAAGCCCGCCAGCGCGCGCGCGACACGCTCGGCATGGTCGGCATCCCGTCCCCGGACGAGCGGCTGATGGCCTACCCGCACCAGTTCTCGGGCGGCATGCGCCAGCGCGTGGCCATCGCCATCGCGCTGCTGCACGAACCCGACCTGATCGTGGCGGACGAGCCGACCACCGCGCTCGACGTCACCATCCAGGGGCAGATCCTGGCCGAGGTGCAGAAGCTCGCGCAGACCACCGGCACATCGCTGATCTGGATCACGCACGATCTCTCGGTCGTCGCCGGCCTCGCCGACGACGTGGCGGTCATGTACGCCGGCCGCATCGTCGAGAAGGGGCCGGTGTCGGAGGTGCTCGACGCGCCGCTGCATCCCTACACCGCCGGGCTGATCGGCAGCGTGCCGTCGCGCAACAAGCGCGGCGAGCCGCTGCGCCAGATCCCGGGCATGACGCCCTCACTCCTCAACCTGCCGCCCGGCTGCGCCTTCCGCTCGCGCTGCCCGCGCGCCGCGGAGGCCTGCATGGCCGAACCCGGGATCAGCGAGATCCTGCCGGGCCGTGAGACCCGCTGCTTCTTCCCCATGAACACCCCCGCGGAGCAGGCGGCATGAGCGCGACCACGACCGCGCCCGCGCGCGCCATCGATGCCGGCTCCCCGATGATGGAACTGCGTGGCGTCTCCCGCCGCTTCGAGAAGAAGCTCGACTTCGCCGGCCGCATCGCCAAGCGCCTCGGTGCCCCGGTGCGGGAGGAGGTCGTCCACGCCGTGGACAATGTCGACCTCACCATCCGCAAGGGCGAGGTGGTCGGCCTGGTCGGCGAGAGCGGCTGCGGCAAGTCCACCCTCGGCCGCATGGTCGCGGGCATCATGCCGCCGTCGGACGGCACCATCCTGCGCAACGGCGTCGACATCCGCTCCCTCTCCCACGCCGCGGCGAAGGAGATGAAGCTGCGGACGCAGATGATCTTCCAGGATCCCTACGCCTCGCTGAACCCGCGCATGCGGGTGGCCGACATCGTCGGCGAGGCGCCGCTTGTCCACGGGATCACCACCCGCACGGGCTACGAGGCCTATGTGGACGAGCAGATGCGCCGCGCGGGCCTCGACCCCGCCTTCAAGCGCCGCTACCCGCACCAGTTCTCGGGCGGGCAGCGGCAGCGCATCGGCATCGCCCGCGCGCTCGCGGTGAAGCCGGACTTCATCGTTTGCGACGAGGCCGTGGCCGCGCTGGACGTGTCCATCCAGGCGCAGATCCTCAACCTCTTCATGCGGCTGAGGACGGAACTCGACCTCACCTATCTCTTCATCTCGCATGACCTTGGCGTGGTGGAGCACCTGAGCGACCGCGTGGTGATCATGTATCTCGGCCGCGTGGTCGAGGAAGCGCCGACGGAGACGGTCTTCTCCCAGCCGAATCATCCCTACACCCAGTCGCTGCTCGCCTCGGTGCCGCGCATCGAGAACCGCAAGCGCGCCTTCGCGGTGGTGAAGGGGGAAATCCCGTCGCCGCTCAACCCGCCCCCGGGTTGCCACTTCCACCCGCGCTGCCCGCACGCGATGGAACGCTGCAAGGTGGAGAAGCCGGTGCTGAAGGAAGTCGCGCCGGGCCAGCGCAGCGCCTGCCACCTGAACGACGCGGCCTGACGCACAGGGGGAGGGGGAACGGCACATGTCCGAGGAACTGCGCCGTTCCATGGATGGGTTGGCGCGGCGCATGGATGACGTGCGCGCTGCCGTGCTGTTCCAGGCCATGGGTCCGGAACGCATCCACAGCTTCGCCGCCTTCGACACGCTGGTGCGGATGCACCTGCCCTTCGCCGCGACGGACTACGTGCAGCGGTACATCCTGCTCAGCGGCTCCTTCTACGAATCCCGGCAGCTCGCTGAGGTCCGGCCGCTGATTCCGCCGGGCGCGGTGGTGGTCGATGCCGGCGGCAACATCGGCAACCATGCGGTGTTCTTCGCCATGGTCTGCCGGGCGGCGGAGGTGATCTCCTTCGAGCCGCTGAAGACGATCTTCCCCATTCTGGAACGCAATGTCGCGCTGAACGGGCTGACCAATGTCCGCTGCATCAACGCTGCCCTCGGCGCAGGCACGGGCGGGGCGGCGCTGTCCTACTTCCAGGCGGCGAACCTCGCCGCATCCGGCTTCGATCTGGGGGCGGGCACCGACTACCCGATGACGTCGATCGACGCGCTCGGGCTGCAGCGGCTCGACTTCCTCAAGATCGACGTGGAGGGCAACCACCTGCCGGTGCTCGAGGGCGCTCGGGAGACGCTGGCTCGCCTGCGCCCGCCGGTCTGGATCGAGCTGCGCCCTCGTCTCGGGGAATTCGCGACCGGCGATGCGGCGATGCGCGCCCAGGGCTACCGGCTGGAGAAGTCGATGTCGCCGGCCGACCACCTCTACCTGCCGGCGTAGCGGATCCCGGTCGGGTCGAATCGCCTGCCCGGGTGACGATACTCGCCTGGGCACATCTTCAGCGCCGCCGCGCCGCGGCCACGAAGCCCGCCGCGGCCACCAGCCCGACCGCGACGAGCAGCCAGGGCAGCGGCCCATAGCCGCCAGCCCCTTCCCAGACCAGCGCCAGCAGCAGCGGCGCCCCGGTGCGCGGCAGCACCGCGACCGCCGATAGCGCGCCCGTCACCGCGCCGTATCCCTCCCGCCCCAGGATCTCCGCCGTGCCGGCGGCGCGCACGATGGTCAGCAGCCCGTCCGCCACCGCCCAGCAGCCGACGAAGAGGATTGTCAGCGCCAGGCTGCCCGGCCCCGCCGCCAGGGCGAGCATCGCGACCGGCAGCAGCGTCGTCGCGAAACGCCCGACCGTGCGCATCGTGACCCGCTGCCCGGCGACGAAGAGCAGCGCGCGCGCCGTGACCTGAGCCGGCCCGTGCGCGGCGGCGAGCAGCAGCACCGTCGCCTCCGGCCAGCCGCGCTCGCGCAGCAGCGGGATCAGGTGCGCGGCGAGGCCGGTGCCGAGAAAGGCATGCGCCGCGAAACACAACGCCAGTCCGGCGAAGGCGGGGTCCCGCAGTCGATCGCGCAGCGGCACCCGCGCCGCCGCCTGCACCGCGGCGGGGGACGGCCGTCGCGCCTGGCGCAGCATCAGGAAGGTGATCACCGCTGCGACCAGTTGCAGTGCCGCCAGCGCCTGTAGCGCGCCACGCCAGCCGAGGCCGGTGATCAGCGCATCGGTCAGCGGCAGGAAGACGGTGCCGGTGAACCCGGTGATGAAGGTGATGGCGGTGATGGTGCGGGTCGTGTCACGCGCCTCCGCCACCACCAGCGCCATCGCGGTGTTCCAGAGGCAGGCCGCCTGCGCCACGCCGATCAGCATCCAGACGGCGAAATAGGCCACCGGGTCGCGCACCAGGGACCAGCCCAGCAGCAGCAGCGCGGCCGCGAAGGCGCCGAGGCTCATCATCCCCCGCGCCCCGTGCCGGTCGAGCCACTTCCCCGCCGGCACCGCCGCCAGGCCCGAAGCCAGCAGCCCGCAGGTGAAGGCCGCGTTCAGCAGCACGCGCGACCAGCCGAGTTCGGCTTCCATCGGCGCGATCATCAGCGGGAAGGGCGTGTAGAGCGTGCCCCAGCCGATCAGTTGCGTCGTCGCGGTGCCCCATACGAGGGTGCGGTCGGAAAGGCCGCCGCCACTCACACCGTGAACTGCTCCGCGATGATGCGTTCCGACAATCCGTGGTCGGGGTCGAAGAGCAAGGTCAGGGAGACGTCCCGCGCCTCCCGCACCTCGACGCGGGAGACGTCGCGCACCTCGGTGTAGTCGGCCACGGCGGCGGTCGGGCGCTTGTCGCGTTCGAGGATCTCGAACACCACCTCGACATCGGCGGGCAGCAGCGCGCCGCGCCAGCGGCGGGGGCGGAAGGCGGAGATCGGCGTCAGCGGCAGCAGGTTCGCCCCCAGCGGCACGATCGGCCCGTGCGCCGAGAGGTTGTAGGCCGTGCTGCCCGCCGGCGTGCTGATCAGGATGCCGTCGCAGATCAGCTCCGGCAGGCGTTCCTTGCCGTCCACCAGGATGCGGATCTTGGCCGCCTGGCGGCTTTCGCGCAGCAGGGAGACCTCGTTGATGGCGAGCGCCTCGACCGGGTCGCGGCCATTGGCCAGGGCGCGCATGCGCAGGGGGTGCAGCGTCGCGGCCTGGGCGGCGGCGATGCGCTCGGGCAGGTCCTCCTCCCGGTAGTCGTTCATCAGGAAGCCGACCGAGCCGCGGTTCATGCCGTAGACCGGCGTGCCGCGGCCGAGGAATCGGTGCAGCGTCTCCAGCATGAAGCCGTCGCCGCCCAGCGCCACGATGACATCGGCCTTCTCGGGCGCTGCGGCCCCGTAGCGGGTGGCGAGCGCCTCCTGCGCAGCGCGGGCGGTCTCATTCTGCGCGGCGAGGATGGCGAGCCGCGGCGCAGCGGTCACGGCGCGGCCTTCGCGACCCAGGCGCGGGCGGCCTCGCGGTGTTCGAGCAGCGGCATCCCCGCGCGCACCCGCGCGGTCACCTTGGGATCGATGCGCGCCGTCGCCCAGCCGGTGCCGTCGCTGCACTTGGCGACCACATGGCCCCAGGGATCGGCCACCAGCGAATGGCCATAGACGCTGCGGGTCGCGCCGCGTTCCTCATAGGTGCCGTAGGAGGCGGCGGCGATGATCCAGCACTGGCTGTCGATCGCGCGCGCGCGCAGCAGCGCCTCCCAATGGTCCTTGCCGGTCTGGAGCGTGAAGTTGGACGGCACCAGGATCGCCTCCGCGCCCATCCGTCGCAGCGCGACGTAGAGTTCCGGGAAGCGCATGTCGTAGCAGATGGTGCAGCCGAAGCGGATGCCCCCGGCCTCGAACAGTGCGAGGTCGGAGCCGCCGCCGTAGAGCGCGCTCTCGCGATACCCGGTGCCATCCGGCGCGGTGATGTCGAACAGGTGGATCTTGCGGTAGCGCGCGATCTCGGCCCCGTCCGGGCCGAAGACCAGCGTGGTGTTGAACAGCTTCTCGCCGCCATCCTCGATGATCGAGCCGCCATGGACGGTGATGCCGTGGGCGCGCGCGAGGCCGCGCAGCATCTCGTAGGCCGGGCCGCCTTCGCCGCCGGGTGCGGGCAGGATCTCCGCCGCCGCGCGCCGCGAATCGCGCCCGCCGCCGAGGTTCGTCCAGGTCTCGGGCAGGGAGACCAGCCCGGGCCGGTCGGCTGCGATGGCGGCTTCGACCAGGCGGCGCGCCTGATCGAGATTGGCCGCCTTGTCGCTGCCCTGGTTCATCTGGATCACGCTGACGCGCATTTTTCTATGCCCTCAGACGGCGGGCGGCGGCCATCCGGCCGCCTTGCCTTCGCGCCCTGTGCTGCCGCTTCGGCGGCTGCGGTTGGTCTGGGCGCGGTCGCGCCTTGCGCTCCCGGCCCGAGGCAAGGCCTCGGGCCGCCTCGGTGTGGGGGCTGTGCTCACGCGTCCCGGTCGCCTTTCGGCCAGTCGAAGCGGGGCTCGGCGCGGCCGTTGCGCGCGCTGCGTTCGGGCCGTGCGGGCGGCGGCGGCACGGGCGGGGCGATGCGCGGTTCGACCGAAGGCGCGCGCATGCCGGCCTTGGGCGGCGGGGCCACCCAATCCTCCTCGATCGGCCGCTGCGGGGCCGCGGTGGCCATCGGCTGGCGCAGCAGGGCGCGGATCTCGGTGCGCAGGTCGGCGAGTTCCGCTTCCACCGCCTCCAGCCGCGACTTCACCCCGAAGACCGCGAAGGGCATGGCCAGGAAGGCGAGGATGGTGACGCTGATCGCCACCAGCAGCACGAGCGCCACCCAGGGCGGCAGCCCGGGGATGGTGAGCTTCTCCACCAGGCCTTGCAGCACCTCAGCCACCGGTCATGCTCATGTGCCGCGCCACGGCGGGGCGGTTGTGACGGCGGTCGATCACGAAGTCATGTCCCTTCGGCTTGCGCGCGATGGCGTCGCGGATGGCCTGCGCCAGCGCCGCATCGTCCACCGACGGGTCGCGCAGCAACCCGCGGAACTCGGCCGCGTCGTCCTGGCCGAGGCACATGAACAGCGTGCCCGTGCAGGTCAGCCGCACGCGGTTGCAGGATTCGCAGAAATTGTGGGTCATCGGCGTGATGAAGCCGATGCGCCGCCCGGTCTCCTTCACCGTCACGTAGCGGGCGGGGCCGCCGGTGCTGTAGTCGGTTTCCTCCAGCGTCCAGGACTGGCGCAGGCGCGACCGGACGAGGGAGAGCGGCAGGTACTGCTCCGTGCGGTCGCCGGAGATGTCGCCGAGCGGCATGGTCTCGATCAGGCAGAGGTCGAAGCCGTGCTCGCCGCACCAGGCGACCATGCGGTCGAACTCGTCCTCGTTCACGCCCTTCAGCGCGACGGCGTTGATCTTGACGGCGAGGCCCGCAGCCTTGGCCGCGAAGACACCGTCCAGCGTCTGCTCGATCTTCCCCCAGCGCGTCACGGCGGCGAAGGTCGCGGGATCCAGCGTGTCGAGCGAGACGTTGATGCGCCGGACGCCCGCCGCATACAGGTCGCCCGCCATCTTCGTGAGCTGCGTGCCGTTGGTGGTGACGGTCAGCTCCCGCAGGCCGCCCGCGCCGATCCGCGCGCCGAGCGACTGCACCAGCGTCATCACGCCCTTGCGGACCAGCGGCTCCCCGCCGGTCAGGCGGATCTTGTCCGTCCCCAGCGCGATGAAGGCGCCGCAGAGCCGGTCCAGTTCCTCGAGCGACAGGATGTCCTTCTTGGGGAGGAAGGTCATGTCCTCCGCCATGCAATAGACGCAGCGGAGGTCGCAGCGGTCGGTGACCGATACCCGCAGATAGGTCACGCCCCGCCCGAAGGGGTCAATCAGTCCAGCCGGGGAAGGATCAAGGGCCTGCATGTATTGCGATTTGGGGCCGGAGGGGCAGGCGCCGCAAGCCCCCTTCGGCGCCCGGGGCAGGCAGTCCGCCCCGGGCCTCCGCGTGGCGGTTCAGCTCGCGGGCGGGCGATAGGCGAAGGCCGAGGACTTCACCTTCTGCATCGCCTCCATCGCCTCGGCCGGCGTCAGCAGCGCATGGGTCTCGAACGCAGAGAAGGCGCCGCTTGCACCGACCCGCATGCTGCAGGCGGCGGCGCTCTGGCTGTCGGGGAATTCGGCGACCAGCATGCCGTCGCGTTCCCCGAGCATGAAGAAATAGCAGAGCAGCTTCCCGCCGAAGGCCTGGACCACCTGGCGGGCGGGGGGCTCGCGGTCCTGGGGATTCTCGACCAGCGCCTTGGCCTGCGCGGCCGTGAAGGACCACTGCATCATGTAGTGCGGCATGGTGTCCTCCCTTGCAGCCGGCGGGGGGGCCGGCCTCGGCGGAGGCTACGCCCATGACGAACGAAATCGAAACGAATCCGTCATCCGAACAGGGCGAGGCCGCCCGCCACGAGCAGCACCCCCATGGCGAAGGGGCGGTAGAGCCGATCCGGGATCACCCGGAACAGCCGCACGCCGATCGGCACCGAGATGGCCATCACCGGCAGCAGCACCGCCAGCCGCAGCCAGACGGCCGCATCGATCAGCCCGCCGAGGAAGGGCGGCACCACCGAGATGACCGCGATGGACGCGAAGAACAGGATCAGGTTGGCGCGATGGCGCTTCGCTTCCTCGAGCCCCGCCAGCAGGTAGAGGATCACCGGCGGCCCGCTCATGCCCGTCGAGCCCTTGAGCAGCCCCGCCGCCGTCCCGACCGCGAGGTTCAGCGACAGCGGGCGGGACCCGTGGTAGCGCCAGCCCGACATCAGCAGCACGCCGAAGGCCAGCACGAAGCCGCCGATGAAGCGGCGCAGCGCCTCCCCGTCCGCGGTGAGCAGGATCCAGGCGCCGAGGGGCGTGGCGACCGCCGCCGCGCCGCCGAGCGGCAGCACCACGCGCCGGTCGGCGTCCTTGATCGCCCCGGGCAGGAGCTGCAGGGAGACCAGCAGCTCCATCAGCAGCATCACCGGCACGCCGGCGCGCGGCTCCCAGAGCAGCGAATAGACCGGCGCCAGGATCACCGCCGTGCCGAAGCCGGAATAGCCGCGCATCAGCCCGGCGACGACGGTGGCGAGCACGGCGGCGAGCAGCCGCCAGTCCGCCAGCACCGGCAGCGCCGCATCGGGCAGTCCACTCACCGCCGCTCGTCCTCCACGATCTCGAGTTCGATCACGGCGGCGTTGATCAGAACCTTGCCGGCATGCTCGAAATTGACGGTGATGCGATCGCCCACCACGGACTGCACCTGGCCGATGCCCCAATCGGGACATGCCGGGTGTCGGACGCGCATGCCTGGTTCAATGATCGCGGTCACGGGTCCGGCGCTAAGGTGCTGTCAGCCCCTCAGAGGATACCGTCTGCGCCCATGACGCAAGGGATGCCCCGGCCGATGCCGCCCGAATCGCCCCTGTCCGAGTTCCGCCTGGCGCGGCTGGTCGGACTTCGCCTCTGCCACGACCTCGGCGGTGTCGCCGGGACGGTCGGCAATGCCCTCGAACTGCTCGGCGGCGCCGGCGGGGAGGCGGCGGAGATCGCGATCGAGGCGGCGGCGGTGCTGCGCCGGCGCCTGCTGCTGTGGCGCGCCCTGCTCGGCGGGCAGGGGGACGCGACGCTCGGCAGCCTGCTCGATCTGCTCGATGGCCAGGTCGCCGGCGGGCGCGCCACGACGGATGCGGCTGGCCTCGATGCCGGCTGGCTGGTGCCCGAGGACCTCGTCCCGGTGCTGCTCGCGGCGGTGCTGGCGGCGGGGGAGGCGCTGCTGCGCGGCGGCGTCGTGCGCCTGGCCGGAGAACCGGAGCGGGAGATCGTCGTGCTGCCGGAGGGCCCGCGGGTCGCATGGTCGCCGGCCCTGCTCCGCGTCGTCGCCGGCGCGCCGCTGGCGACCGAGCCGACGGGGCGGGAGGTGATGCCGCTCTGGCTCGGCGCCACCGCCACGGCGGCGGGGGTGCGCCTCGGCCTCGCCATGCCGGCGGGGGAGGGGGTCGGTCCGCTGGTGCTCGGCCTGCCGCGCTGAAATGCGCCCCGGCGCGGTTCCCGCGCTTTACCGATTCTTCGGCGCCACGAGCGCATCCTGCCCCCGGCACCGAAACCGGGGGTGGCGATGGACGATCTTCTGGCGGACTTCCTGACGGAGACGCATGAGGGGCTGACGGCGCTCGATTCCGCCCTGGTGCGCCTCGAACGCACGCCGGACGACCAGCCGACCCTCTCCGAGGTCTTCCGCCTGGTGCACACCATCAAGGGCACCTGTGGCTTCCTCGGCCTCCCTCGGCTCGAGGCGGTGGCGCATGCGGCGGAGAACGTGCTCGGCCGCTACCGTGACGGCACGCTGCCGGTGATGCCGGCGGGGATCACCGTGATCCTCGCCGCGCTCGACCGCATCAAGGCGATCGTCGCAGGGCTGGAAGCCACCGGCGCCGAGCCGGCGGGGGACGACGTGCCGCTGATCGCCGCGCTCGACGAAGCGAGCGCGGGCCGTGCCGCCGCGCCGGCTGCGGGCCAGCCCGCGGCCCCTGCGGCCGTCGCG
>NZ_JAAEDM010000056.1 GCF_018129065.1 Neoroseomonas soli | reverse complement strand
GCCGCCCCGTGCCGCCGCGGCCGGCGTCCCGCCGCTGATCCGCGTCTCGGCCGAGGCCCGGCGGGAGGGCGACGCCTGGCGCGCCGAGGCACGCATCGGCCTCGACGAGGTCGCCTTCGCCGACCTGCCGCACTACTGGCCCGAGGGCGTTGCGCGGAACGCGCGCCACTGGGTGGCCGAGAACGTCACCGCCGGCCGCGTGCGCAACGGCGCGTGGCGCGTCGCGGCGGAACTCGACCCCGCTACAGGCGCGCTGCGGCTCACGGGCTTCGACGGCACCGCGGAGGCGGAGGACGCCACCATCCATTGGCTGCGCCCTGTCCCGCCAGCCGAAGGCGCACGCGCCCGTGCGGGCTTTGCGCTCGATTCGATCACCCTCGACGTCACGCGGGGGCAGCAGTCGGGTACCGGGATCGCGATCCGGGAGGGCCGGGTCCGCTTCGGCCTCGACACCGATCCCGAGACGGTGGACATGACCTTCCTGGTCGATGGTCCGCTGCCCGATGTCTGGACGTTGCTCCGCCATCCGCGGCTGCATCTGTTCGATCGGCGGCCGCCGCCCATCGCCTCGCTGACGGGAACGCTGCGGGAGGCGCGGCTGCAGATCGGCTTCCCACTGCTTGCGGACATCCCCTTCGAGATCGTGCGCATCAATGCCGCCGGGCGCGGGACGGATGTGCGCATCCCGCGCCTGCTCTTCGGGCGTGACCTCGAGCGCGGGGCCATCGAGTTCACCGTCGACCCGGACGGTATCCGCACGAACGGCACCGCGATGCTTGCCGGCATCCCGCTGCGCATCCAGCAGGAAGCCGATTTCCGCCCGGGCCCGGCGAACCAGGTGGTGTCGCGGGAGACGGTGACGGCGCGCGCCGAGGTGCGGCAGATCGCCGGCCTGGTCTTCGACCCGAGGCCCTTCGCGGACGGGCCCGTCGGGCTCGAGATCCGCAACGAGACGCGCCGCAACGGCCAGGGCCGCGTCGCGCTGCGCGCCGACCTGACCCAGGCGCGGCTGGCCGTGGATGCCCTCGCCTGGGCCAAACCGCCCGGCATCGCCGCGAACGGGGAGGCGACCTTCCTCCTGCAGAACGGCGCGCTGACCGCGATCGACGGCATCCGCGTGGACGGGAACGAGATCGCGGTGCGCGCCCGCGCGAGCCAGATGCGCAACAGCGAGCCCCAGCGCATCGAGATCCAGCAGGGCCATCTCGGCCGCAATCGCTTCACCGCCGCCCTGACGCCACCGCAGGGGCGCGGCGGCAACTGGAGCATCGGGCTGGAGGGCGCGGTGCTCGACCTCGCGCCGGTGCTCACGGCACCCGCCTCGGCGCCTGCGGCAAGCGGGGACGGCACCGCGCCCGGCGTGGCGATCGATCTCCGCTTCGAGCGCATGCTGCTGGGCGAGGACAGGTCGCTGGCCGGCGTCGCCGGCTCCGCGCGGGTGGATGGCGTGGGGGTGGTGCAGGCGGCGGAACTGCGCGGGCGGGTCGCTGGCGGGGGATCGCTCGACCTGCGCATCGCGCCGGAGGGTCCGCGTCGCCGCGTGCGCATCGAGAGCGACGACGGCGGGGCGCTGCTGCGCGCCTTCGGCGTCCTGCGCACGGTGCAGGGCGGGCGGCTGCGCGTCGATGCGTTCTATCCGCATTCGCGCCCGGGCGCGCCGCTTTCCGGCACGGCGGAACTCGAGGAATTCGTGCTGCGCGACGCGCCCGCCTTCGGAAAGCTGCTGCAGGCCCTCTCGGTCTACGGCGTCTTCGAGGCGCTGTCGGGCCAGGGGCTGAACTTCGCGAGCCTGACCGCGCCGTTCACCCTGACGCGGGAGGCGCTCGTGCTCGACGAGGCGCGCGCCTTCTCGGCCTCCCTTGGCGTCACGGCCAAGGGGCGCATCGACCGGCTGCGCGAGTCCATCGACATGGAGGGCACCATCGTGCCGGCCTATGTCTTCAACTCGCTGCTCGGCCGGTTGCCGATCCTGGGGCGGCTGTTCAGCCCGGAGCGCGGCGGCGGCCTCTTCGCCGCGACCTATCGCATACGCGGTCCGTTGTCGGACCCCGCGGTGTCGGTGAACCCGCTGGCGGCGCTGACGCCCGGCTTCCTGCGCGGCATCTTCGGCCTGGGACAGGAAGGCGCGGCCGGCGGGCCGCCGGAACCGGCAAGGTAGGGTGACGCGCCGGCTTCACGGGCCTAGCCTTCCCACGAGATGCAGCAACGGGAGCCGGGCATGATCGTGAAGACCGACGAAGAGCAGGCGCTGATCGCCGCCGCGAAGCGCGTGCTGCCGGGTGGCACCTTCGGGAATTTCGGCGCCGACATCGTCATCCGCGAAGGGCGCGGCGGGCATGTCACGGATGTCTCGGGCAACGAGTATATCGACTACCTGCTCGGCAGCGGGCCGATGTTCATCGGCCACGGTCACCCCGCGGTGACGGAGGCGGTACTCGCGCAGGTGCCGAAGGGAACCACCTTCTTCACCAACAACGAGCACGGCATCCGCCTGGCGGAAAAGATCGCCGATGCGGTGCCCTGCGCCGAGCAGGTGCGCTTCGTCTCGACGGGGACCGAGGCCGATCTCTACGCGATGCGCCTCGCCCGCGCGTACCGCAAGCGCCCGAAGATCGTGAAGTTCGAGGGTGGCTACCACGGCATGAGCGACTGGGGGCTGATGTCCCTCGCCCCCAGGCGGCTGGCGAACTTCCCCGAGGCCGTGCCCGACAGCCCCGGCATCCCCGACGCCGTACGCGCCGAGGTTCTGGTTGCCCCCTTCAACGACATCGAGGCCGCGGTGCGGCTGATCGAGGCACGGGCCGAGGAGATCGGCGGCGTCATCCTCGAACCCTTCCAGCGGCTGATCCCACCCGCGCCAGGTTTCCTTCAGGCGATCCGCGACGTCACGGCACGGCTCGGCATCCCGCTGATCTTCGACGAGGTCGTGACCGGCTTCCGCTTCGCCTATGGCGGCGCGCAGGCGCTCTACGGCGTGACGCCGGACATCTGCACGCTCGGCAAGATCATCGGCGGCGGCTTCCCGCTCGCCGCGGTGGCGGGCAAGGCCGAGATCATGAAGCACTTCGACCGCGCCGCGGTGGACGAAGACGGCTTCCTGACCCAGATCGGCACGCTCTCCGGCAATCCGGTCGCGGCGGTTGCGGGGCTCGCGACGCTCGAGGTGCTGCGCGCGCCCGGCACCTACGACGCGGTCTTCGCCACCGGGAGGTCGCTGATGGATGGCCTTTCGAAGCTGATCGCCGAGGCGGGCATCCCCGCGCAGATCCTCGGCGAGCCGGTGCTCTTCGACGTGGTCTATGCCGAGGGCCAGCTGCGTGACTACCGCGCCCTGCTGCGCCAGGACGCCGCGATGCAGAAGCACGTCAACGGCGTGCTGCGGCAGGAAGGCATCCTGAAGGGGGACAGCAAGTACTACCTGTCCACGGCGCATACGGCGGCCGACATCGCGCGCACGCTGGAAGCGTTCCGCGCGGCGCTCGCCTCCCTGCCATCGTCCCGCAAGGTCGCCTGAGCCGCGGCCGGGGCACGCCGCGTCAGCGCGTGCCCCACATGCGATCCCCGGCATCGCCGAGGCCGGGGCGGATGTAGTGGTGGTCGTCCAGTTGCCGGTCGATTGCCGCCGTCCAGACCGGCACGTCGGGGTGGTGGGCGTGGAAGTGCTCGAGCCCTTCCGGCACCGCCAGCAGGCTGACGAAGCGGATCTCCTTGCAGCCACGCGCCTTGAAGCGGTCCACCGCCGCCACCGCGGAATGGCCGGTGGCGAACATGGGGTCGAGCAGCAGCACGAGGCGCTCCTCCACGTCGGGCGGCGCCTTGAAGTAGTATTCCACCGCCTGCAGCGTCACCGGATCCCGATAGAGGCCGATATGCGCGACGCGCGCCGCGGGCACCAGCGCCAGCATGCCGTCGAGCATGCCGAGCCCCGCGCGCAGCACCGGCGCTAGCACCAGTTTCCGGCCGGAGATGCGCGGCGCCATCATCGGTTCGAGCGGCGTCTCGATCGGCGTCTGTTCGAGCGGCAGGTCACGCGTGACCTCGTAGCAGAGCAGCATGGCGATCTCGCCGAGCAGGCGGCGGAAATCACTGGAGGGGCAGGACGCCTCCCGCATCAGGGTCAGCTTGTGCTGCACCAGCGGGTGGGTGACGTGATGGACCTGCCCCGTCATGCGCGGCCTCGTCCCGCCATGGCCACCGTCACTCCCGTCGTCGTCGCGTCCCGCATGTCGCCCATCCGTTCGCTCTCGGCGCTGTTTGGCCCGAAGCGCCCGGTGCCGCCAAGGGGCCTGGAGGAATATCAATTCAGGATTGATAGTCACTGATTACAAATCTACCGTACGCGTCATGCCCGATACCGCCCTGCTGCCTGATATCGTGCTGCGTCCGGCGCCCGGCCCAGGCCGGGTGGTGGTGGTCGGACTTGGCTATGTCGGCCGGCCGCTCGCGCTGGAGGCCGCCGCTTCGGGGTTCGAAGTCACGGGCTTCGACCTTGACCTGGCGGCGGTCGAGGCGGCAGCCGCCGCCTGGCGGGACGCGCCGCCCGCCCCGGGGGCCGGCGCGCTTTGCGCCACTGCCGATTCCCGCTGCCTGCCGCCGGCGGAGATCTGGCTCGTCTGCGTGCCGACGCCGCTCGACGCGGCAGGTCGGCCGGACCTCGCGGCAGTGGCGGCGGCGCTCGAGACCTGCCGCGCGCATATCCCCCGCGGCGGGTTGGCCTGCCTGGTCTCCACCTGCCAGCCGGGCGCGACCAACGGGCTCTGCCGCCGCGTGCTGGAGCGCGACGGCTGGCAGGTCGGGCGCGACGTCTTCCTGGCTGTCTCTCCCGAGCGGGAGAACCCGGGCGATGCCGCGCTCGGCCCGCGGCGCATTCCGCGCCTGCTCGGCGCGCCGGATGCGGCCTCGCTCGCCCGTGCCCGGGCCTTCTGGGAGCGCGTGGCCGATCGCGTGGTGCCGGTCTCCAGCCCCGAGGTCGCGGAATGCGCGAAGCTGCTGGAGAACACCTACCGCTTGGTGAACGTCGCGCTCATGGACGAGCTGCACCGCGGCTTCGCCGCCCTTGGCGTACCGACGCGGGAGGTGGTGGCGGCGGCCGCGACCAAGCCCTTCGGCTTCTCCCCCTTCTGGCCCGGCCTTGGCGCCGGCGGTCACTGCATACCCGTCGATCCTGCCTACCTGCGGATGGAGGCGAAGCGTGCCGGCGCCACGTTCCCGCTGGTCGATGCGGCGCTCGCGGCCAACCAGGCGCGGCCGGCCCGGGTGCTGACGGCCATGGCCCAGGCTTTCGGCGGCAGCCTGGTCGGGCGGCGCATCCTGGTGGCCGGTGTCACCTACAAGCCTGACGTTGCCGACCTGCGGGGCGCGGCGCCAGTGGCGCTGCTGCAGGGGCTGCTGGCCCTCGGGGCGCAGGCCGCCTGGTGGGACCCATTGCTGCCGGCCGAGCCGCAGGAACTAGCGGGCCTGCCGCGGGCCGCGGACCCGTCCGGCCGGGGCTGGGCAGATCCTGAGGCGATCGTCCTGGGCGCGCCGCATCGCGCACTGGACCTCGGCGGCCTTGCTGCGCTGGCGCCGATCGTGTTCGACCCCTTCGGCCTGGTGCCCGCGGATGCAGAGGGTCGCGTCCGCGTGGTGTGAGGCTCAGCGCCGCGCGGGGATGACGGGCGCCTCCCAGGCGGCGCGGGGAGTGCGCTTGATACGAGATCGTAAGGTAGCATAGCCTGAAAATTCAGGCAGGGCGCAGTGGACGCATCCGAACGTCGCCGCCCGCGCGAGACATTGCGCCAGGGGATGCCTGCCGCATTGGCCCTTGGGTGCAACTCCGTCAGCCGGCGCTTCCTGGTCCGCGTCCGAGACGGTGAGGATGGCGCGGCATGAAGTTCCTGAAGGCCCCGCTCGAGGGCCCCCACATCATCGAACCCGAGCGGCGCGAGGACCATCGCGGCTTCCTCGCGCGGCTGTTCTGCGAGCGCGAGTTCGCCGCGGCCGGGCTCGAGGGGCGCTTCGTGCAGATCAACAACTCGACCAGCCTGCGCAAGGGCATCGTGCGCGGCCTGCATTACCAGGCGCCCCCGCATTCCGAGGTGAAGGTGATGCGGGTGATCCGCGGCGCGATCTTCGACGTGGTCGTCGATGTGCGGCTGGGCTCGCCGACCTTCGGCCGCTGGTTCGGCGCGGAGCTCAGCGCCGGGAACCGGCTGATGATGTATTCGCCGCGCGGCTTCGCCCACGGCTTCATGTCCCTCACGGACGACGTCGAGGTGATCTACCTCACGAGCAGTTCCTACGCGCCGGGGTCGGAACGCGGCGTGCGGTTCGACGACCCCGGGGTCGGCGTTGCCTGGCCGGCGCCGCCTCTCGAAGTGTCGGACAAGGACCGCTCCTGGCCCGACCTCGATCCGGCGACGCATGGCGTGGTGATCGAGGGTGGAGCGTGACTCTCGTCCTCATCGGGGCCGGGGGTTTCCTCGGCTCGCATCTCGCGGCGCATCTCGCCGGGAGGGGGGAGGCGGTCCTGCCGCTGAGCTACCGCCCCGAACGGCACCGCGCCTTCCTCGACGCCTTCCTCGACATGATCCGCGCGGGGCCGCCCTCGGCCGTGCTCTATGCCGGCGGTTCGCAGAACGGGCGCGACGACGCGGTGGCGCTCGAGGAACTGAGCCTGTCGAACGTCGTGCTGCCCGCCGCGATCGCGGCCCTGCTCCGCGACCACGCGCCGGAATGCTGCCTCGTGACCTACGGCACATCCTGGCAGACCGGCGAGCAGGGTGTGGAGGAACCGTTCAACGCCTATGCCGCCTCCAAGACGGCGGCGGAGGCCTTCCTGCGGCATTTCGCGCTCGACGGCGTGCGATCCGCGACGCTGCGGCTCTACGACACCTACGGCCCGGGCGACCGACGCAACAAGGTGGTGAACCTGATCGCCGACGCGATCGCGCGGCGGAGCGACCTGGCGATGTCGTCCGGCGGGCAGGTGATCGAACTCGTGCATGTGCGCGACGTGCTCGCGGCGACCGATGCGACGCTCGCCGAACTGCGGCAGGGTCCGCCCGGCCGGCACCTGGTCTATGCCGTTCGCTCGGGGCAGCCGCTGCGCATCCTCGACGTGCTGGCGACGATGCTGCGCGTCGCGGGGCTCGAGAAGGCGGAGTTCATCCGTCCGGGCGTCTATCCCTACCGGCGGCGGGAGCGGTTCGCGCTCTTCCCCGACACGCCGACGCCGCCGGGCTGGCGGCCCGTCGTCCCGCTGGAGGCAGGGCTGCGCGAACTGATCGAGGAAAGGCGGAGGATCGCCGGGGCGGCCGGCGCCCCGCGCGCGAGCGACCCTGCGGCAATGGGCTGAGCCCGGCCCCTTGCGCCGCGTTGCCCCGCCGGGGCGGGCCGATACGCCCCGGGCACCGTGCCAGGCCTGCGAGGTTCGCCTCCGGAACCGGCCGCCGTGGCTGGAACTCGAGCCGCCGCCCACTCCGTGCCGAGTGCCGGAGAAAAGGGGCCCACCGCGGCTGGCGGCGTTGGCCCGGATCCGCCTAGGCCGAAAAGAAAAGCATCGTACAAAATTTAAGACGATATAGATAGTATTGACACAAGAAAGATTTTGACACGACAGCCGCTGGCTCCTTAAATGGAGTGCGGCTTGTGAATGCTGCCGTCGATACAACCAATGATTGTTGTTGTGGTCATCTCTGCGGTCGTGTAGTCGCCGCGCGGGCCGGCGACTCGCGCATTCCGATCGCAACTGCGGCGCAACAATGAACTCCTCGTTGTATCGATCGCGAATCGGGACGCTTCGCTGAAGGTGTAACGAACTCGCGCAGGCGGAAGGATGGGGCCGAGACACATGTCGAAGGGTCGCTCGCGTTGCGCGGACCTTGCCCAGGCTCATCGCGCGCAGGAGATGCGCGCCGGGGAGAATAAGCCATGGCCCTGACGGCCTACGCGACGGCGGGCTGGACGTTCTTCGATTCAGCCGATTTCGGCGGCCACTACGCCGCTTCCGATCCCACCATCGTTCTCGACGGTGGGCTCTACAGGATGTTCTACACGGAAGGGCTCAACGACGGTGCGGCCGTCCGGCCCGCCATTGCGGAGGCGATTTCACTCGACGGCGTAACCTGGACGCAACTCGGCGGCAACGGCACCAGCGGCATCGTCCTCGAGGGCGACGGGGCCGCCAATGCGAACCTCGAAGGCGCCTGCATCTTCAAGGTCGGTGGCACCTTCGTCCTGCTCTATTCCGGCTATGCGGACGCCGGCCTTCCGGTCAACGGTTTCCCGGCCCGGCTCTATGCCGCCACCTCGACCGACGGCATCACCTTCACTCCGGCCTCCGCGAGCCCGGTGCTGGCGCCGACCGCCGGCTGGTACGACAACGATGCGGTGTACAGCCCGACGGTGATCGCCACCGGCAGCGGCTACCTGATGCTCTACGCCGGCCATTCCTACACGGACGGCCCGGCCGGTGGCCCGAGCGGCGTCTCGCTGCTGGCGGCCACTTCGACCGACGGCATCACGTGGACCAAGGGTGCCGCCCCCGTCCTGGTCGCGAATCCCGCGATCCCCTGGATGTCGGACGGCGTCGCCGAGCCCTCGCTCGTCCAGGGGCCGGACGGCAAGTTCTACCTCTTCTTCACCGGCCTTGACGGCGCTGACCGCGTCATCGGCATCGCCGTCGCGTCCGACCCGCTCGGCCCCTGGGAGATCGCCCCGCAGCCCATCATCACGGCCGCCGGGCAGGGCCTCGCGGCCGGCAGCACCGTGATCGCGCCGCATGCCGAACTGGTCAGCGGCGTGCTGCGGCTCTGGTACACCGAGGTGTCGCCGGATGGCACACACTCGATCGCCTATGCGGAATCCGACTGGGGCGGCGGCTCCAGCGGAGCGATCGGCGGGCCGCGGCAGTGGGTCGGAACCGACCTCGCCGACGTCATCAAGGGCGGCGCCGCCGATGACATCGTGACCTCGGCGGGGGGTGACGACCTCGTCGTCACCGACGGCGGGAACGACACCATCGATGCCGGCGCCGGCCGCGACGAGGTCTGGGCCGGCGATGGCGCCGACAGCATCCTCGGCGGCATCGGGGACGACCTCATCTTCGGCGGTGCCGGCGCGAACACGATCGATGGCGGCGACGGCGCCGACATGATCGCCGGCGATGCCGATGCTGACCGGCTGTACGGCGGCGGCGGCGACGACACGATCGACGGTGGCGACGGCGCGGACACGATCGACGCCGGAGACGGCAACGATGAGGTCTGGGCCGGGGACGGCACGGACAGCGTGCTGGGCGGCAATGGCGACGACGCGCTGTACGGCGGCAGCCTCTCCAATACCCTGGACGGCGGCGCGGGCGCCGATCTCGTCGTCGGCGAGACCGCCGCGGACCGGCTGCTCGGCGGCACGGGCAACGACACCATCTACGGCGGCGACGGCGCCGACACCATCGATGCCGGCGCCGACGCCGACGAGGTCTGGGCCGGCACCGGCAACGACAGCATCGTCGGTGGCGCGGGGAACGACCAACTCTTCGGCGAGGGCGGCTCGAACACGATCGACGGCGGCGACGGGGCCGACCTGCTCGTCGGCGACACCGGCTCGGACCGGCTGCTCGGCGGCATCGGGGACGACACCATCTACGGCGCCGACGGGGCCGACATCGCCTTCGGCGGCGACGGGAACGACGTGCTGGAGGGTGGCGGCGGCAACGACACGCTCGACGGCGGCAACGGCGCGGACGCGCTGTACTCCGGCGAGGACGATGGCGGATCCTCGGCGAATTCCCTCATCGGCGGCGCTGGCAACGACCTGCTCGTCGGCTTCTCGGGGGCGGATACGCTCGACGGCGGGGCGGACAATGACACGCTCGAAGGCGGGGCGGGCAACGACCGGCTGGTCGGCGGCGGCGGCACCGATGTCCTGTCGGGGGGCGACGACGCAGACACCCTGGTCGGCGGCGCGCTCGCCGATGTTCTCGACGGCGGCCTCGGCACGGACACCGCCGACTATTCGCAGTCCGCCGCGGTGACCGTTGCCCTGGATGGCTCGCTGGGCGGGACCGGTGATGCGGCTGGCGACATCTTCATCTCGGTCGAGAACCTGATCGGGTCGGCGGCCGGATCGGATCTGCTGGTCGGCGACGCGGCGGGGAATCGGATCGAGGGGCTGGGCGGCAATGACACGCTCGACGGCGGTGCCGGCGGGGACGTGCTGGTGGGCGGTGCAGGGAATGACCTCTACATCGTGGACGGCACCGGCGACACGGTCATCGAACTGGCGAACGGCGGCACCGACACGGCGCGGACCTCGGCGAGCTACACGCTCGCGGCCAATGTCGAGAACCTTGCGGTGCAGGCGGGTGTCTCCACCGGGCTTTGGCTTGCCGGCAACACGCTGAACAACATCATCGCGGGCGGCGTCGGCAACGACACGCTCGACGGCGGCGTGGGCGCGGACAGCATGACCGGCGGGGCCGGGAACGATGTCTACATCGTCGATCAGGCCGGCGACCGCGTGACGGAGGCAGCGGGAGGCGGCTCGGACATCGTCTTCACATCGATCTCCCTGGCGCTGGTCGCCAATGTCGAGAACCTCGGCGTGCTGACGGGAACGACGGCGAACCTGGCGCTGACCGGCAACGGCGTGGCGAACTTCATCACCGGCGGCCTGGGCAATGATACGCTCGACGGCGCCGCCGGCGCGGACACGCTCGTCGGCGGGGCGGGCAACGACGTCTACGTCGTCGACAATGCCGGCGACGTCGTCACGGAGCAGGCTTCGGCCGGAGCCGACACGGTGCGCACGACGGTCGGGTACACGCTCGGGGCCAATCTCGAAAACCTCGCCGCGGCGGCGGGCGTGACCGCCAGCCTCACGCTGAGGGGCAACACGCTCGACAACGTCATCACGGGCGGCGGCGGCAACGACCTGATCGCCGGCGGCGGCGGCAACGACACCTTCGTGGGCGCGCTCGGCAACGACACGCTCAATGGCGGTGCGGGCAACGACTCCCTCTCGGGCGGGCTGGGCAACGACCGGTTGTTCGGCGACCTCGGTCGCGACGCCTTCGTGTTCGACACCGCGCTTAACGCGACGACGAATGTGGACCGGATCGTCGGGTTCTCCGCGGTGGACGACACGGTCCATCTGGAGAACGCGGTCTTCACCGGCCTGGGCGCCGCGACCGGCACGCTCGCCGCCGCTGCCTTCCGCGGCGGCGCGGGTGTGACTGCCGCGGCCAGCGCGGCGGAGCGCATCCTCTACAACACCACGACCGGCGACCTTTACTACGACGCGGACGGCGCCGGCGGTGCCGCCGCCGTTCGCTTCGCCATCATCGACAACAAGGCGGCGCTGACTGCGGCCGACTTCATGGTGATCTGAGCGGAAGTCCCCGCCGGAAAGAGGGGATCCCGCGGAGCATCGATGGCGGCGCGCAAGCCGATTGCCGCACCGCCGGCGCGCCGGCTAACCTACCGCGACGTGGGTCCTGCGGGGTCGCCGTGATCGGGACCAGCCTCTGCCTGCGAACCGGAAGCGGGGTCCCGATGGCGCGCATCCTGATCAATGCCATGGCGATGGGCGCCGTGAAGACGGGTGTCGGCCGCTTCATCGACGAACTCCTGTGTGCGCTCTCGGTGATCGACGGCGACAACGAGTACGTCGTCTACACGACGGAACCCGGTGCGCGCGAACTGCGGCTCGGCCCCAATTTCAGCATCCATGCGCCACGGCTCTCGCGCCCCGTGCGGCTCGTGTGGGAGCAGGCGGTCCTGCCCGGCCTGGTGCGCCGCCATGGCGCCGACCTGCTGCACGGGCAGGGCTTCACGCTGCCGCTGCGCAAGACCAGCCGCCAGGTCGTGACGATCTACGACATGACCTGGTTCAGCCACGGCCACACCCACGAGCGCATCAAGACGATCTATTTCCGCAACCTGATCCCGCGCTCGCTGCGCCAGGCGGATCGGATCCTCGCGATCTCGGAGAGTGCCGCGGCCGACATCCGCGCGATGTTCCCCGAGGTCGGCGCGCGGGTGGTCACGACGCCCGGCGGCGTCGCCCCGCACTTCTTCGTCCGCCCGGGCGAGGAGGCGACGCGCGCCGTGCTCGCGCGCCTCGGCATCGACGGGCCCTTCCTGCTCTCGGTCGGCACGCTGCAGCCGCGCAAGAACCTGCCGCGCCTCCTTGAGGCCTTCGCGCTGTTGAAGCGCGACGGCGCCATCCCGCACCGGCTGGTGCTCTGCGGCGAGCCGGGCTGGGCCAACAGCGATGTCTACGAGCGCGCCCATGCACCGGACCTCGCGGGGCATGTGGTCTTCACCGGCTTCATCCCGGATGCGGACCTCGTCAGCCTCTACGCCGCCTGCGATGTCTTCGCCTACCCGTCGCTCTACGAGGGCTTCGGCCTGCCGGTGGTCGAGGCGATGGCCGCGGGCGTCGCGGTGCTCACATCCGACAATTCATCGCTGCGGGAGGTGGCCGGCGACGCGGCGCTGCTCTGCGACCCGATCTCCGTGGAGGACATCGCCGCCAAGCTGCGCCGGCTGGCGAACGAACCGGCAACGCGCCAGGACCTCGTCGCCCGGGGACACCGGCGCGCGGCGGCATACACCTGGCAGGAATGCGCGCGCCGGACGCTCGGTGCCTATCACGAGGCGCTGGCGGCGTAGAACGGCATCCAGCCGTATGGAAACCGCTCTCGCCATGCTTGACCGGGCATCGTCGCACGCGCGGCTGAACCCGGCCGGATGCGATGTGCCCTGATAGGGGTGGCAGCGACCGTCGAGTGTGAGATCGCTGCCGCCGGCATCAATCGCCGCGCACGCCGGCGGCGCGGATGACCTCGCCCCACGACCGCAGGTCGCTTGCGATGCGTGCGTTGAAGGCGCGCGTGTCCTCGAAGTTCGGCGTCAAGCCGTTGGCGAGCAGGCGCTCGCGGAATGTGGGGTTCTCGAGCGCCTTGCGCGTCGCCTCGCTCCAGCGGCCGAGCATATCCTCGCTTATGCCCTTCGGGCCGCAGATGCCGAACCAGCCGGCCATCTGCAGGCCGGGGACGAAGGCGGAGATCGGCCGCGCATCGGGAAACAGCGGCGACCCCGCATCGTCGCCGAGCGCGAGCAGGCGCAACTCCCCGCCCGTGATCTGCCGCATCACGTCACCGAGGTTCGTGATCATGAAGTCCGTGCGGCCGCCGAGGATATCGACAACCGCGGGCGTCGCCCCGCGATAGGGCACGTGCACGATGTCGAGCCCGGTGCGCGCCTTCAGCAATTCGACCGAGAGGTGCTGCGCCGAACCCACGCCCGCCGAGGCATAGGTCAGCCCGCCGGGCCGCGCCCGCGCCGCGGCGAGCAGCCCGCCCGCATCCGCGTAGGGCCCGCGCGCGGCGACAACCAGCGCATAGGTCGAGAGCGCGACGTTCGCGACGCCCGTCATCTCCGTGCGCGGGTCGATCGGCAGGGAGGCGCCGGGGAGATTGGGGGTGATGGTCATGCTGCCCATCGGGCATTGCAGCACGGTCATGCCGTCGGGGGCGGAACGCGCCACCACCTCGGCACCGATCAGGCCGTTGGCGCCGGTGCGGTTCTCGACCACGCCGCGCGCGCCCATCTGCGGCGGGACGTATTCGGCGATCAGGCGCGCCATCAGATCCCCGGCGCCGCCCGCAGCGAAGCCGGAGATGACGCGAATGGTGCGTTCCTGCGCGGATGCCGGCAGGGCAAGCAGCATCGCCGCGGCCGCGGCGAGCAATGCACGACGCATGGACCTTCCTCCCTTTTCGTTGGGAAGAAGGCTAGGACAGGTCAGGGCGCCTTGCGAGAGGGCGCCGCCCTCTCGCGCTCTCCCGCCAGGAAGCCCAGTTTCCTGGACCTTCGGCTATTTCGACGCCTCCAGGGCCGACAGCACCACGTCGGTCATGGCGCTTGTCGAGAGTACCTTCTCGCCGGGCAATGCGATGTCGGCGGTGCGGGCACCGGAGGCGAGCGCGGTCGCGACGGCCTTCTCCAGGCGGTCCGCCTCGGCGGGGGCCTCTGCCGTCCAGCGCAGCAGCATCGCGGCAGAGAGGATGGCGCCGAGCGGGTTCGCGATGCCCTTGCCCGCAATGTCGGGCGCCGAGCCGTGGATCGGTTCATAGAGCGCACGCCGCTTGCCGTCCGGCCCCGGATCCGACAGCGCGGCCGAGGGCAGCATCCCGAGGCTGCCGTTGATCGCGCCCGCGCAGTCCGACAGCAGGTCGCCGAACAGGTTGTCGGTGACGATCACGTCGAAGCGCGTCGGCGCGCGGCCGAGTTGCAGCGCGCAGTTGTCCGCCAGCATGTGTTCGAGCGTGACGTCGGGGAATTCCTTCGCGTGGATGGCGGTCACGACCTCCCGCCACAGCGCGCCGGCCTCCATCACGTTCGCCTTGTCCACCGAGGTGAGGTGGTTCCGGCGCGTACGGGCCAGTCCGAATGCGAAGCGCGCCGCCCGGGCGATCTCGGCTTCCGTGTAGGTGTGGGTATTCACGCCGCGACGCGTGCCGTCCGGCTGGGTCTCGACGCCGCGCGGCGTGCCGAAATACATCCCGGCCGTCAGTTCGCGGACGAAGACCAGGTCCGCGCCCGCGACGGTGCGCGCCTTGTAGGGGGACACCTCGGCCAGCGCCGGCTGCGCCTTCACCGGGCGCAGGTTGGCGAAGACGTCGAGCGCCTTGCGCATCCGCAGCAGCGAACCCTTGCGCCGCTCCTCCGCCGGAATGTGCTTCTGGTCGAGGCTGCCGGTCGCGCCGAACAGCAGCGCGTCCGCGGCCATGATGGCGTCCCAGGTGGCGTCGGGCATGGTCGTGCCCTGCGCGGCCCAGGCGGCCGAGCCGAAGAGGTGGCGTGTCATCCGCAGCGGAATGCCGCGCTTCGCGGCGAACCAGTCGAGGACGCGAACGGCCTCGTCGGTGACTTCGGGGCCGATGCCGTCCCCGGGCAGGACGACGATGTTCAAGGTCATCTTTCGACGGTCTCCCAGACCCAGGGGCGGGCGGCGCGGTCGGCGGCCTGCCAGGCGGCGATGTTCTGCTTGAGGCGCAGCGTGAGGGCGATGTCGTCGAGACCCTCGAGCAGGGCGTCGCGCTTGCGGGCGTCGATGCGGAAGGGAATCTCGGCACCCTCCGGCGTGACGACGACCTGGCGCGCGAGGTCCACGGTGGTGTGCCGGGCGCCCTGCGCGGCCTCGGTCTCGGCGGCGATGCGGTGGATGACGTCTTCGGGCAGGACGATCGGCAGCATGCCGTTCTGGAAGCAGTTGTTGTGGAAGATGTCGCCGAAGGAGGGAGCGAGCACCGCACGGAACCCCATGCCCATCAGCGCCCAGACCGCGCCCTCGCGCGAGGACCCGCAGCCGAAGTTCGGCCCCGCGAGCAGGATGGGGCTTCCGCGGAATTGCGGGCGGTTCAGCACGAAGTCGGGGTTGTCGGACCCGTCCTTCAGATAGCGCAGGCGTTCGAAGGCATAGGGGCCGAGGCCGGTGCGGCCGGTGCCGACCAGGCGCTGGATCGGGATGATGACGTCGGTGTCGACGTTCGGCGTGAGCATCGGCGCGGCGGGGCCGGCGACGGTGGTGAACTTCTCCATGGTCGTTCTCCCTTACGCCGCGAACTGCCGCACATCGGCGATCGCGCCTGCCACCGCCGCCGCCGCCGCCATGGCCGGGGAGGCGAGATGCGTGCGCGCGCCCGTGCCCTGCCGCCCGACGAAATTGCGGTTCGAGGTGGAGACGCAGCGCGCGCCGGGCGGCACCGCCTCGCCATTCGCGGCGACGCAGAGCGCGCAGCCAGGTTCGCGCCACTCGAAGCCCGCGGCGCGGAAGGCAGCGTCCAGCCCTTCGGCTTCCGCCGCGTGCTTCACGCGCTCGCTGCCCGGCACGACCCAGGCGGTGACGTGCGGCGCGACCTTGCGCCCGCGCAGCACGGCGGCGGCGGCGCGCAGGTCCTCGAAACGTGAATTGGTGCAGGACCCGATGAAGACCCAGTCCACCTTGGTGCCGGCGATCGCCTGGCCGGGCGTCAGGCCCATGTAGGCGAGGGCGGCTTCCCAGGCGGCGCGCTGTTCCGCGTTCGCGGCGGATGCGAGGTCGGGCACGCGGCCGGTGACGGGCAGCACGTGCTCGGGGCTGGTGCCCCAGGTGATCTGCGGGGCGATGTCGCGCATGTCGATCGCCAGGTCGCGGTCGAAACTCGCGTCGTCGTCCGTCGGCAGGGCGCGCCAGGACGCCACTGCGGCGTCCCAGGCGGCGCCCCTGGGCGCGAAGTCGCGGCCGGTGAGCCATTCGAACGTCGTCTCGTCCGGCGCCACCATGCCCATCTTGGCGCCCATCTCGATCGAAAGGTTGCACAGCGTCAGCCGCCCCTCGACCGACAGCGCACGCACGGCGGAGCCCGCATACTCCACTGCATGCCCGGTGCCCGCCCCGGCGCCGAAGCGGCCGATGGCGGCGAGGATCATGTCCTTCGGCGTGACACCCGCGGGCGCGTCGCCCTCGAAGCGGATGCGCATGCGCTTCGGCTTCTTCTGCGGCAGGGTCTGCGTCGCCAGCACGTGCTTGAGCTCCGACGCGCCGATGCCGAAGGCGAGCGCGCCGACGCCGCCATTGGTGCAGGTGTGGCTGTCGCCACAGACCAGCGTCGTGCCCGGCAGCACAATGCCGAGTTCGGGCCCCATGACATGCACGATGCCGTTGCCGTCCTGGCCGAGGTCGAACAGCCGGATGCCCGTTTCCTTCGCCCGCGCGCGCAGCCCGGCGAGCAGGCGCCCGCCCTCGGGGAAGGTATCGGCCGTCCGGCCGGGAGCGGAGGAGACGGCGTGGTCCGGCGTGGCGAATACCAGGTCCGGGCGCGCGAGCGTATAGCCACCCTCGCCGACTTCCCGCAGCGCGCGCGCGCCGGAAAGATCATGCAGCAGGACGCGGTCGCAATGCAGCAGCGACCAGCCGCCGCCCAGATCCGCAACCACATGCGGGTCCCAGATCTTGTCGAACAATGTCGCCGGCATCGGCGTTTCCTCTCGTTCTTGACGGGGTGGCGGCGTGGCCGCACCGTCGCCGGAAATCGGCGGGCATCACGCCGCGCGGGCACTGCGCGGTCAAGCCACGCCGGACGACGGGAGTGAAACGGCATGCGCGGCACGACACGGCGCGGCATCGTAACGGCTGCGCTCGCGACACCTTTCCTCGCGCAACGCGCGGCGGGGCAGGGGGGCTGGCCCGAACGGTCCGTGCGGCTCGTCGTCCCCTATTCCGCCGGCGGCGTGGCGGACACCATCGCGCGCATCCTGCAGGCGAAGGTCGCCGAGCATCTCGGGCAATCCTTCCTGATCGACAACCGGACCGGCGCGTCGGGGGCGATCGGGGCGCAGGCGGTCGCGACCTCGCCGGCGGACGGCTACACCCTGCTGTTCGAAGGCGCGACCTTCGCCACCCTGCCGGAAGTCCGGCGCGACCTGCCCTTCGACTACGCGGCCGCCTTCGCGCCGGTCGCGCAGGTGACGACGCAGCCCTACATCCTCGGCATCCGCGCGGGCTTTCCCGCGAACGACCTGGCGGGCTTCGTGGCCGAAGCGAAGCGGCGGCCGGGCGAGGTCACCTACGGCACGCCGGGCGTCGCCCATATCGGGCATTTCATGGGGGAGGCCCTGCAACTCGCCGCCGGAATCCGGCTGGAGCACGTGCCCTTCCGTGGCGGGGCAGACGTGGCGCGGGAACTCGCGGCGGGGCGGATCGACGCTGGCATCATCTCCTATTCCAGCCTGCGCCCGGCGGTGGAGCGCGGTGCGACGCTGATCGCGAGCACGGCGGGGCGGCGCCAGGCGAGCCTGCCGCAGATCCCTGCCATCGCGGAGACCTTTCCGGGTTACGAACTCACGTCCTGGACCGGCGTCTTCGCGCCGGCCGGCACGCCGGAAGCAGCGAAGCAGCGCATCAGCCAGGCGCTCCGCTCGGCGTTGGCGGACACGGATGTGCAGCGGCGGATGGAAGCGGCCGGCGCCGATCCGGCGGACCCTGATCCGGCGGCCTTCGCCGCGGTCATCCGGCGCGACCGGGAGACAGCGCGGCGGATCGTCCAGGTGACGGGGTTGAGGGTTGGATGAAGCCGGGGGGAGAAGAGAACTTCTCCCCCCGCACCCCCCTCAACCTTTTTTGGTTCTTGGGAACTGACAGCCGCGGCCAGCGCCAGAAGGACAAAGAAGGGAAGGGGCTCGGGGGAGGTTCGCCTCCCCCGCTCTATTCCGCCGCCTTCGGCGCGTAGCCGAGCCCGCCCTCGTATTTCTGCGCCGCCTCTTCCGGCAGGAACTCCGTCTCCATCTCCCGGATGCGGTCGAAGCCCGCGAAGCCGTGCAGGTTGCCCATCGGATGCGCCTTGAAGCGCGCGTCGTAGGTCGCCTCGGCCATCGGGCCGTCGGTCTTCAGCGCCATGGCGAAGTCGTGGATCGCCATGATCGTCGCGCGCATCGCCGCACCCGGCAGGATGCAGACGCGGATGCCGAGCGCGGCCATCTCCTCGGCCGAAAGGCGCGGGCTGATCCCGGTCATGTTGTAGAAGACCGGGCCTTTCACCTCGCGGCCGATGCGGGCGACTTCCTCGACGTCCTTCGGGCCCTCGACGAAGGCCAGGTCGGCGCCGGCCTCAAGGAAGGCGTTCGCGCGCGCGATCGCCTCGTCGAGCGAGCCGCCATGCGCGCCGCGGGCATCGGTCCGAGCGATGACGACGAAGTCAGGGTCGAGCGCGTCCCGCGTCCTTGCCGCGGCGCGGATCTTCAGGACCGCTTCCTCGCGCGCGATGACCTCCCGCCCCGCGACATGGCCGCAGCGCTTGGGTGCGACCTGGTCCTCGATGTGCAGGCCGGCGACGCCGCCGCGGATGTATTCCTCCACCGTCCGCACCACGTTGATGGCGTTGCCGAAGCCGGTATCGGCATCGGCGATGAGTGGGGCGCGCACTGCTGATGCGATCAGCTTCGCGTTCAGCGCCATCTCGGTCAGCGTCGTCAGCCCCGCATCCGGCAGCCCGAGCAGGTTCAGCGAAGTTCCGTAGCCCGACATGTAGAGCGCCGGGAAGCCGGCATTCTCCAGGATGCGGGCGGACATGGCGTTGAAGCAGCCGGGCACCACCAGTGGGCGGTGGGACTCGATCAGCGCGCGGAGGCGCGTTGTGGGGCGAGCGCTTTCACCCTGTCCGAGGCGCATGAACCTTCCTCCTGTGGCGTAGGTCCGGGGAAGGGTGCGCCTCTTCGCCTACAACTGGAAGGTGATGCTCGTCGATTCCTGGTAGCGGGGGGAGAGGATCCCGAAGGCATTGATAACGAACGTGAACTGCACGTCGATGTTGACGTCTACCGTCACGGTGAGGGCTCCGCCTGTGGTCGTCTGCGTCCTCGTCACGCAATTGCCGGGACTCGTGCTGACGAGGCCGCCTATGGCGCCACCCCGGCCCGTGGCGGCAACCACCTGCGCGCAGGTCGCGCTCTGCGTCCCTGCCGTATCGCCCCACCAGATGTTGACGATTCCGTAGCGCGTCGCATCGGCGGCGAAATTCCGCAGCCCCTGCAGCGTCATGTAGTAGCGGCCGACATCGATCGCGGCGAGCAGCGCGAGCAGGAACAAGCCGCCGATCAGCGCGAACTCGATCGCGGCGACGCCGCGGCGGCAGCGCGCCGCGCTGCGCCTAGCGGACACGGATTTCAACATTGCCGCGCAGCGTGCTGATGGGGACGACAGCGAGGCGGGTGTAGTTGCGCGTGACGGTCACCGATGCGTAGCGTTCAAAGTCCTCGCAGGGCGGGGAGTTGGCGCTGCAGTCATAGGCAAAGGAAGTGCCCGCCGCATTGCCCGACTGAGGGCATTGGCACCAGGCGGCGTAGGTCACGCAGACCCCATTGCCGGCGCCGTTGATGCAGGTTGGCGCCGCCGGCCAGCCCTGGAGGCTGGCGAGCACCGTGTTCTTCACCAGTGTCGCGTTGGGATCGTTGACGTTGAACTGGGTGTCGCCCGGATGCGTGAAGGCCACCTGCGCGCCGGCGCGGGCCGCGGTCTCGAGCCGCACCAATTGCTGCAGTGCGTTGCCGTAGTCCGCGATGGCCACCATGATGAACATCAACAGCGGCATGACGATCGCGAATTCGAGCGCCGAGACGCCGCGGTCGCGGCGCCGCAGGACGCGCTTGAGCATCTCGCGCAGGTGCATCACAGGACGAACCTCACGTAGCGGACGCGCGCAACTGTCGTGCCGTTGGACTCGCAGGCGTCGATCTGCGCCCCGGAATTGCCGGAGAAGGTGATCTCGGCTGCCACCACGGCGATGCAGTTGCCTGCAACAGTCTGGTTCATGCCGCTGGTGCCGACCATGCGAACCTCGGCGGTCGGCGAGTAGATGGCGCCGAACAGGGTGCTGGTCGAATTGCCGGTGATGATCATTGTGTCATTGGCCGAGTTCGACACGGCGGCCAGGTCGTCGCGGTAAATCGCCGTACCGCGGAAGATGGACGGACTGGCGAGGGCGTCCGTGCCCGGGGCGATCAGCGTGAAGTTGCCGCCCGTGATCTGGATATTGCCGACGTTGTTCGAATTGCTGCCGGTGAACACCAGCGTCACGCCCGCGCCGCCGGCCGAACAGCCGTCGCAGGTGATGGTGCCGTTGCTCATGGCGAGGCTAGCGTTGTTGAAGAAATAGGTGCCCGGCTTCAGGACCAGGGTCTGGCCGCTCAGTGATATGTTGGTGCAGGTCGCGGCATAGGTGGATTGCGAGACGCCATAGGTACGGGCATTGCCGTTCTGGGTGTAGTTGACGACGTCGGACCGGCCCGGATTGTAGGCGGCCAAGTAGATCGTCGCGGCCTGGTTCTGGTTCTGCACAACCCCCCCGGTGGCATTCAGGTAAAGCGGATCGACGCAGGGAGAATTGCCCGCCCCACTGCCGAAGGTCGGCATCGCCCAGGCGTCGAGGTACTTGTATGGGTTATCCGTGGTGGCGGCGCCTGACACGTAGCCGCCGGGGAGGTTGCCACTCGGAACGTCCTCGCAATTATAACACTGCCCTGACGCCCGCAGCGCCGCAGCGGTTAGGCTGTTCACCGCCGCACCCTGGACGTTGATCGACTTCGACCCCTCCATGTTGGACGCGATGATGCAGTTCGGTGCATTCACCGTCGTGCTGCCGGCAATGTTGGTCCGGCCCATGACCTGGCTCGTTGTGGTTGGGGGCGGGATCGACAGCGTGCAGGCCGGCCCGCCGATCTCGAGCACCGCGACGGCGCCGCCCCAGGCGATCGGCGCGGTGCGGCTGATGAGCTGCGCGAGCCCGATCCGCTGCACCTGCCAGATATCGACGCGCACCGCGTTGGCGCTCGAGCCGCTCGGCGCCGGCGAGGTGAATGTATTGTTCTGCCAAAAACCGGTCTGGACCCTGACGCGATTGTCGCCCGCTGCGCTTAGGCTCCCGCTATCGGTGAAGCCGTTACGCGTCGCGACCTGGGTCGCCGCCGTCGTTGCCGCGTTGGCGTCGGTCAGATTGAGCCGCACGATGCCCGCATACGCAGCCGCATCCGCCGCATCCTGGGCGTTCCGGCGGACGGCGAGCCAGATGCCGGCCTCCGTCGCGAGCGCCCCCATGCCGAGCAGGGCAGTCGAGCCGATCGCGAAAGCAACTCCGATGGCGCCGCGCTGCCCAAGAACACGCCGTCCCCTGTGGGAGGGACGGGCGGACAGGAAGGAGATGATGCCCATGATGGTGAATCCCTGGGCGCGTGTGAGCGCCGACCTCACGATTTTTAGAGGGGTGTTGCGGCAACGAATATCACAATGTCGTGAGATTCGTCAAAAAGCGACAGTTCGCAGTTTCCTGGCGCAACCACCACCACCCCTGGGCGTGTTTGTTGGGGGCGAACCACAATCTTGTGTTGCATAGGGACATTCCTTGTCACCGAACCGGCATGGGACACCCCGAAATCGCGGGCATTTGTCCTGCAATGCCCGTGTGATGAGACATTGCCATGTTTTTTTGTCGTTGACGCTTCGTTAACGAGTGTGGTTCTGTCCGCTCGACGCGGTTGTTCACCTGCGGGTGATGATCCGCTTCGCACTCCGGCCGCGGGAACCCAGACGAGCGGGTGCGGATGGGGTGGTGCAGAAAAGAGCTCGTTTTTGAGATGCATCGAAGGGGATCGAGATGATTCGCAAGTTCCTGGCCTCCATCCGTAATGCCGCTTCCGACAAGAAGGGCGTGACCGCCGCCGAGTACGCCATCCTGGCGGTCGGCATCGTGATCGTGGTCGGCGGCGCCGTGCTCGCCTTCAAGGGGCCGCTCTCGAACGCGTTCAGCGCGATCGGCACCCAGATCACCACGACGCAGAGCTCGATCGCCCGGTAATAGCCTGATCGGGTGATATCCGGGGGCGCCGCCGGCGCAGGCCGCGGCGCGCCCGTCTTGCACGATGTCCCCGGCGAGGGGCATCGTGCAGTGCAATACCGGGTTGAGCCGCCATGATGGCGGCTGACGACCGCGTCGCTCCGAGGAAGGGGTCGCGTCCGATGACGCAGGAGACGGGTTTCCGGCAATTGGCGGCGCGGATCGCAGGCGTCCTGCGCGACCGCGGCGGCGTCACCGCTGCCGAGTATGCCATCCTCGCGGTCGGCATCGTGATAGTGGTCGGTGCGGCGGTCATGGTCATCGGCGATCCGCTGAGCGGCGCGCTCGGGCTTGCCGGCCAGGCTCTGCTGGACGGGCAATCCTCCCTGAACCAGTCGGGTCGCTGACCCGGCGTCCCGGGAGGTATTCACGAATTAGGAGGGTTGCCGCATGAGCGGCCTGTTGATCTTCCAGGTCGTCGCGATACCTCTCCTCTGCTTCGCGGCCGCGCGGGATGTCGCGACGCGGCTCATCCCCGACACGGTTTCCATCGTCATCCTGATCGCGGGCCTGGTGGCGCGCCTGGCGGAGGGCTGGGCAGAGGCGGGAGTCTCGCTTCTCGTCGGCTGCGCTCTCTTCGCGGCGCTGTTGCCGCTCGCGGCGCGCGGCGCGCTCGGCGGCGGTGACGTCAAGCTGATCAGCGCGATGGCCGCCGGGCTTGCCCCGGCAGACACCTGGACGTTCATCGTCGCCACCGTCTTTGCGGGCGGCGTGCTGGGCCTCGCCTACATCCTCGGCCGCTACGTGGTGCCGCAGACGCGCGTCGTCGGCGGCGGCACGCTGCTGCGCCGGGTGATGGCGGTCGAGGCCTGGCGCGTGCGGCGCCGCGGCCCGCTTCCCTACGCCGTCGCGATCGCGGTCGGCGGTATCCTTGTCCTTCTCTCCTTGCCGAGGGCCTGACCCATGTTCCTGCGGCTCCTGGTCGTCTTCTCCCTCCTCCTGAGCGCCACCGGCCTCGGCATCCTCGCGCTGCAGCTCATGCAGCCGCAGGGCGGGCCGCAGCAGGTCGCCCGGGTCGAGGCGCCACCCGTCGTGGCGCCCGCGCCGAAGGTGCGCATGCTGGTGGCGGCGCGGCCGCTGTCCATCGGCACGCTGCTGAAGGATGAGGACCTGCGCGAGATCGAGGTCACCGGAGACGCCGTGCCGGACGGCGCCTTCACGAGTGGCGCGGGTTCGCTTGCGGAACTGCGCGGCGCGCTGCTGCGCCGCTTCATCGATCCGAACCAGCCGCTGCTGAACACCGACGTGCTGCGCCCACGCGACCGCGGCTTCCTTGCCGCCGTGCTGCGGCCTGGCACGCGCGCCATCTCGATCGGGGTCGATGTCGTCACCGGCGCCTCGGGCCTGATCTGGCCGGGCGACGAGGTGGACATGATTCTCACGCAGAACCTCGCGGCGGGCGCAGATGCACCTGGACGGCGCGTGGTCGGGGAGACCATCCTGTCAGCCGTGCGTGTGATCGCGGTGGACCAGCAGATCAGTCATAGCGGTACGGATACGACCGCAGCCCGAGTCGTGGCCCGGACCGTCACTCTCGAAGTGACGCCCGAGCAGGCCGAACGGCTCGCCGTGGCCCAGCAACTCGGTCGCATCTCCCTCGTCGTGCGGGCGATCGAGGGCGTGCCGGAAGCGACCGGGCCGCGTCCCTCCCTCGTATTCGGTTCCGACGTCTCGTCGGCTCTCACCGGCCCGCAGACCCCCGCGCCCACGACTCGCATGCGCATCATTCAGGGCGGCTCCCAGCAGGAGGTCACTTTCCGATGAGTCTGGCACACCACACGCCGGTCCGCGGCGCGACGGCAGCGGCCGACGCATGCGGGTCCGCGGGGCGCGGCGGCTTGGTTCCAGTCCTGGCCTCCTTCTCGATGCTCTTGCTGGCCGGAGTCGCGCTGCCGCCGGCGCAGGCCAGCGAGCCACCCCCGGCGAGCGCCGCAGGGCCGCAGGTCGGCGTGCGCACCGGCAGCCATCCCGGCTACGGGCGCGTCGTCTTCGACTGGCCGTCGCGCACGGCGTACGAGGCGGAGACGACGGGCAACGGCCTGGTCATCCGCTTCACCGAGTCGGGCCGCATCGCACTGCCCGGCGGGGCTCCGCGCAATGTCCTCGGCGTCACCGCCGAGGGCGATTCGGTGCGGATCACGGCGCGCGAGGGTGCCCGCTTCCGCCATTTCCACCACGGCCCCAAGCTGGTCGTGGACATCCTCGACCCGGCGCAGGGCGGCACCTCGCCCGAGCCGATGCGGACCGAGTCTGCGCCGACCGCGGAGGGCGTGCTCGCCGACCTCGCGGCAGCGACGCGCCTGCCGCCGCCGGCGCGCGCGGGTAGCCGCCCGGCCGTGCTGGCGAGCGCAGCGCCTTCGGATGGCGGTGTTTCCGTCCGATCCGCGGTGGTGAGCGACGCGCCGCTGGCGGTCCAGGCCGATGCGCCCGCGCCCGCCGTGGTCCGGATGGCGCAATCGCTGCCGCCGTCCGGGCCGCGCATGAGCACGCCGCTTGCAATTCCGGTCCAGTCCGGCCTGCCGATCGTCGGGCAGGCGCAGGCGCAGCCCGTGCCGACGGCACCCGCCATCCCCGGCATGCCGCAGGTGATGGCGCCGCAGCCCGGCGCCACGCTGACGCGGCCGCTGGTGCTCGAGCAGGGCGCCGGTCGGCTCGTGGAACTCCCGGCTCCCGCGCTGACTGTGCTGGTCGCGGACCCGCGCATCGCCCGCGTGCAGCCGGCCTCGCCCACCAGCCTCTTCATCATGGGCGTGAATGCGGGCCGCACGAACCTGATCGCGACACGCGAGGACGGCTCGCTGGTCGCCGAGTTCGACATCACGGTGCAGTCCACCGGCGCGGTCCCGGGTCAGGTGGCGCCGGTCGCCGCGGTGCCCGCGGTCTCGGCCGGCCAGGTGCAGAGCATGATCCGTCGCCTCGTGCGCGGCGGGCAGAACGTGCGCGTCTCGATGGTGGGCCGCGGCGCGATCGCGCTGAGCGGCATGGTGCCCTCGGCGGCCGATGCGCAGCGCGCAGAAGCGATTGCCAAGTCCATGGGCGGCGAGGCGCGGGAGGTCATCAACAACCTCACGCTGCTCTCGGGCATCCAGGTGAACCTGCGCGTCCGGGTTGCCGAGATCTCGCGCGAGATCACGCGCGATCTCGGCTTCAACTGGCTCGCCGTCTTCAACAACAACGGCTGGACCGTCGGCCTGCGCACCGGCAGCGGCATCGCCGGCACGCTCGCCGGCCAGGCCGTCGGGGGGATCCTCGGCGCGCTGAATGGTGCAGGGGCAACGACCGGCGGCCTGATCGGCGCGGGCTACAACCGCGGCAGCTGGGACATCAACGGCCTGATCGACGCCCTGGCGCAGGACCGCCTGGTCACCATCCTGGCGGAGCCGAACCTGACAGCGCAGTCTGGCGAGGTCGCGTCGTTCCTCGCCGGCGGCGAATTCCCGGTGCCGATGGCCGCGTCCAACAACAGCAATGCGCTGACCGTCGAGTACAAGCAGTTCGGTGTGAGCCTCGCCTTCATCCCGACGGTGCTCTCGCCCGAGCGGCTGAACATGCGGGTCCGCCCGGAGGTCAGCGAACTGTCCGAGTCCAATTCCGTGGTCTTCCCGGTCGCCGGCGGCACGGTCCGCATCCCGGGCCTGACGGTCCGGCGCGCGGAGACGACGATCGAGGTCGGCAGCGGCCAGAGCTTCGCCATCGCCGGCCTGCTGAGCCGTACGAGCGGCTACAACAACAACGGCATCTCGGGCCTGGCCGACATTCCGATCCTCGGCACGCTGTTCCGCTCGGACCGCTTTCGCCGGAACGAGACGGAACTGGTGATCATCATCACGCCTTACCTCGTGCGGCCGGTCTCCGACCCGCAGGCGCTGGCGACGCCGCTCGACAGCTTCCGCCCGGCGACCGACCTCGAGCGCGTGCTGCTGCGGCGGCAGACGGGGTCCGGTGCGCCTTACCGCCAGATCCGGCCGCCAGCGGCGGCAGGCTTCATCGTGGAGTGACCGGCATGGCACGGCGAACGACAGCGATCCTGGGCCTTGCGCTGGCACTCGGCGCCTGCGCGCCCGACACCTACTTCCCGCCGAGCGATATCGACCGGGCCGGCACCTGGCAGGCGGAGGGGATCAACGAGCGCAACCTGCGCGCCCAGATCGCCGATCCGGCGCACCTGACCCGCGGCGCTGCGGCAGCGACTGACCGCGGCGACGCGGGCGCGACAGGAGTGCGGCAACTCCAGGCCGGGCAGCGCCCGGCGCTGCCGGTCAGTACCTTGTCCGAGGTGGGCGGCGGGGGCGGCGGCGGTGCCGCTGGCGCATCGTCCGGAGGTGGTGGTGGCCGCTGAGCGCATGCCCGTCGGCGAGGTCCCCGACGCGGGTCGTGGCGGCGCGGTCATGTCGGCCGACCGCCCGGCGCTCATGGTCTTCGTCGCTGACGAAGCGAGCGAGGCGGCGATCCGCGGCGGCCTCGGCGACGTGCTCGGCGCGCAGATGCGGCGCGGCACGGTCCGCACCGCGGTCAAGGTGCTCGAGAAGGAGACGACGCCGCGCGTGCTGATCGTCGATATCAGCGGCGTGGACGACCCGTTTGCCGCGCTCGACGACCTCGCCGGCGTCTGCACGCCGGACGTGCGCGTGCTGGTGGTGGGCGAACGGACCGAGATCGGCTTCTACCGCGACATCACCCGCAACGTCGGCGTCCATGAGTATCTGCACAAGCCGCTGACCCGCGACAACGTGACGCGGCTGTTTGCGCCGCATATCCAGGGCAGCGGCGATGTCGGCCAGGACCGCGGCGGCCAGGTGACGGCGGTGTGCGGCGTGCACGGCGGCGTCGGTGCGACGACGATCGCGGTGAACCTGGCCCTTGAGCTCGAGGAAATCACGCGCAGTCACGTCGCGCTGCTCGACCTGCACCTGCAGGGCGGCACGGCGGCGATGATGCTCGGCGCCCGCGTGACGTCCGGCCTGCGCGTGGCACTCGAGGAACCGGAGCGCGTCGATGCGCTCTTCCTCGACCGCGTCAGCGTGCCGATCGGCGAACGCATCCGGCTGATCGCCGCCGAGGAGCCGATGGAAGCCGAGTGCCGGCCGACCGAGGACGGCGTGCGCCGCGTCGTGGACATGCTGCGCCAGCGCTTCAACCACGTCGTGGTGGACGTGCCCATCCCGCCCGGGCCGATGGAGCGCGCCGTGCTACAGCGTGCCCGGCACGTGGTGGCGGTGCTGGGGCCGGACGTGGCCAGCATCCGCGACACGGTCTCGGTCAAGAAGCTTGTCTCCATGACCGGCGCGGCGGGCCGGGTGATCACCGTGCTGAACGGGCTCGGGCGGCGCGGCTACCTGCCGATCAAGCTGGTCTCGGAAGGCATCGGCGGCCCGCCCGACGTGGTCATCCCCGACCTGCCGCGGCAATTGCCGCGCGCAGCAAACCTCGGCCGGCCGGCGCTCAAGGACAGTGCGGTGTTCCGCCGCTCGCTCGCGAAGCTTTCGCAGGAGATCTCGGCGGTCCGCACGGCCAACCAGTCGCGCTCCTTCTTCGCGCGGCTCTTCGGACGGGGAGGCGATTGATGCGCCCATTCGGCCGCCGCAGCGATGCCAGCCCGATGCTTCCGGTTCCCCTCCAGGGGGAGATGGAGCATCGCTCGATCAACATCTCCGCGGGTGACATCGCGCTTTCGGATAGCGCGGAACTCGCGCGCCTGCGCACGCTGGTGCTCGAGCGGATCGACCCGGTCGTGGCGGGCGAACTGCCGGCGGCGGCCCTGCGTCAGCAGCTCGACGCGCTGGTGCATGAACTCGCCAGCCGCGAGCGCATGGAGATCTCCGCGCGGGACCAGTCCCGCATCGCGGAGGAGATCGCCCGCGACATGGTGGGCTACGGCCCGCTTGAGCCGCTGCTCGCGGACGACAGCATCAACGACATCATGGTGAACGGCCCCGACAACGTCTTCGTCGAGATCCGGGGCAAGCTGATCCGCACCAACGTGCGCTTCCGCAGCTCGGCGCAGGTCTCTGCCATCGCGCAGAAGATCGCCGCCACGGTCGGCCGGCGCGTCGATGAATCGAGCCCGCTCTGCGACGCGCGCCTGCTGGATGGCTCCCGCGTCAACATCGTCTTTCCGCCGCTCGCGCTGGACGGCCCCTGCATCTCGATCCGCAAGTTCGCCAAGAAGCGCTACGACTTGGCCTCGCTCACCGCCAACGGGTCGATGTCGCCGCAGGTGCAGCGCATCCTCGAGATCGGCTCGCGCTGCCGGCTCAACGTCATCATCTCGGGCGGCACGGGCTCGGGCAAGACGACCATGCTCAACGCCATGTCGCGCCTGATCGACCATGGCGAACGCGTCGTCACCATCGAGGATGCGGCGGAACTTCAGCTGCAGCAGCCCCATGTCGTGCGCCTTGAAACGCGCCATGCCAACCTTGAGGGTCGCGGTGAGGTGACGGCGCGCGACCTGGTTCGCAACGCCCTGCGCATGCGTCCCGACCGCATCATCGTCGGCGAGGTGCGCGGCGCCGAGGCGTTCGACATGCTGCAGGCGATGAATACCGGCCATGACGGTTCCTTCTGTACGGTGCACGCCAACACCGCCCGCGATGCGCTGACGCGTGTCGAGAACATGGTGATGATGGGACAGACCGCGCTGCCGTCGCGCGCCATCCGCACGCAGATCGCGGCCGCGGTGGACCTGATCGTGCAGATCGAACGCATGCGCGACGGCGGCCGCCGCGTCTCCCAGATTGCCGAGATCTGCGGTCTGGAAGGCGACGTCATCACGATGAATGACATCTTCACCTTCCAGTACGAGGGCGAGAACGCCGACGGACGGCTGCGCGGTTCCTGGGTCTCCCCGGGCATGCGGCCGGCCTTCGTGGAGCGCCTCAACTATTTCGGCATGCTCGATCCCTGGATGCGCGCGCTCCAGGAAGCCTGACCATGGATCGTGGCATCCTTCTCGGCGTCGGCGCGATCCTGACGATCGCGCTGGTGACCGGACTCATCACCCTGGTGAAGCAAGGCCAGGCACGGCGCCTCAAGGATCGTGTCGCCAGCGCCGGCGCGGTGCAGCTGCGCGACGCGGTGACCGCGGGGTTGCCCAGCATCCGCCTGCAGACGGGCGAAAGCCGGCCCCTCGTCGAGCGCATCCTGCGCTTCCTGCGCTACAATCCCGACCTGCCGCAGGAGCAGCTGGTACCCTGGCCGGTCGTCGTCGTGCTCGGCGCGGTCGTCGGGGTATTCACCGGCTTCAACCTGATCCGCTTCATCGGCATCGGCCTCGCCATCCCTGTCGGTGTGCTGTCGGGTCTCGGCGTGATTCGCTTCGCCTTCGCGTACCAGCACGCCCGCTACATCGACGAGGTCTTCCGCCAGATCCCGGATGCGATCGGGCTGATGGTCCGTGCCGTGCGCGCAGGCCTGCCGGTGGGGGAGGCGATGCGGAGCGTGGCCTCGGAGCTCGCCTCGCCGCTGCGCGACGAATTCGCCCGCATGCTGGGCGACGTCGCGATCGGCCGGCCGGTGGACCAGGCGATGATGCGCGTCTACCAGCGTACGCAGTTGCCTGAATTCTCCTTCCTCGCCGTCACGCTGGGCATGCAGGCGCAGACCGGCGGCAACCTCGCGGAGACGCTCGACAACCTGGCCGATATCGTCCGCAAGCGCGTGCAGCTCGCCAAGCGGGCCAAGGCGCTGGCAGCGGAGGCCCGCTTCCAGGCCGGCATCCTCATGGTGCTGCCCTTCCTCGCGGCGCTCGCCATGTCGCAGATCCAGCCCTTCTACATCGACCAGTTCTCCAGCCCGGCAGGCCAGAAGCTGGCGCTGATCGGCCTGGGCTTCTCAGTGTTCGGCTTCCTGGTCATCCGCTGGATGATCAAGCGCGCCGGCCAGGACTGACCCCATGGACGGCATGGCATTCGATACCGGGCTGCTGGCGATCCTCGCGGTGGTCGGCGCCGTGGCGCTGGCCATCACCGCCGCCATCCTCCTCGCGCGGAGCGCCGAGGACAAGGACGTCTCGATGCGCGTCCAGGGCCTATTGCGGCCTGACCTCACCGAGGATGCGCAAGGGCGCGCGGGCATCAGTGCCGCGGCCGCACCCTTCCGGCGCATCGGCGAAGCGTTGCGCAACACCGCCTTCGTCTCCGAGAAGGACCTCGAGGACTTCCGGATGGCGATCGCCTCCGCAGGACTCAATCCGCGCGCGGCGTTGCCGACCTTCATCGGCGTCAAGGCGGTGCTGATGGTCAGCCTGCCGCTGCTCGCCTTCCTCTGGAGCCAGATCGAAGGCTTCAGCGCGCCACGCATGGCCTTCACCGTCTTCGTCGGCATCTTCCTCGGAATCTTCGGGCCGAACATGGCGCTGATGTATCTCAAGGGGAAGCATCAGCAGGCGCTGCGCAAAGGCCTGCCGGACGCGCTCGACCTGCTGGTTGTGACGGCGGAGGCGGGTCTCGGCATCGAAACCGCCCTCGACCGCGTGGCGCGCGAGATCGAGGCCAGCAACCGTCCGCTTGCGCTGTCCTTCCTCGTGCTGGTGCAGGAACTCCGCATGCTGCCGGACCGACGCCAGGCGCTGGATCGGTTCGCCCAGCGATCCGACTTCGAGGGCTTCAAGCGACTCGGCGGTACGCTTTCGCAGACGCTGAAATACGGCACGCCGCTCGCCCAGGCGCTGCGCACGCTCGCCGCCGAGATGCGCACCGACCGCATGCTGCGCATCGAGGAAAAGGCGATCCGCCTGCCGGCCCTGCTGGTCATCCCGCTGATCCTGTTCATCATGCCCGCGGTTTTCATCGCCCTGGTCGGCCCTTCCGTGCTTGAACTCTCGAAGGGTCTTTTCTCCGGAATGCAGCCATGACCGCCCTTCGTTTCCGCCATGCGGGCCTCGTGCTTCTCGCCGGCCTGGTTTCGGCCTGCGCGACGGATGGCGGCATACGAGCGCCCGACGCCGCATCCCGGATGCGGATCGCTGCCTCGGCCGAGGCCTCCGGCCAGATGGATGTCGCGCTTTCGATGTACGGCGCGGCGGCGGCGAACGACCCCGACAACATGGAGGCACAGGCCCGCTTCGCCGCGGCGCTGATGCGCGCGGGCAACCACGCCCAGGCGGAGCAGGTGCTCGCGCAGGCCGTGGCGCGGCGTCCGGGCGATCGCTTCCTGCTCGTCCAACTCGGCCGCCTCCGGCTGCGCAGCGGTGCGGCAGGAGAGGCGCTGAACCTCTTCGACCGCGTTCTCACCTCCGATTCGCGTAGCGTCCCCGCCCTCGACGGGCGTGGTGTCGCGCTCGACCTCATGGGGCGCCACCCGGAGGCGCAGGAATCCTATCGCCGCGCGCAGTCGCTCGACCCGAATTCGATTTCGGTGGCAAACAATCTCGGCCTCTCGCTGCTGCTCGACGGACGGCCCGACGAAGCCCGCGCGGTGCTCGAACCGCTCGCGCGGCGTTCCGATGCACCGCAGCGCGTGACGGCGAACTACGCCATCTCCCTCGCCGCGACGGGGGAGGAGGCGGCGGCGCGCTCGGTGCTCGGCGATTCCGAGGCAGACCTGAGCGGCGTCGCCGAAACCCTGCGCGTGAACCGCCAGGTCATCGAGGTCACCCCCGCGGACGGCCGTAGCTGAGGCCGGACCCTCGTCGCGCATGACGCCGGCCGGGGGTGCCTGGCTGAAGGGTGGGCGCGTGCTGGTCGCCGGCAGCCTGATCGCGGCGCTGTACGGTACGCTCGTGGTCGCCGGCATCGTTTACCGGGCGGGCGAGGCGCCGGTTGGCGACTACCTCGCCTTCCATGCCGCCGGGCGCCTCGCCATGGCCGGTGAGGCGGCGCAGGCCTACGACTGGGCCGCGCTGCACGCGGCGCAGGCCGCGATCATCGGGCGGCCGCCGCCGGGCGATCTCGGCTGGTTGAACCCGCCGGGCTACTTCTTCGCGGTCATACCCTTCTCGCAGTTGCCATACAGGGCTGGCTGGCTGGCCTGGATCCTGGCCACTGGCTTCGCCTTCGCGCTGGCGGCGTGGGCGGTGCTGCCCCGTGCCGCGGCGGTGGCGGCCGCGCTCGCCGTGCCGCCGGTGCTGTTCACCGCCTCGGTCGGGCAGAACGGGCTGCTCACGGCGGCGCTGCTCGGCGCGAGCCTGGCGCTGCTGGATCGTCGGCCGGCCGCGGCGGGCATAGCGATCGGCCTGCTGACCATCAAGCCGCAGCTGGGGCTGCTGTTTCCGCTGCTGCTCGTGGCGGGCGGGCGCTGGCGGGCGTTCGGGAGCGCGGCGGTGACCGCACTCCTCCTCGCTGCGGCGGCCTCGCTCGCCTTCGGGGGCGAATCCTGGACCGCCTTCCTCGCCTCGGGCAGCGGTAATGCGGCGCGGATGCTGGCGGCGGGGCAGGACGTCTCGCCGCGCATCCAGTCCGTGCATGCATTCGTGATGCGCGCGACCGGATGGGAAGGGCTCGCGGTGCTGCTGCATGGGGCGGTGGCGCTCGCAGCGGCGGCCGCGGCGCTGCGGCTGTGGCTGCGCCGGCCGGAAGGACCGGAGGAAGGCCGGGCGGCGGCGGCGATCGCGGCGGCCTTTCTCGCCACGCCCTATGTCTGGGGCTACGACATGCCGGCGATCGCGATGGCGGCGCTGTTCCTTGCCCGCGCCGGGCTGCGCGACGGCTTCCTGGCGCGGGAGAAGGGACTGATTGTCCTGGCCTGCGGCCTGCCGGCGCTGCTTGCGATCCAGCCGCACCCGCTCGTCGGGCCTGCTTCGTGGCTGCTGATCCTCGCCCTGGCCTGGCGGCGGGACCGTGCCTCGCGGCTCAGCCCGGCGAGGGGCGGTTCGACGTCCGCAGGCACATGATGCGCGGACGCTGAGGGCCGGCGGCCTGCCGGCCGCGCAGGCGCAGTTCCACCGCCGGGACGGCCACCACCGGGTGCAGCGTCGGCGCCTGCGCGCCGAGCAGCAGCACCGCCCCGCGGCCGGAGGCGCAGAGCCCCGCCATGGCCGGGCCGGGGAGGGGGATCACGCCTGGCGCCGGGCCGGGCACGAAGCCCTGGCCGCTCATCGCCGCCATTACCCGCTGGTGGTAGATCAGGCCGCGTTCGGGCGTCGCTGAATGATACTGCGCCGTCGCCTGCGCCCAGTCGCCGGTGCGGGCGTGCAGGGATTTCAGGAAGCGCACGGCATAGGCGACGTTCGTGGCGGGGTCGAAGCCGGCATCGGCGCTCGGGAAGGCATCGGGGTGGTGCAGCAGGTTGATCTGCATGCAGCCGATGTCGATGGAGCGCACGCCGCGCGCCTGCAGCGCCTGCACCTCGGACAGCGCCTCGGTGCGGGATGCCGCGTAGCGGCCTTCACCGGCCGCGTTGTAGGACCAGGGCCAGGGCTGCACGCCGCCGTTCGGGGCGCGGCGGCCGGTCTCGACCCGGGCGATGGCACCGAGCAGCCCGGGCGGCAGGCCTGAACCCGGCTCGGCCGCCGCGATCGCCTGCGCGCAGGCGTCCCAGGGGCTGTCGGAGCGCGCGGGCGGTGCCACCGCC
>NZ_JAAEDM010000055.1 GCF_018129065.1 Neoroseomonas soli | reverse complement strand
AGCCGCCGGGACCTGGGTGGCGATCGGGGCGCTGCTGCTCGCGGCGAGGCTCGCGCTCGGCCGCGCGGGAGCAGGCGCGACGGGGCGCGCGGTGGCGGCGGTGGGCTTCGTGGCGGCGCTCTGGGCCATGCTGGCGCTCGGGTGGCTCGACGATATCGGATTGCTGCGAGAGGCGCGGGCGCGCGGGCCGGAACTGTGGGCGGCGCTCCTCGGGCACGTGGAACTGGTCGCGGCAGCGTTGCTGCCGGCTCTCGCGGTGGGGTTGGCGCTTGGCGCCCTGGCCTTTGCCGCGCCGCGCTCCGCGCCCGGCGTGATGGGCGTGCTGGCGGCGTTGCAGGTGGTCCCGGCCATCGCGCTGTTCGCCCTGCTGATCGAACCGCTGGCCGCCCTTGGCCGCGCGGCGCCGCTGCTGCGGGAGGCTGGGCTGCGCGGCATCGGCGCCGCGCCGGCGGTGCTGGGCGTCTTCCTGTACCTGCTGCTGCCGGTCGCGGCGGCAACACGGGCGGCGCTGGGCGCGGCGCCGGCGGCAGCGGTGGATGCGGCGCGCGGGCTGGGCTTCGCGCCGGGGCAGGTGTTGCTGCGCGTCAGGCTGCCGCTCGGGGCGCCGGTCTTCCTCGGCGGGCTGCGCACGGCTTCGGTGCAGGCGGTGGGGCTGGTGACGCTCGGCGCGCTGGTCGGGTCGGGCGGGTTCGGGGTGCTGATGTTCCAGGGGCTGGGACAGTTCGCGCCGGACCTCATCCTGCTCGGCGCGCTGCCGGTGGCGGTGCTGGCGCTGGTGCTCGATGCGGCGCTGCGGGCGGTGGAGGAGGCGTTGGCGCGCAGCCCCGCATCCGCCGCGTGATCCGCTTCGAGGAGGTGCGCAAATCCTTCGGCGGGACGAAGGCGCTGGACGGGCTGGACCTCGTGGTGCCCGAGGGCGCCTTCGCGGTGCTGCTCGGCGGATCGGGCGCGGGGAAGTCCACGGCGTTGCGCACGGTCAACCGGCTGGTGGAACCCGATGCCGGGCGCGTGCTGCTGCGTGGGCGCGATGTCGCCAGCGAGCCTGCGCCTGCGCTGCGGCGGCGCATCGGCTACGTCATCCAGGGGATCGGGCTGTTCCCGCACTGGTCCGTCGCGCGCAACATCGGCGCCGTGCCCCGGCTGCTCGGCTGGGAGGAGCGGCGCATCGCCGCGCGGGTGGAGGAATTGCTCGCGCTGCTCCGCCTCGATCCCGCCGCCTATCGGGACCGGATGCCGGCGGAACTGTCGGGCGGGCAGGCGCAGCGGGTGGGCGTGGCGCGGGCGCTTGCGGCGAACCCGGACATCCTGCTGATGGACGAGCCCTTCGGCGCGCTCGACGCCATCACGCGCCAAGCCTTGCAGGCGGAGATGGCGCGCCTGCACGCCGCGACGGGCAAGACCATCCTGCTGGTGACGCATGACGTGGAGGAGGCGCTGTCCCTCGCCACGCGCCTCGCCGTCATGGCGGATGGCAGGCTGTTGCAGGAGGGCGCACCGCGCGAATTGCTCGACGCGCCGGCCGATCCGCGCGTGCGGGACCTGCTGGACGGTGGGGCGCTGGGGATGCGGCGGCTCGCGCTGGTGGCGGCGTCCTCCCTCGCCGCGCTGTGCGGCGAGGCGCCCGCGGACCTGCCGCGCGTCGCCGCGACCGCGACGGGGCGGGAGGCGCTGGAGGCGATGCTGGCCGCGCGGGCGGAGGCGGTGGTGCTGGTCGATCCCGGCGGCGCGCCGGCGGGGCTGGTCGCGCTGCGCGACCTGTTGCGGGCATGAGGGCGGCGGCGCTGCTGCCCGTGCTGCTCTTCGCCGCGGCGCTGGTCGTGCTGCCGATGCTCGCGCCGACCTTCGGCGCGCTGTTCCCGCAGGTGGCGGAACCGCTCTATCGCCGGGAGGGGTTCGGAGCACTGGCACTCAGCCATGCCGGTCTGGTGGTGGCCTCGCTGCTGCCGGCGGCGGCGATCGGCATCGGCCTCGGCGTCGCCGCGACGCGGCCGGGCGCGCGGGAGGTGCGGGCCGTCGCCGATGCGCTGGTCGGCTTCGCCCAGGCGGTGCCGCCGGTCGCGGTCATTGCCATCGCCGTGCCGGCGGTAGGGTTCGGGGCGGCGCCGGCGCTGCTCGCGCTGGTCTGCTACGCGACCCTGCCGGTGCTGCGGGCCACGGCGGGGGCGCTGGCGACCGTGCCGCCGGAGGTGCTGGACGCCGCGCGCGGCGCCGGGATGACTCCGCGCCAGGTGCTGGTGCTGGTCGAATTGCCGCTCGCCGCGCCGCCGATCCTCGCCGGGCTGCGCGTCGCCGCGGTGCTGGCGGTGGCGACGGCGGCGGTGGGCGCGGTGGCGGGGGCGACCTGCCTCGGCACGCCGATCATCGCCGGGCTGGTCAATGGCAACCCGGCCTGGGTGGTGCAGGGGGCGCTGCTGACCGGGCTGATGGCCTTCGCGGTGGACGGGCTGCTCGGCGCGCTGGCGCCGAGGGTCAGCGCATCACCTCCATGAAGCCGGACTCGTCGTCCATCCGCGCCTGCTCCCTCGCGCGGAAGTCGTAGCGGGAGACGATGCCGACCACGCGCTCGCCATCGACGATCGGCACGTGGCGGAAGCCGCAATCGTTCAGCAGCAGCAGCGCATCGATGGCGGTGGCCTTGGGTCCGAGCGTCGTCGGGCCCTTTGTCATCACCGCATCCAGGTGGGTGGATTTCGCGTCCAGCCCCTCGGCGAGCAGGCGGACCGCGTCGCGGCCGGTGAAGATGCCGAGAAGGCGGCGGTCAGTGTCGGTGACCAGCACGGCACCGACCTTGCGCGCGTACATCGCCGCGCAAGCCTCGGAAACCGTGGCCTCGGGGCCGAGAACCAGGGGTTTCTGGTCCCGGACGATCTCGCCCATGGTGCGCTGGGGCATGGGTGGCTTCCTCCGTCTTGGTCCCGTCACATAGCGCGCTGCCCGCGGGCGGGTTCTTGACGCAGCGCAATCAGCGGGGCGGGGCGCGGCACCCGCTGGCAGCATGGGCCGCCCGCGGCAGGTTGCAGGCGGCGATGGTCCCGGCGCAACAGGAGATGGCGAGCCGAACTTCGGCCTCGGCGACGCTTTCCGCGCATCCGTCCCGATCACGCCCGGATGCGCGGCCGGACGGGTGCGGCCAGGCGCCGCGCGTGCGAAAAGCGGGCATGGAGAAGGTGGACCTCGCCCTCTGTCTCGCCGTCGATGCCTCTTCGTCGGTGGACTACGACGAGTTCGGTCTCATGCTCGGGGGCTATGCGGCGGCCTTCCGGGATGAAGGGGTCGCCGCCGCGCTGGCCACCGGGCCGCGCGGGGCGACGGCCGTCTGCATGATGATGTGGTCCGGGCGCGGGGCGCAGCAGGTGGCGGTGCCCTGGGCGCGGCTCGACGGCGCTGCGGCTTCCGCGGCCTTCGCCGATGCGGTGGAAGGCGCCCCGCGCATCGTGCCGCCGGGCGCGACCGCGCTGGGGGAGGGGATGGTCGCCGGCCTCGCCCTGCTTGCCGCCTGCCCGGCGGAGGCGACGCGGCTGGTGCTCGATGTCTCCGGCGACGGGCGCAACAACCAGGGGCGGGCGCCGGGGCCGGTGCGCGACATCGGCGTGGGCGCGGGCGTCACCATCAATGCGCTGGCGGTGCTGAACGAGGAGCCCGACCTGCTCGACCACTACCGGGACGAAGTCATCGGCGGCCCCGGCGCCTTCGCCATGCACACCCCCGACTACGCTGCCTTCGCCGAGGCGATCCGCGAGAAGCTGCTGCGGGAGACGGCCGGCGCGCCCATCGCCTGACGGGCGCGCATCTTGGGCACTGCGGGCCGAGGGCGTAGAGAATGCACGCATGCCCGACAGCACCCAGCTCGCCCTGTTCTTCGCCGCAGCCCTGCTGCTCGCGGTGACGCCCGGTCCCGGGATCTTCTACGTCGCGGCCCGAACCCTCGCCGGCGGACGGGCGGAGGGCATCGCCTCCAGCTTCGGCACCGGGCTCGGCGGCATGGTGCATGTCGTGGCGGGCGGCCTCGGCGTGTCCGCGCTTGTGCTGGCGAGCGCGGAATTGTTCACGGTGCTGAAGCTGGCCGGTGCCGCCTACCTCGTCTGGCTCGGCCTGCGCACCCTGCGGGCCGCCCGGCGCGATGCGCTCGCGTCCGTGGGGGCCGCGGCGCCGGTGCCGCCGGTCGGCGCGCGGCGCGCCTTCCGCGAAGGCGTTCTGGTCGAGGCGCTGAACCCGAAGACCGCGGCCTTCTTCCTTGCCTTCGTGCCGCAATTCGTCGATCCGGCCGCCGGTGGCGTGGCGGTGCAGTTCGCCGTGCTCGGGACGGTATCGGTTGTGCTGAACACCCTCGCGGACGTGGCGACGGCCTTCGCCGCGGCCGGCATCCGCTCCGGCGTGGCGGCGCGGCCCGGACTGGTCCGCCGCCTTCGCGAGGCGTCCGGCGCCGCGATGATCACGCTCGGCCTCGGCCTCGCGCTCGCCCGCCGTCCGGCCAACTGATCTCGCCGCGACAGGCGCGCCTGTCCGGGCTGTCCTGGCTTCTTGCCAGCCGGGCGCCGCCGTGTCTTCCTGGCGGGGCATCAAGAGTTGGGCCGGCGCCCAACGCCAACCTGCCTTCCCGGGCAAGGTGGCGCCTCCGCGAGGGGGGATGCGGCCGCTCCGGCAACCAAACGGGAAGCGCCGCTGCGTCGATTCGACTCCATGTGAGGAGGAACCGATGCTGGATGTGGCGCCCGCCCCTGACCTGGCCTTGCTGCTCGCGCCTGGCGACGAGGCCGAATTCGTCGCCCTTTGCGCCTGGACCACGCGGATGGGGCGCTGCGAGGCGTCCTGGCTTTACGTCGTGCTGCATCGCGGCCAGGGGCTCTGGACCCACGCCTACCGGGTCGTGCCGGACCGGCGGCCGGGTCACCTTGCCGTGTATCTCGAGCGCGTCGAGGCCGGGGATCGCCGGGGGCCGTTGCGGGATTGGCTCCGCGCCCGCGCGGCCGAGGCCGACGGGCGGCGCTGAGCGGCTTGCGCCGGCGCAGGGGCGCAGGCAGAACTGTGCGTCGTTCGCAGGATCAGGCTTGCCATGCTCCTCCTCATTCCCGGACCCGTGCAGACGCGCCCCGAGGTCCGGGCCGCCATGGCCCAGGACATCGCGCCCTGGGACCGGGACTTCCAGTCCGTCTATGCCCGCGTGCGGGAAAGGGTCGTCGGCATCGCCCATGGCACGCCGGGCGTGCACGCGACCCTCCCGATCCAGGGCGCCGGCCATTTCGTCACCGAGGCCGTGCTGCGCACCTTCGTCCCGGCCGGCAGCAAGGTGCTGATCCCGATGAACGGCGCCTATGCCCAGCGCATGGCGCGCCTGGCGCGGGAAGCGGGGCGGGAGGTCGTGCCCGTCGCCCTGCCGGACACCCGCGGCGCCACCGCCGAGGACATCCTGCCGGTGCTGGAGTCGGACCCCTCCATCGGCACGGTTGCCTTCGTCTACAACGAGACCGGCAGTGGCATCGTCAACGATGCCGAGGGGATTGGCGCCGCCGTCCGGAAGGCGGGGCGGCGGATGGTGCTCGACGCCGTCTCGGCCTTCGGCGCGCTGCCCTTCCGGATGGACGAGCACCCGGAATGCGACGCGCTGGTCTTCACCTCCGGCAAGTGCCTGGAAGGCATGCCGGGGATGGGCTTCGCGGTGGCGCGCATCGACCGGGCGGAAGCCTGCGCGGGCAATGCCGGGTCCTGGTCCTTCGACCTGTCCGACGTGCTGGCGCATGCGCGGCGCTCGGGCTGGGGGTCGATCCGCTTCACCCCGCCGGTGCAGGCGATCGCGGCCTTCGACGTGGCGCTCGATCTGTATGAGGCCGAAGGTGGGCAGGCGGCACGCCTCGCGCGCTACCGCGCGAATACGGATGCCCTCTATGACGGCATCGTCGCGCTCGGGCTCAGGCCCTATCTTGCGCGCGAGCACCAGGGGCCGGTGATCGTCACCGTCCACCAGCCCGCCGACCCGCGCTTCGACCTGATGACCTTCGTCGAGGCGCTGAAGCGCCGCGGCGTGCTCATCAGCAACTTCTACAACACCGTCGCGCCGACCATGCGGATCGGAGCGATCGGCGCCATCACGCCGGAGGACATGCGCCGCGCGGTGCAGGCGATCGGCGCGGCGCTGCAGGACGTGCTGCCGAAGGCGGCGTGAGCAGGCGGAGAGGGGCCTTGCCCCTCTCCGGACCTCACCCCACCAAAGGCCGAAAGGCCTTTGGAAACCGGTAGTTTCATCGCGGATTCCGGGTGAGGGGCACGGCGCGCCGTTCATGTCTGGCGCGCCCGTGTCCGAATTCCCCGATCAAGTCCTGGTGTCCAGAGGCCTTTCGGCCTCTGGCGGGAGGGGTCCGGGGAGGGCAGGGCCCTCCCCGTCGCGCGCCCCTACTCAGGCCGGATGTTCGCCGTCTGCACGACGCGGCGCCAGCGCTCGATCTCCGCGCGCTGGAAGGTGCTGTAGTCCGCCGCGCTGCTGGCGATGACGGTGAAGCCGATCTGTTCCAGGCGCTGCACGCTCTCGGGGTGCTTCAGCGCCGCTGTCGCCTCGGCGTTCAGGCGCGCGAGGATCGGCGCGGGCACGCCGGCGGGCGCCATGGCGGCCTGCCAGGAGGTCACCTCGAAATCCGCGAGGCCGCCTTCGATTGCCGTCGGCACGTTGGGCAGGATCGGGTGCCGGGTGCGGGAGGTGACGGCGATGGCCTTGAGCCGCCCGCCCTGGATGTGCCCCGCCACGGTGCCGAGGTTCTGGAAGGAGAGCTGCACGTTCCCCGCGATGAGGTCGGTCGCCGCCGCCGCGCCGCCGCCATAGGGGACATGGGTCGGATCGGTGCCGGTCATCTGCTTGAAGAGTTCCATCGTCAGGTGGTCGGAGGAACCGACGCCCGAGGTGGAGTAGGAGGTCTTCCCCGCATTCGCCTTCAGCCAGGCGATGAGTTCGGCCAGCGTGTTCACCGGCACGCGCTGCGGGTTCACCACCAGCACGTTGGGCGTGGTGACGGCGAGCGTGATGGGCGCGAATTCCCGCACCGGGTCGTAGCCGAGGTTCGGCCGCAGCGCCGCGTTGATGGCGAAGACGCCGATCGAGCCGACCAGCAGCGTGTGCCCGTCCGGCGCGGCGCGCGCGACGGCGCGGGCGGCGACTTCCCCGTTCGCGCCCGGGCGATTTTCCGCCACCACGGGCTGGCCGACGGTCATCGCCATGCGCATCGCGATGACGCGCGCGACGATGTCGGACGGGCCGCCGGCGACGAAGGGCACCAGGATGCTGACGGGGCGGCTGGGCCACGCATCCTGTGCGCGTGCCTTGCCGGCAAGCGTTGCGAACGGCGCTGCGGCGAGCAGCGAACGGCGATGGATCAAGGTTCTTCCTCCCGGATGGTGAGCCGATCCTAGGAGGAGAAGCGCACGGCGCGAAGCCTGGGGCCCGCGCCGTTGCGGGCGGAGGAAGCGCGCTTCCCCCGTCCACGCGCGATCAGAAGCGGTAGCGCACGCCGACGCCGAACACCCACGGATCGATGTGCGCGTTCGCGCTGACGCGGCCGAGCGCGGTGTCCACCGTCGCGTCGGGGCGCATATAGATCCACTTCACGTCGAGGTTCATCAGCCAGTTCGGCGCCAGCTCGATGTCGAGGCCGGCGTTGAGCGCGAAGCCGAAGGAACTGTCGACATTCACGCTGTAGACGCCCGCGCTGCGCGACCCGCCTTCGCTGTAGAAGGCCGTCCAGTTCACGCCCACGCCGACATAGGGGCTGAAGCGGGAGGCCGGCAGCGGGTGGTACTGGAAGGTCAGGGTCGGCGGCAGCGCCCAGACATGCCCGAGGTCCACCGTCCCGATCGCGGTGCCCCGCGCCTCCAGGTCGTGCCGGGTCGTCGCGGCAATCAGGTTCACCGCGAAGTTCGGGGTGAAGAAGTAGGAGAAGTCGAGCTGGCCGGTCACGGCGTTGCCGGCATGCGGCTCGCCGCCGATCGCGTCCACGCTGCCGCCGTCGTTCATCGGCACCACGCCGATCACGCTCGCGCCGATCATGAAGTCGCCGGCGAGTTTGCCGCGCACCGGCGTGTCCTGCGCCAGCGCGGGCTGCGCGAGCAGGCCGAGAGCGGCGGCGCCGGCGAGAAGGATACTCTTGCGGATCATCTAAGACAGTCCCCTGCTGAAGTGCAGCGGCGTCCGGTTAGGAGTGGGGCGTGCGAGCGTCCTTGATGTTCCTCAAGCCGCCGCTTGAGCCGGCGCAGGGTTGCCAGCGGGCCGCACTCCCCGTAAGCGCGAAACGAAGCCAAGGGGGGAAGACGGTATGGCAACGGACATCGAGATCGCGCGCGCCGCGACGCTGAAGCCGATCCGCGAGATCGCGGAGAAGGCCGGCATCCCGGAGGAGGCGCTGGAGCCCTACGGCAAGTATAAGGCCAAGGTCTCGCTCGACTTCATCGCCGCGCAGCAGGACCGGCCGGATGGCGCGCTCGTGCTCGTCACCGGCATCAACCCGACCCCGGCGGGCGAGGGAAAGACGACCACCACGGTCGGGCTCGGCGATGCGCTGAATGCGCTCGGCACGAAGACGATGATCGCGCTGCGCGAGCCCTCGCTCGGCCCCTGCTTCGGCACCAAGGGGGGTGCTACCGGCGGCGGCTATGCGCAGGTGCTGCCGATGGAGGACATCAACCTCCACTTCACCGGCGATTTCCACGCCATCACCAGCGCGAACAACCTGCTCGCGGCGATGGTGGACAACCATCTCTACTGGGGCAACGGCGTCGGGCTGGATGCGCGCCGCGTCTCCTGGCGGCGGGCGGTCGACATGAACGACCGCGCGCTGCGCGGCATCGTCTCCTCGCTCGGTGGCGTGGCGAACGGCTTTCCGCGCGAGGACGGGTTCGACATCACCGTCGCCTCGGAAGTCATGGCGGTGTTCTGCCTGGCGAAGGACCTCCATGACCTGCAGACCCGGCTCGGGCGCATGGTGGTGGGGCAGACGCGGGACGGGCGTTCCGTCACGGCGAAGGACCTGAAGGCGGATGGCGCCATGGCGGTGCTGCTGCGCGATGCCTTCGCGCCCAATCTCGTGCAGACCATCGAGGGCTCGCCCGCGCTGGTGCATGGCGGGCCCTTCGCCAACATCGCGCATGGCTGCAATTCGGTGATGGCGACGCGGCTCGGGCTGAAGCTCGCCGATGTGGTGGTGACGGAAGCGGGCTTCGGGGCCGATCTCGGCGCGGAGAAGTTCCTCGACATCAAGTGCCGCCAGGCGGGGCTGAAGCCGGCCGCCTGCGTGGTGGTGGCGACGGTCCGCGCGCTGAAGATGCATGGCGGCGTGGCGAAGGCGGACCTCGGCGCCGAGGATGTCGGGGCGGTGAAGCGCGGCGTGGTGAACCTCGTGCGCCATGTCGAGAATGTCGGCAAGTTCGGCATTCCGGTGGTGGTCGGCCTCAACCGCTTCACCTCCGACACCGATGCGGAGATCGCCGCGGTGCAGGCCGCGATGCGCGCGACGGGGACCGAGGCCATCGTCTGCACCCATTGGGGCGACGGGGCGAAGGGGGCGCTCGACCTCGCGCGGGCGGTGAAGGGTCTGGTCGATGGCGGCCGCGCGGATTTCGAGCCGCTCTACACCGACCACGTCTCCCTCGCCGGCAAGATCGAGACCATCGCGCGCGAGGTCTACCGCGCCGCCTCCGTTGCCATCCCCGCGCCCGTCGCGGCGAAGCTGAAGCGCTTCGAGGAGGAAGGCTTCCGCGACCTGCCGGTCTGCATTGCGAAGACGCAGTATTCCTTCAGCGCCGACCCGACGGCGCTCGGCGCCCCGAGCGGCCACGTGCTGCCGGTGCGGGAGGTGCGGCTTTCCGCCGGCGCGGGTTTCGTCGTCGCGATCTGCGGGGACATCATGACCATGCCCGGCCTGCCGCGGCGGCCGGCGGCGGAGACCATCATGCTCGACGCGCAGGGGCGGATCGACGGGCTGTTCTAGTCGGCCTCAGGCGCCGGCGCGCGCATCCGCACGCCTGGCTTGCGCGCCGTGCACCGGCGCGCCGGCGGCGGCGGTTGGTCTGGGCGCGGTCGCGCTTCAAACTCCCGGATCGCGGCCGGGCCGCGATCCGCCTGTTCGGGCGCCGCTGTTGGTTGCGTCAGCGCCGCGCCTCCTCCACCCCGTCCTTGACGAAGGCACCCAGGGCGCGCGCCAGGCAGTCGTTCAGCTTGTCGATCTCGGCCGGGCGGCGGTCGCGCGGCGCGCGCTCCACGTCCACCGTGCCGGCCTCGGCCCAGGCGCGCATGATGTCGTAGCGGGAGATGAAGGCCGCGTTGTGCGATGCGGCGGTGACGCGCAGCGCGTCGCGATAGGGATCGACCTCCGCATTGGCGCGCAGGAAGCGGCTGAACTGGATGCCCATCACCACCGCATCCACGCCGCGCGCATGCAGCCGGTCCAGCCCGTCCGCGAGGATGGCCGAAAGGTCGTCGATCGGCTGGCCGCGCACCGCCTCGGTCATGCCGGCCTGCCAGATGACGAGGTCGAGGGGCCCCGCGCGCAGCGCGTCCTCGATCATGCGCCACTGGTCGGCGGCCGTGCTGCCGCGCCCGCCGCGGACCTCGATCCGCAGGTCGAGGTCGGGGCGGCGTTCGCGCAGCAGGGCCTCGAAGCGGGCGGGCCAGGCGGCGGCGGGGCTGCTCGCCCCCGCGCCGGTGATCGAGGAAGTGCCGACGGCGAGGATCCGCAACAGCCCGGTGGACAGCCCCGTCGCGGTCGCTGGCAGGGGGGTGGATTGCAGGTATTCGGTCGGCGCGCCGCAGCCGGGCGCCTCGCCCGCCGCTGCCGGCAGGCCGAGGCACAGCCCCAGCAGCAGGAGGAGGGCGCGGCGCATGGCAGCCTAACCCCTATCGGGCGGCGCGCCGGCCGGCAAGGGCGAAGGTGCCGCGCGGCGTGGCGCGTACTTCTCGATCCCGTACCAGGCGGTCAGCACGGCGATCCCGACCAGCGCCGCGAGGCCCACCACATTGACGGCGACCTGCATCAGCGGCCCTTCCGCCACCTCCAGCGCGATGCGGCCGGCAAAGGAGAGTGCTATCCCGGCGCAGAACACCGGCAGCGCCTGCTGGCCCATCAGCACCATCACCACCGCCGCCCGGCTGCGCAGCCACCCCGCTTCCCGTGGGACGAGGTGCGCGACGAGGTAGGTCAGCGCCAGCATGGTTCCGAGCCGCAGCGGGTGCAGCGATGCCTTGTCGATCGCCGCGAGGAAGGGAGCAAAGGCGGGCAGCCGCGCCTCGGCGAAATCCCACAGGAAGTAGATCAGCACCGTCATCGCGGCGCCCGCCACCAGCAGCACGGCGCAAAGCACCCCGGCCCAGGGGCGCCAGGGGACCGAGACCGACCCCCCGCCCGGCGGCGAGTAGCCCAGCGCGCAGCCGATGAAGAACAGCAACTGCCAGGCAAGCGGGTTGAAGAACCAGTCCTCCCCACGCCAGGACGGAAGGGTGATGTCGAAGACCCGCGCGGCGAGCCATAGCGCGGCGGAGAGCCCCAGCATCAGCCAGGGCCGCCGGATCAGCGGCATGGCGACCGCGAACATCGCCAGCACCGTGATGTAGAGCGGCAGGATGTTGAGGAAGGAGGGCTGGTAGCGCAGCAGCAACGCCTCCAGCAGTGCGCGGTAGGGATCGGCGGCGAAGGGGTCGAGGTGCAGCTCGTCCAGGTAGGCCGCCGCATCCAGCCGCTCGGCCGAGAACCCTACCTGCGCGGTGAAGACCACCAGCAGGAAGATGTGCGCGACATAGAGGGTGAAGACCCGCCCCATGACGCGGGAGGCGGCGAAGAACCACCCCTGGCGGTCCATCGTGCGGCCATAGGCGAGCCCCGCCGCATAGCCGGCGAGCAGGACGAAGGCCTCGGTCGCGTCCGAGAGGGTGTAGTTGCGCGGCGTGACGACGCCCAGCCAGTTCCCCGGTGTGTGGTTCACGAAGATCGCCCAGAGCGCCAGGCCGCGGACGAGGTCCACGCGCAGGTCCCGGTCGAAGCGAATGAGCGCGCGCATGGTCCTGGTGAACACCCGAAGCCTCCCGCGCCGCAAGTGGCACGAGTGTCACGGAATCTTCAGGCGAGGGTGCGGGCGATGGCCTCCACGTCCTGCGCCGCGTGGCAGGCCGGGTGGCGCGTGAGCAGCGGCGTCTGGTGGCGGATGGCGTCGCGCACCTTGGCGTCGCGCCGCACCACGCCGGCGAGCGGGATGTCGCGCTTCAGGAAGGTCCTGGCCGCCCGCGCCAGGGCCGCATGGGTGCGAGCACCGCCCGCGGCATCGCCGGCGAGATTGACGACGACGCGCGCATCCCCGCCCGGCCGGTCAACGCCGTGGAGCTTCAGCACGGCATAGGCGTCGGTCAGGCTGGTCGGTTCCTCGGTGGCGAGGACCAGCAACGTATCGGCGGCGGCGGCGAGGCGGCGCTGCGGCGCCTCCAGCCCCGCGCCGAGATCCACCACCACCCGGTCCCAGCGCCCCGCGGCGCGGGCAATGGCGGCGAGCAGCGACGTGATCGCGGGCGCCTGCAGCGCCGCCAGCGCGCCGGAGCCGGAGCGCCCGGCGAGAATGTCTATATCCGCCATGGGGTGGCGGGTGGCCGCGTCCTCGGGCGCCAGGGTGCCGGCAATGACGGCGGACAAGTCGCGCGCCGGCTGGAAGCCGAGCTGCACATCCACATTGGCGAGGCCGAGGTCGGCATCCACCAGCAGCACCCGCGACCCGTGTCGCGCCAGTGCCTGGGCAAGGGTTATGGAGAACCAGGTCTTGCCGACGCCCCCCTTGCCGGAGGCGATGGCGAGGATGCGGCCGGAAGCCGGGGCAGGGAGGGGCGCGAGGGCGTTCATTCAGGCGGCTTCCAGCGGAACGGCACCGCGGCGCGGCGCGGCGGCGAGGCGCGCGGCGAGGCGCGCGGGCGAAAGGACTTCAAGCCCGTCGGCGACATCGGGGCCAATGCCTGCCTCCGTCAGCAGCAGCGGACCGGCCTCGGCGGCGGCAAGCACGGCACCGAGGCGGCGGGCGGAATCCAGCCTGGTCGGCACCAGGTGCCGCGCGCCGAGGGCGGTGAAGGCGCGGGCGAGGTCGGCGGCTTCCTGCGCATCGAGCCCGGCCGGCAGGACCAGTGCGAGATCGGCGCCGGCCGCCATGGCGAGGCCGCGCAGCGCGACCGCCTGCGCCGGGTCGAAGGGATCGCAGCCGGCGGTATCGACCAGCACCGGCTGCCCCGGCCCGCGCAGGCTGAGTGCCTTGCCAAGCGCGGCGATGGAGGGGGCGACGGCCAGCGTCAGCCCGAGCACGCCCGTGAAGGCCGCGAGTTGCGCCGCCGCCCCGGCGCGCCGCCCGTCGGTGGTGGCGACGACCGGCGCCCCGCCGCGCATCACCATCCGGGCGGCAAGCTTGGCGCAGGTCAGCGTCTTCCCGGCGCCCGGCGGGCCGACCAGCATCAGGGGGCGCTCGCGCGCCTCGGGCAGCGGCGCGAAGCCGAGCGTCGCGCCGAGCGCCGCATCGAGCGGCCCGGCGCCGAGCGCCAGCGCCAGCGATGCCGGCAGGTTGTGGAAGGCGAGTGGCCCGGCCGGCGGCGCCGGCGGCGGCGGTGCCGCCGCGGGCGGGATGAGGACCGGCTCCTCGGCTTCGAGGGCCGCTGTCACCTCGACGCCGCCGGCAACGCGGCGGGTGTCGAGGATCACCGCCTCCGCGCCCAGTTCGTCGCGCAGCAGCGCCATGGCGTCGGACATGCGCGCCGCGCGGAAGACCTTCAGCCGCATCAGAGCGAGCCCACCGTGCGGATGCGCGCGCGCGGGTGGATCTCGGTGTGGGCGAGCACGGCGGTCGCCGGGCGGAAGCGTTCGACGATGGCGCGCACATGCGGGCGGATCGGGCCGGAGCAGACCAGGGCCGGCTGTTCCCCCGCGGCATTGGCGGCGTCGAACACTTCCCGCAGGCGCTGCATGAATTCGGACAGGCGGGACGGCGCCATGGCGAGCTGGCGTTCTTCCGGCGGGCCGATGAGGGATTCGGTGAAGGCAACCTCCCAATCGGCGGAAAGCGTGACCATCGGCACGTAGCCATGCGGTCCGAGCGCCGCATCCGAGAGTTGTCGCGCGAGCCGCGTGCGCACGATGCCGAGGATCGAAGGCACCGACCGCGCCCCGGCCGCCGAGGCTTCCTGGATGCCTTCGAGGATGGTCGGCAGGTCGCGGATCGACACGCGCTCCGACAGCAGCGCCTGCAGCACGCGCTGGATGCCGCCCACGCCGATCTGCGCCGGCACCAGGTCGGCGACGAGCTTGCGGTGTTCCGGCGGCAGCTCGTCGAGCAGCTTCTGCGTCTCGGCGAAGGAGAGAAGCTCCGCCATGTTCTCCCGCACCAGTTCCGTCAGGTGCGTGGCGACGACGCCGGCGGCGTCCACCACCGTGCAGCCGCGGGCGAGGGCGTCCTCCCGCCGCGCTTCCTCGATCCAGAGGGCCGGCAAGCCGAAGGTCGGCTCGTTGCAGCGTTCGCCGGGCAAGTCAGGCACGCCGCCCGCCGGGTCGATGGCCAGCAGCAGCGGCGGACGAAGCTGACCGCGCCCGGCCTCGATCTCCTTCACCCGGATGGCATAGGTGTCGGGCGCGAGCGAGAGGTTGTCCTGGATGCGGACGGAGGGCAGGACGAAGCCCATCTCCTGCGCGATGGTGCGACGCAGGCCCTTGATCTGTTCGGTCAGCCGCGGCGCATCGCCGGCGGCCAACGACAGCAGCCCGTAGCCGAGTTCGAGCCTCAGCAGGTCGATGCGCAGCGTGTCCGCGATGGGCGGTTCGGCCTCGATGCCGGGCGCATCGGGCGGCGCGGATGGCGCGAGGTCCTGCCGGTGCTTCGCCCAGGCCGCTGCGCCCGCCGCCCCTGCGAGCGCGAGGAAGGGCAGCAGCGGCATCCCTGGCAGCAGCCCCATCACGCCCGCCGCCCCGGCCGCGATGGCAAGCGGCTTCGGCCCGGCGCCGAGCTGGCCGACCAGCACCTGGTCCGCAGTGCCTTCCGTACTGCCCTTGGTCACGACGATGCCCGCCGCGACCGAGACGAGCAGCGCCGGGATCTGGGTGACCAGCCCGTCGCCGACCGTGAGCACGGAGAAGGCATGCGCTGCGTCGGCGAAGCCCAGCCCGTGCCGCGCGATGCCGATCGCCATGCCGCCGAGCAGGTTGATGAAGGTGATGATCAGCCCGGCGATGGCGTCGCCGCGCACGAATTTCGCGGCACCGTCCATGGCGCCGTAGAAGCCGGTTTCTTCCTCGAGTTCACGGCGACGGCGGCGGGCCTCGTTCTCGTCGATGATGCCGGCGGAAAGGTCGGCGTCGATCGCCATTTGCTTGCCGGGCATGGCATCCAGGCTGAAGCGCGCGGCCACTTCCGCGATGCGCCCCGAGCCCTTGGTGATGACCATGAAGTTCACCACCAGAAGGATCGAGAAGACGATCAGCCCGACCACGACATCCCCGCCCATGAGGAAGCCGCCGAAGGCGGAGACGACATGCCCCGCGGCACCTTCCCCCTCATGCCCGTGGGTGAGGATGATGCGCGTGGTGGCGACGTTGAGCGCGAGCCGCAGCAGCGTCGTCAGCAGCAGCAGCGTCGGGAAGGAGGTGAAGTCGAGCGGCCGCCGCAGGAACAGCGACGTCATCAGCACCAGCACCGACAGGGTGATGGACAGCGCCAGCCCCGTGTCCAGCAGCAGCACTGGCAGCGGCACCACCAGCACCGTGAGCAGCGCCACCACGCCGAGCGCCAGCGCCACGTCGTTGCCGGGCTGAACGCGCCGCAGCCAGCCGGGGATGGCGATGGCCGTCACGGATCAGCCCACGGCCATGCTGTAGGGCGGCTGCCCCGGCACCGGTGGGACATTCACGCCCGCCGCGCGGTACTCGTGCAGCTTGTTGCGCAGCGTGCGGATGGAGATGCCGAGCATCTCCGCCGCCCGCGTGCGGTTGCCGAGGCAGTGGGACAGCGTCTCGATGATCAGGTCGCGCTCCACCTCCTCCATCCGCCGGCCGACCAGCGCCGCGACCGGGGGCGGCGCGGCGTGGGCTGCGGTGACGGCGATGGGCGCGGCGGCGGGCGCGAGGGTCGGCACCGTCTCCAGCAGGTCGATCGCCTCCGGCCCGATCGAGGGGCCCTCGGCAAGCAGCACCGCGCGGTGCAGCGTGTTCTCGAGTTCGCGGACATTGCCCGGCCAGGCATGGCCGAGCAGCAGCACTTCCGCCGCCGTCGAGAGCCCGCGTTCCGGCAGCCCGTTCGCCTTGGCGTAGCGCTTCGCGAAATGCCGGGCGAGCGGCAGGATGTCCGCCGGCCTTTCCCGCAACGACGGGATGCGCAGCCGCACCACGGCAAGGCGGAAGAACAGGTCCTCGCGAAACCGTCCCCCGGCGACTTCCGCCGTGAGGTCGCGATGAGTCGCGGCGAGGATGCGGACGTTCACCCTCACCGGCGCCGAGCCGCCGAGGCGGTCGATCTCCCGTTCCTGGATCGCACGCAGGATCTTGGCCTGCAGGCGTGGGTCCATCTCGCCGATCTCGTCGAGCAGCAGCGTGCCGCCCTCGGCCTGTTCGAACTTGCCCTTGCGCGCGGCGACGGCGCCGGAGAAGGCGCCTTTCTCATGGCCGAAGAGTTCGCTTTCGAGCAGGCTCTCGGGCAGCGCGGCGCAGTTCAGCGCGACGAAGGGACCATTGGCGCGGCGGGAGGCGGCGTGGATGTGGCGCGCAAGGACTTCCTTGCCGGTGCCGCTTTCCCCGGTGATGAGCACGGAGGCTTCCGCGCGCGCGATCTGTTCGGCGCGCGCGAGCAGCGTCGTCATCGCCGGGTCCTGCACCACCGGCCGGTCGGGCGCGGCGGCCACCGCCTGCAACATGGCGGCGATGAGGTCCGCATCCGGCGGCAGCGGCAGGAATTCCTTTGCCCCGGCGCGGATGGCGCGCACCGCGGCGTCGGCATCGTCCGGCCGTCCGCAGGCGACGACGGGGCAGGCGATGCGTTCGGCATCGAGCTGCGCCACCAGCCAGGCGACATCGTGCACCACGTCGCACAGCACCAGGTCGGCGCCCTCGGCGCGCAGCCGCGCGAGGCCGGCGGCCACGCCTTCCGCCGTCGCCAGCCGTGCGCCGCGCGCCGCGGCGATGCGCGCGGCGGTGCCGAGTTCCGCCTCCAACGAGCCGATGATCAGCAGTCGCGACATCTCAGACGCCCCGGTCCGACTTCACGATCTCGGTCATCGTCACGCCGAGGCGGTTGTCGTCCACCATCACCACCTCCCCGCGCGCGACGAGGCGGTTGTTGACGTAGATGTCCACCGCCTCGCCCAGCTTGCGGTCCAGTTCCACCACCGCGCCGCGGCCGAGCTTGAGCAGCTGCGACACCTGCATGGTGGCGCGCCCGAGCACGGCGCTGATCTGCACGGGGATGTCATAGACGGCCTCCAGCTCCCGCGCCGGGGCGCTCGCAGCCTGCTTCGCTTCCTCGGAGGCGGCGGAAAGCGGTTCGAAACTCGTATTGCCCGACATGGCTTACTCCCTGGGCCCGAGGCCGGCGGCGTCCAGCACGCCACGTATGTCGCGGCGCCGGGCGGCGAGGTCGAAGGCAGCGCCGCCGCCGCGCCATTCGGCGCGCGCATCGCCCGGCGCGAGGGCGGCATCCTCCGCCACCGCGATGCCCTGCATCGGCAGCAGCGCGCGCGCCGCTTCCGCGAGGCCGGGGGCGACGAGTATGCGCGCCTCCGGCTCAGTCTCCAGCAAGGGGGCGAGGCGGCGGCCGAAGCCGGCGGCGAGCGCCGCGCCATTCTCCGCCGCCAATCCCGGCAGGGCGGTATCGAGTATCGAGAGCACGAGCCGAGCGAGGTCGGTCGCGACCCGGGTGGCCGCCTCGGCCGCGGCGGAGCGGGCGTCGGCGAGAGCACCGGCGATGGACAGGGCGACTTCGGCGGCCAGCGCCTCCTGCGTCGCCGCGGCCTCGCGCAGCCCTTCGGCGCGGCCTTCCTCGTGAGCGAGTCGGCGCGTCTCGGCGAGGACTTCCTCCATCGGGTCATGCTGCGGCGGCAGCGGGGGCGCGGGCGGCGGCGGCGCGGCAGCCTCCCGCCGCGCGGCATCGAGCGCCGCGATGAGGAAGGTGGGCGCGAAAGCTTCGCGCGGCGCCTCGTGCGCGAGGGGGATGAAGGTGTCGGGCATGGTCAGTACACCATCTCGTCCTCGCGGCCGTCCTGCATCTGGATCTGGCCCTGGGCCGCCAGGTCCTTGGCCAGCACGACGATCGCCGACTGCGCCTCGTCCACGTCGCGCAGCTTCACCGGGCCCATGTTGGCGAGGTCCTCCTTCAGCATCTTCGCCGCGCGCTCGGTCATGTTCCTGGTGAAGAGATCGCGCAGGGAATCCGACGCGCCCTTGAGCGCCAGCGTCAGCTGTTCCTTCGCGACGGCGCGCATCAACACCTGGATGCTCTGGCCATCCAGGCGGGAGAGATCGTCGAAGGTGAACATCAGGCCGCGGATGCGCTCGGCCGCGTCACGGTTGCGTTCCTCCAACGCGGCGAGGATGCGCGTTTCCGACTGGCGGTCGAGGTTGTTGAAGATCTCGGCCATCATCTCATGCGCGTCGCGCCGCTGCGCACGCGCGAGGTTCGACATGAACTCGGCCTTCAGCGTCTTCTCGACGCCGTCGAGGGCTTCCTTCTGCACCGTCTCCATGCGCAGCATCCGCATCACGACTTCCATCGAGAAGCCTTCCGGCAGCAGGGAGAGCACGCGCGCGGCGTGGTCGGGCTTCACCTTGGTCAGCACCACGGCGACGGTCTGCGGGTATTCGTTCTTGAGGTAGTTCGCGAGCACCGCCTCGTTCACGTTGCCCAGCTTGTCCCACATGGTGCGGCCGGCGGGGCCGCGGATCTCCTCCATGATCTGGGCGACGCGCTCGCGCGGCAGCGTCCGGAGCAGCATCCGCTCCGTTGTCTCCCAGGAGCCGACCAGGTTGCCGGTCTGCCCCAGGCTGTCGGTGAATTCGCGGCAGAGTTCCTCCACCGTCGGCGCCGGCACCGTGCCGAGGCTTGCCATGGCGGAGGAGATGTCGCGGATCTCGTCCTCGTGCATCTTGGCGAAGAGACGCGCGGCGTGCTCCTCGCCGATCGCCAGCATGAAGGTGGCGGCCTTCTGCGCGCCGGTCAGGGTCGCGGGCATGGCTCAGGCCTCCTCCGGCGTCATCCAGCGGCGCACCACGCTCAGCGTTTCCTCCGGGTGGCGGTCCACGAGTTCCTGCATCCGCGCGATCGAGGAGGCGCGCATCTGGCCTTCGACCATGCCGATGGTGACCATGGCCTCGCCTTCCGCAGAGCCTTCCAGGGCGCCGGCGCCTCCACCCGGCAGCGCCGGCGCGCCGGCCGCCGTGGCCACCCCGGCCACGGCGGACTTCCCGTCCGCTGCGAGAGCCGGCACCGGCGGCGCGATGGCCGTCATCAACCGCCCCATCGCCGGCCGGCCGAGCAGGAAGATGGCGACCAGCGCCACCAATGCGTAAAGCGCGCTTTCGATCAGCCGCGCGAGCGTCGTACTGCTGAAGGCGAGGTCGAACATCCCCGGCGCGCCGCCATCCGCGACCGGCGGCTCGGCGAAGCGCAGGGAGACCACCTCGACCGCGTCGCCGCGCCGCTCGTCGAAGCCGATGGCGCCGCGCACCAGGGCGGAGATGCGCTGCAATTCCTCGGGCGTGCGTTCGCGGAAGGTCGCGGGGCCACTCGCTTGCGGTTCGTAGATGCCATCCACCAGCACGGCGACGGACTGGCGGCGCAGCACCGGATGCTCCCGCACCGTGCTGCGCGTGGTGCGGCCGATCTCGTAGTTGGTGGTTTCTTCCTGCCGGCTTTCCTGCGAGCCGCCGGCACCGGTGGGATCGGCGCCTGGCACGTTGTTCTGCACCGTGGTCGCCTGGGCTTCGGCGTTGCGGCTGTTCTCCTGCACGCTCTGCTGGCTGCGCGGGACCTGGTTGTCGGGGTCGAAGCGTTCCTCGGTGGTCTGCACGCGGTCGAAATCCATCTCGACCGTCGCCTCGGCGCGCACGCGGCCGGGGCCGAGGGTGCGTTCCAGCATTTCCTCGACGGCGCGGGCGATGCGGATTTCCTGCGCGCGGCGCAGCTCGTCCTGGGACATCGCCGCCGCCGGGCCGGCCAGAGCCTGCCCGCCGCGCGCGAGCAGCGCGCCCCGGCTGTCCACGATGGAGACGTTCTGCGGCCTGAGCCCAGGCACGGCGGTGGCGACGAGGTGCAGCACCGCCTGCACCCCCTCCCGGTCCAGCCGCTGCGCGCCCTGCATGGTCAGCACGACCGAGGCCTGCGCCTCGCCCCGTTCGCGCGAGAAGGCCTCGCGCCGCGGCAGCACCAGATGCACGCGTGCGGCGCGCACGCCGGCGAGGCCGCGGATGGAGCGCGCCAATTCGCCTTCCAGCGCGCGCAGCCGGTTCACGTCCTGCTGGAAGGGGGTGGTGGTCAGGGATTCGCCGCGGTCGAAGATCTCGTAGCCGACGGAACCGCCCTGCGGCAGGCCTTCGCGCGCGAGCGACAGGCGCAGCCGCGGCACCTGTTCCTCCGGTGCCAGGATGCGGCTGCCGCCGGCCTCGATGCGGTGCGGCACGCGGGCGCGCTCCAGTGCCGCGACCACCTGCGCCGCGTCACGCGGGTCGAGATCGCCGTAGAGCAGCGCCATGGTCGGCTGCCCCGCCCGCATCACGAACCACGCGAGCAGGCCGAGTACCGCGAGCCCCGCGCCCGCCAGCGCGCCGAGCCGCAGCGGCCCCAGCGCGCGCAGCTGGGTCAGCAGCGCGTTCACGTTTCAGGCTCCCAGCGCCACCCGCCGGGCCATGCCGGCCGCATCCATCGCATCCGAAGGCCGCCTCCTGCCGCCGCGGCAGACTTTGCCGGGTGGCGGTTGCGGTGCGGTTAACGGCGCGCCGGCGGCGCCCCGCCTCCGGCGTCCGGAGCCCGGCGGACTTCGTCTCCAGGACGCTGCCGAATTTTCAGCGGCTTGCCTGGCGGCCGCGCCCTCGGCGGGCCGCCGCCATCATGGCGGGCAGGACGTCAGTCGTTGGGCGTCAGCCGCCGGAGCCTGTCGAAGCCGACGCTCATGCCGCCCATGGACAGGGTGAGGTTGCTGCCGCTCCGCTCCGCGCCCGTCACCGTGCCGGCAACGGTGAAGGATAGCGGGACCGCCTCGCCGTTCGCGCCGCGTCCCGTGACCCGCACGCCATAGGCGCCGTCGGCCAGGCTGCGGCCGGAGGCGTCGCGCCCATCCCAGTTCCAGCCGGTGGCTGCGGTGCCGAGGGTGACCGCCTGCTGGCGCAGCACGCGCCCGCCGGCGTCGATGATGGCAACCTCCGCCGTGCGGGCGGTGCCGGCAGCGGGCAGGCGGATCTCGGCGCGGCCGTTCTGCAGCGCGACCTGGTTCGATTCCACTTCCGCGCGCTGACCCATCAGCGGCGCGGCCGCGGTGAGCTGCGCCGTCTGCTGCAGCGTGATCAGGCTCTCGAGGTTCTGGTTCATCGCGATCTGCTGCTCGACCGAGGCGAACTGCACGAGCTGGTTCGTCATCTGGTTGGCGTCGAGCGGATCGGTCGGGCTCTGGTTCTGCAACTGCGTCGTCAGCAATGTCAGGAAGGTGTTGAAGTCGCCGGCGAGGCGCGTGTTGGAGGAGGCCGCGCCGCTGGCGGCGGTGGCGGAGGCGACGGAGCCGGACATGGCAGGATCCTTCCCTTAGAGCAGATCCCGATCAGGTGGAATCACCGGATCGGGTGAAGATGCTTGCAAAAACAAAGGCCTGGAGCGGTGTTCGTGAGCCCAGGCGAACGGAAACCGCACTAGACGGCGAGGTCGAGCAGCGAGAGCAGGCGGCGCGGCGGGGCTTCCGCGGCGGTGTCGTTGGCGGTCTCGGCACCGGGCAGCATGCCGCGTGCCACGCGCCCCGCGTGCTGCGCCTGGCGATCCTGGCCGCCGCGATCGCCGCCCGCGGCGAGGCCAAGCGAGACCGAACGGCCGTCCGGCGCGATCCCAGCCTGGGTCAGCGCGCGGTCGAGCTCGCGCTGGTCGCGCTGGAGCAGGGCAAGGGTTTCCGGGCGCTCGGCAAGAATCTGCACATGGGCGGTCTCTCCGCTGCGCTCGACGCTGACCTCGACGCGGCCGAGCTCGACTGGCTCGAGCGTGACGGAGAGCCTCGCGGTGCCGCGGCCGATCGCGACCGCGACGACGACGGAGGCGATCTGGCGCAGCGGCGGGGTTGCGGGGGCCGTTCCTGGTGGTGGTGGTGGGGCGGCCAGGGGCGAGGGCGATGTGCCCGCCGCAGGTCCGACGCTCGGCGGCAAAATGGCCGAGGCTTCGCCGGCCGCTGCGGGCGTTGCCGCCGGCGAGGCGGGGGCGGACAGGGTGGCTTCGGCATGACGCGGTTCCGGCGCCGTGCCGGCGACGCCATCCGGCACGGGCGAGATGCCGGGCGCCTTGGCGGACGTCGCGGCCTGGTTCGAGATCGCGACGTCGGCAGCCGGTGTCCCGGTGCCGTGCGGCCGGAGGGGTGCGCCGCGGGTGGCCTCTCGCCCCGCGGTCGGCCGGTGGGTGGCGGGCGATGAGGGCCCAGCTGGTGCCGCGGCATCGGCAGTGATCGTCTCGGTCATCGTCGCCTCTGCGGAGGCTGCTGGGGATGTGGTGCCGGCTGGCATGAACCTGGCAGGCGCGCCCGCCGTCGCGGCGCTGTCGCGCGCCACGCGGCGTGGTGCCTCCGTGGTCGTGGCGGGGGCGCTCGTCGCTGGCCCCGGTGCAGGAAGGACGGTGATGGCCGGGGGCGCCTCTCCGCGCGCCGCCATGGCCACGGAACCGGGTTCGGCCGGGGACGTCCCCGCCTGCTCCACCCGGTATTCTCGCGGGGAGGCACCCCCGTCGGGCTCTGACGCAGATGGCGCCTCCGCAGGGGCGCCGGTTGGCGTCGTCGTCGGGGGCGGGCCGCCAGGCGCTACGGCGCCGGCCGCGGGCATGGCTGCCGGGAGTTGCGCCAACCCGGCCGGCATGGGTCCCGCAGGCGCCGCGACGGGTGGACCCGCCGGCGCCGCGACGGGCGGTTCCGCCGTGGTCGTCGCCGGCAAGGGGGGCGGAGCGATGCCGGGCGTGCAAGCCGACGGCGTGGTTGCCTCAACGACGAACGCCCAGGTGGCGGGCGCAGCGTCCCCGGATACCGGCGCTCCATTCTGCCCCAAGGCTGTCCCGCCCCCGGCTGCGCCCGGCTCGTCCCCTCCGGCGCCCGTGCCATCTTGCGGTGCGCCCGGCCCGGCCCGCGCGGGTTGGGTCGCCAGCGCCATGGCCTCCGCGAAGGCCTGGCTGCCCGGCGTCGTCGTCGTGGCCGCCCATGCCGCTGGTGGTGCGAGCGGGGCAAGGTTCGCGATGCCATCCATGGTCCGCTGCGTCTCTCCTGCCCGTGCTGCGATGCCGCGGCGCGCTGCCGGCCCGCGGGTCGCGGCGGCCGGCACGAAGCTGCAACCGCCGGGCCAGCGCCGCGCCACGCCGGAGCGGCAGGAAATGCCGGGGACCCTGCCGCTTCTGCCGCTGCCGGGCAGGCTTCGCCCGCGCCGAGGCCCCCCGTCACTGGCACGCCGGTTGCGACGCCCCGCGCCGCCCAGACCGGAGAGCCCCATGTCCCTGTTCGGATCCATGACCACCGCCATCAGCGGCCTGACGGCCCAGGCGCGCGCACTAGGCCATGTCTCGGACAACGTCGCCAACAGCCAGACGGTCGGCTTCAAGCGCACCGACACCAACTTCGTGTCCTTCCTGACCGACAGCACCCAGGCGGTGCACCGGCCTGGCTCGGTGGTGGCGCGGCCGGATTATACCAACACCGTGCTGGGCACGATCGAGCAGTCGGAGAACCCGCTCTCCCTCGCCATCGCCGGGCAGGGCTTCTTCTCCGTCGCGCTGCCCAATGGCAGCGTCAACGGCCAGATGACCTTTGACGAGCGGCAGTTCTTCACCCGCGCCGGCGATTTCCAGCTCAACCGCGACGGCTACATGGTGAACGGCGCCGGCTACCACCTGCAGGGCTGGGCGGCGAACGCGGTGGGCGAACCGGACCGCACGCGCATCCAGCCGATCCGCGTCAGCGACCTGGTGTTCAACCCGATCGGCACCAGCCGGATCGAACTTTCGGCCAACCTGCCGGCCAACGGCACGGCGGCAGCCTCCACCCCGCTCAACGTCTATGACAGCCTCGGCACCCTGCAGCAGATGATGCTGAACTGGACGCCGACGGCGGCGAACACCTGGACGCTCGACATCAGCGCGGCCGGCGCCGGTGGCTCGCTCGGCACCATCGAGGTGCAGTTCGGCCAGGCGGCGGCCCCCGCCTCGCCCGACGGCACCATCGGCGGCTTCGCCAATGCCACCGGCACGTTCGCCGGCGCCGCCACCGTCACCGGGGACCCGGCGACCATCACCTTCGACGCCGATTTCGGCCAGGGCCCCCAGACCATCACACTGGACCTCGGCGCCTTCGGCGCGGCGCGCGGCCTGACGCAATACGCGGGGGACGAGTACGAGGTGCGCAACCTCGCGCAGGACGGCGTGCCGCTCGGCGCCTATTCCTCGCTCGCGGTGCGCGACAACGGCGACGTCGCCATCAACTACGACAACGGCCAGTCGCGCGTGATCGCGCGCGTGCCGATCACCACCTTCAACAACGCCGACGCGTTGCAGCGCCTCGACGGCCAGGCCTTCATGCGCACGCTGGAAAGCGGTGAGGCGCGGACCACGGATCCGGCCTCCAACGGCGCGGGGCGCCTCGCCGTCGGGTCGGTCGAGCGGTCCAATGTCGACATCGCCGCGGAGTTCTCGAAGCTGATCGTCGCGCAGCGTGCCTATACGGCGAATACGCGCATCGTCACCGCTTCGGACGAGATGCTGCAGGACACCATCAACATGCGGCGCTGACGCGCCTCGATAGCGGAACGCCGCCATGAGCCTCGACGCCGCGCTGCTGACCGCGCGCTCCGGCCTGCTGCATACGCAGCGCGCGCTCGCCGCCTCGGCCAATGATGTCGCCAATGCGGGTACGGCCGGGCACACCAGGAAGACCGTCGCCACCTACGCCGTGCAGGTGGAGGGTGTCGGCATCGGCGTCCGCAGCCTGGCGCCGACCCGCGACGTGGATGAGGCGCTGGTGGCGGACCTCAACGCCCGCCGTGCTGCCGCCGCCGGCGCGGGCGCGCGCGAGCGTCTGCTGCGGGCGATCGAGACCGCCCATGGCAACCCGGAGAACGGGGAGAGCATCGGCGACCTGACCGCCGCGCTGCGCACCGGGTTCGAGGACCTGCGCGCCGACCCGGCCGAAGCCGGCCGGCAGTCCGGCCTGCTGCTCGACGCGCAGGCGCTGGCGACACGGCTGAACGAGGTCTCGGCCGCCATCGGCGAGGCCCGCCAGCAGGCGCAGGACGGCGTCGTGACCGAGGTCGCGCGCATCAACGCCGCGCTGCGCGAGATCGCCACCCTGACGCAGCAGCTCCGCGAGCAGGTCTCGCTGACCGGCGGCGCCGCGGCGCTCGAGGACCGGCGCGACGCGGCCATCGCGACGCTGTCGGAATCGATCGAGGTGCGCGCGCTGAAGCGCGAGGATGGCGGGCTCGCGCTGGTGGCGCGCAACGGGCTGGTGCTGCCGCTCGACCCGAAGTCGGATGCCTTCTCGACCGCGGATGCGACGCTCGGCGCGGCGTCCTATCACGGCGCGGGCGGGACCATCCCGGGCATCATGCTCGGCGGGCGCGACGTGACGCAAAGCCTCGCGGGCGGGCGGCTCGCGGAATACGTCGCGCTGCGCGACCAGACCCTGCCGCGCTACCAGGCGGAGGCGGACCTCGCCGCGGCGCAACTCGCCGCGCGCTTCGACGGGCAGGGGCTGCGGCTCTTCACCGATGCCGCGGGCGGCGTGCCCGACGTGACGCAGCCCTATCCCACCAGCACGATGATCGGCTTCGCGGGCGGCATCCGCGTCAACCAGGCGGTGGCGGCCGACCCGTCCCTGCTGCGCGACGGCACCCATGCGGTGCTCGGCAGCGGCACCGGGCCTTCGGCCTTCACGCCCAACCCGGCGGGCGGGCTGGCCGGCTTCACCACGCTGCTCGACCGCGTCCTCGACTTCAGCTTCGGCGCGGAGGCGCAGGCCGGCGTCGGCTGGGATGCGATCCCGATCGGCGGGCTCGGGCCGGATGGGCTGCTTTCTTCGCCCTTCGGCGCACCGGCGACGCTCGAGGGCTATGCCGCGCAGGTGACGGCGGCGCAGACCGCCGACCGCGCCGCGGCGAGCGAGGCGCACATCGCCGCGCAGGCGCTGGTGCAGGGGCTGGAGGCGCGCTTCGCGCAGCGTTCCGGCGTGGACGTGGATGCGGAGATGGCCGCGATGGTCACGCTGCAGAACGCCTATGCCGCCAATGCGCGGGTGATGAGCACGGTGCAGGCGATGTGGGACGCGCTGTTCGGCGCGGTGAGGTGACGCGATGGGCGGGATCGGGTTGATCGGCCGGATCGACGTGGGCGCCGCCGCGCTGCGGGCGCGGCTCGAGGTGCTGACGCGCCAGGTCTCGGATGGGCGCAAGGGTCCGGGCTATGGCGACATCGCGCCCGAGGCGCGGCGCGCCATCGACCTGCGTGCCGATATGGCGCGGCGGGAGGCCTGGCAGGGCACGATCTCCCGCACCCTGGCGCGGACGGAGGTGACGCAGAACGCGCTCGGCCGCATGGCGGATATCGCGACCCAGTTCTACCAGGAGGCCATCCGCCTCGACGGGACGAACACGTCGCGCATCTCCGCGGTCGCGGCACAGGCGCGCGCGGCGCTGGAGGAATTCGCCAACCTGATGAACGAGCGCCACGCCGGCGAATACATGTTCGGTGGCAGCGACAGCGCCAACCCGCCCATTCCCGACCCCGCGGGCATTGCGAGTTCCGGCATGGCGGCGGACATCGCGGCGGCGGTGGCGGGCCTCGGCGGCGGCAATGCGGCGGCGGTGGGGGCGGCAACGCTGGCCGCGGCGTCCTCGGACGCGGCGGGGACCACGCCCTTCTCGGCCTTCCTCTCCGACCCCGCGCAGGGGCTCGCGGAGGCGCGCCGCGGCGTGCCGGCGGCGGAGGGCGAGCGGGTCGCCTACGGCCTGTTTGCCAACCGCAACGCCGCCGCGGCCAGCGATGGGGAGACGACCGGATCCTGGGCGCGCGACATCCTGCGCGGGCTTGCGACGCTGGCGGCGATGGACCCCTCCCAGGCGGCGCTCGGCACCGATTTCACCGACCTGATGGCGACGGTGCGCGACGGGCTGCGCAGCGCGATCGACGCGATCGGGGTGGAGCGCGGCGCGCTCGGCGCCATCGAGCAGCGGCTGGAGACGACGGCGCGCCGGCACGAGGAGGTCTCGATCGCGCTCGCCATCCAGCTCGCGGGGATCGAGGAGGTGGACATGGCCGAGACTTTAAGCCGCCTGCAGGCCACGCAGACGCAGCTCGAGGCGTCCTACCGCGCCATCTCGATGGTGTCCGGGCTGACGCTGACGCAATTTCTCCGCTGAGGCGGGGGGCGGCATTCAGCCTCGGTTAACGCCGGGCCCCGCATCTTTCCGCTGACACCGCAAGATGCGGCGCGCAACCCGGCCCCCGCCACGGTCACGACCGCGGAGGCCATCGGAAACAGGGGAAGACCCCGATGTCACTGAACTCCGTCAACACCAATATCGGCGCCCAGGTGGCGCTGCAGTCCCTCAACCGCACGAATGCCGATCTGAACGTCACGCAGAAGCGGATCTCGACGGGCTATCGCGTCAATGACGCCAAGGACGACGGCGCCGCCTTCGCGGTGGCACAGGCCGTCCGCGCCGACGTCGCCGGCCTGACGGCGGCGAACGAGCAGCTCGGCGGTGTGAAGGGCATCCTGGACACCGCGCTCTCGGGCCTGAACAAGGTGTCGGAGACGATGGTGAAGGTGCGCGAGACGCTGGTGCGCCTCGCCGACGATACGCTGAACGCGGAACAGCGCGCGCAGTACGAAGCGCAGTACACGGCGCAGCAGACCCAGATCACCAACTTCATCGAGGACGCGACCTACAACGGCCGCACCCTGCTCGCGACCGCCGCGCCGGGCGGCGACATCACGACGACGCGCAACGAGAGCGGCACGACCTACACCATCACCTCGGTGGATGGCGCGGGCACGCTCATCGTCGCCGCGGCGCCGACGGATGCGGCGGCCGCGCAGGCCGCGATCGCCGATGGCGGCGACTTCGATACGATACAGACGGCGATCAGCAACGCGCTGAACACCTTCGGTTCCGACTCCCGCTACATCGACAACCAGATCGCCTACAACAAGGACAAGGTGGATGCGCTGGAATCGGGCATCGGAGCCTTGATCGACGCCGACCTCGCGAAGGAATCGGCGCGGTTGCAGTCGCTGCAGATCCGTCAGCAGCTCGGCACCCAGGCACTGTCCATCGCGAACCAGGCACCGCAGACCCTGCTGAGCCTGTTCCGCTGAGCCCGGCAGCGGCGCCGGGCTTTACGCCCGGCGCCGCGCCAACCCACTTCATGCCGGGAGGACAGGATGTCCACGCTCGTGCTCGAACTGCGACAGGGCGACCTGATGGTCGTCAATGGCGCGCCGATCCGTTTCCGCAACCGCGCGCGGATCGAACTCACCGCCAAGGCGCGCTTCCTCTTCGGCAAGCAGTTGATGACGCCGGAAGGCGCGAATAGCCCCGCCCGCCGGATCTACTTCGCGCTGCAGACCGCCTATATCGGCGATGAGGAGGAGCGCGAGGCCGGCCTCTCGGTCGCCCGCAATCTGATCGCCGAGTTCCAGGCCGCCACCACCTCAACCCTCGCCCGCGACCTGCTGGACCGCGCCCTGGCCGCGGCCGAGGCGGATGAATGCTACCAGGCGCTCAAGCTGGTCCGTCGCGTCATGCGGCACGAGGAAGTGGTGATGGGCGTGGCGCTGCCCGGCGCCGCGACCGGCGAGGACGAGGACGCGCCGTGACCCTTGCCGACATCGCCCGCGCCTATGGTGCGGCACGCGCCGCGCGCGACCCGCGCGAGCAGGAGGCGGACGTGTTCCGCCGGGTCACCGGCGGGCTGCGCGCCGCCGGCGGGCTTGATGGGCCGGCGCGGGTGCGTGCTGTCGCCGACAACCGCCGGCTCTGGCTCGCGGTGGAAACCGCCTTGGCCGATCCCTCCAACCGGCTGCCGGCGACGGTGCGTGCCGGGCTGATCTCGCTCGGCCGTGCCGTGCAGCGGGAGATGGAGCAGGGCGAGCCGGACCTCGCCTTCCTCATCGAAGTGAATGAGCAGGTGGCCGCAGGCCTCGGCGGCCGCGGCTGAGCGGATTCGGTCAGTCCGCCGCGCTGCCGCTCGGCGCGGCTTCGACGGCCGGGCCAGGCGCCGGCCGCGCGCGCACGCCGACCGGTACCGGCGCATTCGAGACCACCGCCGCCCGATAAGCTTCCATCTGGCGCGGGGAGGGGATGGTATTCGCCACTCCGCCCGCGGTGTCGCGGAACTCGATCACCACCATGCCCAGGCTGCCGTCCAGTCGCAGGCGGGGATTCGGCGTCGCCGGGGCCGGCGCGGGCTGCGGAGGCGCCGCGCCGGCGTCGCGTTCCGCCCCTGCGGCGCGCTGGGGCGCGCGGGGTGGTTCGACGGCTGGTCGTATCGACAGCGCAAGATCGGCGGTCATGGCAATGCCTCCGGTCCCACCTTGCGGGATGCGCGTTAACGAAGGGTTGCGCCCGTCCCGCCTTTGACGCCGTGCAGCATCGCGGGGAACCTGCGCGCGACCGTGCACCGCCCCGACCATCCCGCCCCGCCGCCCGATGCCTATCTGCGCACCCTGTTGCTCGCGCTGCTGGCTGGCGGGTTGTTGACGGCGCTGAAGCTGCCGCTTGGCTGGATGCTGGGGGCGATGCTGGCGACCGCCTGGCTCGGCTGGCGCGATGCGGCGGCGGTGCCGGAGGTGGTGCGGCCGGCGGGGCTGGTGGTGCTCGGCCTTGGGCTCGGCCAGACCTTCACGGCGCCGGTGGCAGCCGCCGTCGCCGCCAGCCTGCCGGCGATCCTGGCCGGTGGCATGCTGTCGCTGGTGGCGGGGCTCGCCGTCGCGCCGCTCTATCGCCGTATCGCCGGGACGGATGCGCGCACGGCCTATTACGCGGCGATTCCCGGCGGCATCGTCACCATGGCGGTGCTGGCGCAGCGGGCGGGTGCGGCGGTGCCGGCGGTGACGATGGCGCAGACCATCCGTATGGCGGTGGTGGTGCTGACCTTCCCGCCGCTGGTCGCGGTCTTCGCCGCGGGCGGGCGGGATGCCGGATTCAGCGCCGCGCTGCCGCCCTTCGCCTGGGGCGGTGCCACGCTGCTGCTCGTCGGCGGGACGCTGGTGGCGCTCGCCGGGGCGCGGGCAGGGCTCGCCAATGCGGCGATGCTCGCGCCTTGCCTGCTCGCCATGGGGCTGTCGGGGCAGGGGCTGCTGCCGTCCTCCATCCCTCGCTGGATGGTGGATGCGGCGCAGGTCGCGATGGGCGCGAGCCTCGGCCTGCGCCTGACGCCGCAGGCCCTCGGCGCCGGGCCGCGGCGGCTGGCGCTGGCGGGGCTGGTTTCGGCGCTCGCGGTCGCCCTGCTGCTGGCGGCGCTGGGGCTGGCGCTGGGCCGGTTCGCGGGCCTGCCGCCGGTCGCGGTGGTGCTCGGCCTCGCGCCGGGCGGCATGCCGGAGATGGCGGTGACGGCCAAGGCGCTCGAACTCGCCGTGCCGTTGGTGCTCGGCTTCCACCTGGTACGGACGGTGCTGTGCAACCTGCTCGTCGGGCCGCTGTGGCGGGCGGCGGTCGCGCTGCGCGTGGCGCGGTAGGTCGGCCCCCGCCTGGGCAACGGCCGCGAGGCCCCATTCGACCGGGCCGGGCGCGCCGTCGCGCAGCGCCCGGGCGGCGGCCCGCGCATCCCGGCGCGGTGCGGCGGACTGGGCCCGCTTCTATTCGTCGTAGGCGACGAGGGACTCGAACGGGACATCGAGCCGGCTCCTGCCGCCGAGGAAGGTCAGCTCGATCAGCGCTGCAGCGCACGGCACCACCGCCCCGGCCTGGCGCAGCAGGCTGATGCCCGCCGCCATGGTCCCGCCGGTGGCGAGCAGGTCGTCGAGCAGGATCACCCTCTGGCCCTTCTGCACGGCGTCGGCCTGCATCTCGATGCGGTCGGTGCCGTATTCCAGCGCGTAGTTCAGGCCGATGGTCAGGCCGGGCAGCTTGCGCGGCTTGCGCAGCATGATGAAGCCGAGGCCGAGCTCGAGCGCGAGCGGCGCGGCGACGAGGAAGCCGCGGCTCTCGATGCCGGCCAGCAGGTCCGGCTTGTGGGGGCGGATGGTGTCGGCCATCTGCGCCATGGCCGCCCGCCAGGCGGGCCCGTGCCGGAGCAGGGTGGAAATGTCGTAGAAGAGGATGCCCGGCTTCGGGAAATCCGGGATGCCGCGGATATGGGCCTTGAGGTCGGTGGTGTCGGTCGTCACGTCGGTGCTGCCGGTCCTGTTCGTGGGGCGGAAGCCGCCGGGGTGTCGCGACGGCGGGCCGACACTTCGCTAGCCTTCCTGCCGGCCGAGTGGAAGCCCGGCGTTCGGCCTGTCCATGATCGCCGCGGGGGCTTGGCGGATGGCCGCGAAGGCGGCAGATGCGCGCACATGTCCCGCACCCCCATCGCCCTCATCCTCGGTCTCGTCGGCTTCCTGGCCTATGTCGTGGCCGTGCTGCTGGTCTCGGACCATGTCCGCGGGCTGCACTGGACGCTCGAATCCGCGTTCTTCGCGGTCGCCGGAATCGCCTGGGTCTGGCCGGCGAAGTGGCTGATCACCTGGGCGATGCGCTGAAGGCCCGGCGCCGCGAACCGTCGGGCGCGCAACACCCCCGGAAACGCAAAAACCCCCCGATTTCTCGGGGGGTTCGGCGCCGCGGCGCGACCGGGATCTGGTCGGAGTGAGAGGATTCGAACCTCCGGCCCCTGCGTCCCGAACACAGTGCTCTACCAGGCTGAGCTACACTCCGGTGCCGGGCCGCGCTGCGGAGGCGGCGGTATAGCGGCACGCTTCCGACCCCGCAAGCCGGGGGCGCGCGACTTTGTCAGGAGCCATTGCGCTCCCGGAGATGGCACGCTCACATGCGCTGCACGACACGACAGCCTTCCGGGGGGAATGCATGAAAGCACGAATAGTGACGGCGGGGCTGATCCTTCTCGCTGCCGGCGGCGGCGCGCTGGCGCAGCAGTCGCTCCAGGATCTCAGCGGCGAGCGCCGCGCCCTGATGCGCCAGCAGGTGCAGGCGGTGCGCGCCATCGCCCCGGTCGTGCAGTCCGGCGGCGACCCGCGTTCCGTGCAGCAGCAGGCCGAGGCGGTGCTGGCGACGGCGCGCCGCAAGCTGACGATGTTCCCGCCCGGCAGCGACCGCGACGACGACCGCGCGCGCCCCGAGATCTGGACCGACCGCGCCACCTTCGATCGTGACGGCCAGTCGCTGATCGACGCCGCGACGGCCCTGGTCGCGGCCTCCGGCGCCGGCGACCGCGCGGCCTTCGCCACGGCTTTCCAGGCGGCGACGAACACCTGCAACGTCTGCCACGACCGCTTCCGGCTGCCCCAGCGGCCCTGAAGCCGCGGACGGCTCAGAACAGCGCGAGGCGCCACAGGACCACGCCGAGCGTGGCCGCGGCGCCGAGCAGCAGCCCGGCGAGCACGCCGCTGCCCGTCCTTGGCGGCTGCCGCGTGGCGGCCGAGTCGGCGGGCAGATGCGCGATGCCCGTGACCATCGGCCCGACCAGCCTCCGGCCGAAGGCGTAGCGATAGGTCGCGACCGCCGCGACGTGGAGCGCCAAGGCGATCAGCAGCAGGTCGAAGATGCGCTGGTGCCAGGCGGAGAGGACCTCGCTCGCGTCGTAGCCGGCCCAGTCGGCGAGGGGGCCGCGGTAGAGTTCGGCGTCGTCCGAGAACAGCCCGGTGACGCCCTGCGCCAGCAGCAGCGCCAGCAGCAGCACGACCATCCAGCCTCCGGCCGGGTTGTGGCCGGGCGTCGCTTCCGCCTCGCCGCGCAGGAGCGCCGCGAAATGGTGCAAGGCGGCGCGCGGCCCGGCCAGAAAGGCGGCGAAGCGCGCCGTCTCCGAGCCGACGAACCCCCAGGCGATACGGAAGAGCACCAGCCCCAGGGCGAGCGAGCCCGAGAGCATGTGCCAGTCGATACGCCGGGCCTTGGCCGTCGCGTAGGACACCGCCACGAGCAGCACGAGCGACCAGTGGAACAGCCGCACCCAGCCGTCCCACACCTTCACCGGCACCGTCTTGTCGGCCATGTCCCCGCCCCGTTCCGCGGGCGAGACTGCCATGGAGGTCGCCTCGGCGCGAAGCCTCGGGCAGCATGCCGGCCATGGGAATCGACGCGCTGCCGCCGGAGGCGCTGGGCGGCCTCGTTGCCGGCCTGGTCTCGCTTGCCTGGGCCGGGGCGTGGCGCCTCGCCCGCTGGCCGCGCCTTGCCGCCGCGGCGGCGGGGGTGGGGCTGTTGGCGGGGCTCGCGGCGGTGCTCGGGGTGATCAACGCCTCCCCACGGCAACTGGTGGAGAGGTTGCCGGTGCTGGCCGTGCTCGGCCTGGCCGCAGGGTTTTTGGCGGCGGGCGGGCGGGTGCGACAGGTCGCCGGGATCCTGCTCGGGCTGCTGGGGGGCGCCTGGTGGATGGCGGGCGCGCCGCTGCATCCGGACAGCCTGTGGCGGGCCGCGCCGGTAGCGCTGGGGCTGCTCGTGGGCATGGGGCTGGCGCTGCGGGCCGGCGCGGCGGCGCCGCCGGTGACGATAGCCTGGCTGGCGCTGGCGGGCGGGCTCGCCGCGGCAGGGGCGCGCGGGCCTTATCTCGCCTGTGCCCTGGCCGGGCTCGGCGCGATGGCGGGGACAACGGTGGCGGGGCTCGGCATGGCGGCGCGGGTGCCGCTCGCGGTCACGCTGGCCGGCATCGCCGTGGTG
>NZ_JAAEDM010000054.1 GCF_018129065.1 Neoroseomonas soli | reverse complement strand
GGTTACCGCGGCGCCGGCCGGGCCGGTCGGTGTCGGCGCGCTCGGTCGCGTGGAGCCGGCCTCCCGCATCCGCCGCCTCAACCAGCCGGGCGGCATGGCGGTGACGCGGCTGGATCGCCTGCTGGTGGCCGAGGGCGACCGGGTCGAAGCCGGTGCGCTGCTCGCCGAATTCGCCGACGCCGCGCAGAAGGATGCCGCCGTGGCGCAGGCCGAGGCGGCGGTCGCCGAATACCGCGCGAGCCTCGCGCGCATCCGCGCCGCCGGACGCCCTTCCGAGATCGAGGCCCAGCGCGCGCGCATCGCCGCCCTGGTGGCGCAGGAGGATCTCGCGGCACGGGAAGCCGAGCGCGCGGAACGCCTGGTGCCGACAGGTGCCGGCGCGGCAGCCCAGGCCGACCGCAACCGCACCGTCGCGGTGCGCCTCACCGCCGAGCGGCGGCAGGCGGAGGCCGACCTCGAAGGCCTGCTCTCCTCCCGCCCCGAGGACATCGCGCTGGCCGAGGCGCGCCTCGCCGCCGCCGGGGCCGCGCTCGCCAAGGCGCGCGCCGATGCCGAACTCTCCCGCGTGCGCGCGCCCTTCGCCGGCACCATCCTGCGAATCATCGCGCGGCCGGGCGACCAGGTCGGCAGCGACGGGCTGCTCGAGATCGGCGACCTGTCGCGGATGGACATCGTCGCCGATGTCTACGAGACCGACCTGCCGCGCCTGCGCCCTGGCGCGCAGGCCGAGATCGTGGTGCCGGGCGAGCCCCGCCGCTTCGCCGCGACGGTGCGGGAGATCGGCTGGACCGTCCGCCGCCAGACCCAGGCCAATACCGACCCGGTCGCCGCCGTGGACAGCCGCACGGTCGAGGTGCGGCTCGCCCTCGACGAGGCGGGCAGCGAAGCGCTGCGCCGACGCTCCAACATGCAGGTGCAGGTGGCGATCCGGCCATGAACGTCATCGCCAGGCCCGGCCTGCTGCCCTGGGCACCCGAGAAGACCGGGGAAGGCTCGCCCGCCGCCGGCCCCGCGCCCGCGCTGCCCGTGCCGCCCGTGCCGCGCGGCCCGGGGGCGATCGCGACCTTCCTGCTGCCCGCGCGCCTCGCGTGGCGGCAGTTGCGCGCCGAGCGCGCCAGGCTGCTCTCGGCCATCATGGGCGTGATGTTCGCCGCCGTGCTGGTCTTCATGCAGCTCGGCTTCCGCTCCGCGCTGTTCGACAGCGCGACGCGGCTGCTCGCCGCGATGGAGGCCGAGCTCTTCCTGATGAACCCGCTGACCACCGTGTCCTTCCGGCCGGAAGCCCTGCCGCGCATCCGCGCGCACCAGGCGCTGGCCTTGCCGGAGGTCGCGCAGGCGGTGCCCGTCTATCTGACCCAGGCCACCTGGCGGAACCCGGAGGACGGGTCCCGCCGCATGATCCAGATGATCGGCTTCGACGTCGAGGCGGGCGCGATGCATTTCGAAGGGCTCGACGCCATCGCCCCCGCCCTGCGTCGCATCGATGCGGTCGGCTTCGATACGCGGTCACGCCCCGAGTTCGGCGACGTCGCGCGCCTGTTCGCCGAGCGCGGCCCCTTCGAGGTCCAGGTCGGCAACCGCATGGTGGAACTGGCCGGCCTCGTCTCCATCGGCCCGTCCTTCGGCGCCGACGGCAACCTGGTGATGAGCGAGGTGAACTTCCGCCGCATGGTGCGCGAGCGCCAGCCGAGCAACACCGACCTCGTCGCCATCCGCCTGCGACCCGGCGCCGACATCGCCGCCGCGCAGCGGCGCCTGCGGGAAATCCTGCCGCCCGATGTCGTGGTGCTGACGCACGCGGAACTCGTCGCGCATGAACGCCGCTACTGGGAAACCGCGACGCCGATCGGCTTCATCTTCGGCTTCGGCAGCATCATGGGCCTGATCGTCGGGATGGTGATCGTCTACCAGATCCTGTTCTCCGACATCGCCAACCACCTGCGCGAATACGCGACGCTGAAGGCGATCGGCTATTCCGACGGCTACCTCGCGCGCGTGGTGATGGCGGCGGCGCTGATCCTGGCGGTGCTCGGCTTCCTGCCGGGGGCGGCGCTGTGCACCTGGCTCTATGACGTGGTCGCGGGGGCGACCTTCCTGCCCCTGGCGATGACGGTCGAGCGCACCGCGACCGTCTTCGCGCTGATCTTCGGCATGTGCGCGGCGGCGGGGCTTCTCGCCATGCGGAAGCTGCGGGACGCGAGCCCCGCGGACATGTTCTGATGGATCCCATCCGCATCGCCGGCCTCACCTTCGCGTATGGCGAGGGCGAGCTCCGCCGCCCGGTGCTGCGCGACATCGCGCTGCAGGTCCATGCCGGTGAGGTGGTGTTGCTCACCGGCCCTTCCGGCTCGGGCAAGACCACGCTGCTGACGCTGATCGGCGCGCTGCGCGCGATGCAGGAAGGCTCGTGCCAGGTGCTCGGGCGGGAACTGATGGGGGCGAACGAGCGCGAGCGGGTACGCCTGCGCCGGTCCATCGGCTTCATCTTCCAGAACCACAACCTGCTCGGCTTCCTCACCGCGCGGCAGAACGTCGCCATGGCGCTGGAGATCGACGCCGCGATCTCCGAACGCGAACGGCTCGAGCGTGCGGGCGCCATGCTCGCCGCGGTCGGATTGTCGGGGCAGGAGGACAAGCTGCCGGCGAAACTCTCGGGTGGGCAGCGGCAGCGCGTGGCCATCGCGCGCGCCCTCGTCGCCGGGCCGGGGCTGGTGCTGGCGGACGAACCGACGGCGGCACTGGACAAGGTCTCGGGCGGCGAGGTCGCGCACCTGCTGCGCGACATGGCGAAGTCCCGCGGCACGCCGATCCTGATGGTGACGCACGACCCGCGCATCCTGGACATCGCGGACCGCGTGGTGGCGATGGAGGACGGGCGGATCGTGGAGGCGGCGGCGGCCTGACACGGCGCGCACGGAGAGGGGCGCCGCCCCTCTCCGGACCTCTCCCCGCCAAAGGCCGAAGGGCCTTTGGGAACCATGAGATTCAATCGGGGATTGCGGGGGGGGGGCATCGCCGGTGCCGCCAACGCCGCCGGCGTGCCATGCCCCCCCGCAATCCCCGATCGTAACCTGGTGTCCAGAGGCCTTTCGGCCTTTGGCGGGTGGGGTTCGGGGAGGGCAGAGCCCTCCCCGCGCGACACCCTCACGACCCGCCCGCGTCCACCACGAAGTGCTGTGCCGTCACCATCGCGCTGTCGTCGGCAGCGAGCCACAGCACCATGCGCGCGATGTCGTCCGCCTGCAGCCGCCCCTTCAGGCATTGCTTTTCCTGGCTGCGGGCTTCCGCTTCCGGCGTGACCCAAAGGGCGACCTGGCGTTCGGTATAGACCCAGCCCGGCACCACCTCGTTCACGCGGATGCGGTCGGGGCCGAGGTCGCGTGCCAGGCCGCGCGTCAGTCCCCGCACCGCGGCCTTGGCGGTGGTGTAGGCGGGCATGCCGCCCTGCGCCTTCATCCAGGAGACGGAGCCGAGGTTGACGATCGACCCGCCGCCGGCGCGCCGCATCATCGGCACGACGGCCTGCGCGCAGAAGAACTGGTGGCGCAGATTGGTCGCCATGCGTTCGTCCCAGTAGTCGGGCTCGACACTGTCCAGCGCGTGGCGGTCGTCGCGCGCGGCATTGTTCACCAGCACGGTAATGTCGCCCAGCCGCGAGCCGGCCTCGGCGACGGCAGCACGCAAGGCGGCGATGTCACGGAGGTCGCAGGGCAGGAACGCCGCGCCGGTTGCCGCAGCCGTGCGCATGCCGGCCTCCGCGTCGAAATCGAGGAAGGCGACACGCGCGCCCTGCTCCGCGAAGCGCGCGACGATGGCGGCGCCGATGCCGCTCGCGCCGCCGGTCACCAGCACGGCGCGCCCCGTCAGGCTCGGGTAGTGCGCGAAACGATCACTCATGCCGCAACTCCTTCCGTAGAATCCGCGCGCATGAACACTTCGTAACATTGACACCGCGCCTGTCGTGCGGCGACGATCACGGCGGGAGACATACAACAGGAGAGGTTTTCACCATGATCAAGCGAGGCCTCGTGGCCGCGTTCGCGGCGCTGTGCGCGACAGTTGCCGGCACCGCCAGCGCGCAGACGAACATCCCGAGCCCGACGCTCGATGCCGTCCGCGCGCGCGGCAGCCTGAACTGCGGCATCAACACCGGCGTCGCCGGCTTCGCGCTGCCGGACAGCCGCGGGGTGTGGCAGGGCCTCGACATCGATCTCTGCCGCGGCCTGGCGGCGGCGATCTTCAACGACCCGGCCAAGGTGCGCTTCATCCCGCTCTCCTCCTCGACGCGCTTCACCGCGCTCGGCGCGGGGGAGGTGGATGTGCTGTTCCGCACCTCGACGCAGACCATGCTGCGCGACACGACGCTCGGCCTGCGTCACGTCGCCGCCTATTTCTACGACGGCCACGGCTTCATGGTGCGCGCCAATTCGGGCGTGCAGCGCGTGCGCGACATGGGCGGCGCGACCATCTGCCTGATCCAGGGCACGACCAACGAGCAGGTGACGGCGGACTACTTCCGCTCCATCAACGTGCAGTTCCAGCCCGTGGTCTTCGAGCGCACCGACCAGGCCGCCGCGGCACTCGCCGCCGGCCGCTGCGACAGCTTCGGCACCGACGCCTCGCAGCTCGCCGGCGTGCGCTCGTCGATGCCCAACCCGCGGGACTGGACCATCCTGCCGGAGCGTTTCTCGAAGGAGCCCTACGCCGCCTATGTCCGCCGCGGCGACGACAACTGGTTCGACATCGTCCGCTGGTACACCTACGCCATCATCGAGGCGGAGGAACAGGGCGTCACCCGCGCCAATGCGGAGGAAACGCGCCGCACCGCCGTGAACCCGAACACGCGGCGCCTGCTCGGCGTGACGCCGGAACTCGGCCAGTCGCTGAAGCTCGATGCGGCCTGGGCCTACAACGCCATCCGGGCGATCGGGAACTACGGCGAACTCTACGAACGCACCATGGGCGAGGACACGCCGGTCGCCCTGCCGCGCGGGCCCAACAACCTGCACACCAATGGCGGGCTGCTCTACGCCCTGCCGATGCGCTGACGGCGGATGCGGGGGAGGGTGGCCTCCCCCGCGCCCTTCAGCCCTCGCGCACCGCGGCGATCAGGAATTCGCGGTTCCCTTCGGGGCCGGTGATCGGGCTCGGCTCGATGCCCAGCACGCGCCAGCCGGGCAGTGCTTCCCACCAGGCGCGGATGGTCGCGCAGACTTCCTCATGCACCGCCGGGTCGCGCACCACGCCGCCCTTGCCGACCTTCTCCGGCCCGGCCTCGAACTGCGGCTTGATCAGCGCCACCGCCCAGGCGCCGGGCGCGGCCAGTGCGAGGGGCGCCGGCAGCACCGTGCGCAGCCCGATGAAGGAAGCATCGCAGACGACGCAACCCGGTGCCTCGGGCACCTGCTCCGGCGCCAGGTGGCGGGCATTGGTGCGTTCCAGCACCACCACGCGCGGGTCGTTGCGCAGCTTCCAGTCGAGCTGCCCGTGCCCGACATCCACCGCATAGACGCGCGCCGCGCCGTTCTGCAGCAGCACATCGGTGAAGCCGCCGGTGGAGGCGCCGATGTCGAGCCCGGTCCGCCCCGCGGGCGACAGACCGAAATGCGCCAGCGCATGCGCGAGCTTGATGCCCCCGCGGCTCACCCACGGATGCTCCTGACCACGGACCTCGAGAGGGATGCCTTCGGCCAGCAGGTCCCCGGCCTTGTCGATGCGCCTCTCGCCCGAGAATACCTTCCCCGCGAGGATCAGGGCCTGCGCCTTGGCGCGGCTCTCGACCAGGCCGCGCTCGACCAGGGCGAGGTCGGCGCGCTGACGGGCAGGGCGGGGCGTCACGGCTGAAGGTCCGGGCAAGGCTGGCACATGACGGCAGGATGCGCGCGGCCACAGGGGGGCGTCCAGGCACGAGCCCGAGTCCGGCGCCGCCCGGGCCGCGCTCCGGCCGTCAGATCCCGTGCAGGCAGGAACGCAGCGTGCGCGTCTCGGCTTCCATCACCGGGCCGAAGACGGCGGCCGGCGCTGCGCCGGCCCTGGACGCAATCCGCATGTCCGACGGCGAGATCCCGAATTCCCGCCGGAAGGATCGGCTGAAGGTCGAAGGATCGTAGAAGCCGCAGGATTCCGCGATGACCGCGACGGAGCGCGTGTCGCCGACGTCCGACAGCGCCGTGTAGCTCGCCTGCAGGCGGAGCCGCTGGATGTAACGCGCGACGCCGCCCTCGCCTTCGAGCAGCCGGTAGAGCTGGCTGCGCGACATGCCGACCTCGCGACACAGCGCGGCGGCGTTCAGCGTCGCGCTGGACAGCCGCCGGCGGATGGCCTGCCGGACCTGCTCGAGCTGCGTCGCGCCCATCTGCGCGGCAGCGAGTTCCGAGCCCGCGACCGCCGGGGAGATGCAGGCGCCGACCATGGCGCGGATCGCCTCCGCGAGGCGCGGCAGGTCCTCGGGTGGGAGTTCCGGCAGGGAATGCTCGAGCAGGTGGAGGTATCCGGCCAGCAGCCGGCCGGCGGCGCCGTTCAGCGGCACGCCGCGCGCGCGGTCCAGGATCGGCGCCAGGCAGGCGAAGTGGTCTCGCGGCAGGTAGAGTTGCAGGCGCTCATCCGCCTCCCGCTCGCTCTCCATCACTTCACCCAGGGACACGACGAAGGGCGTGCGCGCGGGGATGGTCACCGCGCCGCCGGCCCGGGTGAGCCTGGTGTCCCGGCCGCCAACGACGACGTTCCAGTGGTCCACCGGCTCGCGCCGGATGTTGTGCGCGCCCCTCAGCGCATGCAGGCGCGGCGCCCTGACGCGACCGATGGCGGCCTGCCCAAGGGACCAGACCGTGATCTCCCCCTCGAAGCCCGCGGAGAGGCCATCCGTGGGAGGGGCGACGTCGAAGACCGGATCGAACCAGCCGCACCATGCCTCGAACTGTCGGCAGGGCGGCGTGGCGAGCGTGGAAAAGTGACTGCTGGTCATCGGCGCGCGGCGGAACGGCCTTTCAGCCTGGAACAGGCTGTCCCCTTAGCCGAGGCCGCAGTACTCCGCCATCGGAAAGAGCGTGGCGTGCGCCGCCCGCGGCTGAAGCGATTTCCGGATCGGCGGAAACGGTCCCATGGGCCCGATCGCTACTGTCGGTTCCCGGCAGCAGAGTGAACCGGAGGCTCGTGGTGCGCGCCATCGCCGTCGGGAAGACCGCCAGCGGCGGGGTTCGCAGCAGCGGCGCCGCAGGACACCTGCTTCCGCCCGCGCCGGCGCCATGGCAGGTTGCCGCGCATGGCAGGCAGCGATCACCCGTCCGGCGCCGAGCAGCGCCTCCTGCCCGCAGCGCTCGCGTTGGCGATCGCAGCGATGCTCGTGCCGCCCCTGGCGGTGCCGTTGCCGCCGCTGCTCGACTATCCGAACCATCTCGCGCGTCTCTCGCTGATCGCGGGCCAGGCGGCGCGGCCCCCGCTCGATGCCGTCTATGTCGTGGACTGGTCGCGCGCGGCGACGAATATCGGCATCGACCTCCTCGCCCTCGCCTTCGGCCCGGCCTTCGGTGCCGAGGCGGTCGGGCGGATCGGCATCCTTTTCGCGCTGCTGCTGCCGGTGCTGGGTGCGCTGGCGCTCGGGCGCGTGGTGGCCGGGCGCTGGCATGTGGCGATGTTGGCGACGCCTCTCTTCGCCTGGACCCTGCCCCTCGCCGCCGGCTTCCTGAACCACCAGATCGCGGTCGGCCTGGCGCTGCTCGCCGCCGCCGGGCATGCGGCGTTGCGACACCACGGCCCGGCGCCTGCGCTCCTGCTCGGCGCGGCGAGCCTGGCGATCGCGGTGGTCCATCTCTTCGGCGCCGCCTTTCTCATCGCACTGGCGGGGGCGACCGCGCTGGGCCCGGTATGGCCGGGGTGGCGCGAATGGGGGGCGGCGACACGGCGCGTCGTGGCGGCGGCCGGCCCGGCGGTGATCGGGCTCGGCATTTTCCTGCTGCTCGCCCCGACCCTGCCGGGGGATGCCGCGCAAGGTGCCGCCTCGCGCTGGCACTGGACCTACCAGCCGGCGTTGAAGGCGGCCGGGCTGCTCGCGCCCTTCGTGACCTACGACCTCGCCGCCGGCATGGCGCTGGCGCTGCTGACGCTGGCGCTGTGCCTCATCGGACTGCGTGGTGGCTGGATCCGCTTCCATGCCGGGCTCGGCGCGCTGGCCGCGGCGCTTTTCCTCGGTGGCCTGGTGCTGCCCTCGACCATCGGCGACACCGAGCAGATCGAGATCCGCCTGGCCTGTGCGGGCATGCTCGCCGCGCTCGTCGGGCTGCGGCCGGGCGCCACCCTGCCGGCACGGGCGGAGCGCCTGGTCGTGTTCGGGCTGCTGGCGTTCGCGATCGGGCGCAGCGCCTGGACGCTGCACGACTGGCGCGCCGGCGCGCGCGACATCGCGGCGGTGGAGCGCGCCCTGGCCGCGCTGCCGCGAGGCGCCACCCTGCTGCCGGTCGAAGGGCACGGCCCGGGTCAGGGGCAGGCATCGACGGGTCCGCGTTTGGCGGGGCTCTGGCCGCTGCACGTGCACTACGGGCTGCGCGCCGTGGTGCTGCGCGACGCCTTCGTCCCGGGCATCTTCGCCTTCGCGGGCAAGCAGCCGCTGCGGCTGCGCGAGCCCTGGCGCGCGCTGACCCTGCCCGCCGCCGGCCCGCCGCCTTTGGCCGCCCTCTCGGCGGCGCCCGCCTTGCCCCTGCTGCAGGGCTGGCGGCACAGATTCGGCCATGTGCTGGTGCTCGACGCGCCCGGGATGACGGAGGCGGCACTGCCCGCCGGCCTCGAACTCGTCGCGGTCGAAGGCTTCGCCCGCCTCTATCGGGTCGTGCCGCAGCCGGGGCGGTGACGCCTCGGACAGTCACGCGTGGCCGGCGCGGATCCCGCTGAGATGGAAGCGCCCGATCGGGTGGCGATGCTCGCGAGAGCGGCCTGGTCCGATCGCCCGCGAGCGGGTTCGAACGGCGCCGGTTCCGGTGTCCTGTCCGCGAAGTCCGCGGCGCTTCGGGATCGTGCCTCCGGCGCGGTCGCTACATGGGCGGAACCCGCCCTCCCGACGTTTGAGCAAGTCTCCTCACGCACATGGCTGGTTCCAGCCGCATGCGAGCGGCGTCAGGCGGCGCGGCGCGCCTCGGCCCCGCCGCGCACCTCCGTCACGCCCACCACCTGGCCGAGATTCCCGGCCACGAGGTGGACCATGCCGGCCGGCATGGCATCGAGCGCGATCTCGACGCGCATCACATCGCCCTCCCGCCGCGCGAGGACCAGGTCGGGCACCAGGTCGCGCTTGGCGAGCGGTTGCAGCAGACGGGAGAGCAGGCCCGGCGACGCCTCGGCGAGGACGACGAAGCGCGCGGGGAGGAGAAGGTCGGGATCGGACATGGCAGCGGTGCTTCCGGCAGTTCGGGAAGGGGCGGATCGGACGACGCGGCCGCAAGGCGCGCCCGCCCCGGGGCGCAGCCTCAGTCGGCCGTGCCGGTAATTCGCCCCGCGATGCGCCGCTGCGCTGCCATGGATGGACTTTAGCAACCCGGCGGCGCCGGCGCCAGCGCCGGACGTTCCGGCCGCATGCATCCTGCGCTACCCTGCCCGGACCACGCTGCCGGAGCCCCCCCAATGCTGCGCCGCCACCTGCTTCTCGCCGCCCCGGCGCTGCTTTCGGCGCCCGCGCTGGCGCAGCCCTACCCCGGCCCGGTGCGGCTGATCGTACCCTTCGCCACCGGCGGCACCACGGACATCATCGCCCGGTTGATCGCCGAGGAGATGGGCCGCCGCCTCGGCACGGTGGTGATCGTCGAGAACCGGCCGGGCGCCGGCGCGACGCTCGGCACCGGCCTCGTCGCGCGGGCGGCGCCGGACGGGACGACGCTGCTGATCTCCACCATCTCGGGCATGGCGGTGGGCAACACGCTCTACCGCGACCGCATCCAGTGGGATGCGGACCGCGACTTCGCGCATATCGCCACCATCCTCGGCACGCCTTACCTGCTGCTCGTCAACCCGCAGACGCCGATGCGCAGCGTGGCGGACTTCGTCGCCGCGGCGAAGCGGCCGCCGGGCGTCGCCTTCGCGACCAGCGGCATCGGCTCGGTGCCGCACCTGGTCGGGCTGCGCATGGCGCAGGCGGCGGGGTTCGAGTTGCAGCACATCCCCTATCGTGGCGGCTCGCAGGCGGCGACCGACGCGATCGCGGGCGTGGTGCCCTCGGTGATGGACAGCCTGACGGCGGCCTCGGCGTATATCCGCGCGGGCAGCCTGCGGGCGCTCGCCTTCACGACGCGGGAGCGGATCGCCGACTTCCCCGACATCCCGACCCTGATCGAGAGCGGCTTCCCCGATATCATCGCCGATGGCTGGGCCGGCATCGCCGCGCCGGCCGGCACGCCGCGCGCGTTGCAGGAGCGTCTCGCGGCCGCGATACGGGAAGCGATGGCAGCGCCCCAGGTCGCGCGCCGCTACGCCGAGACGGCGACGCAGCCGGGCACGCTCTTCCTCGACGACGCGCAGGCCTTCGTGCGCGCGGAGATCGCGGCCTGGGCGCCGGTGGTCCGTGCCTCCGGCGCCACCCCGGGCTGATGGCGCGCGCCTCCCGCGCGACGCCCATCGCATTTCCCGCTGGCGCGCCGGCGCGCGGCGGGTTTTGATCCGACTCAAGGACGGATCTTGTCCCCGGCCCGTAAACGCCAGTGGCCGACCACCGGAATAGGGAGAGAACAGGCATGGCACGCGTCGCACTCGTCACCGGAGGCCAGCGCGGCATCGGCGCCGCGATCAGCGAGGCGCTGCAGGCGGCCGGCCGCAAGGTCGTCGCCTCCTACGCCGGCAACGATGCCGCCGCGGAGGCCTTCACCAAGCGCACCGGCATCCCCTGCTACAAGTTCGACGTCGGCAACTACGACTCCTGCACCGAGGCGCTGAAGCGGATCGAGAGTGAGGTCGGCCCCGTCGAGGTGCTGGTGAACAACGCCGGCATCACCCGCGACGCCACCATGAAGCGCCTGTCGCGCGAGATGTGGGACGCGGTGATCGATACCAACCTCGGCTCCTGCTACAACACCTGCAAGCTGGTGTGGGACGGCATGACGGCGCGCAAGTTCGGGCGCATCGTCAACATCGGCTCCATCAACGGCCAGGCCGGGCAGTACGGCCAGGTGAACTACGCCGCCGCCAAGTCCGGCATCCATGGCTTCACCAAGGCGCTGGCGCAGGAAGGCGCGCGCAGCCAGATCACGGTGAACGCCATCGCCCCCGGCTATGTGGACACGGAGATGGTGCGCGCCGTGCCGCCCGACGTGCTCGAGAAGATCGTCGCCAAGATCCCGATGGGCCGGCTCGGGCGCGCCTATGACATCGCACGGGGCGTGGTCTTCCTGACCGCCGACGACGCGGACTTCATCACCGGATCGACGCTGTCGATCAACGGCGGGCAGCACATGTACTGACGCATCGAGGGGGGAATCCGCGGCGCGGGTTCCCCCTTCGCTGCCATCGCGGGGCAGGTGCCGCCGTTCCCCCTGACGCGCCGCGCCGCGCCGTGGCAGTCTGCGCAGGCACGGAAGGGCAGGAAGCATCATGGGCTACGCCATCATCGCCTGGGACGGGCCGGACCCCGCACGCCGGATGGCGGTGCGCGACCGGCACCTCGCGGTCATCACGCGCTGGGCGCAGGACGGGAGGCTGGCGCTCGGCGTGCCGCTGTTCACGCCGGACTGGCAGCCCGCGGGCTCGCTGATGGTGCTGGAGGTGCCGGACAAGGCCGGGCTCGACGCCTACCTGGCCGAGGAGCCCTTCGCCGCCGAAGGCGTCTGGGCGAAGTGGGAGGTGCACCCCTTCCGCATCGCGCCGTTGCCCTATCACCGCCTGCCGCAGCCGGGCGATGCGATCTCCGCCACGCGGACCCATACCGTGACCATTGCCCTGGACGGCACCGACGCGGAGGCGCCGGCACGCCGGGCGGCGGCGCGGCCCGCGCACATCGCGCGCGTTGCGCCGATGGCCACCGACGGCACCCTGGCGCTGGGCGGGGCGATCCTCAACGAGGCCGGCGCCATGCGCGGGTCCATCGTGGTGTCCCGCCACGCGACGGACGCGGCGGCGCGCGCGTGGATCGCGGAGGATCCCTACACCACCGGGGCGGTGTGGAAGGATATCGCGATGCACGGGACGCGCTTCGCGCCGCTGCCGTATCGGGCGCTGCCGGGCAGCGCCTGACGATCGGCCGGGCGCAGGAGAGACCATCCTTCGCGCGCCCGGTGTTCGCGCGGCGTGCCTGCTGTGCGACGAGCCTGCGTCCAACGTCGCGCCCGGCAGGGCATCAGCCGAACGCGGCCGCGCCGCGCAGCGCCGCGACGCCGGCCGCGTCGTAGCCCAGCATCGCGAGCACGTCCTGCCCATCCGCGCCGAGCGCAGGCGCGGGCCGGTCGGGCTGGTCGGGCAGCGACGGGAAGCGCACGGGCTGCCGCGCCGACCGTGCCAGGCCGCTGCCGTTCGGCGCAAAGAAGTCCACGTCCTGCAGGTGCGGGTCGCGCAGCAGGTCCTCGAGCCGGTTCACCCGCGCATGCGGGATGTCGAGTTCCTGCAGCGCGCGCAGCCAGTCGTCGGTGCTGCGGCGCGCCATCTCCTCGGCCAGCACGGTGTAGAGTTCCGCGATGTGTGCGCTGCGTTCACCGGGGTCCGAGAACCACGGCGCCTCGAGCACGTCCTCGCGCCCCGTGAATTCCAGCAGGCGGCGCCATTGCTGCTCGGTGTAGGGCAGCGCGGCGATCCAGCCATCGAGCGTGCGGTAGGGCCGGCGGTCGGCGGCGAACATGCGATGGTAGCCGGCGGATTCGGGCGGGCCGCCGAAGGCGGCGGCGGCCAGGTGCTCGTTCAGCACGAAGGCGGCGACGGCTTCGAACATCGCGGCCTCGACCTCGATCGGGCCCTTCATGCCGCGGCCGCGCGCGGCGATCGCCGCCATCACGCCATAGGTCGCGGTCAGCGCCGCCACCTTGTCAGCCATCACCCCCGGCACATAGGCGGGGTCCTGCCCGCGATAGGACGGCAATGCGGCGATGCCGCCGGCGGCCTGGATCACGTCGTCGAAGGCCGGGCGCCCGGCGTAGCGCCCGCCGCTGCCGAAGCCGACGGCGGCGCAGTAGATGATCTCCGGGTTGATCGCCGCGACCGGCGCGAAGCCGAAGCCCAGGCGGTCGATCGCCGCGGGGCGCATGTTGTGGACGAAGACCTCGGCCCAGCGCAGCAGGCGCGTGAAGACCTCCCGCCCGCCCGCGGTCTTGAGGTCGAGCACGATGCTGCGCTTGTTGCGGTTGTTGCAGACGAACATGGCGCTGTCGCCCTGCGGGCCGCGCGGCTGGATGCCCCGCGCGAGGTCGCCCTCAGGGCTTTCCACCTTGATGACGTCGGCGCCGAAGTCGCCGAGCACCTGGCCGATCAGCGGACCGTAGATGACGGAGGTGAGGTCGAGGACGCGAAGGCCCGACAGCAGGGGAATCATGCGCGCGTCACTCCGGCCGGATGCCGGCGTCGGCGACGACCTGACGCCAGAGCGGCAATTCGCGGCGCAGGCGCTCGGAAAGATCTGCCGGTCCGGTCAGCAGCAGCCGCCCGCCGGCTGCCGCCATGCGCTCACCGAGCGGCGAGCCGCTGCGCAGTGGCGCGAATTCGGCGACGAGCCGCGCCGTCGCATCCTCCGGGAAGTTGCGCGGGGCAAACAGCCCGAACCAGATGGCGATGCCGGTGCCGGGCACCACCTCCGTGATCGAGGGCACGTCGGGTACGACCGGCACGCGATCCGGCGTGGTCACGGCGAGCAGCACGCCGCGCCCTTCCCGCACATGCGGCAACAGCGTCGCGAGGTCGCCGCTCATCACGTCAACGTCGCCGGCAAGGAAGCCACTGATGAGTTGCCCGCCGCCGCGATAGGGCACGTGCTGCCAGGTGATGCCCGCGCGCGCGCCGAACAGCGCCGCGGCCATGTGCGTGGTGGTGCCGTTGCCCGAGGACCCGTAGGTGATCCGCCCCGGTGCCGCCTTCGCCGCCGCGATCAGGCCCGGCAGGTCGCGGAAGGCGGCGCTGGGCCGCACCATGAAGCCCATGCTCGCTTCCGAGACGAGCGAGATGGGCGTGAGTTCGGCCACCGGGTCGTAGCCGATGTCGGGCTGCACCGCGGGCTGGATGGCGACGGCGCCGGTGACCATCAGCAGCGTGTGCTGGTCCGTCGTGCCGATCACCTGCTTGGTGCCGAGCGCGCCGCCGGCGCCGGGTCGGGTTTCCACCACGAAAGGCTGGCCAAGGCGGGCGGCGAGGTGTTCCGCGATGAAGCGGCCGGGGATTTCCACCGGCCCGCCGGGCGCATAGGGAATGACGATGCGCACCGGGCGGTTGGGCCAGCCGCGCGCCTGCGCCGCCGCCGCGGCGGGCAGGGCCAGGGTGGCGGCGGCAAGGGCGCTGCGGCGCGTGATCGGCACGGTGGTTCCTCCGGATCTCCGCGCGCAGGCTACGTCCGCGTGGCGCGCGCCGTCCATCCGCGCCGGCTATTCCGGCGTGATGCCGGCGCGGCGCACAAGGTCGACATTCTCCGCGAGGTCCTTCGCCACCTGTTCGCGCATCGCGCGCGCACCCGTCGGCCAGGCGGAAATGCCGAGCGGTTCCAGCCGCTGCAACAGCCGTTCGTCGGAGAAGGTCGCGGCGAGGGCCGCGCCGAGCGGTTCGGCGATGGAGTCCGGCAGCCCCGCGGGCGCGGCGACGCCGGTCCAGTTCGGCACCACATAGCCGGGGAATCCCTGTTCCGCGACGGTCGGCACGTCCGGCAGCGGACGGAAGCGCTGCGCGGTGGCAATGCCGAGCGGCTTCACGCGCCCCGCATCCATGTGCGGCCGCGCGGGCGCGAGCGTGCTCAGCATGAAGTCCACCCGCCCGGTCGAGACATCCGTCAGCGCCGCGGCGGTGCCGTTGTAGGGCACGTGGATCAGGTCGATGCCCGCGCGCCGCGCCAGGTCGAAGGTGCCGAGATGCGCCGAGGAGCCGACGCCCCAGGTGGCGTAGCTGATCTCACCGGGGCGGCGCTTCGCGGCGGCGATCAGCGCATCCAGGCTCTCCCACCGCGGATGCGCGACGTAGAGATAGACGGCGCTGCCCGTCATGCCGAGCCAGGTGAAGTCCTTCGCGGAATCATAGCCGGCATTGCGCAGCACGAAGGGGGTAATGGTGAAGGTGCCATTGCCGGCGAAGACGAGCGTGTTGCCGTCCGGCCGCGCGCGCGCCACCTGCCGCGTGCCGAGCGTCGTGCTCGCACCCGGCTTGTGTTCCATGATGAAAGTGCCACCGAGGCGTTCCTGCAGGCCCTGGGTGATCGCATTGCCGAAGACGTCCGGGATGCCGCCGGCGGCATAGGGGATGACGAGGCTGACGGTGCGGTTCCCCGGATAGGCGGATTGCGCGCGCGCGACGCGCGGGGCGAGGATCGGCGCAAGCCCGGCCGCGAGCAGCGCGCGGCGTGGGGTGGTGATGTGGTTCATTCTGGACCTCCCTGTTCGCGCGTTCCCGGCGCGGCTGTTCTCAGATCGCGCGGCCGGCTCCCTGCCAGTAGGGATCGCGCAGCTTGCGCTTGAGCAGCTTGCCGGAATCGTCGCGCGGCAATTCGTCGTGGAACTCGATGACGCGCGGCACCTTGAAGTTGGCGAGCTTCGACTTCAGCGCCTCGCGAATCGCCGCTTCCGTCGTGCCGGGTGCGGCGCGGATCGCGGCGCAGAGGCTTTCGCCGTATTCCGCATCCGGGATGCCGAAGACGGCGCAGTCGAGCACGCCGGGGATGCCGATCATCACCGCCTCGATCTCGGCGGGGTAGATGTTCACGCCGCCGGAGATGACCATGTCCCGCTTGCGGTCGCAGAGGAACAGGTAGCCGTCCGCGTCGAAGTAGCCGACGTCACCGACCGTGATCAGGCCGCCGAGTTCCACCGCGCGGCGTTCGCCGTCGCGCTTGTTGTAGGTGAAGTCGGGCATGTACTCGACGCTGGCGAAGATCTCGCCCGGCACGCCGACCGGGCATTCCTGCCCGTTCGCGTCGAGGATCTTCACGATCGCGCCCTCGGTCAGCGTGCCGACGGAGCCGGGTTTCGCGAGCCACTGCTCGGAGGTGCAGGCGGTCGGTGCGCCGAGATCGGTGGCACCATAGAATTCATGGATGACAGGGCCCCACCATTCGATCATCGCGCGCTTCACCTCGGGCGGGCAGGGCGCGGCGGCGTGGGTGACGTGGCACAGGGAGGAGAGGTCGTAGCGGCGCTTCACCTCCTCCGGCAGGCGCAGCAGGCGCACCATCATCGTCGGCACGAGGAAGACCGTGGTGATGCGGTGGCGCTCGATCAGAGCCAGCGTCTCCTCCGGGTCGAAGCGCGGCATCAGCACCAGCACCTCCGACAGCGGCACGGCGCGCAGGCCGAAGCCGTTCGGGGCGGAGTGGTACATCGGGCCGGGCACGAGCGAGCGAATGCCCGGCACCAACCCGTAGATCTGCGCGCGGTTGCGCGCGGTGGCGGCGGCCTGCTCGGCGGTTGGCGGCTGGCGCCGCACGCCCTTGGGCCGGCCGGTGGTGCCGGATGTGTAGATCATGCTCTCGCGCGCCGGCTGGGGCGGGCGGTCCCATTCGGCGTGGCGGGCGATGAAGGCGTCCCAGTCCTCGCCCGGCGCGGCGGCGGTCGCGGGCGGGATGCCGTAGGCCGCGGCGGCCTCGGGCGGCGTCGGCACGACCAGGATGGTGAGGCCTTCCGGTGCCTCGGACAGCAGATGCGCGAGGTCGGCGTGCACGACGACGACGCGCGCCTCGCAGTCGCGCAGCAGGTAGGCGACCTCGTCCGGCTTCCAGTGCCAGTTGATCGGCACCGCGTAGCCGCCGAGCGTCGTCGCGGCGAGGCTCGCTTCGAGAAAGGAGACGTCGTTGCGCAGCAGCAGCGCGACGCAATCTCCCGGACCGACGCCGAGCGCGGCGAAGCCGGTCGCCGCGCGGCGCACTCGCGCCATCAGCGCGTCGCGGGTGACCTGGCGGTCACCGCTGATGATGACCGCCGGCGCCGTCACGGCAGGTATTCCACCCGGCCGTTGTTGAGCGCGATGACATCGCGCGCCGGCACCCGCACGCGGAAGGCGGCCACACCCGGCCCCTGCTTCCAGACCTCCGTGCGCAGCGTCTCCCCCGGATAGACCGGCGAGGTGAAGCGCAGGTCGAAGCGCCTGAGGCGCGTCGCGTCGCCGTCGCAGAGCAGGTTCATCACCGACCACCCCGCAACGCCGTAGGAGCAGAGCCCATGCAGGATCGGCTGCGCGAAGCCGCCCTTCGCCGCCGCCTTCGGGTCGGCATGGACCGGGTTGTAGTCGCCGTTCAGTCGATAGAGCAGCGCCGCGTGCGGGCCGACGGTCCAGTCGAAGGACGCATCCGGCGTGCCCTCCGGCACCGCGTGCGGCTGGCGGATCGGGCCGCTCGGCCCGCCGAAGCCGCCATCGCCGCGCAGGAAGGACGTGCTGGTCAGGCTGCACAGCTTGTCGCCGCTGGCGGCGTCGAGCAGTTCGCGCGTCGTGTACATCAGCGCGCCCTTGCCGGCGCCCTTGTCGATGATCTCGTCGATGCGGAACCGGCTGACGACGCGGCCCTTCGGCGGCAGCGGCTTGTGGATGGTCAGGCCCTGCTCGCCGTGCAGCACCTTCGGCCAGTCCACGCCGGTGTCGGGTTCCTTCACCCAGAAGCCGGGCGTCGCGAGCACCACGCCCATGGTCGGCAGGGTGACGAGGTCTTCCTCGTACACATGGCGCAACTGCTTCGGGTCCATCGGGTCCTGCCCGAGGCCGAGGCCGAGCGCGTAGAGCATCGTGTCCTTGACGCCGTAGGCCTGCTCGATGTCCGCGAACTTGCGGTTCTTCAGCTTCTCGTAGTCGATGGCCATGCGCCGTTTCCCCCGTCAGTCCTGGAACGCCGCATCGGCGGCGAGCACGCGCTGCGCCTGGCGCAGATGCGGCATGTCGATCATCTTCCCGTCGAGACCCACCGTGCCGATGCCCGGATTCGCCTCGAAGGCCGCGACGACGCGGCGGGCGTGGGCGACTTCCTCCGCGGTCGGGCGGAAGCCTTCGTTGATGGCGGCGACCTGCGCAGGGTGGATGGCGATCTTGCCGGTGAAGCCCTGCTTGCGGCCATCGGCGCAGGCGGCGCGCAGCGCGGCCTCGTCGCGGAAATCGACTTCCAGCGTGTCGATGGGCTGCACATTGGCCGCCACGGCGGCGAGCAGGCAGGCGGAGCGCGCGAGGCGATAGGTCAGTGCATAGCCGCCCGCCGGATCCTGATTGGTGCTGGCGCCAAGGGCAGCCGGCAGGTCCTCCGCGCCCCAGGTCAGGGCGGCGAGGCGCGGCACGGTAACGCGCGCGTATTCGGACAGGCGCAGCACCGCCGCGGCGGTTTCCGTCGCCACCGACAGCAGTTTGATTCTGCCGGGCGGCAGGCCGTCGCGCGCCTCCAGCGCATCGAGCCAATGCGACAGGCGCAGCAACTCATCGGGCCCGTTCACCTTCGGCACGACGAGGCCATCCGGCGCTGCGCGCACCACGGCGGCGGCGTCGGTCAGCCCTTCGCCATCGAGCGGGTTGATGCGCACCCACAGTTGCGGGCGGCGTGCCGCGCCGGCATGCGCGGTCAGGTAGTCCACCACCATCCCGCGCGCGACCGGGCGGCGTGACGCAGCGACCGAATCCTCGAGGTCGAGGATCAGCGCATCCGCGCCGCTTTCGCCGCCCTTGGCGAGCTTGCGCTCGCTGTCGGCGGGAACGAACAGCCAGGACCGGATCATGCCGGCTTGCCGAGCATCAGCGCCTGGCGCCGGCAATGCCCCACCAGCACGTCATGCTGGTTGTAGGCGCGGTGCATGAACTCGACGATGCCCTGGCCGGGGCGCGACTTGCTGGGCCGCTTTGACAGCACTTCCGATTCCACGTGGATGGTGTCGCCATGGAAGAGCGGCTTCGGGAAGCGCACCTCGTCCCAGCCCAGATTGGCGACCGTGGTGCCGAGCGTCGTGTCGCCGACCGAGATGCCCACCATCAGCCCCAGCGTGAAGCAGGAATTGACGATGCGTGCGCCGAACTCCGTGGTCTTGCCGTATTCCTCATCGAGGTGCAGCGCCGCCGGATTGTGCGTGATGGCGGAGAACCAGACATTGTCGGTCTCCGTGATCGTGCGGCGGATCGCGTGCCGGAACACCTGGCCGACCTCGAATTCCTCGAAATAGAGTCCCGCCATGGTCCTGTCCTCAGCCCTTGAGGCGCCACTGGACCAGCGTGTAGGGCGGGTCCGCCTCGTCATGCGGTTCGAAGACCGCTTCGACTTCTGCGCCGATCTCGACCGGCGCGGTGGGTTCGCAGAGCAGGTTGCCGACCATGCGGACATTGCCTGCTTCCGGCAGTTCCACCAGCACGATGGTGTAGGGACCGAAGCCGTTCAGCGCCGGATGCACCGGATGATGCGGCCGCTGCCAGGACCAGATGCGGCCGCGCGGCGCCACTTCCTCCCACCCCAGGTCGAAGGAGTGGCAGCGATGGCAGACCCATTCCGGGCCCCATTGATGCGCGCCGCAGCCATTGCAGCGCTGGATCACCAGCTTGCTGGCGCGGGTGCCTTCCCAATAGGGCTTGGCGACGGGTTCCTGCGCGGGCGCGGGCAGGCCGGGGGGAAGGGCGGTGCTCACAGGGTCGCCTCCGTGCCGAGGACCAGGCTGCTGACAGGCGTGACCATCGGCCCGCCGAGGACGGCGACGACCTCCGCGCCGGCCACCTGGTTGTTCGCCGTTCCGCGAAGCTGGCGGACAGCTTCGTTCACCATCTCGAGGCCGTGCATGTAGCACTCGGCGAGGTTCCCGCCGCTGGTGTTCATCGGCATCTTGCCGGTGGGCGCGAGAAGGTTCTCAAGGACAAGGAACTCATTCGCCTTCTTCGGATCGACGAAGCCGTGCTCGACGAGCGAGAGCAGCACGCCGCCGGTGAAGTTCTCATAGGCCTGCACGACATCGACATCCTGCGGGCCGAGCTTCGCCATGGCCCACATGTTCTTCGCCACCGTCGGGAAATGCGCGGAGGCATAGTCCGGCGCGTTGTGCACCGGCGCCGCGCTGCGATGGTGCCCGCCCTGCGCGGTGCCGAGCAGGTAGGTCGGCTTGTGCGGCAGGTCCTTCGCGCGGTCGGCCGGCACGACCAGCACCGCGCCGGCGCCGTCATTCTCCTGGCAACAGTCAAACAGGCGATGGAACGGCTCCACGATCCAGCGGGAGGCGTCGTACTTCTCCTCCGTCAACGGACGGCCATACATCACCGCGCTCGGGTTGGTCTGCGCGTGGTGGTAGGAGGCCATGGCGATGCTGCGCAGCGCCTCGTGCCGGATGCCGTGTTCGGTCATGAAGCGCGTGATCTTCATGGCGAAGCGCTGCGCCGGCGACATCAGGCCGTAGGGAAACAGGAAGGCGTCGTCGCCCGCCGCCGCCGCAACGGCCTGTCCGCGCCCGTAGCGCGCGAACTGCCCCTGCGCGAGCGAGCGGAAGGCGATGACGCAATTCGCCATGCCCGAATGCACCGCCGCCGCCGCATTGGCGACCGACGCCGCGACGCCACCGCCACCGCCGCCCCAATGCATGTTGGAGAAGCGCAATTCCTTGATACCGAGCGCGGCCGCGAGGCGCACCGCCTCCGACCGGTCATTGCCGTAGGAGGCGAAGCCATCCACCTCCTTCGGGTCGATGCCGGCGTCGTGGCACGCAGCGAGCACCGCCTGCAACGCCAACTTGAACTCCGCATCGGGTGATTGCCCGTGCTTGTAGTAGGTGGTCTCGCCGATGCCGGCGATCGCCACCTTGCCGCGCAATGTGCGCTCGCTCATCGGCGCTGTGCCCCTTCCTGCCTGTTCATCACGCGGCGCCCTGAAAGAGGCGCCGACCGATGATTTCCTTCATCACTTCCGCCGCGCCGCCGGCAATGCGCGTCACGCGCGCATCCGCCCAGGCCCGCGCGATCGGCGTCTCCAGCATGTAGCCGGTGCCGCCGAAGAGCTGCAGGCAGCGGTCCAGAACCTCGCATTGCAGGTCGGTGCAGAAGAGCTTCGCCATGCCGGCCTCGATGGGATCGAGCGTGCCTTCCATCTGCAATGCGATCAGCCCGTCCGTCATCGCGCGCGCGGCCACCGTCTTCGTCGCGAGTTCCGCCAGCACGAAGCGCGTGTTCTGGAAGTCCGCGATGGTGCGGCCGAAGGCCTTGCGCTCCCGGGTGTGGGCAACCGTCCAGCGGATCGCTTCCTCGGCCAGCACCGTGCCACGCACGGCCTGCACGAGACGTTCGCGCGCAAGATTCGTCATCAGCATGCCGAAGCCCTGGCCCTCCGCACCGAGGCGGTTCGCCATCGGCACGCGCACCTCATCGAAGAAGAGCTCCGAGGTGTCCTGCGCCTTCATCCCGATCTTGGCGAGGTTTCGCCCACGGCGGAAACCGGGCGTCTTCGCCTCGACGACGATCAGGCTGACGCCGTGCGCGCCGGCATTCGCGTCCGTCTTGCAGGCGGTGATGATGATGTCGGCGTTCTGGCCGTTGGAGATGAAGGTCTTCTGCCCGCGTATGACATAGTGATCGCCGTCCGCCACCGCGCGCGTGCGCATGCCCTTGAGGTCGCTGCCCGCATCCGGTTCCGTCATGGCGATGGCGCCGATCAGCGTGCCGTCCACCATCCCCGGCAGCCAGCGGCGCTTCTGTTCCTCGGACCCGAACTTCGCGAGGTAGGTCGCGACCATGTCCGAATGCACGACGAAGCCGGGGCCGGAGAGGTTGGCGCGGGCCAGTTCCTCGGTCACCACCGTGCAATGGCCGAAATCACCGCCCGGCCCGCCGTATTCGGGCGCCACGTCGCAGCAGAGAAGCCCGGCATCGCCCGCCTTGCGCCAGGCCTCGCGCGGGACGATGCCCGCTTCCTCCCACGCCATGTTGTTGGGAACGAGCTCGGATTCCACGAAGCGGCGCACGGAGGCGCGGAAGATCTCGTGCTCCTGGCTCAGCACCGTGCGCGGACGGTCCAGCATGCCGTTTCCTCGATCCTTGTCGTTCTCTTGCAAATGGTAAGCATGCGTACGATCATCGCGCAAGCAGTCGCGGAGGGACGCATGGATTTCGGCCTGTCGCCCGAACAGGAGGCGATCGTCGAGGGCGTGACCGCCGTCTGCCGCCGCTTCGGCGACGACTACTGGCGATCCTGTGATGACGAGGCGCGCTTCCCCCGCGAATTCCACCGCGCCATGGCCGAGGGCGGCTGGCTCGGCATCACCATGCCGGAGGAACATGGCGGCGCCGGCCTCGGCGTGACGGAAGCAGCACTTGTCATGCATACCGTTGCGCGCCACGGCGGCGGGATGGCGGCGGCATCCTCCCTGCACATCAACATGTTCGGCCCTCACCCGATCGTGGTGCACGGCACGCCCGAGCAGAAGGCACGCTGGATCCCGCCGCTCGTCGCCGGCACGGACCAGGCCTGCTTCGGCTTCACGGAACCGAATGCCGGGCTCGACACCACCTCCATCACCACCTTCGCGGCGAAGGTGCCGGGCGGCTATCGCGTGAACGGGCGGAAGATCTGGACCTCCACCGGCCAGGTGGCGAACAGGATCATGCTGCTCACGCGCACGACGAAGAAGGAGGATGCGCGCCGCCCCTCCGAGGGCATCACGCTGTTCTACACCGAGCTCGACCGCAGCAAGGTGGAGGTGAAGCGCATCCCGAAGATGGGCCGCGCCGCGGTCGATTCGAACATGACCTTCATCGACGACCTGTTCGTCCCGGATGAGGACCGCATCGGCGAGGAAGGCAAGGGCTTCGGCTACGTCCTCGACAGCCTGAACCCCGAACGCGTGCTGGTGGCGTCCGAAGCGGTGGCGATCGGGCAGGATGCGCTGGAACGCGCCGCGCGCTACGGGCGGGATCGCACGGTCTTCGGCCGACCGATCGGGCAGAACCAGGCGATCCAACACCCGCTCGCGGAATGCTGGACGGCGCTGGAATCGGCGTGGCTGATGGCGCTCAAGGCGGCCTGGCTCTACGACAACGGCAAGCCCTGCGGGGCCGAGGCGAATGCGGCGAAGCTACTGGCCGGGCGCGCCGGGTACAACGCGGCGCTGCAGGCCGTGCTGACCCATGGCGGCATGGGCTACGCCAAGGAATACGTGGTCGAGAGACTGCTGCGGGAAGTGCTGATCTGCCGCATCGCGCCGGTCTCCGAGCAACTGGTGTTGTCCTTCATCGCCGAGCGCGTGCTCGGCCAGCCGAAATCCTACTGACCATGACGCCGCTTGCCGGGATCCGGGTGCTGGATTTCTCCAAGGTGCTGGCCGGGCCGCTCTGCGGGCAGTGGCTCGGCGACCTGGGCGCGGAGGTGACGAAGATCGAACCGCCCAAGGGCGGCGACGACACGCGCGGCTGGCCACCCTTCCGCGAAGGGGTCGGCGCGGTGTTCCTCAGCGCCAACCGCAACAAGAAGTCGCTGGCGCTGGACCTCAAGACCGAGGCAGGGCGTGCGGCGGCGCGCAAGATGGTCACGCAGGCCGATGTGCTGATCGAATCCTACGCGACGGGCGTGGCGGAACGCCTCGGCATCGGGGCGGAGGAGATGCGGGCGCTGAACCCGCGCCTGGTCTACTGCTCGATCTCCGGCTTCGGGCGGACAGGGCCGCTGAAGGAGGGCCTCGGCTACGACGTCATCCTGCAGGCGTTCTCCGGCATCATGGCGATGACGGGCGAGCGCGGCGGCGGGCCGGCACGCAGCCCCTTCTCGCCGATCGACCAGTCCACGGGGATAAATGCCTTCTCCGGCATCCTCGTCGCGCTGCTGGAACGCAACCGCACGGGGCAGGGTTGCCGGCTGGAGGTGTCGCTGTTCGAGACCGCCGCCGCGCTGCTCGGCTACAACTTCCAGATCTTCTGGGAGAAGGGAACGCTGCCGGAGAAGTGCGGGTCCGGGCATGAGTCGCTGTGTCCCTACCAGGCCTTCGATGCGTCGGACCGTCCGGTGCTGATCGGCATCGCCAACGACAATCTCTGGCGCCGCTTCACCGCCGGCATCGGGCGGCCGGAACTCGGCGAGGACCCACGCTTCCGCACCAATGCCGACCGCGTGGCGAACTTCGCGAAAACCGTCGCGCTGGTGCAATCCATCGTCGCCACGCGCACCGCGGATGAATGGGTGGAATTCTGCCTGCGCATCGGCATCCCCTGCGCGGCGGTCAATACCATCGCCGACATGCTCGCCCATCCGCACATGGCGGCGCGCGGCATGGTCATGGAATACGAGCATCCGCAGCTCGGCCCGCTGAAGACGATGGCGCAGCCAATCCAGTTCGACGGCAAGGCGCGGCGCGTGGCCTCGCCGCCACCGATGCTCGGCCAGCATTCGGAAGAAGCCCTGGCCGGCTACGGCTTCGCGCCGGAGGAGATCGCCGCCCTGCGCGCCGCCGGCGCGCTCGGTGCGGCATGAGAGGGAGGTTCCGATGATCGGACGCAGGCTCGTCCTCGCCACGCCGTTCCTGCCGCTCGCCGCGCGGGCACAGGGCAGCGACGCCTACCCTTCACGCCCGCTGCGCGCCATCGTGCCCTTCCCGCCGGGCAGCGCGACGGACGGCATCGCGCGCTTCGTCGCGGAACGCATCTCCCGCAGCCTCGGCCAGCCGGTGGTGGTGGAGAACGTCGCCGGCGGCAATGGCACCATCGCGGCGCGGCAGGCCGCGCGCGCCGCGCCGGACGGGCACACCTTCTTCTTCGCCACCAACTCGACCCACGCCGCCGCCGTGCACCTGATGAAGGAACCCGGCTACGACCCGGTGCGCGACTTCGCGCCGGTCACGCTCACCAGCATCGCGCCGCTGGTGCTGATGGTCCGTGCGGATTTCCCGGCGCGGAACGTCGCGGAGTTCGTCACCGAGGCGAAGGCGCGCGCGGGCGGGCTGAACTACGGCACGGGCAACATCGGCAGCCTGGCGGCGGCGCAACTGCTCATCAGCCTGACCGGGATCAGCGCGGAGCGCATATCCTATCGCGGCACGCCGGCGGCGGTGACGGACCTGCTCGCGGGCCGGCTGCATTTCATGGTCAGCGACCTTGCCTCGGCCGGCGAGCATGTCCGCGCCGGGACGCTGCGCGCCCTCGGCGTCACGCCGGCGCAGCGCATACCGATGCTGCCGGATGTGCCAACGCTGCAGGAAGCCGGCGTTGCGGGCTACGACTTCGCCTCCTGGGTCGCGGTCTTCCTGCCCGCCCGCAGCCCCGAGGCGGCCGTGTCGCGGCTGAACCGGGAGATCCGCGCCGTGCTCGACAGCGAGGAGGGCAAGCGATACTCGCTCAGCCTCGGCCTGGTGTCCGCGACCGGCACGCCGGATGACCTCGCCCGCTTCCAGGCGCGCGAGATCGAGCAATGGGGTCGCATCGCCCAGGCCGCCGGATTGCCGAGGGAATGACGCTTTTGGCCTCCGCGCCACTGCGCCAGAACCGGGGCGGATCACGCGGCAGCAGCGAGTTCCGCATCGGCTTCCTGGTGCATGACGTCTCCCGCCTGCGGCAGATGGTGTTCGACCAGGCGATGAAGCCGCATGGCGTCACGCGCGCGCAGTGGTGGGCGCTGGCGCAGTTGACGCGCTACGACCCGGCGGGCGGGATGACGCAGGCGGAACTGGCGCGCCTGCTCGGCCTGGGGAAGGTGGCGACGGGCGGGATGATCGACCGGCTGGAGGCCGCCGGCCTGGTCGTGCGCAAGGCGGATGCGGCGGACCGGCGCATCAACCGCGTCTACGTGACGCCGCGCGGCAGCCGTCTGCTGGAACGCATGGTCGCGGTTGGCAGGGATCTCAACCGCTCGGTGCTGCGGGGCATCCCGAAGGAAGACCTGGAAGCGACGGATCGCGTGCTGACCGCGCTCGGCAAGCGCATGCGCGGGATGCTGGACGGCGACGCAGCCGAGGAATAGGCGGGGCCGCCGAGTTCACCAACAGGGGCGAGCCTTCGGCACGGACGGGGGTGCTCCGCCCCCGACGTCCACGCGTGTCGTCCATCCTTGGGAGAACGGGGATCGCAGCGCCGCCTCGGTCGGGCAGGCCCTGGCCTCACTCAACCGATGCTGGCCCGGCGGGGATGCCAGGATCCGTCCGTGACGATCGGTAGCGGCGAAGCCTACGTGAGGGCGGCCCGCCTTTGGGCCGCGCTCATCCACGCCCTCGATCAGGCGATGCGTGAGGCGCGCGGCCTCACGTATTCATCGCTCGGTAGCGGCGAAGCCTACGTGAGGGCGGCCCGCCTTTGGGCCGCGCTCATCCACGCCCTCGATCAGGCGATGCGTGAGGCGCGCGGCCTCACGTATTCATCGCATCGAAGAAGTCCTGGTTCGTCTTGCTGTACTTCAGCTTGTCGATCAGGAATTCCATCGCGTCCTGCGTGCCCATCGGGTTCAGGATGCGGCGCAGGACCCACATCTTCGACAGCGTCGCGCGGTCCACCAGAAGTTCTTCCTTGCGGGTGCCGGACTTGGTGATGTCGATCGCGGGGAAGGTGCGCTTGTCGGACAGCTTGCGGTCCAGCACGATTTCGCTGTTACCGGTGCCCTTGAACTCTTCGAAGATCACCTCGTCCATGCGCGAACCGGTGTCGATCAGCGCGGTGGCGATGATGGTCAGCGAACCGCCTTCCTCGATGTTGCGCGCCGCGCCGAAGAAGCGCTTCGGGCGCTGCAGCGCGTTGGCGTCCACGCCGCCGGTCAGCACCTTGCCGGACGACGGCACGACCGAGTTGTAGGCGCGGCCGAGGCGGGTGATGGAGTCGAGCAGGATCACCACGTCCCGCTTGTGCTCGACCAGGCGCTTGGCCTTCTCGAGCACCATCTCGGTGACCTGGACGTGGCGGGTGGCCGGCTCGTCGAAGGTGGAGGCCACGACCTCGCCCTTCACGGTGCGGGCCATGTCGGTCACTTCCTCGGGCCGCTCGTCGATGAGCAGCACCATCAGGAAGACCTCGGGATTGTTGGCCGAGATCGACTTGGCGATGTTCTGCAGCATCACCGTCTTGCCGGTGCGCGGCGGGGCGACGATCAGCGCGCGCTGGCCCATGCCGATCGGGGCGATCAGGTCGATGACGCGGTGGGTGTTGTCCTTGGTCGGGCCCTTGGCGACGGACTCGACCTCGGGGTTCTCCATCTTCAGCCGGCGGTTGGGATACAGCGGCGTCAGATTGTCGAAGTTGATGCGGTGCTTGAGCGCCTCGGGCTGCTCGAAGTTGATGCTGTTGACCTTCAGCATCGCGAAGTAGCGCTCGCCGTCCTTCGGCGCGCGGATCTGGCCTTCGACCGTGTCGCCCGTGCGCAGGCCGAAGCGGCGCACCTGGGCCGGCGAGATGTAGATGTCGTCCGGCCCCGGCAGGAAGTTCGCCTGCGGGGAACGGAGATAGCCGAACCCGTCGGGCAGGATCTCGAGCGTGCCTTCGCCGAAGATCGCCTGGTCGTTCTCGGCGAACGTCTTGAGGATGGCGAACATCATGTCCTGCTTGCGCAGGGAGGAGGCGTTCTCGACGCCGACTTCCTCGGCGAAGGCGAGAAGGTCTGCGGGGCTCTTGGCCTTGAGTTCGGAAAGATGCATGGGTCCTGGACGCGGTCCGACAGCAGGGGATGGCCGGGACGTTCCCGAGGGCGTGGCTGGCGCGGAAGGCCCGCGCGTGCTGCGGCCTGACCGCCCGGGCCGCGGCCGGTGGCCGGCGCGACGGGCGATGTCCCGAAAGGAAGGAAGGAAGTTGGCGGCGCCTGGCGCGAAACGCCCCGCACCGCTGGCGGGAAGCGCGCGAACCCTATGGAGGAGCGGGCGGCCCGTCAACGGGTCAATTGCGGAGCCGCCGCGGAATTTCAAGGGCCTCGGCACCCCGTCTGCCGGGCAGCCGCGCCCTGCGCGCGACCGGCCCTGCCGCCGGCGCGCCGGCGCCCGGGGCACGAAAGCCAGGCCCGAGGCAAAGCCTCGGGCCCCGTGCCTTACCGCTGCGCGGCAGCGGGGAAGGCGAAGTTGTCGAAGGAATTCTCCGCCACGCGGAACCACTGGTACAGCTCGTCGCGGTAGGGGCGGTAGGAGTCCCACGCCCGCTTGAAGCGGGGGTTGCGGCTGCCGGTTTCCTCATAGACCTCGTGCGTGGCGCGCCAGGCGGCCTGCATGATGTCGCGCGGCCAGAAGCGCAGCTGCGCGCCGGCGGCCACCAGGCGGCGCAGCGCCTTCGGGTTGAGGTCGTCGTAGCGCGCCAGCATCTCGGAATCCTGCTCGTTGCAGGCGACCTCGATGGCGTGCTTGTACAGGTCCGGCAGCGCATCCCAGGCGCGCTGGTTGGCGACGAAGTGCAGCCGCGCGCCCGGCTCCCAGAAGCCCGGGGCATAGTAGTAGCGGGCCACGCGCACGAAGCCGAGCTTCTCGTCGTCATGCGGCACGGTGAACTCGACGGCATCGAGCGTGCCGCGCTCGAGCGACGGATAGATGTCCGCCGCGGCCACCTGCGTCGGTGCCGCGCCAAGCCGCTGGAACACCTGCCCCGCGAAGCCGGCGATGCGGAACTTCAGGCCGTTCAGCGCGGCGAGGTTCGGCACCTCGTTGCGGAACCAGCCGCCCATCTGCGCGCCGGTGTCGCCGCAGGTCAGGGCCACCGCGTTGTATTCACGGAAGAGATCCGCGCCGAGCTCCTTGCCGCCGCCATGCCGCCACCAGGCGGTGAACTGGCGGCTCTTCAGCCCGAAGGGCATCGCGGTGAAGAAGGCGAAGGTCGGGTCCTTGCCGACATAGTAGTAGGAGGCGGTGTGGGTGCACTCCACCGAGCCCGACTGCACCGCGTCCAGCGCGGCGAAGGGCGGGGCGATCTCGCCGCCGGGGAAGACCGAAATGCGGAACTTGCCGTCGGTCAGCTGCGCGACGCGCTGGGCGACGCCCTCGGCCGTGCCGAACAGCACGTCGAGGTTGCGCGGGAAGGAGGAGGAAAGGCGCCAGCGCACCTCCGGCATCTGCGTCTGGGCGAGGGCGGGCGCGGCCAGCGCGGCGGGGGCGGCGGCGGCCGCGGCCCCCATCAGGGCACGACGGTTCATTCGGGGGTTCCTCCCGGTATGGCGATCCAACCGTCCCATAAGCGAAAGACGGCAGGCGGAAAAGGATCAGGCCGGTGCCGGCCGCCGCGGGCCGGTGCGTGGCAGGGCATAGGCCAGCTGCACCACGCCCGCCAGCATGCCCATCCCCACCCCGAGCTGCCAGGCCAGCACGTAGTCCCCGTTCAGGTCGAACAGCACCCCGCCCCCGAAGGCGCCAAGGAAGGAGCCGAGCTGGTGCGACATGAAGGCGATGCCCTGGATCATCGCCTGGAAGCGCATGCCGAACATATCGATGACCATGCCCGAGACGAGCGGCGCCACGCCCAGCCACAGGAAGCCGATCACCGCGGCGAAGACGAGCGTCGAGGCCTCGCTCGGCGGCCAGGCGAAGTAGAGCGCCAGCACCACCGAACGCGAGAGGTAGATGCCGCCCAGCAGCACCCCCTTGCTCCAGCGCCCGCCGGCCCAGCCGAAGAACAGCGATCCCAGCACGTTGAACCCGCCGATCGTCCCGAGCGCCTTGGCCGACAGCATCGGGTCCTGCCCGCAGATCTCGAGGTAGGACGGCAGGTGCGTGGTCAGGAACACCAGTTGCAGCCCGCAGACGAAATAGGCCCCGGCCATCACCAGGAAGGGCGTGTGCGTCATCGCACGCGACAGGGCGGCGCCCATGCCCGGGGCTTCCCCCGGCGGCAGCGGCGGCACCGGCACGCGGTCCACCCGCCCCGCCATCCAGGCCGCCGGCAGCATGGCGATCGCCAGCACCAGGAACCCCCACACACCCGCCCGCCAGCCCCAGCCTTCCGCCAGCACCTGGCCGACCGGCGCGGCGATCAACGCCCCCACCGAACCCGCTGCGGAAACGATGCCGAGCGCGGTGGACCGCAGCGCATTCGGCACCGGCCGCGAAGCGACCGCGAGCGCCATGCCGCTCGCCGTACAGGCCAGCGCGAAGCCGATCAGCAGCCCCGGCCCCAGCATCAGCGCGACGCTGCCCTGCGCCAGCGCCATGACCGCGAGCCCGGCGAGATAGGCGACCGCGCCCGCCATCAGCACCGGCCGGAACCCCCAGCGCGCCGCCGCCGCGCCGGTGAAGGGCTGCAGCAGGCCCCAGCCGAGGTTCTGCACCGCGATGGCGAGCGTGAACTCGGCCACCGCGACGCCGAGCTCGCGCGTCGCCGGCGCCATGAACAGGCCGAGGCTCTGACGCAGGCCCATGGCGAGGGACAGCATGACCGCCGCACCGATCAGGATGGGCAGGCCGGCGCGGAGGGCAGGATTCATCGGTCGCTTGTGGCGCGCAGGGATGGGAGCGGCAAGAGGCGGGGGGAAGGGAACTTCCCCCCGCACCCCCCAACCTTCTTTGGGTCCTTAGCTTTCGTCGCCGGAGGGCGGCGGGCGCCCGGTCCTGGAGGGTCGGGGCCTGGCTTTCCGTGGCCGGCGGATGCGCTCCGCGCGCGCGTGTCGCAGGTCACGCGATACGGCCAAACCGCAAGGAAATCTCCAGCCGTCCGCAAGGGCGGCGCCAAGCACCCGCGGGCGGCCTGCCGCATGAATCGCGGGCCGCGGCGCCCCGCCGTCGGCCATCGACGGAAGGAACACCTGCCATGACCACCATCGGAACGCTGATCGACGGCTTCGCGCGCATCCGGGAACGCGCCCGGGGACGGCGGCTGCTGCTCGAGATGGATGCCCGGATGCTGAAGGACATCGGCATCTCGCGGGACATCGCCGCGGCGGAAGCCGTCAAGCCGTGGTGGCGGGACTGACGCGCGAGCGTCTCCCGCCAGGAGGCATGAACCATGACCGCCACTCCCTCCCCGCTCGGCATCGCCGCCGGGCTCGCGGCGTCCGCCATCTGGGGCGGCGCGCTCGCCGTCACGCGCCTCGGCGTGTCGGGCGACGCACCGCTCGCCCCGGATGACATCGCCATGCTGCGCTTCGCAGGCCCCGCGCTCCTGCTGCTGCCGGTGCTGCGCCGTGCCTGGCCAAGGTTGCGCCGCGTGCAGGCTTGGCAGTTGACGATGCTGCTCGCCGGCGGCGGCGCGCCCTTCGTCCTCGTGGCCGGCACGGGGCTGAGCATCGCAGGCGCGGCGGAAGCGGGCGCCCTGCTGCCGGGCACCGTGCCGCTCTGCGTGGCGCTGGTCTCGGCCTTCCTCGGCGAGCGCTTCGGCATCCTGCGCTTCGCCGGGCTGGCGATGATCGGCAGCGCGGTCGCGGTCATCGTAGCACCTTCCCTCGGCATGGGCGGGGACGGGCAGTGGATGGGCTACCTGCTGCTGCTCGCCGCGGCGCTGCTGGCCTCGGGCTACACCATCGCGCTGCGGCGCAGCGGGCTCGGCCCGTGGGAGGCGGCGGCCTTCGTCAGCGCCGGCTCGGTGCTCGTCCTCGCACCCTTCCAGCTCCTGGGCATGGACCCTGTCGCGCCGGGGATCCCGTGGCACGACATCGCCTTGCAGGCGACCTACCAGGGGCTTGCCTCGGGCATCCTCGCGCCGGTGGCCTTCGCCATGGCGGTGCAGCGGCTCGGCGCGGCGCAGGCGGCGGCCTTCGGCAGCCTCAGCCCCGGCGCGGCCTGCGCGGGCGGCTTCGCGCTGCTCGGCGAGGTGCCCAACGCGGCCACCGCCCTCGCCGTGCTGCTCTCCGGGCTCGGTGTCGTGCTCGTCACCCGCCCCTGGGCGGCGAAGGCCCGGCCGGGGGCGGGTTGATCGCGCCGGAAGGTCCGGCGATCACCCCGGCAGCGGGAAGCGGTCCAGGTAGGGCTGGTAGCCCGGCTCCACCTGGACATCGAGCGAGGCCAGCACGCGCACCACCGCGCAGTAGAAGCCGATGACCAGCACGAGATCGACCAGCCGCTCATTGTCGAAATGCGCGCGCAGCTTCTCGAAGGTGGCCTCGCTCACGCCCGGGCCGGCATAGGCCTCGCGCGCCGCCCGCAGCACGAGCTTCGCCACCGGCTCGAGCGTGGAATCCCGCCCCTCGCTCTCGGCGATCAGCGCGCGGATGTCGTCCTCGGTCACGCCGAAGTCGAAGCCGATCTTCACGTGATGCGACCATTCGTAGGGGGAGCGCGCCAGCCACCCCACCTGCAGGATCGCCAGTTCCCGCAGCCGCGCATCGAGCACCGAGCCGTAGCGGATGAATTGGCCGAGTCCCCCGAAGGCCCGCGCCCCGTTGGGGCTGTTGGTCAATGCGCGATGCAGCGCGATGTTGCGCTTCAGCAGGTCGCGATCCGCTTCCTTGAGCTTTTCCACGGTCATGTCGGGCACGCGGGCCATGTCGTTTCCCCCTTGGCTGGATGGGGGCATGGCACCACGTGGCGCGCGCGCTGCGAAGCCCTCAGGCCGGACGCACGCGCGCCTCCGTCCGCGGCAGCGTCGCGCGCAGCAGGGCGGCGCGGTCCGGCACGTCCACGCGGCGGCCGTGCAGGCGCAGCAGCCCCGCCGCTTCCAGCCCGTGCAGCGCGCGCGACAGGCTCTCGGGCGTCATGCCCAGTCGCGCCGCGATCGCCGCGCGCGGTTCGGGCAGTTCCACCGCGCCGCGCTGCGCGACCAGGCGACGCACCAGGAAACGCGCCGCGCGCTGCGTCGCGTCGCGCGTCTTGAGATCCACCACCTGGTCCAGCATCAGCCGCCAGTGCCGCGCGAGCTGCTCCATCGCCGCATGCATCAGGCCGGGGTCGGCCGCGGCGGCGGCGCGCACCTCCTCGGCCGGCAGTGCGATCAGGCGGGAGGGCGCGAGCGCCACCGCCGCCACCGGATTCGGCAGCTGCAGCATCACCGCGGGGATCGAGAACGCATCGCCGGGCGCGAGGATCTCCACCATGGTCGGCACGCCGCCATCCTCCGTCGTGCTGAGGCCGACGGAACCCTGGAGGAGCACGAGAAGCGATTCCGCCGGCGTGTCCTGCGCGAAGACCTGCGCGCCGCGCGACAGTGCGACCGGCCTGGCCGTTTCGATCAGCCGGGCGCGGGTCTCGGCGGAGGCGGCGGCGAGCAGCGCGCCGGTTTCCCTCACCCCGGGTGCCGTGCGCATCGCCTGCATGGGAGTCGTGTCCGCATGCATGCACCATCGCAGCGACCGCACGGCGGGGGATTGATTCAGATCAACGGCCGCCCCCGCCGCGTGCCGGGCGTCTCAGCCCTTCACCGCGTAGCCTTCCTCCTCCACCGCCACCGAGACGGTGTGGCGCGGCAGGATGGTCTCGGCCTTCACCGTGCCGTCCTGCAGGTCCACCACCACCTTCGCCTCCGGGTCCTTCGCCTGGATGGCGGCGGTCACGGCCTTCACGCAGTGGCCGCAGGACATGCCTTCCACCTTCAGCGTGATGGTGGGCGGGGTGCTCTTTTCCATCTCTCTCACTCCTTGCGTGCGAGGTCGTCCAGGATCGGACAGTCGGGCCGCGTATCGCCGTGGCAATGCTCGGCCAGGTGGCGAAGGCTCGCCGCCATCGTGCGCAGCGACGCCGCCTTGTTCTCCAGCGCCTCGACATGCGTCAGCGCAAGCTGCTTCACTTCCGCGCTCGCGCGCCCACGGTCCTGCCAGAGCATCAGCAGCCGGCGCACGTCCTCCAGCGGGAAGCCGAGGTCGCGCGCGTGGCGGATGAAGCGCAGCACCGCCACGTCGCGGTCGGCATAGACGCGGTAGCCGTTGTCGCTGCGCGCCGCCGTGAGCAGCCCGATCGATTCGTAGTGCCGGATCATCTTGGCCGAGACACCGGAGGTCGCGGCCGCGTCGCCGATGTTCACCGTGCATCCTCCTTCGGCTTCCACCGCGCCAGCAGCAGCGCGCTGGTCAGCACGCTGACCGAGGACATCGCCATCGCCGCCCCCGCCACGACCGGGGAGAGCATCCCCGCCGCCGCCAGCGGCAGCCCGACCACGTTGTAGCCGAAGGCCCAGACCAGGTTGTGGCGGATCTTCGCGTGCGTCCGCCGCGCCACCTCGATCGCCGCCGGCACCAGCGCCGGATCGCCGCGCAGCAGCGTGATGCCGGCGGCCTCGATGGCGACGTCGGTGCCCGTGCCCATGGCGATGCCGAGTTCCGCCTTCGCCAGCGCCGGCGCGTCGTTGACGCCGTCGCCCACCATGGCAATGCGATGGCCTTCCGCCTGCCAGGCGGCGACGGCGTCGGCCTTGCCGTCGGGCAGCACCTCGGCGGCGACGCTGTCGATGCCGAGCCGGTCCGCCACGCCTTGCGCCGCGGCGCGGATGTCGCCGCTCAGCATCGCCGTGCGCAGGCCCATCGCATGCAGCCCGCCGATCGCGGCGGCGGCACCCGGCTTCAGCGCGTCCTCGAAGGCGAACAGCGCGAGCACGCGCCGCCCCTCGATCAGCCAGGACAGGCTGCGGCCCTGGGCCGCCTCGGCCTCCGCCGCGGCGGCGAGCGCGCCGGCCTCGGCGCCGCTCT
>NZ_JAAEDM010000053.1 GCF_018129065.1 Neoroseomonas soli | reverse complement strand
GGCCGAGGCCGCGCGGCCCGAGCATGCCGCCCGCCTCGCCCCGCTGCGGGACGCGATCGAGGCCGGCATCGCCGCCGTCGCGCCCGAGGCCCGCTTCCCCGGCCGCGAGGCGCCGCGCCTGCCCAACACCACCTCCATCCTGCTGCCCGGGGTTGCGGCGGAGACGCAGGTGATTGCCCTGGATCTCGCCGGGGTGCGGGTTTCGGCCGGGGCGGCCTGTTCCTCGGGCAAGGTCGGCGCGAGCCACGTGCTGGCGGCGATGGGCCTCGGCGCGGATGCAGCCTGCGCGATCCGCGTCTCCCTGCCGTGGAACGCGCCGGCGGATGCCGCGGAGCGTTTCGTTGCCGCCTGGGCCGCCATGCGGGAACGGCTCTCCCGCCGGGCGGCGTGAGCGCCCATCTTGCCGCCATGACTGCCGCGCCGAACCGACCGATCTACCTCGACTGCCATGCGACGACGCCGGTGGATCCGCGCGTCCTCGCCGCCATGCGCCCCTGGTGGGAGGAGAATTTCGCCAATCCCGGCAGCGTGGAACACGTGATGGGCCGCGCCGCCGAGGACGCGGTGGAGGAGGCGCGCGGCCACGTCGCGGAACTGATCGGCGCCGACGCGAAGGAGATCGTGCTGACGTCCGGCGCGACGGAAGCGAACAACCTGGCGATCAAGGGCGCCGCGCGCTTTGCGCGCGCCCATCCGGAGCTGGGCTTCGCCGCGTCGCAGGGGACGGTCCGCCGCCGCATCGTCACCGTCGCGACCGAGCACAAATGCGTCCTCGAAAGCGTCCGGGCGCTGGCGGAGGAAGGCTTCGAGCCGGTCATCCTGCCGGTGGACGGGAACGGGCTGCTCGACCTCGATGCCCTTCGCGCGGCGGTGGACGAGCGGACGCTGCTCGTCTCCGTCATGGCGGTGAACAACGAGATCGGCGTGATCCAGGACCTCGCGGCGATCGGGGCGGTTGCGAAGGAAGCGGGCGCGCTGTTCCACACCGACGCGGCCCAGGCCGCGGGGCGCATCCCGCTCGATGTCGAGGAGATCCGCGCCGACCTCGTGTCGCTGTCGGGCCACAAGATCTACGGGCCGAAGGGGATCGGGGCGCTGTACGTGCGGCGCCGGCCGCGCGTGCGGATCGCGCCGCTCTTCTCGGGCGGCGGGCAGGAGAGGGGGCTGCGTTCAGGCACCTTGCCGGCGCCGCTCGTCGTCGGCTTCGGGGAGGCCGCGCGCATCGCCGCCATCGAGGGGATGCTCGATGCCGGGCGCATCGCGGGGCAGCGGGATCGCTTCCTCGCGGCGCTGACGGCAGCGGTGCCGGGCATCCTGATGAACGCCCCGGACGCGCCGCGCGTCACGGGCAACGTCAACATCGCCTTCCCCGGCGGGGTCTCGGCGCAGGACATCATGGCCGGTGCGCCGATGGTCTGCGTCTCGACCGGGTCGGCCTGCTCCTCGGCGGAGGTCGAGCCCTCCTACGTGCTCAGGGCCATTGGCCTGGACGACTCGCGGGCCCGGGCCACCTTGCGGATCGGCATCGGACGCTTTACCTCGCCCGGCGATGTGGACCAGGCCGCCGCCTTGTTGGCGGAGGCGTGGACCAGGGCGATTTCCGGAACAATCAGGGCGGCGGAGTAGAGATGCCGAAGATGGTATTCGTCGAGCGGGATGGGACGCGCAAGGAAGTGGATGCCCCGCTCGGGCTTTCGGTGCTCGAGATCGCGCACCGCCACGGCGTCGATATCGAAGGTGCCTGCGAGGGCTCGCTCGCCTGCTCGACCTGCCACGTGATCGTGGACGGGTCCTGGTTCCCCAAGCTCTCCTCCCCGACCGAGGACGAGGAGGACATGCTCGACCTGGCCTTCGACCTCCAGGAGACGAGCCGCCTCGGCTGCCAGATCATCATGACGGATAAGCTCGACGGGCTGGTGGTGAGGCTGCCGGCCGGGTCGCGCAACGCGCAGGGCTGAGATGATGGACATGGCTGCCCCGCGCTGGGAGACGGAATTCGGCATGCCGGGCGGCCTGTTCCGCCGGCTGCGCGCCGCCGCCGCCGACGCCTGGTCCGGCTACACCTGGCATCCCTTCGTGCAGGGCCTGTCGGACGGCACGCTGCCGCTGCCGTCCTTCCGCACCTACCTGATCCAGGACTACCTGTTCCTGATCCATTTCGCGCGCGCCAAGGCGCTGGCGGTGGTCAAGGGCGAGAGCCTGCAGGCGATGCGCGAGAAGGCCTTCGCGGTGCTCGCCATCCTCGACGAGACCAAGCTGCACCTGAAGTATTGCGCCGGGTGGGGGCTGTCCGAGGGCGACGTCATCGCCACGCCGGAGAGCGCGGAGACCGTGTCCTACACCCGCTGGGTGCTCGACCGCGGCCTGCACGGGGACATCCTGGACCTCGAGATCGCGCTCGCGCCCTGCACCGTGGGGTATGGGGAGGTGGCGCTGCGCATCCTCGCCGACCCGGCGCGCAGGGGGGAGGACAACGCCTACCAATCCTGGATCGACACCTACGCGGCCGAGGACTACCAGACGCTCGCGCGTTCCGCCGCGGCGCGGATCGACGCACTGGGCGTCTCCCATGGCGGCGAGGCGCGCTTCGCGCGGCTGGCGGCGGACTTCGCGGAGGCCGCGCGGCTCGAGCAGCGCTTCTGGCAGCAGGGGCTGGACTCGAACCGATGACGTCTCCGGCGCAGCCGTCATGGGGACCCCGGGGCGCGGCGCGATGAGGATCCTCGTCGCCATGTCGGGCGGCGTCGATTCCAGCGTGGTCGCGGGCCTGCTGGCCGAGGAAGGCCACGAGGTCGTCGGCGCCACGCTGCAGCTCTACGACCACGGCGCGGCGGTGCAGAAGAAGGGCGCCTGCTGCGCCGGGCAGGACATCCACGACGCGCGCAACGTCGCGGACCGCCTCGGCATCCCGCACTACGTGCTGGACCGCGAGCAGGTGTTCCGCCGCGAGGTGATCGGCGACTTCGCCGACACCTATGCCCGCGGCGAGACGCCGGTGCCCTGCATCCGCTGCAACCAGACGGTGAAGTTCCGCGACCTGGTGGCGCTCGCCCGCGACCTCGGCTGCGAGGCGCTGGCGACCGGCCACTACGCCCGCCGCGTGGCCGGGCCGCAGGGGGCCGAACTGCACCGCGCGGCCGATACGGCCCGGGACCAGTCCTACTTCCTGGCGGCGACGACGCAGGACCAGTTGGAATTCGCGCGCTTCCCCCTCGGCGGCTTCCCGGACAAGGCGGCGGTGCGCGCGGTCGCCGCGCGATTCGGCCTGCCGGTCGCGGAGAAGCCCGACAGCCAGGACATCTGCTTCGTGCCGGAAGGCCGCTACGATTCGCTGGTGGCGAAGCTGCGCCCGGACGCGGTGGCGGCCGGCGAGGTGGTACATGCCGACGGCCGCGTGCTGGGCGGGCACGAGGGCATCGCCCGCTTCACTGTCGGGCAGGGCAGGGGGCTCGGCACGGCGTCCTGGGATGGGCAGGAGAAGCTCTACGTCGCGGGCGTGGACCCGTCCCGCCGCCGCGTGGTGGTGGCGCCGCGCGGGGCGCTGGAATCGACCGAGGCCGAGGCGGGCGAGGTGAACTGGCTGATCGAGCCACCCGTCGCGCCCTTCCGCTGCGCGGTGAAGCTCCGGGCGCGGGAGGTGCCGCGTGCGGCGACGGTCGCCTGGGATGCCGCGGCCAGGCTGGCGCGGGTGACGCTGGACGAGCCCGGAATCGTGGCGCCCGGCCAAGCCTGCGTCATGTATGATGGTGACCGCGTCCTGGGCGGCGGGTTCCTGCGCGCAGCGGGATCGGTTGACAGCACGCGGGCGGCAGCCTAACTCGCGGCCCTCGTTGGATGGCGGCGTAGCTCAGCTGGTTAGAGCACGGCACTCATAATGCCGGGGTCAGCGGTTCAAGTCCGCTCGCCGCTACCATCCGGACCGCCGGGGGCAACTCGGGGGCAATTTCTGCAACAGACGCTAAACGATCGGTCTCGGGGCCTGCCATCGAGGGCCACGGCGCGCATCCAGTTGGTCCCGGTGCCGGCCGTCGAGGGCGATGGCGCCCATCCGGCCTCTCCCTGCCCACGTCCTTGCATCCGGACCATATGCCGTCGCCCTCAGGCACATCGGCCGCTACTACCTAGCGGCCGAGGCGGGAGGCCCACGGACGGGCCTCCCCGTGGCGCGAGCGAGGCTATGGCGTCAGAAGCCTCGGTGCATGCGGCGCTGAATGTCACGCTTCATGCGGCGTTGCTGCGCCGCCCCCATCTCGGGCTCGGGCTTGGCTGTGGCTTCAGCAATGGCTTCAAGATACATTTGATCATAGTTCCGACGCACCTGCTCGGGTGTGAACTCGGCAGGGGCGATGTGATCGCGGTAGCGGCAGCGGCGGCCGTCTCGCTCGTTCCGGGCGCCCTTGGGAATATACCAACCGGAAGGCTCCCGCTCGATGCGCCAGCCCTCATGGGTGATGGCCTCGGCAGGCGGCGGCTGGGGTTGAGGCTGCGGCTCCTGCTGTAGCTGCTTCTCGCCACGGACGCGGGCAAGCATATCCAGTAACAGCTGTTCCTTGGCGCGGACGCGGGCAAGCGCGTTCATCAACGCGTCGGCTTGAATGTCGTCAGACATCCACAGTCTCCATGGGTTGATGGGGAGTGCGGGATGTCTGACGCCGGCAACAGACATTCCACAGTCCCCAAGGATTGATGTTGGGGATGTGGACGTCCGTTTCGCCACAACGCTGCGGCGCACCTCGCCGCAGCCATGGCGTGCCTCGATTCGGGTCGGAGCAGCAAGAGGGAATTGTCGCTTGCCCCTCGCTTGCTCCTGGACGAATTCCCTATCGTCCGGGGCGCGACGAGCCGCGCCAAATCACCGCGTTAGGAATCCTGTGCTCTATCCTGCTGAGCTACGGGGACCCACCGGAAGCTCCTATACCACGCGCTCAGCGCCGCCGGAACCGCTCCACCGCCGAGACCAGCGCCGTCCGCACCCCCGGCTCCAGCGCCGAGCGCCCGGCATCCGGGACCACGGTCAGCCGCGCCCCTGGCGAGGCCGCCGCGAGTTCGAAGGCGTCTCGGGCGGGCAGGCCATGTCGTAGCGCCCCTGCACGATCTCCGCCGGGATGTTCGCGATGCGGCCGATGCGGCCGAGCAGTCCTTCCTCCGGCAGGAACAGGTCATGCGCGAAGTAATGCGCCTCGATCCGCGCCAGCCCGGGCGCGGACCGATCCTGCGCGAAGCTCGCCACCGTCTCGGGGGAAGGCAGCAGGGTCGAGCACGATCCCTCGTACTGGCTCCAGGCCCGCGCCGCCGGCAGGTGCGGGAAACCCAGGCAGGAGGCCAGCCTGCGGCCATATCCACGCGCATTCATGGCGATCTCCTTCGGCAGGGAGCCACTTGGTGCCGTCAATCGGTTCGGGCCAACCGACCATCCGCCAACGCCCTTACCTCTAGGTTCATGGGCGGCAACGGACTCCCGAACCACCCAGCTGCCGGGAGGGCCAACCGATCCGCGCCGCCCGCCTTCGAGATGACGGCCGGCTTCACGCCAGGGCTGGACAGCGAACGGAGTACGGAAGGCAACGGCGCGTAGTCGGGCTGAGCGTCGGGCGCGTGGCCGCTACTGTGCGCGCGTTTCACCCTGATTGAGTATCCGCTGCTCGCGTAGCGCTTCTTGCCGCCCCTCGTTCCGACGCTGCTCCTGCTCGCGCAACTGCTCTGGTGTAAGCGTCGCATCGCCAACGACCGAAGGCGTGAACACCATCAACCCAGCTGCCGCCGGCGGAGCGGCAATGCGTCCTGACGGCCCTAGCCGATTGACAATACCCGGACCGTGTTCGAGGAGGCTGGCGCCTGTCTCCGCTACACGTTCCTCCGCGTGCGGGGTGGAGTCGCGTTGAGTGACGACATCTCGCAGACGGCGTAAGCGCTCTTGTTCTGCGGCGCGGGTCGTTGCGTCGGGGACAAGACGACCCGACGGAACCGCAGGCACGGGGGCGCGGACCTGCGGCCCGGGTGCTTGTGTCCGATCAAACCCCGACGGGGGCTGCTGTAGTAGCGCGCGTCCGTCAGGAGGCGAGGCGGGGAGGCGTGGCCCTTCCGGCCGAGATGCATCCGGTTGGCGAGCGGTCGGGGCCCGCGTGGGTTCGCGCGTCCCAACTTCGGCAGAGGGTGAAGCAGAATGCACGGAAGGCGCTGGGGATCGCACTTGCGGACCAACAGACCGAGTCGGATCGAAACCCGCCGGCGGTGTCCGTAGGAGCGCGCGACCATCAGGTGGCGATGCCGGTATCGTTGGGGCTACCTCCCGAGCCGGTGCCGGACTGCTGGGGCGGCTCGCCGGCGCCCGCGGTGCTGGCGACTCTCGGGCACCGAGGTCGCGACTCGGTCTCTCGCGGGCTTCACGTTGGTTGTCCCTGTAAATCTCCATCCTGCTGTCGCGCGCCAGAGCCGAAGTCGAGATTAAAGGCGTCGCCAGGACGATGACCAGTATCGCCAGACATTCGGCAGACGCCTTTGTCATCTGTCTTCCTCGCGAACGTTCCTCTTTTTCAAATTGGTTGCGAAAGCGGGCGTTTCAAGGGGCTGCGCTCTAAGCGCGGGCGGGTCTTCGTAGTGCGCCACGGCGTGGCGGCGGCCGCCTCGCGCCATTCACAACACAACAATGAACGATCACCCCGTGGCACGATCCGTTGCAGAACTTGAAGGTGTAAGGCGCGAACGCCCCTCAGCCGGCACCACCGTCAGCCGCGCGCCCGGCCAGGGGAATTGCCCCCGGCTGACCCCTGGCTGAACCCCGAGAGGGTAACTTCCCGCGCCGCCGGGCCATGGTCTTCTACCGGTTGGCGGCGTAGCGCTCGCGCTCTCTGGCGGCAATTCGCTCTCGATTTGCCTCACGATACCCGGCCTTGCGAGCCAGAATCGTATCGCGGTTGGCCTCGCGGTAACGCCGATCAGCAGCGGCCCTCGTCGCTCGTTTGTCGTCGTCGGTCACGGCGGAATGTTCCAGGTTGTGGCAGCTCTGACATAGGAACTGCACGTCAAGCGGCCTCGCGTAATCGGCGTGGTGGGCGTGCGGGTTCGGCCCGCCGCACCGCTCGCAGGCGTCGGGCCGAACCAGCTTCCCCGACCTGATGGCGCGATGTACGGCGGCATGGGTGCGACGCGCATCGGGGTTGTCGGCCCTGAATCTGCGCTGCTTCGCCAGGGCGGCATCCCTGTGGGCCGCATAGTGTGCGCGCTTCCAAGCATTCTTCTTCGCGCGGCGCGCGGCCGTCTTCTCGTCCTCAGTCATGGCCACATACCCATGGCGGCGTCCCGCTGCCCGCGTCCTGCGTCGGGGAGGGGTGCGGGACGGCGTCTGATATGCCGGACGCTACCCTCCTCATGGCGACGCGCACCAGAGGGGCCTCGGCGGGCGTCCCCGTGGGATGGAGGGATCGCTGCCTCGGGGTCATGGCTTCGCTTCTCTGTCGATGGTCGCGGGCGCATCGTCCCGGCCGTTGTGCGGAATATAGATCGTGATCTCGGGCGCAGACCCGGCGGGGATTGCGCCTCGACCGGCGGGCAATTCCCCCTCGCCTGCCACCATGGGCAGGCTGAATGCCTTCTCAAGCATCGCGTGCAGCTTCTCGCGCTGCTCCAGCAGGTGCGCTTCCCACGTCGCCAGGGACCAGCCTTTGCCGAGCCATGCCACGTCGCCCTGCTCAGGCTTCCCGTCGCGCATGCGCCGATAGGCGGCGTGCGATGCCTCCCAGTCGGCCAGCATGTCGAGCGCGGCCTTCCGCTGCTTCGCCTGAATATCGACCAGCAGGGCCGCGATGCGCTCCACCACATCGGGCGGGGCTTCCTGATCGGGATCGACAACCATCGAGACGGCGAGGCGCCGCGCGACCTCCTGCCGCACTTCATGCACGATGTCGAAGCGCCACCCCTTCTCGCTGGCCCGCTGCTTCACCTCGGCCGTCCGCAGGCCGTGGCATGCGGGCCAGGACTGAGACAGGCAGGAGGCCCGTCCGATAAGCGCGCTCGATGGCGTCCCAATTCGGCGCCGCAGGGGCCGCCGGCAGGATCTCGACCGTCGCCGGCTTCGTGGAACGGGGCGTCATCAGTGGGAGCCATTCTGTGGCCGCTGTTCCTCCTGGCGTGCCCGCCGCGCCGCCGCGATGATCCGGGTCTCTAGCTCAAGCTGCAACATGACGTAGCCGAGCATGGTCTCGCAGGTGTCCAGGGTAGTGAACACGTGGTCTCGTAGGTCCTGATCCGGGCCGGGCGGGACCAGGAGGCGCACCTCAGTTCCATACGCGTCGGTCGTGGCCGTATGGTCAGCCGCCTGGGGGTGGAACTGCTGAGCCAGCTTGAGGCGTGCCAGCCCACCTATGACCTTCCCGACTTGGGCCATGGCCTCGATGATCTGGGTCCGCGCCCGGCCGTCGCGCAGGGAGGATGCGTGCCGGTCCTTCATCAGCACGGAGGCAAGGCGCATGTTGAACGCGGCATCTTCGGCCGCCTCGCACAGCGCCTTGAACTCGGGGGCCGCCGACATTTCGGTGAGGTGCTGTGCGATCTCGTCGGTGTAGTTCACCGGTCATTCTCTTTGCGGTATATTGTGGACGCGACTAGGTCGCGGGGTTTGCCCATCAGGCGAGGTCACCCAGCGCGGCGCGCTTCCGCGCGGCGGCCAGCGCCAGGATGGCAATCTCCTCCCGGCGCCACTGTCGGGGCTTCCGGAATGTGTGCCGGGGTGGCGGCGGGGCGGTGTGGGGCTCGATGCCCGGCGCCCAGCGGACGGGCCGCAGCGGGGCGCCGCGCCAGCTCGGCCGGTAGTGGTTGAGGCTCCGGGTGAAGTCGGGCCGCAGGGCCGTCCCGTGGCCCCACGCCGTCGCCCAGCCCACGTAATCGCGGAATAGGTCAGTCAGGGACAGGCCGCCGGCCTCGCCCGGCCGCAGCGCCGTCACCCGCCCGGACTGGAAGTAACGCACACAGGACAGCGCGCCGTTGATGCCCCCGGACAGGTCGTATGTCTTGCCGCCGATGGGCGGGATCTCCTCGGCCCACTGATCGGCCGCGCCCCGCAGCCGGTAGAAGGCGTGCCGCATGTCGTCGGGCTCAGCGTCGGGGTAGGTGTCGAAGGTCCGGGTCGCCCACTTCCGCCAGTCCACCTGCGGCCAGTCGGCGCCGTCGAACTGGCACAGGCCCCAGCCGCCGCAGTGACGGCGGAGGCGGTCACTCATGGGGCTGAACACGGGCAGCCGGCCCGTCTCCCGCACGATGTCCGCGAGCATGCGGTCTGCGATCTCGCGGCCGAGGGGCGTGGGTGTCGGACGGAGGTATGGGAAGCTCATGGCGGGCGGGCCTCCTGGGTCAGAGGATCGGAGAGTGCATCTGGAGCCCCGGCACGCCCGAGGCGCGGCCTCCGGGGCCGGGGTCGGTCTGCGGGGACGGCTGGCAGACAGCATCGAGATCAGTCCGCATAGGGCGTGACGCCATCGGCCCAGCGGACGGCGCGGACGCTGACCGGGTTTCCTTCACGCTGATCCTTCCGGGCGCGCCTGATGGTCCATTCCGGATGACGGGCCGTGATGTAGAGGCCGAAGCCCACCGCGCTTCCGACCACAGGGAAGCCCTGCTTCGATGCCCAATTCACGTAATCGAGGTAGAATTCGGACGAGGGGGTGCCGCCCTTCTCACCCTCGGGCAGGGGCACGAGGCGCCCGGCGTCGAAGTAGCCCTTCACGCCTTCCGCGATCCTGACCTTGACCTGTTCGAGGGTGAGTGAGACCTTGATTGCTGCGTTCACTAGTTTTTCTTTCGATATCGAAATGTCGTAGTCCGTGCGAATCCGCTCGGACCATCCGGGCAGTCAACTCTTCAATATTTCTCGCGCTTCTTCTGGGCGACTTCGGGCAGGTCCCACCCATCGGGCGGCGCCCATTCGCCGGGCCAGTTGTCGGGCGCCTTGTAGCCCTTCTCAGCCGCGCCCTTCTTCTTCGGGTCGGTCTCCATCGGGAGCCGCACAGCCTGCCGCTTCCAGCCCATTCGCAGCATGATGGCGCTGATGCGTTTCTGGTTCGACTTAGTGTGTTGCGCTTCGTTCAGTTGGAGCGCGTTCACCAGGATGTCGCGCGCCGTGGTCTCGCGCTTCTGTTCTTGCAACATGTGATTGGCGATGGCGCCCTGCCATGGGTCCTCGCGCTGACGCTGCGTGGCCTCGGCCTCCTGTAGCTCTTCAAGCTCTGGCGGAAGCCACCACTCCTCGCCCGCGTTGAAGCGGTGCGCGGCCTCGGCCCACAGCTGGTCGCGCGCGGCGGCGAACGCGGCGAGATCCACCTTCCGCCCCTTCTCCCAGCCAACGGCGCACTCGACCATCCAGAAGCGCCGCGCGCCGGTCTCGTCGCCCAGGTAGTCGCTGGTGTGGTTCAGGGTCCCGGCGAAGACGCAGCGCCGAGGGTGGACCGCGAGCCGCCGGTCATAAGCGGCCCGGTAGCGGTCGGCCGTGATCGTGAGGAACGCCTTGATGCGGGATTCTTCCGCGCTGCGCAGGGCGTCGAACTCCGCAAACTCAAGGCCCCAGATGCCGCGAAGCTGGGCGTTGGCGTCCTTGTCGCGAAGGTCCGGAATCTGGTCGGTAAAATGTTCATCACCGAACAGGATTCGCAGCGTCGTTGACTTACGGATGCCCTGCGGACCTTCCAGCACAAGCACCGTGTCCACCTTGCAGCCGGGCCGCATGGCGCGGGCGACGGCCGAGATCAGCCACTTCCTTGCGTATGCCCGGTGAAGTTCGCTGTCCTCGACGCCAAGGAAGTCCGTTAGCCAAGTGTCGATGCGCGGCGTGCCGTTCCAGCTGAGGCGGCGCAGATAGTCCGCGACTGGATCGAAGCGGTTTTCGCGCGCCAGCTTCTCGATGGCGAGTGCCGTCAGATTCTTGGTGGCCCAGCTATAGAGCGGGAGCCGCTGGAGCTTGATGGTCGCGTCGCCATCGTCGGCGTCGGTCCAGGCGCGCGGCTTCCACTCGCCGGGCGGGTCCCATTCGGGCCGATCCAAAAGCGTGATGTCGCCCGAGAACAGGTTGAGGCCCACCTTCGGGAATTCAGGCCCCGACAGCACGCCGAGAAGGTTCGCCTCACTACGCACAATGGCGCCCTTGCCGGTCAGGATCAGCCCCGGCGCCTTCGCTTCATGCGCCCAACGCTGCAGCTGCTTCCAGCCCAGCAGGTCGAACGGCGACGTGATCAGCCGCGCCCAGCGGTCGGCGCATTCCTTCGCGCGCTCCTTCGAGGTCAGGCGCGCGATTTCGTCGAGGGCGCCACCTTCGCGAAGCTCCTCTTCGGTCTTGGCTGCATACCACTCGATCAAGAGCAGCAACCCTTCGGGGCGCCGATCCGTCGCGTTATGAATGGCGCCCGCGACCTTGAGCCAATCGGGCTGCCCCTCGTCGTGGGTAGAGTAGGCGTAGGGGATGGCGCGCAGCGCCTCGCGCACCAGCGCGTCGTTGGGCGCGCGGGCGCCCTCTCGCTGCCCTCCCGTGGACGAGGAGGCATGACGGGGGGACGATGCCCGGAGCGCCGCGACGACCGCGCCGAGGTCCGCGATGTCCGTGCCGCCGCTGCGGACGATCCGGCACATAACGGGCTCGCCCTTGGTGTGCCAGGAGCCCGGCCAGGGGATCGGGTGGACGGCGTTGGTGCTGGAATCGTCGCCCCCCGCCAGCTTGCCCGCGAGGTTCCTCGCCTCGCGGAGCAGTTCCTTGTCGGCGTCGGTGACGGCGGGGGAAGCGAGACGCCAGTAGGCGTGGGTCTTGGGATGGCCAGCGTCGGTGGTGCCGCCTGAATGCACGACGAGTGTCGCCGCGCCGAGCATTTTCTCAAGGCGGGCTAGGGCCTCCGGGGGGTTGCGGTCATCGAGATCGACCTGGATCGCGAGGCCCGCAGCGAGATTGGCCTTATCCGCCCCCTTCGCGCGGACGCCCTGCGTCTTGAACGTCGCGACGGGCGGGCAGAACACCATGCCGGGCCAAGGCGCGTTGGCCGCCTCCTCTGCCATCGCAAGGACGCGCTTGATGACGCGATCAAGGTCCGAGACCGGGAGCCAGCCCCCAAGGCTCTTCCCGCGCGCCTTCTCATAGGCCGCGCGCTGCTCGACGGTCCAAGCAGCCGCGGCCTTTGGATCGAAGTTGTTGGTGCGGGCCTGGAGGTTCACCCAGGTATCGGCCGGGGCGTGTTCAAACATGACGCGGCAGAACTCGGCCAGCTGCGCGCCGTCGATGGGCAATCCCCCCGGCGGAGCCGAGGAAGAATTCGAGAACTGGGAGCCGTCAGGCATTGTGGCCTCAGACCGGGGCCTCACCTGGACGCGCGACATCTTATGGCGGGACTGATCGTGTGCTTTAATATCGGCTGTACCGCCCGATACGAAAGCGCCGCCTCAGTCTCGCCGGTTCAGGGTCGCACCCCTGGATCGGCGAAATTGTGTCGGGGGTTCCAGCGTGGTCATCCACGCCAAAGCGGCCACCACGCCGCGTCCCCATCCGGTCTGAGTTCCAGTTCCCAGTGCAGGGTCTCTGCACCCACGCAGATAAGCACGGCTATGGCGGGAGACACAAGGTATGGCGTGCAGGCGTGCCGCATGGCACCAGGGCTAGTGGGGCGGGGCGGGTGCGCCAGGGCGCCGAGAGGCACCTCTGCCTGGGTGGGCTGGGGGCGTCGCGGTTACGGGGTTACGCCCACCGAGGAGGGGGCGATAGGCCCAGAGGCCCGGTCGGACGCGGGGTGTGGCATGGCGAACAGCAGTTCCCCAGGCGGCTTGTAACCGTAACCACGGGCACCCGGAGATTTTTAGAGTGACAGGGTGACCCCCATATCTATCAACCGGAGGTATATAACGCTCCGGTTGAGACCACCCCCCTCTATCTCTCTCCAGCCTCCCTAGGAGTTACAAAGGTTACAAGGTTACAAAGGGGTGAGAGGCCCGGAGAGACGGGGCCTGTGGCTGTAACCGTAGAGGTTGCCCCTCCGGTTACAACGGTTACGGCAGGGCGCGGCAGATGATCGGCGCTCCTCCTCGGGCATCCATGGCACCTTCTGGCTGCGCGTATTTGCGCGCGGCACGGCCGGCACGTCAGATTGCCCTTCGGCCGCAGGCCGGCAGGTCGTGCGCGTGTTCGCGCGGAGTGCTGGTATGCAGTTACCGCATCGCCGGGATCTTCCCGCCCTATCCATTGCCGTGCTCCCCTCGCACGGCCATGCACACGCGCGCGAGCCTCGATCAGCAGCTATTCCGCCGGGGCCAGCCGAAGCCCCCGCCGCTGCCTGCTGACTTCGGGCATTACCGGACCCGGTTCGATGCCGCCGACACCGAATGGCTGATCGCGGAGGCTCTGCGCCGGGGCCTCTCGGTACAGCAGGTCATCCGCGAATGCGTTGCCCGCGCCCGTGTGGGGGCTTGCTCCCCAGCCCCCATGGCGCCCGAGGTTCCGAAGGAACCCTAGCCACATCCTCGATACATCGCCGGGTGCATCGGCGCCCCCGCCTTGCTCGACAGGCCCCGTTCGGCGCCGTGGTCGCGCCGCTGCATCCGTGCGCGGATCGCGCGCCACGGTCTCATTTATGGGAAGAATCTCGTCTTAATTGACATTTCGTTTCGTTTGTGATACAGTATCCTCGCGTGAGATGCACGCGCGATCCCAGGAGGTGATCCCCTCAATGACCCGTCCCGCCCTCGCCCTATCCGCCCGACAGGAAATGGTCGCGAGCCTTCGCACCTCGTCCCGTGGCGTGTTCCAGACTGACGAAGCAGACCGCGACGACGAGGATCGGGAAGACGAGGCCCCGGCGTGGCGCGAGGGGCATCCCGACGCCCCCAATGCCGGCGGCGGGTCCGAGTTCCGCCAGGATGAAGCGCCGGCCGCGCCGGCCTCGGCCCGTGATGCCCGCGCCGCGATGATCGAGAGCATGCGCGGCCCCAGCCCCCCGAAGCGGAAGGACGGGGCAGGGGCCTCGGCCCGCGAAGACCGCGCCGCCATGATCGGCGGCATGCAGTCCGCCCCGCCGCCCGCGACGCGCGAAGACGGCGCGATAGTGGGCGCCGTCGATGCCCGCGCCGCGATGTTGGCGAGCATGAAGCCCGCGACGGGCGGGCGCCGCGCCGATGGCATTCAGAATGCCGGCCCCTACCCGTCCAAGTCCTCCGAACCGGAGGGCGGCACCAACACGGTTCGCGCCTCGGACGAGGTCGTGGCCTATTGGGAGCGCCTGTCGATCCAGCAGCGGCGCGTTCAGGAGACCCGCACGGCCGAGGCCATGCGCCAGCTCCTCGTCCGCAAGGGGCGCCGCGAGTTCCCGCTCGTCCCGGTGCTGCTCGACGGCCGGCGGCTTTCGGTCGGCGTGCTCGATGACGCCTTGGCCTACCTGCGCCTTGAGCTGCACCGCATGGGCAAGCCCGGCCCCGGCCCACACTTCGACCCGCTCGACTTCCTGCTAGACGCCGTGGTTCGCGTCATCGCCGCGCGCAAGCGCAGCGGCACCACGCCCGCCGAGGGGCCGGCGAACCGCTGGCAGTGGGAGGAGAACCTTCGCGAGGATCTCCGCCAGGATCGGCGGGCGCTTTCCATCGACTTCCGGACGCTCGCCGCGCCACTGATCCTCGCCAGCCCTCGCGCCCCGCAAGTCTGACGGGGGCGCGGTCATGTTCGGCGCCGCCACGGCCGTTCTCGCCCTCATATGGCTGATCGCATTCCTGGGCTGGGCATTCCCTGGGCACTCTTGGAACTCGCTCGCAGCGTTGACGCGCTTGGTGGCGCAGCCACGGCGCACGCCCTGGCGATAGCCAGCCCCCCGCACGGAGCCGGCGGCGCGCTGAGTTTGATTCCGGGCCCAGCATGGGACGGCGCCCACATCACGCCGTTCCGTAGCCCCGTGTTGGGTCAGGTGGTGCGGGAGGGGCGGGCCATCCCCCTCCCGCGCCGATGATGCAGGCCCCGGCAGGGACACCTGGGGCCTGTAGAGGCGGGCAGGTGGTGGGATTCAGGCTCTGGGACCACCTGCCCGCCCGCTTCTCTGCGGTATGGAATTGCCCTTCAACGCGAGCGCCGGCGAGGTCCCTCGGGTGTCCGTCGCTATAGGCATAGCGGCTGCGGCATCAGACGCCGACGACACCACCCGCATCGCCTTGGCGCGTTGGCACACGCCCCCGCTGCGCCAGTCACGCGATCCGAAGTCGTCGCAAGAGCTTAGCGAGGATGTCTTCATATTCCTGGGGCTTCGAGAAGTCTGCATACAGCTTGCCCTTTAGAAACTCCGGCAACTCACAGTCCTCATAGAGCAACGGCAGCACGACAACCTCTCCTGTGGATATCTCTCGGTTCATAGCGATGTCTAGCTCCTTCTTCACCCAAGGAGCGTTGATCGACTTCTTCGACAGAACGACGGCAATGAAGCGGCTGAGCTTTATCCCCTCTTCAATCTTAGCGATCAGCGAGTCTCCGATGTTGATCTCGGCCTCGTCCAGCCACACGTGTTCCACGCCACGGGCGAGGAGGTCCCTGCGCAGTTGGCGTACGAAGGGCTTGTCGGTGCCGGTGTGACTCAGGAAGATGCCGTGGTACTTCTCGTGCACGGGATCAGGCTTTTCCACCGCAAGACTGTCGCGGACGAGCTGATTCTCAGCCTCCTGCGATGTTGGTGGTGTCAGCAGCCAGCCCTTCGTGGCCCCGAGCGTCACTTGTCCGCCCAGGCTGTAGCCCTCCGGGGTCGCGGCGATCGAGGCGTAGCCTTCGCTCTCGCCGGGATCGGACAAGCACAGCGTCCAGCCGCCGGTTCGGGACAGCACATCGAAATAGCGTGCAAAAGGGGTATCTGAACCGACTAATCCGAACCTGCGCCCCTTCTTCACGAGAAGCCCCGAGCGCTTCACGAAGCTCGTCGCCTTCGGTGTCACAAATCCGAGATGGGTCTCGCGATAGCCGAAGAAGTTCATCCGCTTTGGCTCGGATAGGCACCAGACAACTGTCGCGCCGTCCGCGATAGCCGCCTCCATTTCCTTGCACCGATCCTCGCTGTCGAACGCGGAATCGAGGTCGTAGCGGTCGTTCTGCCTCTTCAGCTTGCCTAGCTCATTTGGCTCGTTCGAGAACTCGCCCGCCTTGCCGAACAAGAAGTGCGTATAGCTCGCCGGGTTGATGATGATCGTGTCATATTCATAAAGGGGATACGCGGCCCGTCCATGGTCTACTTCGGGCCGGCATAGGCCGAGGTTATCAATCTCAACACCCTCGATCGCATCTCCGGTGTAGGTCACCCCGACCGTCAACACTCTTCTCATTCGTCGTCCCCTTCTGCTGCCAGTTCGGCGGTTGCCGGCGGCATTACGTACATGGCCTCTGATGCATCATGACTGCGCCGATCAACGTCTGGAACCTCGATAAACCAGGGGGCGTTTGTATACGGAATACGCAACTCGGCTCAATCCGCAGCGTCCATCATAATATCAGTGCTCCGATCTACCGCGCGATACATTGTATCGTGACTTTAGTCATGTTTCGATTCGAAAGCGTAATTAACTCTCGCTGGAGATCGAATACATGAACCAGCCCCGCCTTCTCATCGTGGATCGCCCCCAGGGCTCCCGCGTCTACCGCAACCGCCATGGCGCCCTGCTGGGCATCGCGACGCCTCGGCCCGATGGCCGATGGGACACGGCGACGGCGGCGGATCGCGCGCTGTTCACCTATCGGAACATCGAGGATTTCGAGGCGCACATCCTGCGTCTTGCCTCCCGGCCCGCGCGCGTCCCGACCGGCCTCATGATTGAACTGATGGCTGAGGCGCGGTGATGTGCCGGCACGCGATCCTCTCTGCCGCCCTCCGCTTCTCAGACGATGGCGACTTCGAGCTTCTGTCCGACGCCGACACCATCGCGACCTTCGACAGCTTCGACGCGGCGAGCGCCGAGATTGACCGGATGCTCGCGGCTGGCGAGATCGTCGAGGAACTCGACGGCACTGGCTACTTCACCGCCGACAACGGGCGGCATGTCTGGATCGAGCCGATCCTGGAGGAAGCGCGGTGAGCGGGAAGCTGACGCCGGCCATGGTCCGGGAGAAGCTTGCCCCCGGCCGTTATGGCGACGGCCTCGGGTTGATCCTCCAGGTTCATCCCAACTTCCGCTCCTGGCTGTTCAAGTTCGTGCGCGGCGGCAAGGCCCGCACCGTGGGCCTCGGCGCGACGCACACGACGACGCTCGCGCAGGCCCGTGCATCCGCCGCCGAATGTCGGCACATGCTGCTGCGCGGCGTTGATCCGCAACAGCACTTCCGCGCCCTCCGCGCGCCGCAGGAGATTGCCCCGGCGCTGGGCTTCGCGGAGGCCGCGCGGCAGTTCCAGGAAGCGCATGCGTCGCGCTGGTCGGAGCGCACGGCGGCACAGTGGAAGGCGTCGCTCGATGACCTCGCCTTCTCCGCGCGCGGCGTGGATCGCGTCGGCACCGATGACGTGCTGGCGACCGTCCAGCCGATCTGGACGGCGCGGCCAGCCTCGGCCGACAGACTGCGACGCCGCATCGAGGCAGTTCTCGCCTATGCCATCGCGCGCGGCTGGATGCCGGGGCCTAACCCGGCCCGCTGGGTCGGCCACATAAGCAACCTCCTTCCGCCGCGCCCCCGTCAGATCACGAAGCATCACGCCGCGCTGCCCTGGCCGCAGCTTCCGGCCCTCTGGCAGAAGCTCGCCGCCGACGAGGCGACGGCCGCGTTCTGCCTCCGCTTCGCGATCCTCACCGCCACTCGCATGACTGAGGCCCGCGCCGCGCGGTGGGAGGAGTTGGACGCCGACACATGGACGATCCCGGGGGAGCGCACGAAGACGCGCCGCCCGCATCGTGTTCCGCTCTCGCTGCAGGCCGTCGCGCTGCTGGCTGTGCTCCGCGCACGCAGCGATGGCGAGTTCGTGTTCCCCGGCGGTATCGGCGGCAACTGCCTGTCGGGATCGGCCATGCAGAAGCTCCTCCGCCGCCGGGGCTGGTCGAGCTTCACCGTCCACGGAACGGCGCGCAGTTCCTTCCGTGACTGGATCGCAGAGAACCAGATCGCATCGCATGAGGTGGCCGAGGCCGCCCTGGCGCACGTGACGAGGAGCCGCGTCGTCGCGGCATATCGGCGCACTGACTTCCTCGATGCGCGGCGCTCGCTCATGGCTGCGTGGGGCCAGTTCTTGGAGGGCGCGGTGTGATGCCCTCGGTGAAACTGAATGATGCATGGTTGAAGGCGATGCAGCCACCGGCCGAAGGACGCATCGAGGTCCGCGACCTGGGGTGCCCCGGCCTCATTCTCCGCATGACGAAGGGCGGCATCGCCTCATGGTCTGCGCGCGGCGCCATGTCGGATGGGCGCTATTCCAGAGTGACGCTTGGAACATATCCCACGGTCGGTCTGGCCGAGGCGCGGAAGCGGGCAGTTGCCTGCCGTGCGTCAGTTCAGGGCGGCGGGGACCCGATCGGTGAGAAGCGCGCCAAGCGCGCCGAAGGCGAGACGAAGCGCAAAGCGCGGACAGTACGGGAGCGTTGGCACCAATGGGCTGATGTCGCGTCGAAAGCCGCTATGAAGGGGCGCGGTTGGTCGGACGCCCACGCCGAACGCGTCGCCTGGATGCTGAAACAGATCGTCGCGCCAAAACTCGGCAATCGGCCCCTCGCGGACACGACGCGCGCGGACTGGATGGGGCTGGTATCGGCGGCACACAAGCGCGGCCCAGCGGCGGCGGGGAACCTCCTGCGTGTCGCTCGCGCATTCCTCAACCACGCCGAGGCGGCTGGCTGGATCGCGCTGCCGCTTCTCCCACGCAAGGCTTCCATCCTCGCCCCGCCGGTCGCGGCACGTGACCGCACGCTGACGGATGAAGAACTCAGGTGTATCTGGGGCGGGGCAGGGGAGCTATCTGCAAAACCGTGTGCCTTCGTGCGGCTGCTGATCCTGACAGCGGCCCGCCGAGGGGAAGTTGCCGGCATCGCCATGGGCGAGGTCAGCCGCGAAGCGGCGTTGTGGGCCTTGCCGCGCGACCGCACCAAGAACCGCGCCGGGCACGTTATCCCGCTGCATGATCTGGCGCTCGCAGAACTCGCCGCCGTCTGGCCCGACGACACCTGGGAACTCGACGCGGCATACAAGCTGCTCGGCCGCATCCGAGGGTGTGGCCTCTCGGGCTTCTCCAAGGTGAAGGCGTCGGTGGACAAGGCAAGCGGCGTGTCGGGCTGGGATTGGCACGACCTGCGGCGCACGGCCCGCACCGCAATGTCACGCCTCGGCGTCGCGCGAGAGGCTGCCGAGGCGGCGATCAATCATGTGTCGGGCCGGTCAGGTCTCGTCGGTGTCTATGATCGGCATGATTCCCGCGAGGAAGCCCTCGCCGCGCTGCGCGTATGGCAGGAGCACGTCTCGGCGGTGGTGACACCGCGATGCGGGGAAACGCTCTATCCCGACGACGCGCGGAGCTGCGTATAGTGCTCCGCATTGCACCGAGGAAGCGGCCTTCGGGTCTACTTATCCTTGGTGGGTGGATTAGTATCCAGAGGGCCTAATCCTCCACCTTTTCCGGGCTTCGGGTTTGGCTTAGGCTTAGAGGGTTCAGTTGCCACGTTGTAACCTCCTTCTCCGCTCAGGTGACAATAATGGAGCAGGGTTATCCCTGGTCTCTTCTCCTATGGTGAAAGTTAAATTCTGTATGTCGTTCCTCTCTCTACTTACAGATGATGTTAAATTAAGGAAAACAAAATTAAAATCTAGACCACCTTTAGTGACGTTGGATACAGCAAAATCTTGATTGAATCTAATTCGATCTAATTGGCCGGGAGGATCATAGCCGACATTGACATTTGCTTGCCTTATGACGCTGGCGAGCCACTCGGACAATCCAAGTCTCGCTCTCTGCGATTCATCTAACTGGTCGCAAACTCTGGCATCATCGGCCACCATTAGAAATCGGAAATCTAAGCTTGTCTGTATTGTGTCGGTTCTCTGGACGCCACTCGAAAAGCTCGGAAGGATGCTTCCAGTGCTTCCGGCATAGGGGAAGACAAACGGGCCTCCTGCTGAGGCTACGGCGCGCGCACCGATGCTTTCGCCGTCGCCGTGCACGATCTTTAAGGACAGTGTTCCACTAGCAACCGCCCCGTTTATCCTAGCTATCGGTGAATTACGTTCCTCCATTAGCGCTGTTGCAAACGCACATTTTAATGCGGCGATAATAATGGGGACTCTAGCCAACTGATCCGCGTGGTTTGATGTCGAGCTGCTGCATCCAGAAATTGCAGCAGCGACTAAGATCGGCGTGAACTTATTGATCATGCTGGCTCTCACGATCCGAAAATAGGTCATAGCCGCTTGTGTGATCGGTGCTTTTCGATCACGGCGCAAATGACATGCCAATTCGATGCAAGCGGAAGTGTGCTTATTCATTCGCCTAGACGATATTCTGATGCCGACGCGGATGATGTCGAGAAAAAAATGACGTGATTGGCTCAAGCGCGCTGATCATAGTAGTGAACGAAACGGCGGTGGCGTTCGCCGCTAATGGAACAACCTCCTCTTATCGTTGCGAGGTGTCGTCTGGGCGTTGGCCAGAATTGCTCTGCAGACACTAGCCTACGGGGCGTCGCGGGGGGCAACTCGGGGGCAAGTGCTACCCCCGCAGGAAATTGTCCCCAGCTTGCCTAGAATCGTCGGAATCGGCCTAACTCGCGGCCCTCGTTGGATGGCGGCGTAGCTCAGCTGGTTAGAGCACGGCACTCATAATGCCGGGGTCAGCGGTTCAAGTCCGCTCGCCGCTACCATCGCGAAGCCCTGGAAAAACCCGGACTTTCGGACCATTCGGCGGAGCGTCGTGCTACGCGGGGCCGGTGCTGCCGGCCGGATCCTGGCCTGCCCGGAGGTCGGGGGCGTCGGTTCCGGCGCGTCGTGCCAGGATCTGCCCTGCACTGCCACATGGAGCGGTTCGCGATGGCGCGCCTCGCCGCCCGTATCACGCCGGAGGACCACGGATGACCCGCGCAGACCTGCTCGCCATCGCCGAGGACATCGAGGCCGTGGCGATGCCCCTCATTCGGCCCGACCCGCAGACGGAGCAGGAGCGGACGAACGCACGGATCGCGGAAGCGCTCCTGGCGATCGTGGCCCGCCTGCGCGGCCGTTCGGTCGAGATCCCCCCGGACAGCCCATGAAGCCGGCCATGTCACCGCCGCCCCTCGCGGCGGCATAGGTTCCGGCCCGCCGTCACCGTCCGCGCCGAAGCCGGTCCGGCTTCACATGAATTGAGAGGCGGTCCCGATCGCGCGGCCGTCGGAAGGCCGGGGTTGCGTCACCGGCCTCCAGAGTGCGTCCGGCCCTTTCGCGCCGCATCCGAACGGGTTCCCGTACTTGCGCGTGAAGCACCCGAGGCTCCGGAACCGGCCGCGCAGGCACCCGCTCGGACAGGCCCGCCGTGCCGCGCTTCACGCCGCCCGGGTGAGCAGGAACTGCCGGCGAAGGCTGCGGATGCCACGGAAGACAGCGATCTTCAGCGCCCCGACCGGCATGCCGCTGCGCGCGCTCGCCTCGACCAGCGGAAGCTCCTCGAGCTTCGTCAGCAGCAGCGCGACGCGCTGGGCGCGCGGCAGGGCGGCCACCCTGGCCTGGATCTCCTGCCGCAGGATCGCTCGCTCCCCCGCTGATTCCATTCCGGGTGCTGCGATTGCCTGCACGGAATCGTGCAGGGCCGTCTCGCCGCGGGCATGGCGGTGGTGCCAGCGCATGCGGTCGATGCAGCGTCGCTCGCACAGCGCCGCCAGCCAGGGCCGCAAGGGGCGGGAGGGATCGTAGGCGTGCCGCAGCGCATGCAGGGTCATCAGGGTGTCCTGCACCGCATCCTCGGCATCGGCGCGGTTCGGGAAGCGACGGCGGGCAATCGCGCGCAGGAAGGGCATCACGGCGCGCAGGAGGCGGTCATAGGCGAGACCATCGCCCTGCTGCGCCGCCGCCATAAGCCCTTCCCATTCCGTCGCCGCGGCTTCGCCGGACCGGATCGGGAGCCCGGCGGGATCGATGGACATGGCACCTGCCTCCTTCGGCGCCCGGACCAGCGGCCGGGCTGCGGGGGGAGTGTCGGGCCGCATGGGCCCGGCGCGCCAAGGCCGGTGTCGCATCGGTTCGATGCGCCCGATGCATCGAGGCTCTCACCCTTCGGCTGCCGGCGAGGCTGCCGTTCCGTCCGCGCGCCGCGCCAGGTCGCCGCTGTCGGCGGTCGGCCATTGATAGCGGCGGATCGCCGTGACGAAACTCGCCAGTGGCGCGGACCAGCGGCGGCCGGCGACGGTCACGACGCAGATCTCGCGCGTCACCTCCGGCTCCTCGACGCGGCGCAGCACCAGGCCGGGATGCGTGGCCGAGAATTCGGGGATGAAGCAGACGCCCATGCCGGCTGCGACCATGGTCTGGATCCAGTCCTCGCGCTCGCTGCGGTAGGAACGGACGATGTGCGCGCCGGCCGCCTCGCAGCGTTCGCGCAACTGGTCGCGGAACTCGCAGTTGACGCGCTGGAGGTAGATCTGGCCGTCCATGTCGCGCATCGCGACGATGTTGCGCCGCTCGAAGGGGTGCCCGGTCGGGCAGGCGAGGACGAAGCGCTCGCGGTACAGGGGCTCGGCGCGCAGCCCGTCGTCATAGGCCCCGGGCTGCGCCATCACCGCGACGTCGATCTCCCCGCGGACCAGCGATTCCGCCAGGCGCGGCGGGACGGATTCCGACAGCGTCAGCTCGATGCCGGGATGGTCGGCGCGGAAGCGGTTGAGGAAGCCCACGAAGCGCATCGGGCTGATCGTGCACATCACGCCGAGCCGGAGATGCGCGCTTTCGAGCCGGAGGAAGCGGAACGCCGTGTCCCGGGCCGCCTGGGTGCGCGCCATCACCTCCTCGAGATGGGGCTGCATCAGGCGACCGAGTTCGGTGAGGTGCGTGTTCCCGCGCTCACGCGAGAAGAGCAGGCCGCCGAGCTCGCCCTCGATCTTCTGGATGGCGCGCGTCAGGGCGGGCTGGCTGACATGGCACTGCTCGGCGGCCCTGGTGAAGTTCAGCGTCCGGCAGACCGCGAGGAAGTAGCGGATCTCGTGGAGCTCCATCGCAGCAATCCTTCCGCCCGGCCGGGGTCCATGGAGATCGGCTCCGCGGCTCGTTCCGAGGAAGCATCATAGCGGCGGGCGAAGCGAGGCGCCCAAGGCCCGAGGCGGTCGAAACCCTGCCCTGCCGCATTCGGCCGCCGCACGATGCACCGGGCCGGGCGTATCCCGGCCGGCGCCGCGGGCGAAGTCTGGGACCGAGGGAACGGAGCCGCCCATGAACACGATCGTGACCACCGACGGCACAGCGGAAGGCGGTTGCGCCCCGAAATCCGGCGCGACGCCCGCCGCCCGTGCCGCGGCTATGCGAGGCCGGACCGGCTTCCGGCCGCATCCGCTTGGGCGCAATGCGGACCACCCGGACAACAGGACCCTGGCAGGAGGGCAACCATGACGCATCCGGCGCTGGCTTCCGGGTGGATATCCGCACTCGGCAACTCACCGGGGCGCAGACTCGCGGCACGGCTGCGCGACCTGCTCGGCTTCGCCGGCATGGACGCGGTGCTGCCACGCCGCGTCCAGGATCTGGTGACGCGCCAGCAGGAGACGGCGGAGAACATCATCGGCATCGCGCAGGTCGCGGCGATCGCCACCTTTGCACTGCTCTACGCCATCGCGCGCACCGCCAACCCGCCGCCGATGGAGATCGAGCCGGTGCCGGTCGCGCTCGCCCTCTATGCCGTATTCACGGGCTTTCGCTTGTGGCTGGCGGTGCAGCGCCGCCTCACGCCGCGTCTGCTCACGGTCTCGGTCGTGGTGGACATCGCCGTCCTGTTCGGCCTGATCTGGGCCTTCCACCTGCAATACATGGCGCCGCTCGCGGTGGTGCTGAAGGCGCCGACGATGATGTACGCCTTCATCCTCATCGTCCTACGGGCGTTGCGCTTCGAGGCGCGCTACGTGCTCCTCGCCGGCGCGACGGCGATGCTGGGGTGGGTGGCGATCGTCGGCGCGTCCCTGATCGGCGGTGCGATGGTCACGCGGAGCTTCCTCGACTACGTGACGACGCCTTCGGTGCTGATCGGGGCAGAGTTCGACAAGGTCGTCACGCTCGGCATGGTGACGCTGCTGCTCGCGCTGGTGGTTTCGCGCGGCCGCGCCCTGCTGGTCGAGGCGGCGCGCGAGCGCATCGCCTCGGACGGGCTGTCGCGTTTCTTCGTGCCGGAAATCGCGCTGCGGATCCGTGGCGCGGAGGAGGAGGCCACCGCCGGCATGGCCGAGCGCCGGCAGGCGAGCATCCTCATGACGGACCTGCGCGGCTTCACCCGCCTCGCGCGCGAATTGTCGCCGGAACGGCTGCTGGCGGTGCTCGCCGCCTACCAGGAGCTGGTGGTGCGCGCGGTGCGCCGCCATGGCGGCAGCATCGACAAGTATCTCGGCGACGGCATCCTCGCGAGTTTCGGCGCCGTGCGGCCGAGCCCCACCCATGCGGCGGATGCGCTGCGCGCGGTTGCCGAGATCCAGGCGGCGCTGGCCGGCCGGACGCTGTCCGACCCCGCCATGCCGCCGATCGCGGTGGGCATGGCGGTCGCGTCGGGCGAGATGCTGTTCGGCACCATCGGCGCCGAGGGCCGGCTCGAATACACGGTCATCGGCGACCCGGTGAACCTCGCGGCCAAGCTTGAGAAGCACAACAAGGCCGAGGGTAGCGACGCGCTGACCCATCGTGAGGCCTTTGAGCTGGCTCTCTCGCAGGGATACGCACCGACCGGGCGGGAGGAGGCACGCGATGCCCGCCAGGTTGCCGGCGCGCCGCAACCGCTCGACCTGGTGCTGCTGCGCGGTCCGTGACTGGCACCGGGCGATTTGGAACGGATCGCCCAAGGCCGGGACACGGCGCCGATCCCGCCAGGATGGTGGACGGCTATATACGATGCCGGTACGACAGGAGGCGCGCGGCGCCGGGCGCAGTTCCCGCGACCAGGCCGCGGTCCACGGCCCTGTTGGAACCGGCCCGGTGCGCGCAGGGGAACCCGCGGGAGGCTACGGATGGTGACGAGCGCCGCTTCGGCGGGGGCCCCGCCATGCATCAGCACCTGGGTGCCGGGGAGGCCCTCGGCCCGCCGGAAACCTCGATCGGCCGTCTGCCCGCTGCCGCGACTGTCGGCGCGCATCCCACCAACGAACCTAGCAAGGACCTTTTGACCCATGGCTGACCTCCTCGTCGTCTCCTTTCCGACCGAAGCGCAGGCGGAGGAGGTGCGCTCGCGCCTGCTCGCCATGCAGAAGGAATACCTGATCGAACTCGGCGACGCGGTGGTCGCCGTGAAGCGCCCGGACGGCACGGTCAAGCTGAACCAGCTGTTCAGCCCGACCGCCGCCGGCGCGGCCTCCGGCGCGCTCTGGGGCACGCTGATCGGCATGCTGTTCCTGATGCCGCTGGCCGGTGCGGCGGTCGGTGCGGGGGCCGGGGCGCTCAGCGGCAAGCTGACCGATGTCGGGCTCAACGACGCCTTCATGAAGGATGTCGCCGCCAGCCTCCACGGTGGCGAGGCGGCGCTCTTCCTGCTCATCCGCAAGATCACGGCGGACAAGGTGCTGGCCGAGTTCAAGGGCATCGGCGCCAAGGTGCTGCGTTCCTCCTTCGACGAGACGAAGGAAACGGCGCTGCGGGAGGCGCTCGCGGCCGCGCAGGACGCGGCCAAGGCGGGCGCGCCCCCCGCATGAACCCGCGCCTCGTCGCGGCGGCATGCGCCGCCGCCGTGACTGCGGCCCCCGTGCACGCCAGCGAGCGCGTGCCGGGGGACCACTATGGCACCTTCTCCCTGACCTACGAGAACGACCTGCTGGCCGGCACGGACCGGTACTACACGAGCGGGTTCCAGCTCTCCTGGCGCTCGCCTTCCTACGACCCGCCCTCCTGGCTGACCTTCCTGACCGACCGGCCCAGCCTGATCTTCCCCGAGGGCGGCACCCCGCGCTGGGGGCTGGCCTTCGGGCAGAACATCTTCACCCCGGACGACACGACGCGGCGCAATCCGGACCCGCTCGATCGGCCCTATGCGGGCTGGCTCTACGGCGCGATCAGCCTCGCCTCCTACACCGCGACGGAATACGGCAGCATCGAGCTGCAACTCGGCATGGTCGGGCCCTCCGCCCTCGGCGAGCAGGTGCAGAACGGCGTCCACGACCTGCTCAACATCGACCGCGCCTATGGCTGGAACTACCAGCTCAAGGACGAGCCGGGGGTGAACGTCGTGCTCTCCCGCCAGTGGCGCTTCAACAGCGATCCGGTCTGGGAGGACGTTGCCGTCGGCATCGTGCCGAGCGTCACCGCGAGCGTCGGCAACGTGCAGACCTACGCCTCGGCCGGTCTCATGGTCAGGATCGGGGACGATCTGATGGCGGATTTCGGGCCGCCGCGGATGCGGCCCTCGATCTCCGGCTCCGCCTTCTACCAGCCCGGCGGCAAGTGGGGTTGGTATGTCTTCGCCGGCGTCGAGGGGCGCGTCATCGGGCGCGACATCTTCCTCGACGGCAATACCTGGCGCGACAGCCGGCACGTGGACCGGGAGACCTTCGTCGGCGAGGCCAATGCGGGCGTCGCGGTGATCATGCCCTTCGCCCGGCTGACCATGACCTACACCGCACGCTCGCGTGAATTCGAGACGCAGCTGGAGAGCGCGCAGTACGGGTCGATCACGCTCTCCTTCCGATTCTGAGACGCGGGCCGATGACGAGCCTCGCCGCGACGCTCATGCCGGACCTGCCCCGCCCATGCGGTCCCCGGCGCGGCGGCGGGCCCGAGGCAGCCCCTGGCGTGCGCTCCGCGCGCCCTGGCATGCTGGGGCTGCAGTCGTGAGCCGGGTCGCGGAGGGACCCGCGGCGACGATGGAGAAGACCCCCGATCCGGCGGCCCATCGGCCCGGCCCCGCGCCGTGCCCCGATCCGCCCGACATGGAGCCCCGACTTGAGCAGGCGTCGATCGATCATGGCCTGGCCCGCTTTGGGCGTCTTGCTGGCGGCCCTGCCGGCCCTCGCCCAGCGGAACCGCCCCGACCCGAACCCCGACGCCTCGATCGAGATCGAGCAGGTGCGCGTCGGCGTGCTCGCGGTCGGCGCCACGGTGGGCGGCGGGCGGCTGCGCTTCCGGGGGGAGGAGCACCGCTTCTCGGTGCGGGGGCTCGAGTTCGGCAGCGTCGGCGTCGCCTCCCTCTCCGCGCGGGGGGAGGTCTTCGGGCTGCGGCGGCTCGAGGATTTCGCCGGCCGCTACACGGAGCAGGTGATGCCGCGCGCGCGCGGCGGGCCCGCCGGGCCGGAGACCCGCTGGCTGCGCAATGCCGCCGGGGTGGAACTGCGCCTGCGCACGGACCGGGCGGGCGGGCAGCTCCGGATCAACGAGGCCGGCCTGACCATCGAACTCCGCTGACCCGCGGCACGGCAGGCGAGGGGACCGCATGACCATGGACGGCTTCCTTGTCGCCAAGCTGATCTCCTTCTGGCTGTTCGGCTTCTCGACGCTGCTCAGCATCATCAACCCGTTTGGCGTCGCCTTCATCTTCCACGACATGACGCGCTGGCTGACGCCGCGCGAGCGCGCACGCCTGGCACGGCAGATCGGGATCAATTCCTTCATCGTGCTGGTGGTGGCGCTGTTCCTCGGGTCCCGCGTGCTGTCCGTCTTCGGCATCTCGCTCGAGGCGCTGCGCATCGGCGGCGGGCTCGCGGTCGCGGCCGCGGGGTGGGCGATGCTGCGCGCGGCGCCCGAGGCGAAGAATGCGCCGAATGCGATGGACACCGCGCCGATCGAGCGCATGGCCTTCTTCCCGCTGACATTGCCGCTGACCACGGGGCCGGGGTCGATCGCCGCCTCGATCGCGCTGGGCGCGGAGCGTGCATCCGAGACGCAGGGCGTGCTGCTGGTCAGTGCCATCTCCGCCGTGCTGGTGGCGGCCTCGGTGGGTGCCTGCGTCTGGCTGGCCTACGCCTATGCGGAGGCGATCGCGCGCCGCATCGGGCCCCAGGGCACGCTCATCGTGACCAAGCTCACCGCCTTCCTGCTGCTATGCGTCGGCGTGCAGATCATCCTTACCGGTGTCACCGACGTGCTCCGGCCGCTGCTGGCGGCGCAGGGCTGAGCGGGCGGGCGGGGCCATGACGGGCGACCTCCTCCTCGTCCTCGCGCTGCTCGGCGCGGCGATCGTCATGTTCGTCGCCAATCGGCCGCGCATGGACGCGGTGGCGCTGCTGATGATCGTGCTGCTGCCCTTCACCGGCGTGATCACGATCAACGAGGCGCTGGCCGGCTTCTCCGACCCCAGCATCGTGCTGATCGCGGCGCTCTTCGTGATCGGGGAGGCGCTGGTGCGCACCGGCGTCGCCCGCCGGCTGGGGGACCTGCTCTACGAGAAGGCAGGCAACAGCGGGACACGCATGCTGGTGCTGCTGATGGTCGCCTGCGCGGGCCTCGGCGCCTTCATGTCCTCGACCGCGGTCGTCGCCATCTTCGTGCCCGTCGTGCTGCGCATCTGCCGGAACACCGGGACGGCGCCGGGGCAGTTGATGATGCCGCTGTCGGTCGCGGCGCTGATCAGCGGCATGCTGACGCTGGTCGCCACCGCGCCGAACCTGGTGGTGAACGCCGAGCTCCTGCGCCAGGGCCACGAGGGCTTCGGCTTCTTCGCCTTCAGCCCCTTCGGCCTGCCCGTGCTGGCGCTGGCGATCGGCTACATGATCTTCGCCCGCCGGCTGCTGCCGGACCGCCGCCCGCCGGGCTCCGGCGGCCGCCACGCGCCGAGCCTGCGGGAGTGGACGACGAAGTATGCCCTGGCCGGCCGCGCCTTCCGCGTGCGCGTCCCCGCGGCCTCGCCCCTCGTCGGCCGGCGGCTCGAGGAGATCAGGCTGCGGCAGGAGGGCGTCAACCTCCTGGCCATCGAGCGGGGGCACCGCTTCGCGACCGAGCTTCTCCGCCCCAGCGGCGCCACTGTCATCAAGGCAGGCGACGTCATGCTGGCGGATGTCCGCGCCGCGGCCGGGCGCATCGAGGCGATGCGCGCCGAGTTCCGCGTGGAGACGCTGCCGCTCGAGGAGGGCGGCTATTTCCTGGACCATTCGCAGGAGATCGGGATGGTCGAGGCGATCATCCCGCCGGACTCGCCGCTGGTGGGCAGCACGGTGCTGCAGGCCCGCATGCGCGCCGAATACCGCCTGACCGTCATCGGCCTGCGCCACCGGCAGGAGGTCGCCGGCCCCGACTTCCTCGAGGAGAAGCTGAAGGCCGGGGACACCCTGCTGCTGACCGGATTCTGGGCCGATATCCGCCGCTTGCAGGCGGACAGCCGCGACCTGCTCGTGCTGCACCTGCCGGCCGAGCATGCCGAGGTGCTGCCCGCCGCCGGCCGGGGGCCGATCGCCGTCGCCATCCTGGCGCTGACCGTCGCGCTGATGGTGCTGGGCTGGGTGCCGAACGTGCATGCGGCGCTGATCGGCTGCCTGCTGATGGGGGCTGCCGGCTGCGTGGACCTGAATGCCGCCTATCGCTCGATCTCGTGGAAGAGCCTGGTGCTGATCGTCGGCATGCTGCCCTTCTCGCTGGCGCTGCAGCGCACGGGGGGCGTCGATCTCGCCGCCGATGCCTTGCTCGCGGTCGCCGGCAATGCGTCGCCACGGGTGCTGCTCGCGGTCGTCTTCGTCATCACGGCGATGCTCGGGCTTTTCATCTCCAACACCGCGACGGCGGTGCTGATGACGCCGGTGGCGCTGGCCATCGCGGCGGATGCCGGCGCCTCCCCGCATCCCTTCGCCATGATCGTCGCGCTGGCGGCCTCGACCGCCTTCATGACGCCGATCTCCTCCCCGGTGAACACGCTGGTGGTGGGGCCGGGCAACTATACCTTCGGCGATTTCGTGAAGGTCGGCGTGCCGCTTTCCGTGGCCGTGATGGCGGTCAGCGTGCTGTTGGTGCCGCTGCTGCTGCCGGTGCGCTGAGAGCGCCTGCGTCGGCCCGCCGTCAGGGCCCGTGCCGTGGCGCGGTCCGCCCGGCGGATGGATTGGATCAGCGCGCAGTGCCCCTCGCCCGGAGGGGCGGCGAAGCGTGCCCCGGCCCGCTCGCAGGCGCGGCGCCGGGCGTTCCGCTATCATGTGCCGGCAACCCGCCATGCCTCGGCGGGCCAAGGCCAGGAACCCCGACGGAGCACATGCGGCTGACGCGACGGAAACGCCCGCCCGACCTGCGCGAGGCGCTGCGGGCGGCAGAGCGCCGCGGCCGCGGCGCGGCGCGGCGGCGGTTCGGCACCTGGCTGCGACGGCTGCCGATGGCCGGGTGGTTCTTCCTGCTGTTCCTGGCCGTGCTGGCGGCGGGGGGATCCGGCCTGCTGCGCGAGCACGCCGCCGCCTGGCTGGACGCGTCCGCGCCTTCGCCATCAATGCCGCGCGTCCGCTACGGCATTCCCGAAGGGACCGCCCCGCCCGGCATTCCGGCCTCCGGTACTTTCGCCGCCCGGGTCACCGTGGTCGACGGGGACACGCTCGCGACTGGCGGCGGCCGGCTGCGCCTGCATGGCGTGGACGCGCCGGAATCGGCGCAGACCTGCCGGCGCCGGGGCAGCGACTACCCCTGCGGGCAGGAAGCGAGCCGGGCCATGGCCCGGATCCTCGGCGGCGGCACGCTGTCCTGCCAGGTTCTCGACACCGACCGCTACGGGCGCCGCGTCGCGCGCTGCCGGAATGCGCAGGGCACGGACATCGGCGCAGAGTTGGTGCGGCAGGGCTGGGCGATCGCCTTCACCCGCTACTCCGCCGACTATGTCAGGCAGGAATCCGAGGCCAGGGCGGCGCGCCGCGGGATGTGGGAAGGCAGTTTCGAGACACCGTCCGACTGGCGTGCCCGCCGCCGCCCATAGGGGTCGGGCACCCGTTCCGGTGGCATATCTTGCGGCCGGCACAACCGCTCCCCGGGTTGACGCATGCGGCTGGCGCGGCCAAGCAGGCCCGGCTTCACGAAACGTAACCGGAGATATCACTGCATGCGCCAGACGCGCCTCGCGACGCGCCTGACCCGACTGCCGGCCCTGACCGGCCGGATCTGCGGAATGATCCTTGCCGGCTCCACCCTGCTTCCTGCCGCCGCCCTCGCCGCGCCGTGCGCGATCGGCATGCCGGTTGCCGGCGAATACTCCTCCGGTTTCGGCTATCGCGGCCGTGGCTACCACCCCGGGGTCGACATCCGCGCGCCGATCGGCTCGCAGGTCCGTGCCGCTGCCGGGGGCACCGTCGTCCATGCCGGGCGCTACTACGGCTACGGCATCATGGTGGAGGTCGAGCACCGGGACGGCACGCGCGCGCGTTACGCGCATCTGGCCGGCGTCGGCCCCGGCGTCTCCGCCGGCCGCCAGGTCCTGGCCGGACAGCCGGTCGGCAGCGTGGGCCGCACCGGGCGCACCACCGGGCCGCACCTGCACGTCGAACTGCGTCGCGACGGGCGCGCCACCGACCCCTGGCCGTGGCTGACCCGGACCGCCTGTGCCGAGGGCATCGAGGTCGCCGAGGCGCAGCGCTGACCGCCTGACCGGGACCGCCCGGCCGGCGCGCAACCGTGCGCCGGCCCGGCCCCGAGACAAAACCGGTTGAAATCCGGGACCTGATATCCGACCGTTTCGGTGACAATCCGAGGGGTCGCGGATGACGCCGGTTCAGATCCTCGAACGCCTGCTGCAGGTGAACAGGCCGGCAGCCGTCTTCCTCCTTGGAGGGCTTGCGGTCTTCGCGGCCGCCGCGATCGCCGTCTCCTTCACGGAAGATCGGGCCGCGCTCCAGGATGTCGCCGTCCAGATCGTCGCCTTCGCGGCGATCGTCGCCGTCCTCACCTTCGTCCTCGGCCGCGGCACGCTGCGGACGGTGGTCGGCTGGGTCGTCGTCGGCGCGGGGATGGTGTACGGCGCCGCGGTCTTCGCCGCCGGCGTCGCCCCGGGCCTCGTCTCGCCGCCGCTCAATCCGGTTCAATGCATCGTGAGGTTCTGGGCCCCCTGCTTCGACCCGGGCGGGGCCGCCGACCGCGCTGCCGCCCGGAACTACCAGGGGCCGGCACCGCAGGTGCCGCCGGTCGCAGCGCCGGCCGCCGCGGCCGCCGTGAGGCGAGGCGACTTCCAGGTCGTCGTGCAGTTCGCCGGGAGCATTCGCCGCGAGGATGTGCGGGCGATGATGGTGCGGCTCGAACAGGCGGGCTGGGGCGTCCAGGGCGTGGCTGGCGGCGGCCAGCGGACTGTCGCCGCCGCGCGCATGAACGAAGTGCGCTACGCCCGGCCCGAGGAGGCCACCGCGGCCGCGCTGCTCGCCCGCGACGTCCAGGCCGCGAACCTGGTCACGACCCAGATCCGCCCCGTGCCCGCCAATGTCCTTCCCGCCCGGCTGGAGGTGTGGATCAGCCGCTGACCGCCGGATGCGGGCCGCTGCGCGCCTTGCGCAGCGCAGCCTGCGCCATGGTGTCGAGCGCGTTGAGGAAGCGCGAGCGGTCCTGCCCCGCCATGGGCGCCGGCCCGCCGCCCGCGACGCCGATCTCCCGCAGGTGGCGCGCCACCTCCCGCCCCGCCAGCGCGCTGCCGATGTTGTCCGTTGTCCAGGGCTTGCCCTTGAACGAAAGCGCGAAGGCGTCCTTGGCCAGGCAGCGCGCCGCGAGCGGGATGTCGGCCGTCAGGCAGATGTCGACCGGCCCGGCTTCCTCGGCGATGAAGTCGTCGGCCTTGTCGGCGCCTTCGGCCACCACCACCAGCCGGACGAAGGGCACCGGCGGCGGGCGGACCGGCCGCGCGCCGTTGGTCACCAGCAGCACCTGCAGGCCGAGCCGCGCGGCGACGCGCACGATCTCCTCCCGCACCGGGCAGGCATCGGCATCGACGAGCAGGCGGGGCAGGGCGGGAGCATCCATCGCGCCTCCCCCTACGGCGGGCGGGTGGCGTGGCGCAAGCCGCGTGCCCTGCATGGCGTCCCCCGGCCCCGCCTTGGCGATCCCGGCATCGGGTGCGATACCGCAGCGAATTGCGAGGAGATGTTCGAGCGATGAGCAGCGTGGCCGAAGCGGCCCCCACCTGGCACGGGATCCTGCGCCAGGCCTTCAAGGACAATGACATCCGCCTGGTGACCTATGTCCCCGACAACGTGCTGCGGCCGGTGATCGAGGGCTGCCACGCGGACCCCTTCTTCACCACCTTCCCCTGCGCGCGGGAGGAAGAGGCGGTCGGCATCGTCACCGGCGCAAACATGGCGGGGATGCGGGGCGTCGTGCTGATGCAGACCTCCGGCTTCGCGACGCTGCCGAACGCGTTGGCCTCCCTGCCGGTCGCCTTCCAGGTGCCGGTGGTGATGGTGGTCAGCGAACGCGGCACCATGGGCGAGTTCAACCCCGGCCAGGCGATCGTCTGCCGCACCATGCGGCCGATCCTCGACAGCATGGGCATCGAGCACCATACGATGAGCCGCCTCGATGAGGCCGCCTTCGTGGCCGACCGCACCATCCGCCAGGCCTTCGCGACGCGCTGGCCGGCCTGCCTGATCATCTCCCCGCTGCTGAGCGGAGGGCGCAAGTGATGACCGAGACCACCGGCAACCTGCATGTGATGAACCGCGCCGCGCTGACGAAGCGCCTGGTCGGCGCGCTGAACAACCGCGAGGCCGTGATCGGCGGCATCGGCAATTCCAACTGGGATCTCTGGGGCGCGGGGCAGCGGCCGGAGAACTTCTACATGCTGGGCAGCATGGGCCTCGCGGCGCCGATCGCGATGGGCGTGGCGATCGCCCAGCCGAAGCGGCGCGTCTTCGCGCTGGAGGGCGACGGCTCGCTGCTGATGCAGCTCGGCTGTTTGTCCACCATCGCGGCGCAGGCGGTGAAGAACCTCGCCGTGATCGTCTGGGACAACGGCATCTATCAGATCACCGGCGGGCAGGGCACGCCGGCCGCGACGGCGCGCACGGACATCGTCGCCATCGCGCGCGCCTCGGGCATCGCCTCCGCCGCCTGGGCGGCGGACGAGGCGGAGTTCGACGCGCTGGTGGCGAAGGCCCTGGCCACGGACGGGCCGCACGTGATCGGCGTGAAGATCGACAACGAGCCGGGACGCAGCCAGACCGACCGCGACCCGATCCGCTTCCGCGAGTCCTTCATGAAGGCGATGGCGCAGCCGGCCTGACCGGCCTGGCTTCCCGGAGCGGCGCCCGCATGGGCCCGCTCCGGTCAGGCCCTCATGGCCGGCTGACGGAGGGGAGGCCCCTCCGTCTTAGCGCGCGTCAGGTCCCGACCTCGAAGCCACCGCTGGAGACGGCCCGCTCGAGATCCCGCACCGCGTCGCGGAAATTGTCCCGCCGCGCGATGTTGGTGCTGGCCAGCGTCCGCACGCGTCCGGCCGGCGCCGCCTCGGCTCCCGGCGCCGCGGCCGGGACCGAGATGGCGCGCATCTGCGCCGGCGGAATGGAGAAGACCGCGACCGGCGCGTAGCCGAGCCGTTCCCCGGCAGGGGTTTCCACCGCGACGAAGTCCGGGTTGCGGGCGGGGCGCACCTGCACTTCCTGCCGCGGCTGGATCTGCGCCGTGGTCGCCGGGGCGGCGGCCGCGACCGGGGCGGCCTGCAGCGGCACCGGACGGGCGGGCCGGACCGTGACGGTGGC
>NZ_JAAEDM010000052.1 GCF_018129065.1 Neoroseomonas soli | reverse complement strand
GCCTCGGGGCCAGGTCGCCGCCGGCCGGGCCTGAAGGTCGCCGCGCGCGGCATCAGGCGCGGTGCGGCACCGTCGCGGCGGTCGTCACCTCGCTCGCGCCGAGGGGCTCCCCCGCCGCGACGCGGGTCGCGTTGGCGAGCGTCACCTCGGCGATGGCGCCGAGCGCCTCGGCGGTGAAGAAGGCCTGGTGGCCGGTCACCAGCACGTTGGGGAAGGTCAGCAGCCGGGCGATCACGTCGTCGGCCAGGATCTCGTTCGAGAGATCCTCGAAGAAGAGGTCGGCCTCCTGCTCATAGACATCGATGGCGAGGCCCCCGAGCTGGCCGGACTTCAGCGCCTCGATCGCGGCCTCGGTGTCGATCAGCCCGCCGCGGCTGGTGTTGACCAGCACCAGGCCGGGGTGCGCCAGCGCCAGGGTCTCGGCGCGGACGACGTGGCGCGTCTCGGGCGTCAGCGGGCAATGCAGCGTCAGGATGTCGGCCTGCGCGGCGATGGCGCGCGGTTCCATGTAGGTGACGCCGATCGCCTGCAGGCCGGGATCGGGATGGACGTCGTGGGCCAGCACGCGGCAGCCGAAGCCGGCGGCGAGGATGCGCGCGACGATGGCGCCGATCTTGCCGGTGCCGAGCACGCCGACCGTCTTGCCGTGCAGGTCGAAGCCGAGCAGGCCTTCAAGGGCGAAATTGCCGTCCCGCGTGCGCTGGTAGGCGCGGTGGATGCCGCGCACGAGGGCGAGCATCAGCCCGATGGTGAATTCCGCGACCGCATGCGGCGAATAGGCCGGCACGCGCGCGACCTTCATGCCGAGCCGCTGCGCCGCCGCCAGGTCCACGTTGTTGAAGCCGGCGCAGCGCAGCAGGACGAGCTTCGTGCCGCCGGCGGCGAGCCGTTCCAGCACCGGTGCCGAGAGGTCGTCGTTGACGAAGGCGCAGACCGCCTCGGCCCCCGCCGCCAGCGGCGCGGTCAGCGGGGCGAGGCGGGGCTCGAGGTAGAGGATCTCATGCCCGGCTGCCGCCGGCGCTGCCTCGAAGCTGCGGCGGTCGTAGGGCTTGGTGCTGAACATGGCGATGCGCATGGGGTCCTCCGCGCCGGTCAGCCGAGCAGCAACTGCACGGCGACGATCTTGGCGATGGTCATGGTGGGGAAGACGATGGCGTAGCCCACGTCCGCACGGTCGCTGCCGAGCAGGCGATTGGCGCCCGCGAGGATGGCCGGGTTGCCGGTGGCCCCGGCGCAGACGCCGAACAGGTCGTCGATGCGGATGCGCAGGATGACGTGGCCGATCAGCAGCACGGTCAGGACGATGGTGGCGAGCACCAGCGCCGCCCCGGCCAGCACGGCCGGGCCCTGGGCCGCGACCGTCTCGACGAAGGGTCGGCCCGAGGCGATCGCCACCTGTCCCAGGAAGATCGACAGCCCGAAGTTCCGCAGCACCATGTTGGCCGCGACCGGCATGCGCCAGCCGATGCCGAGGGTCCTGCCGCGCCAGCCGAGGACCAGCGCCACCACCAGCGGCCCGCCGGCGACGCCGAGGCTGAAGCCGCCCCCGCCCGGCAAGGGGATGCTGATCATGCCGACCAGCAGGCCGAGCGCCATGCCGATGCCGATCGAGATGAAGGAAAGTTCGGCATTGCCTTTCACGCTGTCGCCGAAATGGGCGGCGAGTTCCGGCTGGCGTCCGCTCTCGGCCAGCAGCACGAGGACGTCGCCGTATTCCAGTTCGAGTTCCGGACCCGGCAGCATGAGCGAATCGCCGCGCCGGACCTCGGCGATGCGGACGGCGAAGGGCGGCATCGGGATAGTCGCCAGCGTGCGGCCGCGGAAGGCCGGCCTGGAGACGGTGACGCGCACGATGTCGTAGGCGGCGCGGTCCTTGGCGAGGCGGCCTTCCTCCTCCTCCCCCAGGCGCGCGATCGCCTGGTCCACCGCCGCGGGCGGGCCGACGATCAGCAGGCCGTCGCCGCCGGCCAGGCGCGCACCGGGCTCGGCGGGCGCGTTCTGGTGCTCCCGCCGCATGGCGAGGACCATGATGCCTTCGGGCAGGTCCGCCGTGATCTCGGCAACGCTGCGTGCGGGCATGCCGGGTCGCAGCGTCACCTCGGCATGGCGCAGGCTGGGGGCAGGGGCCGGGACCTCCGGCCGGAACAGGCGCAGCATGAAGCCCATCAGGAGGATCGGCCCGATGACGCCGACCGGGTAGGCGACCGCATAGCCGATGGTCGGCTCCGCGCCGCCGCCCGCCGCGGTGATGGCCGCCTGCAGCGCCGAGGTGCTGGTGCCGGCGCCGGCGAACATCCCCGCCTGCATCGCGACGGACAGGCCGAGCATCCCGCCCACCGCCTGCGCCGCGAACAGCGCGGCGACGACCGCGGCGAGGGCGAGGAGGATCCAGCGCAGCCCCGGCCCCTTGAGGCCGGCGACGCATTGCGGCCCGTACTGGATCCCGGTGCCGTAGAGGAACATCAGCAGGCCGAGGGTGCCGACCAGGCCGGGCGGGGCCGCCCGCGGCGCGAGCGCCCCGATGGCGAGGCCGGAGAAGAGTACCGCGCCCGCGCCGAAGGTGACGCCAAGCACGGGCAACTGGCCGAGCGCATAGCCAAGCCCGATGGCGATGAAGAGGGCCAGCATCGGCGAGCCCTCGAGAATGCCGCGCACAAGCTCCACGCCGTTGTCCCCCCGAACTCAGCCGCGCTACCGGGCGCGGCCGGCGGGCAGCATCGTCGCGTGTTTGCGGGGCTCAGTGAAGCGTGAAGACTCCGTTGGCGTAACGGAGTTCCGCCGGTCGGGTCAGGGCGGTGCTGGCCACGCGGACGGAGTGCAGCGGCCCCTCGATCTCCCGCCGCCAGAAATCCAGGAAGCGGCTGAGTTCCGGGAAATCCGGCGCGTGGTCCAGCTTCTGCCAGATGTAGGCCTGCAGGACGTGCGGGTGGTCCGGCAGGTGGTAGAGCAACTCCGCCGTGGTCATGCGCCAGTCGGGGATTCGGAGGATCGGTTCGATTCCCTGCAGCACCGTCGTCAATCCTTTCCCTGCGGGGTGGTGAGCCGTGCGGTTTCTATCGGCGGCGCCACCTTCGCCGGGCGGCGACCGACATCAGGATGACATGTGCGGTGCGGCATGATGCAAGAAAAATCGTTTATATTCAGATTATTAGCACTCGCGCCCATTGAGTGCTGCCGAACGCTTGACGGCGTTGCGGGGGCGGCTTAGATCGCTGGCACTCCTCTGGGGGGAGTGCTAACGGCCGGGGTGCTCCGGCAACCGGCCAGGCTTCCCAGGGCGAGCCGTCATCAACCCGAGGCTCAGGAGAGGACACCAATGAACTTCCGTCCCCTGCACGACCGCGTTCTCGTTCGCCGCGTCACTGCGGAAGAGAAGACCGCCGGCGGCATCATCATCCCCGACACCGCGAAGGAAAAGCCGCAGGAAGGCGAAGTCGTCGCCGTCGGCGCGGGCACCATCAACGAGAAGGGCGAGATCCGCCCGCTCGACGTGAAGGCCGGCGACCGCATCCTGTTCGGCAAGTGGTCGGGCACCGAGGTGAAGCTCGATGGCGAGGAGCTCCTGATCATGAAGGAGTCCGACATCATGGGCATCCTCGAAGGTGCGTCCTCCGCGAAGAAGGCCGCCTGAGGCGCCGCTTCGCTGCGATCCCGACACCACGAAATTCAGAGGTAGAGACACATGGCTGCTAAGGACGTGAAGTTCGGCGCCTCCGCGCGCGAGAAGATGATCCGCGGCGTGGACATCCTGGCCGACGCCGTGAAGGTGACGCTGGGCCCGAAGGGCCGCAACGTCGTCATCGACAAGTCCTTCGGTGCCCCGCGCATCACGAAGGACGGCGTGACGGTCGCCAAGGAAATCGAACTGGCCGACAAGTTCGAGAACATGGGCGCGCAGATGGTGCGCGAGGTCGCTTCCAAGACGAACGACCTGGCCGGCGACGGCACCACCACCGCGACCGTGCTGGCCCAGTCCATCGTCCGTGAGGGCGCGAAGGCCGTGGCCGCCGGCATGAACCCGATGGACCTGAAGCGCGGCATCGACAAGGCCGTCGCCGAGGTGGTCAAGGACCTCGAGTCCAAGACCAAGAAGATCACGACCTCCGCCGAAGTGGCGCAGGTCGGCTCGATCTCCGCCAACGGCGAGACCGAGATCGGCGAGATGATCGCTCAGGCGATGGAGAAGGTCGGCAACGAGGGTGTCATCACCGTCGAGGAAGCCAAGTCCATCCAGACCGAGCTCGACGTCGTCGAGGGCATGCAGTTCGACCGCGGCTACGTCTCCCCGTACTTCATCACGAATGCGGAGAAGATGATCGCGGAGATGGATGACCCGTACATCCTGATCCACGAGAAGAAGCTGTCGCAGCTCCAGCCGATGCTGCCGCTGCTCGAGTCCGTCGTGCAGTCCGGTCGCCCGCTGGTGATCGTGGCCGAGGACGTCGAGGGCGAGGCGCTGGCCACCCTGGTCGTCAACAAGCTGCGTGGCGGCCTGAAGATCGCCGCCGTGAAGGCGCCGGGCTTCGGCGATCGCCGCAAGGCGATGCTGGAAGACATCGCCATCCTGACCGGTGGTGAGGTCATCAGCGAAGACCTCGGCATCAAGCTCGAGAGCGTGACGCTCGCCATGCTCGGCCGCGCGAAGAAGGTGCGGATCGAGAAGGAGAACACCACGATCGTCGAGGGTGCCGGCAAGAAGGACGACATCAAGGGCCGCTGCGAGCAGATCAAGGCGCAGATCGAGGAGACCACCTCGGACTACGACCGCGAGAAGCTGCAGGAGCGTCTGGCGAAGCTCGCCGGCGGCGTCGCGGTGATCCGCGTCGGCGGCTCCACCGAGGTCGAGGTGAAGGAGCGCAAGGACCGCGTCGATGACGCGCTGCATGCGACCCGCGCCGCGGTCGAGGAAGGCATCGTCCCGGGCGGCGGCGTGGCCCTGCTGCGCGCTTCCCAGAAGCTGGCCGGCCTGAAGGCCGACAACGCGGACCAGCAGGTCGGCATCGAGATCGTGCGCCGCGCGATCCAGTCGCCGATCCGCCAGATCGCCGAGAACGCCGGCAAGGACGGCGCCGTGGTCGCCGGTGAGGTGCTGCGCACCGACACCTACGAGTTCGGCTACGACGCGCAGTCGGACGAGTACAAGAACCTGGTGGCCGCCGGCATCATCGACCCGACCAAGGTCGTGCGCACGGCGCTGCAGGATGCCGCTTCGGTGGCCTCCCTGCTGATCACCACCGAGGCGATGGTGGCCGAGCGTCCTGAGCGCAAGGCGGCTCCGGCCGGCGGCGGCGACATGGGCGGCATGGGCGGCATGGACTTCTAAGCGCTCGTGCCGCGCGAAGACTTCTGATCGGTTCCACCGATCCGGAGCGGATGGGGGCAGTCCTTCGGGACTGCCCCTTTTTCGTTGGGGCGTGCTATGGCGCAGCGGAGACCAATGTCGGGAAAACGCCCATGAAGCGCCGCAGCCTCCTTCTCGCCCCCAGCCTCCTCGCGCCTGCCCTGGCGCGCGCGCAGGGGGCGGCCTGGCAGCCGAACCGCGCAGTGACCATGATCGTGCCCTATGCTGCGGGCGGCGGGACGGACATCGTCGGGCGGGAATTCGCCCAGCTCCTGTCGCAGAGGCTCGGCCAGCCGGTGGTGGTGGACAACCGCGGCGGCGCGGGCGGCAACATCGGCACGCAGCAGGTGGTCCGGAACACGCGGCCGGACGGCTACACCTTCCTCTACGCCGTCTCCTCCAATGTCGTGATCAACCCGCATGTCTATCGCACGCCCGAGCGCGAGGACCCGGCGCGCGTGCTGGTCCCGGCCGGCATCCTGGCGAACTACCAGTACATCCTGGTGGCCAACCCGCGTTTCCCGGCGACCAACCTGCAGGAACTGATCGCGCTCGCGCGGCAGAAGCCCGGCGAGATCACCTTCAGCCATTCGGGCACCGGCGGGAACAACCACCTGGCGGGCAAGCTGCTCGCGCGGATGGCGGGGATCGAACTGTCGGACGTTGCCTATCGCGGCACCGCGCCGGCGCTGATGGATGCGGTGAACGGGACGGTGCAGTTCAACATCTCCTCTCCGCCGCCGGCCATTCCGCTGGTGCGCGAAGGGCAGCTCCGGCCGATCGCGGTGACGGGCGCGCGGCGCTCCCCCGCCTTCCCCGATGTGCCGACGGTGGCCGAGCAGGGCCTGCCGGGCTACGCCGTGACCGGCTGGCACGGGCTGTTCTACCCGCCCGGCACGCCGGAGGGGCCGGTCGCCACCCTGCGCGCCGCGGCCAGCGAGATCGCCGCCTTGCCGGCCTTCCACGAGAAGCTCGGCCGCGACGGCCTTGAGCCGCTGGCGACGCCGGTGAGCGCCGAGGCCTTCGTCGCGCAGGTGCGTGACGAGCACGCCTTCTGGGGCCGCACCATCCCCGAGCTCGGCATCCGCCTGGAGTGAGGCGGGCGGGCGAATATTACGGAACGGATGCGATTGTTGACGCGCCTCTCATGATCTGCGCGTGATTCGGTCACCAATCGTGTCTCGCCTCGCCTTGCCGTGCCTCCGGAGACCCGGTCGCCTCCAAGCCGATCACGGACCGGCTGGGATACAGCCGGAGCGACCATCGCGCCGGCCGCGACGAAGGAGACGGATTGCATGGCCATCGGCACCGTGAAGTGGTTCAACGCGACGAAGGGCTTCGGCTTCATCGTCCCCCAGGACGGCGGCAAGGACGTGTTCGTCCACATCACCGCCGTCCAGAAGGCCGGGCTGACCGGCCTGAACGAGAACCAGAAGGTCAGCTACGACGTGGCGACCGAACGCGGCAAGGCCACGGCCATCAACCTCAAGCCGGTCTGACCCACCGGGTTGCCTGCGGCCGGGCGCCCCGCGCCCGCCGCCATCCTCTCGCCACCCGCGGGCGAGGGGCCTGAGGCCGGGTTCGCCCCGCCGTCGCGGTGGTGCGGTGAGGCACGGCAGCCAGGCATCGCTTTGCCGGGTGGGCGCGAAGCATGCATCCTTCCGCCGACAGCCAAGGCGGGATGTCCATGTTCACACTGACGGAACTGGAAGCGGCGGCGGCGCTGGTGCATGGCGCATTCGCGTCGACCCCGGCGATCGCATGGCCGTTGCTGGCGGCGCGCAGCGATGCCGAGGTCTGGGTCAAGCACGAGAACCACACGCCGACCGGCGCGTTTAAGCTGCGCGGCGGCCTTGTCTACATGGAGCGCCTGGCGCGCGAGCGCCCGCAGGTGCGCGGCGTGGTCAGCGCGACGCGCGGCAATCACGGGCAGTCGCTCGCCTATGCCGGCCGGCGGCATGGCGTGCCCGTGACGATCCTGGTGCCGCATGGGAACAGCGCGGAGAAGAACGCGGCGATGCGCGCCTTCGGCGCCCGCCTGGTCGAGCACGGCGAGGATTTCGACGCGGCGCGGGAGGAGGCGGCACGCCTCGCCGCCGCCGAGGGGCTCGAATTCGCGCCTTCCTTCGCACCGGACCTGGTGAAGGGGGTCGCGACCTATGCGCTGGAGTTCTTCCGCGCGGCGCCGGCGCTCGATGCGCTCTACGTGCCGATCGGGATGGGCTCGGGCATCTGCGGCTGCATCCTGGCGCGCGACCTGCTGGGGCTTTCCACCGAGATCATCGGCGTGCAGAGCACGGGGGCGCCGTCCTACGCGCTGTCCTTCGCCGCAGGCCATGTGGTGACGACGAACAACGCCGAGACGCGCGCCGACGGCATGGCGACGCGCGTGCCGGATGCGGCGGCCCTGGAGATCATCCGGCGCGGCGCCGCACGCATCGTCACCGTGACCGACGACGAGGTCGCCGCCGCCGTCCGCGCCCTGTGGCAGGACACGCACAACCTCGCCGAGGGCGCGGGCGCGGCGTCCTTTGCCGCGCTCATGCAGGAACGTGAGGCGATGCGCGGCAGGCGTGTCGGGATCGTGCTGAGCGGCGGCAACATCGACCTTGAACTTTTCCGCGACTGGGTGCTGGCCGCGGCCTAGCAGCCATCGGCGCGCGACCCCGGGACGATGCCGTCGCGGAGGGCGCGCGAGGCGCGGACAAGCCGCACGAGGGCGATCGGCACTGCAATGACCATTGGGCATATGATCGCGACCCAGGGACCGAACGCTGTCCACGTCAGCACACCGAAGCCAAGAAGTAGGATCACTTCCGCGACAGCCAGGTACGAACCGCGCAGTACATCCGCGGCCGCCCAGGGGAGGCGAGCGGGCAGGAACGCGACGGCGACCAATGCCAGGAAAAGAAGCAATTTCATATCAAGTGCGTCCATCACCCGCTCCGTGTCGCATACCAAATCCTCTCTCGGTAGGTTGCCGCGACTGACAGGACGGAAGGAAGGATAAGCCCATGAAGACCTGGCGCTTGACGAATGTTTGCCCGTTCGGGGGCGTGGCCTCGACCGTGATGATCACGGACGGGCGAATCTCCGCCATCGCGCCCGGCGCGGTGCCGCCTGACGGCACGCCTGTCGAGGACGGCCGCGGGATGCTGCTGCTGCCCGGCTTCGTCGAGGGCCACACCCATCTCGACAAGACCGCCTTCCATCTGCCGGACTGGCTCGTGAACCAGGTCGGCCCGCGCATCGAGGACAAGATCGACACCGAGCGCGAATGGCGCGCACGCACCGGGCACGATGCGGGGGCGGCGTCGCTCGCCCTGGCGCGGGCCTTTCTCGCGCAGGGCACGACGCGCATCCGCACTCATGTGGACGTCGATACCTCCGCCGGCACGAAGCATGTCGAGCGCGTGCTGCAAACGCGCGAGGCCATGGCCGGGCTGCAGGAGATCCAGATCGTCGCCTTCCCGCAATCCGGGATGCTGGCGCGGCAGGGGACGGATGCGTTGCTCGACGCCGCGCTGGCGATGGGTGCGGACATCGTCGGCGGGCTCGACCCCTGCGCCATCGAGCGCGACCCGGTGAGGCACCTCGACATCGTCTTCGGGCTCGCGGAGAAGCACGGCAAGCCGGTGGACATCCACCTGCACGAGCCGGGGACGATGGGCGCCTTCTCGCTCGACCTGATCCTCGAACGCACGCGGGCGCTGGGGATGGAAGGCAGGGTGGTGGTGAGCCACGCCTTCTGCCTCGGCGACATTCCGGAGCGCGACCGCGACGCGCTGCTCGCGCGCATGGCTGCGCTGGGTGTCGCGATCGCCACGACCGCGCCGGCCTCCCGCCTCGTGCCGCTGGTCGCACCCTGCCGCGCGGCGGGCGTGACGATCTTCGGCGGCAATGACGGCATCCGCGACACGTGGACGCCCTACGGCTCGCCCGACATGCTTGAGCGCGCGATGCTCATCGGCCTGCGCAACAACTTCCGCCGCGACGACGAGGTGGCGGTGGCGCTCGACTGCGTGACCGGGGCGGGGGCAACGGGCTGCGGCTTCGATGCCTACGGACTTGAGGCCGGCGCCCGGGCGGACCTCGTGCTGGTCGAGGCGCGCAGCCTGGCGGAGGCGGTCGTGGCGCGCCCCACGCGGCGCCTGGTGGTTTCCGGCGGGCGCGTGGTCGCACGCGACGGCGTGCTCCTGGCCTGATCGCCGGGCGCGGCTCGGTGGTGGTCGCGGCGGCCTGGCTGGGACGTCGCGAACAGGGAATGGACGCCGGGCCGGGACGCAATGGTTGCGTTTACCGAATGCGGAACGATACCCTGGGCAAGTGGAGGAAGAACCTCGTCTCGTCGGCATGACCATGTCGCGCGCCGCGCAGGATTGCGCCATGCGCACGGGACGTACGGTTTTCGCACAGCCCGTCGCGGCGGGCCGAGGCTTTGCATCCCATGCTGCCGCTGCGTCCCGGTTCCCGGCGCTGACCGGCGCCCCTCCGGGCCACCCGCCACCCGCCGACGCCGAGGCCATGACCGCGATGTGGCGGCGGCTCGCGCAGATGCGCCAGTGCGCCGGACGGTCCGAGGCGCAACTCGCCCGGGGTGAAAGCGGGGATCGGTTGCGTGGATAGCGGACCGCATCCCGTTCGCCACCACGGCGCGTTTCTGACGAAGGGCGCCGCCTGACGCGGCGCCGAAGACACGGACAAGCCGGGCCGCGGCACTCGCCGCCGCCACGGCGATTGGGGGAGACGCAATGATGTCGGATATCGACAGGGTCCTGGCGCGGATCGACCAGGACCTCGACGCCGCGCTCGAGCGGCTTTTCGCCGTGCTGCGCATCAAGTCGATCTCGACCGATCCGGCCTATGCGAAGGAATGCCAGGCCAATGCCGAATGGCACGCGGCCGACCTGCGCAGCATCGGCTTCGAGGCGAGTTCGCGCCCGACGCCGGGCCACCCCATCGTCGTCGCCCATGACCGCAGCGCGAGCGGGCCCTCGGCGCTGTTCTACGGCCATTACGACGTGCAGCCGGTCGATCCGCTGGAACTCTGGGACAGCGACCCCTTCGAGCCCCGCATCGAGACTCTGCCCGACGGCAGCAAGGTGATCCGCGGCCGCGGCGCCGCCGACGACAAGGGCCAGCTCATGGCCTTCGTCGAAGCGTGCCGCGCCTGGAAGGCGGTGACCGGCAAGTTGCCCATCCCGGTCTCGATCCTGCTGGAAGGGGAGGAGGAATCCGGCGGCGTCAACCTGCCCGGCTTCCTCGACGCGAATGCGAAGGAACTGCGCGCCGATATCGGCCTGATCTGCGACACCAACATGTGGGACGCGCAGACGCCGGCCATCGTCACCATGCTGCGCGGCCTGTGCGGGGAGGAGGTGATCATCCACGCCGCCGACCGCGACCTGCATTCCGGCTTCTACGGGTCGGCCGCTGCGAACCCGAACCGCATCCTCGCGCGCATCCTCGCCGACCTGCACGACGCCGATGGCCGCGTGACGCTGCCGGGGTTCTACGACGGCGTGCCCGAACTGCCCGAGGCGCTGCGCGAGCAATGGGCGAGCCTCGGCTTCAGCGCGGAGGCCTTCCTCGGCGCGATCGGCCTGTCCGTGCCGGCAGGCGAGAAGGGGCGAAGCGCGCTCGAGATGGTCTGGTCCCGTCCGACCTGCGAGATCAACGGCATGGGCGGCGGCTACCAGGGGGACGGGTTCAAGACCGTGATCCCGGCGGTGGCCTCGGCCAAGGTCTCCTTCCGCCTGGTCTTCGACCAGGACCCGCACGCCATCCGCAAGGCCTTCCGCGAGCATGTGCGCGCGCGCCTGCCGGCCGATTGCCGCGTCGAGTTCAAGGAACACGGCGCCGGCCAGGCCATCCGCTTCCCGATCGAGGACCCCGCCTTCGCCAAGGCCCGCGACGCGCTGAGCGCCGAATGGGGCAAGCCGGCGGTGTTCATCGGCGGTGGCGGGTCGATCCCGGTGACGCACCAGCTCAAGCAGTCGCTCGGCATGGATGTCGTGCTGGCGGGCTTCGGACTGGAGGATGACCGCATCCACAGCCCGAACGAGAAGTACAACCTGGTCAGCTTCCACAAGGGCATCCGTTCCTGGGCCCGCATCCTCGAGGCCCTTTCCCGATGAGCGAAGCCCCCGCCGCGCCCAAGACGGCGATGCAGAAGATCCTCGATACGGTGGAGCGCGTGGGCAACCGCGTGCCCCACCCGGTGATGATCTTCGTCTACCTGATCGCCATCGTGATCGTGCTCTCGGCCATCCTGGCCGCGTTCGGCGCGCACGTGGCCTATCAGGCCTACAATCCCGCGACGGGCGACATCGAGGCGATGCGCACCGATGCCCGCAGCCTGCTGACGGCGGCGGGCATCCGCTTCATGTTCACCGGCGTCGTCCAGAACTTCATGAACTTCAACGCCGTCGGCGTCATCATCGTCGCCATGGTCGGCGTCGGCGTCGCGGAGGAAGCCGGCCTCGTCAAGGCGCTGATCCGCAAGCTGGTGATCGTCGCACCCGCCTGGGCGCTGACCTACATCCTGACCTTCGTCGGCATCGTCTCCTCCATCGCCGCGGATGCCGGGTATCTGGTGCTGATCCCGCTGGCGGCCGCGGCCTTCATCTCGGTCGGGCGGCATCCGCTGGCCGGGCTTGCGGTGGGCTTCGCCTCGGTGGCCTCGGCCTTCCTGGTGAACATCCTGATCGTGCCGACCGACGGCATCCTGACGGAGATCACCAACGACGCGATCCGCCTGGTCAGCCCGACCCTGTCGATCGACCTCGCCGCCAATGTGTGGTTCTCGATCGCCTCCGTGGCCATGCTGACGGTGCTGATCGCGGTGATCACCGAGCGGGTGATCGAGCCGCGCCTCGGCGCCTATACCGGCGACTACGAGGTGCCGGGCGAGAACCGCCTGTCGGAGGACGAGTATCGCGGCCTGCGCTACGCGCTCTATGGCCTGCTCGCCGTGGTTGCCTTCCTGTGCCTGCTGACGCTGCCGCCGGGCGCGCCGCTGCGCCACCCGGAGACCGGGGCGATCATCGGCAATTCGCCCTTCATGACGAGCCTGATCGTCTCGATCGCGCTGATCTTCCTGGTCTGCGGCGCCGCCTACGGCATCGGCGCGAAGACCATGAAGGGGACGAACGACGTCATCGCCGCCATCCAGAAGGCGATCGGCGCGCTTTCCGGGCTGATCCTGCTGCTGCTCGTCATCAGCCAGTTCATCGCCTTCTTCAACTACTCGAACATGGCGACGCTGGCTGCCGTCTCGCTCGCCGAGGTGTTGCAGCGCGCCAATCTCGATGCGCTGTGGCTGCTGATGGGCTTCGTGGTCGTGACCTTCATCCTCGACCTCATCATCACCGGGGCGATCGCGAAATGGGCGATCTTCGCGCCCATCTTCGTGCCGCTGCTGATGCAGCTCGGCGTCTCGCCGGAGGCGGTGCTCGCCGCCTATCGCGTCGGCGACAGCCCGATGAACTCGATCACCCCGCTCAACGCCTATTTCGCGATGATCGTGACCTTCGCGATCAAGTACCAGAAGGAGGCGGGCATCGGCACGGTGATCGCACTGATGCTGCCCTACGTCATCTGGATCTCGATCGTCTGGACGGTGTTCCTGGCGGGCTGGCACCTGCTCGGCTTGCCCTGGGGCATCTGAAGGATGAGTGACCTGGCCCTGATGGGCCTGATCATCGGGGCGGCGATCGTCCTGTTCGTCTGGAACCGCATCCCCGTCGTCCTCGTGGCGATGGGGGTGGGGCTTTCCCTCTACGCCACCGGCATACTGACCCTCAACCAGGCGCTGCTGGGCTACGGCGATCCGGCGGTGATCTTCATCGCCGCGCTTTTCGTCATCAGCGCCGCGCTCGACCGCACGGGGGTCACGGCCTGGGCAGGGCAGATGCTGATCGCCGGCGCGGGGGAGGAAAGCCGGACGCGGCTGCTGGTGCTGATCTCGCTGCTCGTCGCGGTGCTGACGGCGCTGATCAGCGTGAACGGCGCCGTCGCGGCGCTGCTGCCTGTCGTCGTCGTCATGGCGGTGCGGCTGAAGCGCAAGCCATCGCAGCTGCTGATGCCGCTGGTCTTTTCCGCCCATGCCGGTTCCCTGCTGGCGCTGACCGGCACGCCGGTGAACGTGCTGGTGGCCGAAGCGGCGGCCGATGCCGGGCACCGCGCCTTCGGCTTCTTCGAGTTCACCATCGTCGGCGTGCCGCTGCTGGTCGGCACCATCGTGATCATCGTGCTGTTCGGCGAAAGACTGCTGCCGCATCGCGGCGGGCCTTCCATGCCGGCGGATCTCACGCGCCATGCGACCACGCTGGTCGAGCAATACGGCCTGACGCAGGGCATGTACCGCATGCGCATCCGCGCGACCTCCGCGCTGATCGGCCAGCCGCCCTCGGCGGCGGAAGGGCGCGTGCCGGAAGGGCTCCGCATCGTCGCGGTGCAGGACGAAGCCAGCGGTGGCCCGCTGCGGCGGCCGACGCTTGCGGAGGGCGACTTCCTGATCGTCAGCGGCGAGGCCGAGGCTGCGGGCGCCTTCGCCGCCGAGCAGCACCTCGCCTTCCGGCTCGAGGATGCGGCGACGGACCTCCAGGATACCCTCTTCAATCGCAGTTCCGGCCTCGCCGAGGTGATGATCCCGCCGCGCTCGGCGATGATCGGCCAGATGGTCTTCCCGGGCATGATCACCGAGAGCGGCGATCTGGTCGTCATCGCCGTGCAGCGCGGCGGCGAGGACACGGAGGGCGAGGCGATTGAACTCCAGGCCGGCGACACGATGCTGCTGCAGGGCAGTTGGAAGGCGCTGGACGTCCGGCTGAACGACCCGCAGGTGCTGGTGGTGAACTCGCCGGACCTGGTGCGCCGGCAGGCGGTGCCGCTCGGCACGGGGGCGAAGCAGGCGATCGCGGTGCTGGCCGCCATGGTCTTCCTGCTCGCGACCGGGCTGGTGCCGGCCGCGGTCGCCGGCCTGCTCGGCGTCTTCGCCCTGGTGCTGACGGGCGTGATGACCGTGGACCAGTCCTATCGCGCCATCGACTGGACGACGGTGATCCTGGTGGCGGCGATGATGCCGCTCTCGGCCGCGATGGAGCAGACGGGCGCGGCGCGGCTGATGGCCGAGGGGCTGGTGCTGCTGGCGGGCGAGGGCAGCCCGCACGTGCTGCTGGCGGGGCTCTTCATCCTGACGGCGGTGCTCGGGCAGTTGATCAGCAACACGGCGACGGCGCTGATCATCATCCCGGTCGGGGTGGCGGCGGCGTCGGGCATGGGGGTCTCGCCCATGCCGGTGCTGATGTCGATCGCGGTGGCGGCGGCGGGCGCCTTCCTGACGCCGATCGCGACGCCGACCAACCTGATGGTCATGCGCCCGGGCGGCTACGAGTTCGGTGACTACTGGAAACTCGGCCTGCCGCTGCTGGCCTGGTTCTTCGTCGTCGCGGTCTTCGTGGTGCCGCTGGTCTGGCGGTTCTGATGCCGGTCGGCTTTTCTGCTGACCGGTATCAGAGTTTCGCGCGCGGCCGCGCCACCAACCCCGCATGGGAACGGGGCGGCGCCGCGTGGCGCCGCCCCGTCATCGGCTTCAGGCCGCGGCGTCCACCGGCTGGTAGGGCAGGCGCTTCACGCGGTCCATGTTCATCCCCTCGATCCGCAGCAGGCGCGTCGGCCCGTCGCGGCGCGGGGAATGCAGGATGCCGGGCTCATACAGGTAGGCGTCGCCGGGCTTCATCGCGTAGTCGCGGATGCGCTTGGCCTTGCCCGGCGCGCTCTCGGTCGGGCGGGCGAGGCATTCCCAGTCGGTCATGATCGTCTCGCCGGCGGCCTGGCCGTAGATCGCCCAGGACGGGCCGTGGTCATGCGGGCCGCTGGTCTTCGCGTCGCCGTACGCATGGGCGAGGACGGTGAAGCCGAGGTCCGGGTCCTCGTAGAGAACCTGCCGCTCCGGGGTCTTGTCATTGATGTTGGCGGCGACGAAGGCGGGGTCCTGCAGGGCCTCGCGCACGAGGTCGCAGACCATCTTCCGGCCCTCGGTGCCGGGGTGGCCCTTCAGGGCGGTCCGGGCGCGCTGCACGAAGTCGTCGAGCGTCATGGGCATGGATCTTCTCCTCCCGTCGGTTTCCGGGGCAGAAGATGCTCCTGCCGGCGCGCGGAAGGAAGGGGCCATCCCTGCGCCGCGGGGCCGGCCCCGTGCGGGGGACCGGCGGGCGGCCGCCGACCGACCGGGCCGACCTTCCTGGCCCGCAGGTGGGGGCGCCGGGTCAGGGTTCCGCCAGGAAGTCCCGCGTCTCCCGCACCGCCTGCGCCAGCCCGAGCCGCCGGATCAGGACGCCGGAGGGCAGGCCCGCCAGCAGCCGCGACGGGCAGCGCGCATCGAGCATGACGAAGACGCCCTTGTCGTCCGCGCGGCGGATCAGCCGGCCGAAGGCCTGGCGCAGCCGGTGGCGGGCGACGCGGTCGTCATAGTCCTTGGGCCTGCCGCCCGAGAGGTGCAGCCGGCGCTCCCGGTGTAGGATGGTCGGCCGCTGCCAGGGCACGCGGTCGAAGACCAGCAGGCGCAGCGAATTGCCCGGCACGTCCACCCCGTCCCGCATCGCATCGGTGCCGAGCAGGCAGGCATGTTCCTCGGCGCGGAAGACATCGACCAGCGTGGCGTTATCCATCGCGTCCACATGCTGGGCGTAGAGCGGAATGCCCGCTTCCTCGAGCGGGCCGGCGATGCGGGTGTGGACTTCGCGCAGCCGGCGGATGGCGGTGAAAAGGCCGAGCCCGCCACCGCCCGCGGCCAGGAACAGCGCCTGGAAGGCGGCGGCGATCTGGCCGGGATTATCTCGGCCGACATCGGTGACGACCAGGCAGCGCGTGCGCGCGGCGTAGTCGAAGGGGGAGGGGACGGCGGCGCGGATCGCCGGATTTGGCAGGTGGATGGCGCCGGTGCGGGCCTCGGCCTCGCGCCAGGTGGCTTCGGGGTCGTCGTCTTCCGCCTCGGCCTCGTCGCGCAGCGTGGCGGAGGTGATGAGCACGCCGTGCGCCGGGGCGGCGACGGCGCGGGCAAAGGGTTCCGTCGGGTCGAGGTGGTGGCGGTGCATCCCGGCATCGGTGTCGGTGCCGCCGCGGCGTTCGAGGCTCAGCCAATCGACGAAGGTCGGGCGGGCGCCGGGTTCGGGCGGATCACCCTGCAAGGTGGCGAGCATCCCCTGCCAAGCCTGGATCGGCATCAGCGCGCGGCGTTCGAGGGAGCGGCATGCGGCCTCGAGGCGGATGCGGTCGCCGACTTCCAGTTCCTCGGCTTCCTCCTCCAGCCGCGCGGCGAGGCGGTCGCGCAGCGACTTCAGCGGTTCCTCCAGCCGCGCCAGCGCGCGGGCGAGGGCTTCCGCGGCGCCCGGCAGGGCCTCGCTGACCGGGAAAAGGTCGCATTCCGAATCATAGAGCCCGGCGTCCCGTGCCTCCTGCGTGCGGGCAAGGACCTGTTCGCGGGTGGCACGCAGGAATGCCTCGGCGGCGTTGGGCGTCTCGTCCGGGTTGGCGCGCGGATCGCCGGCGAGGCGGGAGGGCCAGCCGGGCACCGGCAGGGCGCGCGCGGCGGTCAGCGCGGCATCGAGCGGGGCATTGAGGTCGGGACGGTCGCCGATCAGTTCCTCGGCCCGGCGGCGCAGGCCGCGGGCGCGGGACCGGCCGCCCTCGGCACCCAGCAGCCAGCGGCGCAGTTCGGCCATCTCCGCCCCGGTCAGGTCGGCGGAGAAGGCGGAATCGGCCGCGTCGAAGAGGTGATGGCCCTCGTCGAAGACCAGGCGCAGCGGCGCGCCGTCCTCCCCGCCGCCGAGCGCCGCCTGGACCATGACCAGCGCGTGGTTGGCGATGACGATTTGCGCGCCCTTGGCGCGGCGGATGGAGTGCTCGACGAAGCAGGCCTTGTAGTGCGGGCAGGCGGAATGGATGCATTCGCCGCGCCGGTCCGCGAGCGGCAACACCGCGCCGGGGCCAAACAGTTCCCCGATCCAGCCGGGGAAGTCGCCGCCCATCAGGTCCCCGTCGCGCGTCGCCAGCGCCCAGCGCGCCACCAGCCCAAGGGCGATCGCGAGGTAGGGCGGCGGTCCCGCTGCGGTGAGGTCGTCGAGGTTCAGCAGGCAGAGATAGTTCTCCCGCCCCTTGCGCAGCACGACGCGGCGGCGGCGCTCCTCGGGGTCTGGGAAGAGGCGCGCCGTCTCCTGGTCGATCTGCCGCTGGAGGTTGCGGGTGTAGGTTGAGATCCAGACCGGCGCGCCGTTCTTCTCGGCCCAGAGGCTGGCCGGCGCGACATAGCCGAGGGTCTTGCCCGTGCCGGTGCCGGCCTCGGCCAGGACCAGCGCGGGGGCGCCGGGATGCGCGCGCGGGGCGAAGGCGGCAGCGGCGGCGGAAGCGTAGTCGGCCTGCTGCGGGCGCTGTTCGGCGCCGGGGCCGAGGATCTCGGCAAGGCGGCGGCGCGCCTCGGAGGGTTCCACGGGAAAGGATGCCGCCGGCGGGGGCGGGGCGTTGTCCTCCCATTCCGGCAGGCGGCGCCAGACCTTGTAGGCGCGCGCGTCGGGCTTCGCCTTCGGGTCGCCCAGCGCGGCCAGCACCGAGGGCGCCCAGGCCCAGCCCGTTTCCCCCATGCGTGCCGCCAACCCGGCCGCGTCACGGTTGCGGGCCAATTCCCGCGTGTCGGCCAGGTGGCGCAGCAGGTGGGTGGCGATCTCGGTCAGCAGGGCGGCGGCGGCTTCCTCGTCCCTCGGCTGCGGCAGGTCGAGGGCGAGCGCGAGGCCGCGCGGCGTGGGCGCGCAGGGCTCCGCCGGTCGGCAGAAGGCGAAGAGCTCGAGCAGGTCATGCGCGTTGTCGAAGCCCGGCAGGCCGAGGCGGCGCGCGGTCGCGGGGGCATGCACGAGCAGCGGCGCCGTCCCGCGCAGGCGGGCTGCCGCCGCGCCGGCGGAAAGGGTCTCGATCTCGCCGTCCGGGCTCAGCAGGACCGCCCGACCGAAGCCTGCGACCAGGGACGGCACGTCGGGGAGCAGGAGTCGCGGGGCAGCGGTCATCGAGGAAATCCAACCATCCCGTGCGCGGCCAGAAGGGCACCGCGCCGCGGCGTTCCGCCGGGGCCCGGAACGCGACTATCGTGGCGCTGGGCGCCGTTGCGCCCACGGCGCGGGAGGCGCTGTCCATGAACGTGCTGCTGATCATCAACGACCCGCCCTACGGGACGGAGCGCTGTTACAACGCCCTGCGCCTGGCCGGCGCCCTGCTGAAACGCAGCCCGGAAAACACCGTGACGGTGTTCCTGATGGCCGATGCGGTCATCGCCGCCCGGCGCGGGCAAAAGGTGCCGGAGGGGTATTACAGCCTCGAGCGCATGCTGGGGCGCGTGCTGGCGGGCAAGGGGTCGGTCCTGCTCTGCGGAACCTGCATGGATGCGCGCGGCATGACGACGGAGGAGATGGTGGCGGGGGCCGCCCGCAGCACCATGGACGAACTCGCTGCCGCGACCGAGGCCGCGGACAAGGTGCTGGTGTTCTGAACGGCGCGCCACCGGCGCCGGACCCGCGCCGGCCAGGGCGGGCGTCAGCGGGGGGAGGCGCCTCCCCCCGCCCCGTATCATGCCGCCTTGCGGGCCAGGCCCGGCAGGCGCTCGGCGATCTGCACCGCGTTCAGGGCCGCGCCCTTCAGCAACTGGTCGCCGCAGAGGAAGAAGTCGAGGCCGTGGTCGCCGAAGACCGGGTTGGCGCGGATGCGACCGGCTTCGATGTCGTCCTGGCCGGTCGCATTGATCGGCATCGGGTAGAGGCCGTGCTCAGGGTCGTCCACCACCTTCACGCCGGCCGCGCGGCGCAGGACCTCGCGCGCCGTCTCCGGGGTGACGGGGCGCTCGGTCTCGATCGTCACGGCTTCCGCGTGCACCCGCATGGTCGGGATGCGGACCGCGGTGCAGGAGATGGGAAGATCGGGCATGCCCATGATCTTCCGGCTCTCCCACACGACCTTCATTTCTTCCTTCGTGTAGCCGTTGGGCTGGAAGACATCGATCTGCGGGATGACGTTGAAGGCGAGCGGCCAGCGGAAGACCTCGGCCTGCGGCTTGGCGCCATCCACCAGGACGCGACGGGTCTCGCGCTCGAGCTCCGCCATGCCCTCGGCGCCGGCGCCGGAGGCCGCCTGGTAGGTCGAGACGATCACGCGCTTCAGCCCGAAGGCCTGGCGCAGCGGCTCGAGCGCGACGACGAGGATCGCCGTGGTGCAGTTCGGATTGGCGATCAGCCGCGCCGGGCCGATGGCCGAGGCGTTCACCTCCGGCACCACCAGCGGGACATTGTCGTGCAGGCGGAAGGCCGAGGAATTGTCCACGACGGTCACGCCGGCCTCGACCATCTTCGGCGCATGCGCCTTGGCGAAGTCGCCTGAGACCGCGAGGAGGGCGAGGTCGAGGTCGCGCACGGCGGCGTCGGAGAATTCCTCGATCTCGACCTCGCCGAAGGGCGTTTTCGTTTTCGTGCCGGCGCTGCGGGCGGAGGCGAAGAGCCTCAGCGAGGTGACCGGGAAGGCCCGGCGCCCCAGAACGTCCACCAGCTCGCGGCCCACCGCACCGGTGGCGCCGACAATACCGACACGCATGTCCCTTAATGTCCTTTCGACGGTTGAAGGGGCGCGATCCTTACCCCGAAGCCCCGGCTGGACCAATGGTTTCTTGCCCTTGGCGCCCGGATTCCGCAGCGGGGCGGATCCTGGCCGGAAGCATGACGGGCGGGCCGAGGCTTTGCGCCGGTCCGGGAGCGCGCGTTCCGACCGGCCGGGACCGCTGGAACTGCCCGCGCGGGTCGCGATGCCAGGGGCCGCGGACGGGTTTTCCGCGCGTTGCCGCACAAGGCGCATGGGCGCCCGGATGCGGCCTGCCCGGCTTCCGCGGGCAGAACGAAATACCCCCGGGGTCGCGCCGGCCCGCGCGGCCACCTATAACGCCCCTCCGATTGCCGCATGAGTTCCGCCACCGTGACGAACCCCGCCCCGACCGATCTCTCCGCCGTCAAGGCCTGGCCCTTCGAGGAAGCCCGGAAGGTCGCCGCGCGGCTGGAGAAATCGGGCAAGGCCGAGGCGCTGTTCGAGACCGGCTATGGCCCCTCGGGCCTGCCGCATATCGGCACCTTCGGGGAGGTGGCGCGCACCACCTGGGTGCGGCGCGCCTTCGAGCTGCTGACCGGCAGGCGTTCCCGGCTCGTCGCCTTCAGCGACGACATGGACGGGCTGCGCAAGGTCCCGGACAACGTGCCGAACAAGGAGATGCTGGCCCAGCATCTCGGCCGGCCGGTGACCGCCGTGCCGGACCCATTCGGCACGCATGAGAGCTTCGGGCATCACAATAACGCGCGGCTGCGCGCGTTCCTCGATGCCTTCGGCTTCGAGTACGAGTTCGCGTCTTCCTCCGACTACTACAGGTCGGGTCGCTTCGACGCCGCGCTGCTGCGCATGGCGGAACGGCACGAGGAGGTGCGTGGCGTGATCCTGCCGACCCTCGGGCCGGACCGGCGCGCGACCTATTCGCCCTTCCTGCCCATCCATCCGAAGACCGGCATCGTCATGCAGGTGCCGATGGAGGAAGTGCGCCCGGCCGAGGACCTGCTGGTCTGGGTGGATCCCGCGACCGGCGAGCGCTTCGGCACCCGCATCACCGGCGGCCACTGCAAGGCGCAGTGGAAGGCGGACTGGGCGCTGCGCTGGTTCGCGCTTGGCGTGGACTACGAGATGTCGGGCAAGGACCTGATCGATTCCGTGAAGCTGTCCTCGGCGATCTGCCGGGTGCTGGGCGGCGAGCCGCCGGAATCCTTCACCTACGAGCTGTTCCTCGACGCCGAGGGGCAGAAGATCAGCAAGTCCAAGGGCAATGGGCTGACCATCGAGGAATGGCTGCGCTACGCGCCGCCCGAGAGCCTCGCGCAGTTCATGTTCAACCAGCCGCAGCGCGCGAAGCGGCTGTATTTCGACCAGATCCCGCGCGCAGTGGACGAATACCTCCAGCACCGCGCCCGGCTGCGCACGGTGGCAGATCCTGCGGTGCCCGCCTGGCACATCCATGCCGGCGCGGTGCCGAACGACCCGGAGCCGCCGGTCTCCTTCGCCATGCTGCTGAACCTCGCGAGCGTGGTGAACGCGGACGACCCGGAGATCCTCTGGGGCTTCCTCGCGCGCTACGCTCCGGGTGCGACGCCGGCGACGCAGCCGCTGCTGGGCAAGCTCGTCGAGCACGCCGTCCACTACTATCGGGACTTCGTCGCGCCGACGAAGCGCTTCCGCACCCCGACGCCCGCCGAGCGCGAGGCGTTGCAGGCCCTGATGGCGGCGCTGCGCGACCGCGCGGCGGACCTGGAAGCCATGCCCGCCGAGGATCGTGCGAAGGCCATCCAGGACCTGGTCTATGACGCCGGGCGGCGGGAACCCTTCCTGCAGCCAAACAAGGATGGGTCGATGGGCGTTTCCCGCGCTTGGTTCAACGCGCTCTACCAGGTGCTGCTGGGGCAGGAGGAAGGCCCGCGCTTCGGCGGCTTCGTCGCGCTCTACGGCATCGCCGGCACGATCGGCCTGATCGAGACGGCGCTGGCGCGCGAGGAGACGCCGGCGGCGTGAGCATCGGGGCGCGCGCCGTCGCGCTGGTGAAGCGCCACGGCCCGACCGTGTTCGGGCTGCTGCTGCTCGTCGGCGCGCTCTATGTGGTGCAGCGGGAATTCCGCAACCTCTCCTGGCAGGACATCCGGGAGGCGCTGCACGCGACACCTGCCGCCACGCTGTGGTCGGCAGCGGGTTTCACGCTGCTCGCCTATGTCGTGCTCACCGCCTATGACCGATTGGGGTCGGTCTATGCGGGACATCCGGTGTCCTACCTGCGGACCTCGCTCGCCTCCTTCTGCGCCTATTCGCTGGCGAACAACCTCGGCTTCGCCACGGTGTCGGGGGCGGCGGTGCGCTACCGCTTCTATGCCGCCTGGGGGCTGCCGCCGGTCGCGATCGCGAAGGTGGTCGCCTTCACCTCGCTCACCTTCGGGCTGGGCGGCTTCGCGCTGGGCGGGACGGTGCTGCTCTTCGAGCCCGACGTGCTGCCCTTCTTCGGGGAAGGCGCGCCGCGCTGGGTGATGCAGGCGGTCGGCGGGCTGCTGTGGGGCATCGTCGCGGCCTACATCCTGATGGCGCGCTTCGTGCCGCATTTCCGGCTCTTCGGGCACCAGATCGACCTGCCGGGCTTCCGCATGGCGCTGGCGCAGACGCTGCTCGCGAGCGCCGATGTCGGCGTGACGGCGATGATCTTCTGGGCGCTGCTGCCGCCGGCGGAAGGGCTGACCTTCCTGCACTTCCTCGGCATCTACATCGCTGCGCTCTCGGCCGGCATCGTCGCCAACGTGCCCGGGGGCATCGGCGTCTTCGACGGGGCGATCCTCTTCGGCCTGGCCGGCTACATGCCGACGCCCGAGGCGATCGGCGCGCTGCTGCTGTTCCGCCTGCTCTACTACATCGTGCCGCTGTTCCTGGCGGGGGTGCTCTTCGCCGGCTTCGAGGTGAGCCAGCGGCGGCATATCCTGGACCGCATCGGGCCCGAGCGCGGCGTCGCCATCTCCTTCGAGGTATCGGCGGTGGCGGGCCTCACGGCCATCGCAGCGGTCACGCTGATCTTCATCGGCGCGCTGCCGCCCAAGCCCAACCTGCTCGACGGCGTCTTCGACCTGCTGGACGACGCGGGCAGCCATCTCGCGGCCTCCGTGGTCGGCTCGCTGCTGCTGGTCGCCGTCTATGGGCTGGTGCGGCGGCTGGCGATCGCCTGGTGGGCGGCGCTGCTGCTGCTGCTGAATGGCGCCGCGATCACCTGGCTGCGCGGGGAGGCCCTGTGGCTGACCGGCCTGTTCCTGCTGGTGTCGGTGCTCCTCGGCGCGACCCGGCCGGCCTTCTACCGCCGCGCGCGGCTGATCGCCGAACCGCTCTCGGCCGAGGGGCTGCTGGCGCTGACCGCGGGGGCGATCTGCGGCCTGACCCTTGCCACGGTGGCCTATAGCGGCCGCTTCGCCGACTATTCCTGGTGGGGCGTGGTGCTTTCGGCCGAGGCACCGCCCTCGCTGCGCTTCGCGGTCGGGTTTGCCGCCGTGTTGCTGCTGGTGGCCGCGGCGCGCCTGCTGCGCCCGGCGCGGGTGCCGGCGTTGGCCTACGATTCCTCCGTGCGCGAGCGACTGCTTGCCCTCGGCGCCATGGCCCCGCCCGAGGGCGGGGCGGACGGCGCCGTCTTCGGGGATGGCGGGCGCGCGGGCTTCGCCTTCGTGCGGCGGGGCGATGTCTGGCTTGCGCTCGGCGATCCGGCAGGGGAGGAACGCGACCGCATCTCGGCGGTCTGGCGGTTCCGCGACATCTGCGAACAGGCGCGCGTCGACCCCGCCTTCTGGCGTGTCGGGCCGGACCTGCTGCGCGTCTATGCCGATATCGGGCTGACGCCCTTCGCGCTGGATGCCGACGGCAATGCACCGCGCTACCTGGCCTGCCGGGCCGAGCGCGACCTCGAGGCGCTGCTGCCCCTGCTCCCCGAGGCCGACCATGCCGGCTGACCGGCTTGCCAGGCCGGCCGCTTCCGGCCATTCCACCCATGCCTTGCCGACCCATGAGGGAACCCCATGCGCATCGCCATGATCGGCGCCGGCTATGTCGGCCTCGTCTCCGGCGCGTGCTTCGCCGAATTCGGCGTCGACGTGACGGTGATGGACGTGGACCCGGCGAAGATCGACGGCCTGCGCGCCGGGATCATGCCGATCTACGAGCCGGGCCTCGACAAGCTGGTGGCCGAGAATGCCCGCGACGGGCGGCTGACCTTCACCACCGACCTCGCCCAGGCGGTGCGCGGGGCGGATGCGGTGTTCCTCGCCGTCGGCACGCCGACGCGGCGCGGGGACGGGCATGCCGACCTGACCTATGTCTATGCCGCCGCCGAGCAGGTGGCGAAGGCCGCCGAGGGGCCGCTGGTGCTGGTGACGAAATCCACCGTGCCGGTCGGTACGGGGCGGGAGGTGCAGGCCATCGTCCGCCGCGTGCGGCCGGACCTGCCGATCAGCGTCGCCTCCAATCCGGAATTCCTGCGCGAGGGCAGCGCCATCGGCGACTTCATGCGGCCCGACCGGGTGGTGATCGGCGTCGATGACGAACGCGCGCTGACCGTGCTGAAGCGGCTGTATCGCCCGCTCTACCTGATCGAGACGCCGGTGCTGGCGGTGTCCATCGAGAGCGCCGAGCTCATCAAGTACGCCGCCAATGCCTTCCTCGCGACCAAGATCACTTTCATCAACGAGATCGCCGACCTCTGCGAGAAGGTCGGCGCCGACGTCCACGACGTGGCGCGCGGCATGGGGCTCGATGGCCGCATCGGGCGGAAGTTCCTGCATCCCGGGCCGGGGTATGGCGGGTCCTGCTTCCCCAAGGACACGCTGGCGCTGGCGCGCACCGCGCAGGATGCTGGGGTGCCCGTGCGGCTGGTGGAAACCACCATCGCGGTGAACGAATCGCGCAAGGCGGCCATGGCCGACCGCATCCTCGCGGCGCTGGGGCCGGAGCCGGCGGGCAAGCGCGTCGGCGTGCTCGGCGTGACCTTCAAGCCCGAGACGGACGACATGCGCGACGCGCCGTCGCTGGTGATCCTGCCCAGGCTGGTCGCCGCCGGGGTGGAGGTGTCCGCCTACGACCCGCAGCCGGCCCATGCGCGGGAAGCGCTGCCGGCGGCGGTGCGCTTCGCCGACAGCGCGCTCGGCGCCGCCGAAGGGGCCGATGCCGTGGTCGTGCTGACGGAATGGAACGAATTCCGCGCGCTGTCACCGGATCGCCTCAAGGCCGCCATGAAGGGCGGTGTCATTCTCGACCTCCGCAATGTCTGGGACCCGGTGGCGATGCGCGCGGCCGGTCTCGCCTATTCTTCCATCGGCCGCCCGTAACGGAGTGACCATGACCGCCTTCCGCCACCGCTTCGACCCGACGGTCCTGCGCGAATACGACATCCGCGGCATCGTCGGGAAAACGCTGAAGCCCGAGGACGCCTTCGCCATCGGCCGCTGCTTCGGGTCCGTGGTGGTGCGCGGCGGCGGGAAGCGCGTCGCGGTCGGCTATGACGGGCGGCTGCATTCGCCGGAGCTCGAGGCGCAGCTCGTCGCCGGCCTGCGCGCCTGCGGGCTGGAAGTGGTGCGGATCGGCCTCTGCGCCACGCCGATGCTGTATTTCGCCGCCTACGACCAGCAGGCCGACGGCGCGGCGATGGTGACGGGCAGCCACAATCCGCCCAACTACAACGGCTTCAAGATGATGATCGGCAAGAAGCCTTTCTACGGCGCTGCGATCCAGGAGATCGGGCGCATGGCAGCCGAGGGCGACGTGGTGCCGGAGCATGCGGGCACCGACCGGTCGGTGGACATCGCCGCGCGCTACGCCGACCGTGTGCTGCAGGACTGGGACGGCGGCGACCGCAAGCTGAAGGTGGTGTGGGACCCGGGCAACGGCTCGGCCGGGCCGATCGTGAAGGCGCTCGCCGCGCGCCTGCCGGGGACGCATTTCGTCATCAACGGCGATGTGGACGGCACCTTCCCGAACCATCACCCCGACCCGACGGTGGCGAAGAACCTCGAGCAGATCATCCACGAGGTGGCGCGGGAGAAGGCCGACCTCGGCATCGCCTTCGACGGCGACGGCGACCGCATCGGCGTGGTGGACAACGAGGGCCACGTTCTCTTCGGCGACCAGTTGCTGATCGTGCTGGCGCGGGATGTCCTGAAGACGAAGCCCGGCGGCACCATCATCGCCGACGTGAAGGCCTCCCAGGTGCTGTTCGACGAGGTGGCGAAGGCCGGCGGCAACCCGCTGATGTGGAAGACGGGCCATTCGCTGATCAAGGCGAAGATGGCCGAGACGGGCAGCCCGCTCGCCGGCGAGATGTCCGGCCACATCTTCTTCGCCGACAAGTGGTACGGCTTCGACGACGCGCCCTACTCGGCCGTGCGGCTGCTCGGCATCGTCGCGCGCATGCAGGGGACTCTCGCAGACGTCCGCGCCGCGCTGCCGCAGGTGATCAACACGCCGGAACTGCGCTTCAACTGCGACGAAGCCCGCAAGTTCGAGGTGGTGAAGGAAGTGAAGGACCGCCTCGCCGCCGATGGCGCCAAGGTGCAGGACGTCGACGGCGTGCGCGTGCTGACCGAGGACGGCTGGTGGCTCCTCCGCGCTTCCAACACCCAGGCAGTGCTGGTGGCACGCTGCGAGGCCAAGAGCGCCGAGGGGCTCGAGCGGCTGAAGGCGCAGCTCGTGAAGCAACTGGTTGCGAGCGGCCTCGACGCGCCGGATTTCTCGGGCGAGAACGCGGGGCACTGAGCGACTTTCCGATCTCGCTTTTCCCAGTCTAGCATTTCCTCCTGCGGCCCAGTCAGGGCAGCGGGAGGAGAACCGGGAATGACCACCCAGCGTCGATCGCTGCTGCTCGCAATGGGGGGCACGCTTGCTGTCCCCGGCCTTGCCGGCGCGCAGCAGGACTACCCCAACCGCCCCATCCGCATCGTCGTGCCGTTTCCGGCCGGCGGCACGACGGACCTGCTCGCGCGGCTCTTCGCGCAGCGGATGACCGAGACGATGGGGCAATCCGTCGTGGTGGAGAACCGTGGGGGCGGCGGCGGCTCGATCGGCGCGGACGTGGTCGCGAAGGCGGCGCCGGACGGCTACACGCTGCTCTTCCACAACATCACCTTCCCGACGACGACGGCGACGCTGACGCTCGCCGGACGCCCACCGCACGACATCGAGCGCGACTTCGCGCCGCTTTCCCTCGGTGCCAACGTGCCGCTGGTGGTCCTCGCCAACCCGGCGGTGCCGGCGAACGACCTCAAGGGCTTCATCGATTGGGCGAAGGCGCAGCCGAACCCGGTCTTCTATGGCTCGACCGGCCCCGGCTCCTTCATGAACATGGTCGGGGAGGTGCTGAAGCGGGAAACCGGCGTGCGGATGGAACACGTGCCCTTCCGCGGTGCCGCGCCGCTGGTGCAGGAACTGATCGCGGGGCGGGTGCAACTCGGCGGCGACCAGATCTCGACCTCCTTCGGGCATGTGCGGTCCGGGGCGCTGAAGGGGCTCGCCAATGTCGCCTCCCGCCGCGCCGCGGTGCTGCCGAACGTCCCGACGGTGCGGGAACTGGGTTTCGCCTCGCTGGAACTGGAAGGCTGGAACGGCTTCTTCGCCCCCGCGCGCACGCCGGCCCCCGTCATGGCGCGGCTGAACCGCGAGATCGCCGCCGCCGCCCGCCACCCGGACTTCGTGAAGCGCTGCGAGGAGGTGGGCGCCGAGCCGGTCGGTTCCGACGCGGACAGCTTCGGCACCATGGTGCGTGCCCAGTCCATCAAGATCCGCGACCTGGTGGCGAGCGTGCAACTCAGGCCCGAGTGATCCTCTTCCTCTACGGCACGCTGCTGGATCCGGAGGTGCTCGCCCGCATGTCGGGCGAGCCCGACCTGCCGCGTCGGCTGCGGCCGGCGCGGCTCCAGGGCTGGCGGCGCGTCTTCCTGCGCGGCACGCCGTATCCGACGCTGGTGGAGGATGCGGCGTCCGTGGTCGAGGGCGCGGCGGTCCGCGCCGGGCCGGCGGCCCTTGCGCGGCTCTCGGAGTACGAGGGCAGCGCCTACGCCATGGTCCCGCTGACCGTCATGACCGATGGCGGCCCATTGCGGGCCCGGGCCTGGATCGCGCCGGCCTCGCGCGCGGATGCGGACCGGCCATGGCCCTGATCAGGGCACGGCACGCGCGGCCTCGATCCCGCTGAGCCAGGCGCCGGCGACAGTGGCGGCGAAGCGAGGGTGGCAGGCCTCCCCGGCGAAGCTGAGGCGGCCATCGGCGAGCGGGGTCCCCAGCACGCGCCGCGCCTGTTGCCGACCCGGCACGGCGTGGCTGTAGGCGCCGCGGAAGAGAGGATCCTCCCCCCAGCGCGTGACGATGGCACGGCCCAGCGCCGCGGCGGCACGGGGCCCGAAGACTTTCGCGGCCTCCTCGCGGGCCTCCGCCTCGGCGCGGGTGGCGTCGCCGCAACTCTCCCAGGCGCGGGCGCCGCCACAGAAGGCGATGAAGACAGGATCGCCGAAGAGGCGCGCCACCCACGACATCGGGCGGTCGCCGTCGTGCTCGACCGCGCGGCGCAGGCTGACGAAGGGCGGGAGGTCCGGCACGTCCGGACCGTCGGCACGGAAAGCGATCTTGGTGAGCAGGCCCAGGGGGAGCGCGTGGATCGCCTCCTGCGTCGCGAGGGGGAGTGGCGGGTCGAAGGCGATGCCGTCGGTGGCGAGGACGCCCGTGGACACCGTCACGATCGCCGCATGCGCCCTGACGCTGCCGAAGGCGCCTTCCGCCGCGACACCCTTCGCGCCCCAGGCGATCCGGTCCACGCGGGCGGCCAGCCGCACCGGAAGGCTGTCCGCGAGGCGCGCGACCAGGCCGCCGACGCCCCCGCGCAGCACCAGGTTCGGCCCGTCCAGCGCGGTGGCGGCGAAGTCGTGCAGGCTCATGCGCGAGAGTTCCGCGGCGCAGATCTGCGCGCCCTCCCAGTGCACCACCGTGGCGTCCCAGGGGCCGTCCGGCGGGGCGGCGGCCGAGGCCGGGCGGTCCGGGCCGCCGTCCCGGGCAGCGGCGTCGATGGCCTGCCAGAAGTCATCCTCCGCAGCGGCGAAGGCGCGCCGTTCCTCGCCCGTCGCGAAGCGGCCATGGGCGAAGAGGCGCCGTTCGCGCACCGTGTCATGGTCCAGCATCTCGCAGCCCAGGGCGCGGGCCAGGGGCGTCAGCGGGTTGTCGTCGGCCTGGTGCAGCCAGGAAGCGCCATGGTCGAAGGGCGCGTCGAGGCTCATGGATTCGGTCCAGGCGCGGCCGCCGACCCGGGTGCCGCCTTCCAGCACGATGCAGGAACGCCCGCGCGCGGTCAGTTCGCGGGCAGCGGCGATTCCGGCGCAGCCGGCGCCGATCACGAGGACGTCTGGATCGGAAGGGAACATCGCCGCATCATGCGGCGACACGGTCAGGGGATGAACCATGCTGCAAGCGCCGCCCGCCGAACCCGGCATGCGCGAGGACGAGGTCGATACGCCGGCGCTGCTGATCGACCTCGATGCCTTCGAACACAACCTCGACACCATGGCCGCGCTGCTCGCACCGACCGGCGCGAAGCTGCGGGCGCATGCCAAGACGCACAAGTCGCCGGTCGTCGCGAAGCTGCAGATGGCGCGGGGCGCCATCGGGCAATGCGTGCAGAAGGTGGCGGAGGCCGAGGCGCTGGCCTGGGGCGGCGTCCCGGACGTGCTGGTGACGAACCAGGTCGTCACGCCGAGGAAGCTCGCGCGGCTCGCGGCGTTGGCGCGCATCTGCAAGGTCGGACTCTGCGTCGACGATGCGGAGCAGATCGCGCTGGCGGAACAGGCGGCCGAGGCCGCCGGCGTGCGCCTGCCGGTGCTGGTGGAGATCGATGTCGGCATGGGCCGCGCCGGCGTCGAGCACGGCCCGCCCGCGGTGGCGCTGGCCGAACGCATCGCTGCCAGCCGGCACCTGATCTTCGGCGGGTTGCAGGCCTATCACGGCAGCGCGCAGCACATGCGCGCGCCGGAGCAGCGCATGGCGGCGATCGCCGAGGCTGCGGCACGGTCGCGCCGCACGGTGGAGCAGCTGAAGCAGCGTGGCCTGGATTGCCCGATCGTCGGCGGCGCCGGCACCGGCACCTTCCGGCACGAGGCGGCGAGCGGCGTCTATACCGAGATCCAGGCCGGCTCCTACGCCTTCATGGACGTGGACTACGGGAAGAACGACGACGCGCCGCCGTTCCGCAATGCGCTCTTTGTGCTGAGCACGGTGATGAGCCGCGCGACGCCGGGCGTCGCGGTCGTGGATTGCGGTCACAAGGGCGTCGCGGTGGATTCCGGCATGCCCGGCGTGTGGGAGCGGCCGGGGCTGCGCTACGCGGGCGCATCCGACGAGCACGGCAAGATCCTGATCGAGGATGGCACCGCGCCGGCGCTCGGGGAGAAGCTGCGCCTGGTGCCGGGCCATTGCGACCCGACGGTCGATCGCTACGACTGGTATGTCGGTGTCAGGAAGGGGCGCGTGGAGTGCCTGTGGCCCATCGCTGCTCGTGGCGGCATGGCCTGACCCCAGGGCCTCCGAACGCCCTGCGGCCCGCGCGAAGGCGCGGGCCGGGAGCGCAACGCGCGAACGCGCCCAGGCCGGCATTCATCGCCGGCGCACGCCTTCATGGCGCGCAAGCCAAGTGCGCGGATGCGCGCGCCGGCGCCTGAGGCAAGAAACTACTGACTCGCCCAGACGATGCGGTGCATCCAGGCGATCTCGGGCAGTTCGAAGCTGTAATTCGGGTGCGCGGGGTTCAGGCTGGCGAGTTCGATGCGCTTGGCCGATTGCCGGCGCAACTCCTTCGCCATGACCTCGCCCTTCTGCGTGCGCACCACGACACGGTCGCCACGCCGCACCGGCGCGGCGGGAGAGACGATGACGACGTCGCCGTCACGGAAGACCGGCTCCATCGATTCGCCGGAAATCTCAAGCGCATAGGCGTTGGGGTCGCCGATGTCGGGTAGCGAGATCTCGTCCCAGGACCCGCCGACCGGGTAGCCGCCATCGTCGAAGTATCCCTCTCCCCCGGCCTGCGCGAGGCCGATCAGCGGGATGCGGCGGCCGGAGCCCCCGCGCCCGCCGCCGCGCGGCAGGGCGGGCATGCCGGAGACCAGGCTCGCGAAATCCTCCATGCCGCGGCCGGTCGCGGTCAGCACCTTGGCGATGCTTTCGGTCGAGGGCCAGCGCGCGCGACCGTCCACGCCGATGCGCTTGGATGGATTGAAGGCGGTGGGGTCGAGCCCCGCCTTGCGCGCGAGTCCCGAGGCAGAGAGGCCGTGTTCGGCCGCCAGGGCATCGAGTGCGCGCCAGATGTCGTCGTGCCGCATGCGGAGTGATGTTCCGTCGTCCGGTCCCAGGACGCGAATCCAGAACCGGTGGCGCCCCTTGGGGAACATATCCTAGGTCTGGTGTCGGCATGCAATAGGTCAATCTTCCTTTTGTGTCTTGCCGAATGCAACCAGGGCGGTTAGTGTTCACGTATTGTTCACCCCACAGGCGAGATCCCCCATGCGCCCTGCCCCCCGCACCGCCCATGCGCCCCGTTACGCCAGCCTGGCCGCAGCCGAGCCTTTCCGCTCCGCCGAGGAGGCCTGGTTCTGGACCATGGCCGCACTGATCGCCCGCCGCGACGGCGCCCGCATCTCCGCGGGGAAGGGCCAGAAGGTCCGGCCCTGCGAGCCCGACGACGTGGTCAAGTGCCTGGACCGCCTCTACCGCCAGCGGCGCATCGACCTGATCCACGCGCGCGTCATGCGGAGCTGGGGCGAGCGCGGCGCCGCCCCCGACCCGCGCTACCCCACCGAGCGAGCCGACGCGGTGCAGTGGCAGGAGGCGATGAACCGCCTGGAATGGCCGCTGCGGGTGAAGGGGATCGTGGCGTGATCCCCAACCACCGCCAGGCCCGAGCAGCCCCCCAGCAGGTCTGGATCGCCTTTGGCGGAGAGGCGGACCAGCCCTGGCTGCGCCCGCTGCGCCGCGGCTTCCGCCACTGCTTCGCCGCGTTGCGCGACGAGGCCGGCTGGACGGTGGTGGAACCGCTCAGCGGGCGGCTGCTGGTCGCGCGGCTCGGGGTGCCGGCTTCCTATGACCTACCGGGCTTCTACCTTCGCGCGGGGCTGGCCGTGCTCGGGCCCTTCGCGCCCGGGCCGGTGCGCGCGCGGCGCCTGCCGGCGCTGGTGCCGTTCACCTGCGTGGGGCTGTGCCGGGCCGTGCTCGGCGCTGGCGCGCCCTTCGCGCTGACGCCCTGGGGGCTGTTTCGGCGCCTGGCGAAGAATCTTCACGGAAATAGGAAAAAAGTCTTGACGGCTGCCTCGGGGCAGGGTATCACCCGTCTTGCCAAGGGGCGAATTGCGTCCTGAGGCTTCCTCCCGTTCCCCCCGAGAGCCTTACGCGGGCCCGCCCTTCCTCACCGAGGGGCGGGCCCGCGGCTTTTCGGGCTGCGCGCGGGAGGGTCCCGATCCCCCCGACCGAGAGGAGCCGCGCGCGCATGGGTGGCCTGTTCCGCGCCCCGAAGCCTGTCGTCATCGCGCCCGCCACGGCGCCGGACCCCGCGCCGGCCGCCAGCCCGGTGCAGGCCGCCGAGGAAACCGCCGCCGCCGCCCGCAGTGAGGCGCGCGAGCGCGCCCGACGCGGCCTGTCCGGCACCATCGCCACATCCGCCCGCGGGCTGCTCGGCGCCTCCGCCGACTTCGCCGCGACGCGCAAGTCGCTGCTCGGGGAGTGAGGCGATGACCCCCGAGGAGATCCTGGCGCGCCACGTCCGCGCCCTCGACCGCCGCCGCGCGCAGGAAGCGCTGTGGCAGGACTGCTACGACCACGTGCTGCCGCCGGTGACCGGCGGGCGCGTGGCGATCTACGACGCCACCGCGGCGGATGCGGCGGAGCAACTCGCCGCATCGCTGCTGGCGGAACTCACGCCGCCCTGGTCGCGCTGGTTCGGCCTCGCGCCCGCGCGTTCGGTGGAAGGCGATGCCGAGGCGGCGATGGTGCTCGAGGAAGCGGCGGAGACGCTGCAAGGCCATCTCGACCGCTCGAACTTCGCGCTCGAGATGCACCAGGCCTTTCTGGACCTGGTGATCGCCGGCACGGGCCTGCTGTTGGTGGAGGAAGCGCCGGTCGGCGAGCCCTCCGCCTTGCGCTTCACCGCCGTGTCGCTGCGCGAGGCGGTGCTGGAGGAAGGCCCGTCCGGCCGGCTCGACACCGTCTTCCGCGCAGCGCGGCTGAGCGAGGCGGCGCTGCGGGCGCGTTACCCGGCCGCGGCTCTGCCCCCTGACGGCGAGGACAACGCGGAGGCGCCGCGCCACCGCGTGGTCGAAGCTGTCTGGCCGGACCGCAACGGGCATCGCTTCCTGGCACTGATGGTCACCGACCGCGGGCCGGAAGTCCTCGCCGAGGGCCGTTTCGCCGAGAGCCCGTTCATCGCCTTCCGCTGGCTGAAGGCACCGGGCGAAAGCTACGGCCGCGGCCCGGTGGCCAAGGCGCTGCCGGACATCCGCACGGCCAACAAGGTGGTGGAACTGGTTCTCAAGAACGCCTCCATCGCGGCGACGGGCATCTGGCAGGCCGACGATGACGGCGTGCTGAACCCGGCGACGGTGCGGCTCGAGCCCGGCGCGATCATTCCCAAGGCGCCTGGTTCCGCCGGCCTCACGCCGTTGGCGGCGCCAGGGAACTTCGACGTGTCGCAGCTGGTGCTGACCGACTTGCGGGCGCGCATCCGTGGTGCGCTGCTGGCCGATCGGCTCGGCCCGCAGCGCAACGACAACATGACGGCGACCGAGGTGCTGGAACGCTCCGCGCAGACCGCGCGGCTGCTCGGCGCCACCTACGGAAGGCTGCAGGCGGAACTGCTGACGCCGCTCATCGCGCGCTGCCTGTCCGTCCTGCGCCGGCGGGGGGAGATCCCGCCGCTGCTGCTCGACGGGCGGGAGGCGGTGCTGCGCTACCGCAGTCCGCTCGCACAGGTGCAGGGCCGCGCCGATGCGGCGAACACGCTGCTCTTCCTGCAGGCGGTGCGTGCCATGGGCCCGGAGGCCGTGGCGCAGATCGACACCGCCGCCGCCGCACGCTGGCTCGGCCGGACGCTCTCCGCGCCCGCCGAGGTCCTGCTTCCCCCCGCGCAAACCGACAAGGAGTGAGCGCCCGATGCCCGAGGATCTGCTGGAGACCACGCTGGCTGAAGCCGGTTCGTCGAACCGGCCCGCGCGCCCCGACGACGTGCCGGAGAAGTTCTGGGACGAGGAGGCCGGCGCGCTGCGCGTCGAGGCGCTGCTGAGATCGTACCGCGAGTTGGAGAAGCGCATGTCCCAGCGCATCGCCCCGCCGGGCGCCGACGCGCCGGAGGAGGAGCGCATCCGCTTCCGCCGCGCCATCGGCGTGCCGGACGGCCCGGACGGCTACCGGATCGAGCCGAAGCACGATCTCTGCTGCGCGGACGAGGACATCAACCGCCGCCTGCACGATGCCGGCTTCAGCGAGGCGCAGGCGCAGCTCGTCTACGACCTGGCGGCCGAACGCCTGCTGCCGCTGATCGCCGAGGCCGCCGGCCAGTTCGAGGCCGAGCGCCAGATCGAGAAGCTGCGCGAGCATTTCGGCGGCGAGGAACGCTTCCGCCGCATTGCGGGGCAGATCACGGCGTGGGGCCGGTCCAACCTGCCGGCGCCGGTGATGGAGGCGCTCTCCACCACGGCGGAGGGCGTGATCGCCCTTCACCGCATGATGCAGGGCAACGAGCCTGGTCTTGCGCGGCGTGCGGAGGAAGCCGGTGCCGCTGACGAGACCGAGCTGCGCGCGATGATGCGCGACCCGCGCTACTGGCGGACGCGCGAGCCGGAATTCGTCCGCCGCGTGACGGACGGGTTCCGGCGCATGGTCGGCGGCGCGGGGTGACGGCCTGCCGAGAGGCTGAGCCCCGCGCCGCGGTGCGGCGCTTCGACATCGACTGACACATCCCGCCTTCCCGGCGCGGCTTGAGCGCATGACTGCGCGCTCGCCGCGCCGGCGGCCCCGCGCGCGACCGCGCGGTGGCCCGGGGG
>NZ_JAAEDM010000051.1 GCF_018129065.1 Neoroseomonas soli | reverse complement strand
GGCCCCGGCCGGTGCCGCGCCGGCCGCCGGCGCGCCCGCCGGCACGAACGGCACCGCGCCGGCCACGCCGACGGAGCAGCTGCTCGCGCCCAACACCCTTGGTGCGCAGTTGCTCCAGGGCGCGTCCCAGCGGCTCTCGGCCATGTCGGACCAGGTGGTGGCGGCGGTGCAGACCATCGCCGACCTGCCTTCTATGGTCGCCTGGCTGTCCTCAATGGCGCGCGATCCGGTCACGCAGTACCGGGTGGCGGACGCGTCGTGGAAGCTGCTGCTCGTTCTCGGGCTCGGCCTCTTCGCCGAATGGCTCACGGTTCGGATGCTCGCCAGGGCGCGGAACAAGCTCGATTCCCGCGCGCCGGAGGAAGGGGAGGCCTTCTCCTGGCTGCGAAAGGTGCCGCTGGTGGTGGCCCGGCTCGGGCTGGACCTGCTGCCGATCGCGGCCTTCGCCATCGTCTCCTACGGGCTGATCGGCGCGGTCGGGCCGCTGCCGACCACCGAGCTGGTCATGCTGACGGTGAACAACGCCTACATGGCCTCCCGCGCCGTGATGGTGGCGTCCCGCATGGCGCTCTCGCCGGCCTCGCCGATGCTGCGGCTGCTGCCGGTGGCCGATGAGACGGCGGCCTACATCACCATCTGGCTGCGGCGGATCACCTTCGTGCTGGTGGCCGGCTTCGCCATCGCCGAGGCCGGGCTGCAGTTCGGCCTGCCGTGGAACGCCTACGATTCCATCCTGCGCGTCTGCTTCCTGCTGGTGACGCTCTTCCTCATCGTCGTCATCCTGCAGAACCGCGTGGCGGTGGCCGACGTCCTGCGCGCGCCGGAACTGGCGGAAGGCACCGCGGCCGAGGCGCCCCGCCGCTTCTTCCGCGGGCTGCGCGACCGCCTGGCCGATGTCTGGCACCTGCTCGCCATCGCCTGGCTGATCGCCGCCTGGGGCGTCTGGGCTCTGGAGGTGCAGGGCGGGTTCTGGCGCCTGTCGCGGGTCTCGTTGATGACCCTTGTCGTCATCGGCATCGCGAAGCTGGCCGACATCGCCATGCGGCGTGCCCTCGGCCGCGCGTTCCGCATCACGCCGGACCTCGCGCACCGCTACCCGGGGCTGGAGGCGCGGGCCAACCGCTACCTGCCCATCGTCAAGGGCACGCTGTCCTTCTTCATCGGCGCGCTGTCGCTGCTGTTCCTGCTCGAGGCCTGGGGCCTCGACTCCTTCGCCTGGTTCGGCCAGGGACAGCTCGGCAGCCGGCTGGTGGGTTCGCTCGCCTCCATCACCTTCACCATGCTCGCCGCGCTGGCGGCGTGGGAGGCGGCGAACGCGGCCATCGCGCGTCACCTCGCGAGGCTGTCGCGCGACGCCAAGGCGGCGCGCAGCGCCCGCGTCCGCACCCTGCTGCCGATGCTGCGCACGGCGCTGATGATCACCATCGTCGTCGTCGTCGGCTTCATCATCCTCACCGAGATCGGCGTGAACGTCGCGCCGCTGATCGCCGGTGCCGGTGTCGTCGGTATCGCCATCGGCTTCGGGTCCCAGACGCTGGTGCGGGATGTCATCACCGGCATCTTCCTGCTCTTCGAGGATGCGATGGCGGTGGGCGACGTGGTGCAGGTGGGTGGCCTGTCCGGCGTGGTGGAGCAGTTGTCCATCCGCTCCATCAAGCTGCGCGCCCAGGACGGCAGCCTGCACATCATCCCCTTCAGCGCTGTGACGACGGTGACGAACATGACGCGCGACTTCGCCTTCGCCGTGGTGGACGTGAACGTCGCCTACGGGGAGGACACGGACCGCGTGACCGAGGTGCTGAAGCAGATCGCGGTGGAACTGCGGGAAGACGTGAAGTTCCGTCCCGCAATCCGCGACGACCTCGACATCCTGGGCGTGGAGCGCCTTGCGGAATCCGGCGTGATGATGCGGGTGCGCCTGAAGACCGAGCCTTCCCAGCGCTGGGCGGTGGGGCGCGAGATGAACCGCCGCATCAAGAAGCGCTTCGACGAACTCGGCATCGAGATCCCCTACCCGCACCAGAAGCTGGTGCTGGAAAAGACGGAGGGGCGCCACCCGGCCGAACCCGCGCCCGTGGCGGTCGCGAACGACTGACGCGCCCGGCATCGCTGCCGGGGGTATCCGCAGGCGCGGCCGGTGGGTCGGTCGCGCGCGAGACCGAAGGGGATAGCGGCAGGAATGCGCCGGCGGGCGCATTCCCAAACGCTGCGCACGCCTGCATGCTGGGCACGAGTCCCGAGGCCCCTTCCGAATGACCGTGCCCCGCATCGCTCTCGCCGCCTTCATGCTGGAGAGCAACGGCCACGCGCCGCCCGCCACCCGCGCCGAGTTCGAGGCGTCCTGCTGGCTTGAAGGCGATGCGCTCGCCGCCGACCTGGCGCGCCCCGCGCCGCGCGCGCCCACGGCGCTGACCGGCTTCATCAGGGCGATGGATGGCGGCCGGCCCTGGGCGCCGGTGCCGCTGGTCGCCGCCGCCGCCGGCGCCTCCGGCCCGATCGAGCAGGATGTCTTCGACGACCTGTTGCTGCGCATCGAGCACGGGCTGCGCGCGGCCATGCCGCTCGATGGCGTGTTCCTGTCCCTGCACGGCGCGGCGACGGCGACGGTGGAGGTCGACCCGGACGGCGTGCTGCTTGCTCGCGTGCGCGCGGTGGTGGGGCCGGACGTGCCGGTCATCGCCACGCTCGACCTGCACGCCAACGTCTCCCGCGCCATGGTCGATCATGCGGACGTGCTGATCGCCTTCGTCACCAACCCGCATGTGGACATGGCGGAACGAGGGGCGGAGGCGGCGGCGGCGATGCGCGCCATGCTCGGCGGGATGCGGCCGCGCGCCGGCTTCGTGAAACTGCCGATGATCCCGCCGGCGACCAGCCAGAACACCGATTGCGGCCCCTATGCGGATGCCATCGCCCATGGGCGGGGCTTCCTGGACCATGAGGTGCTGAACGTCTCGATCTCCTCCGGCTTCTCGCTGGGGGACACGCCGAAGAACGGGCTGTCCGTCGTCGTCACCACGCGGACCGATGCCGCGCGCGCGCAGGCGGTGGCGGAGGAGATCGCGCGCTTCATCTGGTCTTCCCGCGGGCGCTGGGTGGCGAACCTGCTGCCGCTCGAGGAAACGGTGCGCCGCGCGAAGGCGGTGGGGGAGGATGCGCGCGCGCCTTCGCTGCTCTTCGCCGATGTCGCGGACAATCCGGGCGGCGGCGGGCGCGGCAATACGGTCTGGATCCTCGAGGCCTTCCACGCGGCCGGCGTGCGGGGCGCGGTGCTCGGCGTGTTCAACGACCCGGAACTCGCCGCCGAGGCGCATCTGCTGGGGGAGGGCGCCCGCTTCACCGCCCACTTCAACCGCGCCGAGACCCACCCCCTGTCCCACGCCTTCACCGCCGAGGCGCTGGTCGAGGCGCTGCACGGCGGCCGCATCACCGGCCGTCGCGGCATCTATGCGGGGCGGGAGGTCGATCTCGGCCCCATGGCGCTGCTGCGCATCGGCGGGCTGCGCGTCGCCGTTGCCACCCATCGGCGGCAATTGTGCGAGCCGGCGATGCTGGAATGCCTGGGCGTGGACCTCGGCGCGGCGCGCAGCCTGGTGGTGAAGTCGCGCGGCCATTTCCGCGCCGGCTTCGACGAGGCCTTCACCCCCGACCGCATCCTGGAAGTGGACGTGCCGGGGCTGACGACGGTGGTGCTGCAGCGCGTGCCCTGGCGGCAGGTGCCGCGGCCGATCTGGCCGCTGGATGCCGCGATGGAGTGGGCGCCGTAGAGCGGGTCCGGGTCGGGTGGACGCCCTGACCAGGGCCGAAGACCCCCTTGCGAGCGAGCATCCGGAGGCGCGGCCCTGCGCCGATACGAAAGTGGGAGCCGCCCCGGCACCATGCCGTTATTGAAACGGCTTGGACATCGGCGCCGCGCCGTCGGATAGTTCCGGCAGCGAGCCAAAAGGAGGCGCGGTGACTGCCAAGGACGGCCAGGGGATCGACGCCTTCCCGCCGGCGCTGCGCGCGCTGCTCGAAGCCGAACTCGCTGCCGGCAACACCATCCTGGAGGTCGGCCACGGTTCACCGGCGCCGCCCGTCGGTGCCTGGGTGCGGCTTGCGAAGCGGGTGGCGACGCGGCCGCGCGCGGCCTCGCCCGAGATCGGCTTCCATGATCGCCGGTCCTCGCTGTGGTCCGGCGAATGGACCGATCCGCGGCGCTTTTTCTTCGTGCTGGAACCGCCCGGCCCGTCGCCGCCCGCCCCCGACATGGACGCCCTCCGCCGCGCTGCGGCACCACCTGCGGCGCTTCGTCCACCAAGGCCAGCGCCGCTCGCCATCGAGGTGGACCGCCGCGGCGAGATGCTGACCTGCCGCGAGGACGGCCGCGTCGCCACCATCATCTGCACCTTCTCCGGCGGCCCGCGCCTGCTGCCGCGCACGCTGGAGGGCTGGTGGATCCCCGCCGAGCGCCGGTCGGATCCGATCGCGCCCGCGGACCGCGCCGCCCTGGTCGGACGCATCGTCGAGCATTGCCGCCGCCTCGGGATGGCGGGCCTGACCATCGAGGACTGACCGAGGGAAACCGCCCCATGCCCTGGCTCGCCGCCATATTCCTCGGCCTGCTGACCGGACTGATCGGCGGCATCTATGCCGGTTTCGTCGCCGACCGCGCGGTGCCCTGGCTGCGCATCTCGTCGTTCGAGGGCGCCTCCGGCTACTTCGTCTTCTTCATGGGGATACTCGGGTTCCTCGGCGCCACGGTGGTGGGGATCACGACCTGCCGGCTGGTGGGCCACGCCGGCGAAGGCGGCGTCGCGCGGGGCTTCGGGGCGTCCCTGCTGGTGGTGGGGGGGCTGATCACGGCGGCGGGGGCGCTTGCCTGGCTGCAGCGGGACGTGGCGCCGCTGGTGGGCGGGCAGCCGATCGACCTGGCATTGGAACTCCGCCTGCCGGCGGGGGTGGACCGGCCGTCCTCGGTGCCCTGGGAGGCGCCCTACGTCCACTTGTCCTCCGGCCCGAACATGCGTTCCAGCGCGGGCCAATGGACGCCGGAGGATGCACGGCTCGAGGACGGGCACTGGACCGTGCCAGGCCGTGTTCCGGTGACGATCTCGGAGGCGCCACGGATCCTGTCGATCGGGCGCCTCGCACCGGACACGCTGTATGCGGAACTGCCCGTCCCCGCGCGCCCGCCGGCGCTGGAGGAATCCTGGAGCCCGTGGATCGCGACCTCTCGCGGGTCCGGCACGGCGTCGCCTCCGCCCGAGACCGTGCCGCAGGTCCGCTACCGCGTAGCGCGCCGCGCCCCGCGGCCTCCGCCGCCACCGCCGGAACCGGGCGCCGCCGACCGGCGCCGCGACGACTTCGCCGCCCTGCCGCCGGACGCGCCGACCGGGGAGATCCTCGCCTTCGTATCGGCGATGTGGCGCGACGAGGTCTACGAACAGGCGCTCCGCACCGCCCGCGCCCGCCCCGACTTCGTATCCGCCATCGCCGCCCGCATCGCCTCGGTGGACCACGAGGCGGCACGCGACGCCATGTATGTGATCGGGGAGATGCGGCCCGCCCCGGCCGAACTCGCCGACGCCGTGCGCGCCCGCGCCGCCGAGGTGGTGCGCATCGCCGAATCCATCGATCCCGCGGCGGAGGACAGCCGCGACCGGCTCTATGCCGAGGCGCACGAACTCGCCATCGGCGTCGTCGCCGCTTCCTTCGGCCTGCGCGCGGCCGGGGTGGACCTGGGGCCGGACCTGCGCGCCATGGCCGAGGCCTGCCGCCCGCGCGAGAAGGCGCCGCCCCACGCCATCGCCGACGCGGCCGACCGGGTGGCGGCCTATCTCGCGCAGGGGCTGCCGGCGAAATAGGCGGGGGACATGACGGCGGCCGCCGCATGGGGGATAGATGGCGCCGTTGAGAGGAACGCCATGACCGAAGACACCCGCCTGGACCCGCCGAGCCTCGAGATCTCGGGTCCGCGCGCCACCATCCGCCTGCATCGCTCCCGCCACCGCAATCGCGTCGAGCCGGGCGACATCGTCCGCATGATGGAATATTTCGACACCATCGATGCCAACAAGGACCTGCGCGTCCTCGTGCTGGCGGCGAGCGGCCCGGCCTTCAGCGCCGGCTTCCACCTCGGCGGCTTCGCCGAGGACAAGGAGGCCGCGGCCCGCGCCCCCGGCTTCGACGCGATGGTCGATCGCTTCGAGGCCCTGCGCATCCCGACCATCTGCCGGCTGCAGGGCGGCGTCTATGGCGGTTCGACCGACCTGGCGCTGACCGCGGATTTCCGCATCGGCGTGACAGGGATGGAGATGTTCATGCCGGCCGCGCGGCTCGGCGTTCACTACTATCCGGGCGGACTGCGGCGGTACGTCTCGCGCCTCGGCATGAACACGGCCAAGCGCCTGTTCCTGACGGCGGAGAAGCTGGGCGCGGAGGAACTGCTCCGCATCGGCTACCTGACGCATCTCGTGGCGCCGGCGGAACTCGACGCCGCCGTGGACCGGCTGGCGGGGACGCTGGCGGTGATGGCACCGCTCGCCGTCCAGGGCATGAAGCGGGCGCTGAACGAGATCGGCCACGGCGCGCTGGACGTCGCGGCCTGCGAGGAACGCGCGCGCATCTGCAAGGAGAGCGCCGACATCCAGGAAGGCCTCGCGGCCTTCCGGGCGAAACGGGCGCCGGTCTTCCGCGGCGCCTGACCTGGAGCGGTTTCCGTTCGCCTCGGCTCACGAACACCGCTCCAGGCCTTTGTTTCTGCGAGCATCTTCACCCGATCAGGCGAGTCCACCTGATCGGGATCTGCTCCAGGATGAGGGGTGGCGATGCCGCCGCCCCGGTGGCCCGCCATCCGCGGTGGGCGGCCATCCGTGCCGGAGACCTTCCCCGCGCGGCCAGGGAGAGCCCTCCTGACCGGGGCCTGGGCTACGCGTCCGACAGCCTCGTCCTGCTGAAGGGCAGGCTGCGCATCCGCTGGCCGGTCAGCGCGAAGATTGCGTTGGCCACCGCCGGCGGCACGCCCGGCGTCCCGGGCTCGCCGACGCCACCCATGGGCGCGCCGCTTTCGATGATACGCACATGCACCCGCGGCATGCGGTCGCGCCGCATCACCTGATAGGTGTCGAAGTTGCGCGTCGCGACCTCGCCGCGCTCGAACACCACTTCCTCGGCAAGCGCCGAGGACAGGCCGATCGCCGCCGCCGACTGCACCTGTTCCTCGATGGTGCGCGGGTTGACGATGCGCCCCGGGTCGATGGCGACCCAGAGGTCGTGCACCACCACTTCCCCGTCCTTCGCCGAAACCTCGGCGATGGTCGCCACCTCGGACCCGAAAGGGGAGGCCATGGCCACGCCGCGCGCGCGCCGCGTGCCGTCGGGTGCGCCGAAGGGCCCGCGCCGCCAGCCGCCGGAGAGGTCCGCCACCGCATTCAGCAACGCGCGATGCCGCTCGCTGTGCGCCAGCAGCCCCATGCGGAAGGCGAAGGGGTCCTTGTTGGTCGCCGCGGCGATCTCGTCGAGGAAGGATTCGAAGAAGAAGTCGTTCATCGAATGCCCGACCGACCGCCAAAAGCCGAGGTTCACTCCCGGCGGATGCGGCACCGGCACGAATTCCACCCGCTTGGCCGGGAAGCGGTAGGGCTTGCCGCTCAGCCCCTCCATGATCGAGCCATCCACCGGCGGGTTGCCGAGCCCCGCAGGCCCGAAATGCCGCGTGATCGGCCCTTCGCCGTAGCCCGCCGCCTGCAGGGCGGTGACGTCGCCCGCCACGTCGATCCCCGCGCGGAAGGTCGCGAAGGCCAAGGGGCGGTAGGCGTCGCGGGCGAACTCCTCCTCCCGGCTCCAGATCACCTTCACCGGGCGGCCGGTGGCCTTGGCCAGCAGGATCGCCTGCGGATGCGCGTTGGCGCTGCCATAGGCGAAGTGCCGGCCGAAGAAGCCCCCGAGCGGCGGGGAATGGATCCGCACCTTCGCCGGCTCGACCTGCGCGGCGCGGGCGGCGCTCGCCTGGAAAAGGTCCGGCGCCTGGTTCGGCACCCAGACATCCAGCGTCCCGTCGGCGTTGAAGCGCGCGGTGGCCGAGGGCGGCTCCATCTGCGCATGAGCCAGGTACGGGGCGTCGTACTCGGCCTCGATGATGCGCGCGGCGCCGGCCATGGCGACGCGGATGTCGCCCGCTTCCTCGGCCGTGTTGCCGGGCGTGTCGGCGGCGGCCTTCAGCCGGCCGAGCATGGCGGCGGCGGCGAAGTCCTCGGCCATCACGGCGCCGTTGAGCGCCTGCCAGGCGACCTGCGCCCGCTCCACCGCCTTCTTCGCGCGCCACCAGGTGTCGGCCACCACGGCGACGGCGCCGGGCAGGCGATGGACGGAATGCACCCCGGGCAGGGCGCGCAGCGCGTCCTCGTTGGTGACGGCGGCGGGCTGGGCGCCGGCGCGCGGCGCGTGCATGACGGCGGCGAGCAGCATGCCCTCCACCTTCACGTCGATGGCGTAGGCGACCTTGCCGGTGGATTTCGCCCGCACGTCCAGGCGCGGAACGCGCGCCCCGATCACGCGGAAGGCCGAAGGGTCCCTGAGCGGCGCATTGGCCGGCGGGGCCAGCGCCGCCGCGGCCTCGGCGAGTTCGCCATAGGGGATGGCGCGGCCGCTCTCGCGATGAAGCACGCGGCCGGGCTCGGTGGCCAGCGCCTCGGCGGGCAGGGCAAGGCGCGCGGCGGCGGCCTCGACCAGCATGGCCCGCGCGGTCGCGCCCAGGGTGCGGAAATGCGCGAAGGACGAACGGACCGAGAAGGACCCGCCCGTGAAGCGCGCATTGCCGCCCTGCATGACGCGGAAATCCTCGCCCGGCGGGGCGCAGGTCACGACGAAGGCCGCGGGGTCGGCGTCCAGTTCCTCGGCGACGATCTGGGCGATGGCCGTGTCGATCCCCTGCCCGCCTTCGACGAAGGGGTTCTGCAGGTGAATCTTCCCGTCCGGCGCGATGCGCAGATAGGCCGGAACCTTGGTCGCGTGCCGCAGCGCCGCGGCGGCCGAGCCCTGTGCCCGCGGCGCCCGCACCGGCACGGCAAGCCCGAGGAACAGCCCCGCGCCGGCGGCCGCGAAGAGCCCGCGGCGGGAGAGGTTGACCGGCCGGCCCGCGGCGAGCCCCGCGGCGATGGCCTCGTCGATGCGCATGGCCGGACCCCTCACGCCCGCTCGGCGGCGATGCCGATCGCGCGGGAGACGGCGTTGTAGGTGCCGCAGCGGCAGATGTTGGTCATCGCCGCCTCGATGTCGGCGGGCGTCGGCTTCGGCGTGGCGGCGAGCAGGGCCGTCGCCGCCATGACCTGGCCGGACTGGCAATAGCCGCATTGCGGCGCCTGGGCCTCGACCCAGGCCGCGACCACCCTCGCGCCGACGGGATGGGCCTCGATCGCCTCGATGGTGGTGATGGCGCGGCCGGCGGCGGCCTCCACGGGCAGGGAGCAGGACCGCGTCGCCTCCCCGTCCACCAGCACCGTGCAGGCGCCGCACTGGGCGATGCCGCAGCCGTACTTCGTGCCGGTCAGGCCGATCTGCTCGCGCAGCACCCAGAGCAGCGGAGTGTCGCCTTCCACCTCGATCCGGTGGACCGTGCCGTTCACGTTCAGTTCGAGCATGAAGTCGCTCCCGCCTTGCCCCGTTGGCGCGCAAGATGGGCCCGCCGCCCGCGGCAGGAAAGCCCGCGGCGTGCGGCGGTCATGCGGCAGGCCTCACGGCCATGCCGCCTCGGGCGGCAGGGACATCAGGATTGCCTCGACATTGCCGCCGGTCTTGAGGCCGAACAGCGTGCCGCGGTCGTGGATCAGGTTGAATTCCACGTAGCGGCCGCGGCGGACGAGCTGGTGCTGCCGTTCCGCCGCCGTCCAGGGCTCGCGCATGCGGCGGCGGACGATGGCCGGATAGGCCTCGAGGAAAGCGAGGCCGACATCCTTGGTGAAGGCGAAATCCGTCTCCGCCCCCAGCCCCGGCGTGCGGTCGCCCAGCCAGTCGTAGAAGATGCCGCCGAGGCCGCGGGGTTCGTTGCGGTGGGGCAGGAAGAAATACTCGTCGCACCACTGCTTGAAGCGCGGATACCAGGCGGGGTCGTAGCGGTCGCAGGCGGCCTTGTACGCCGCATGGAAGCCGGCCGCGTCCTCCTGCGCTTCCGCGCTGTCGGGGAACATCGGCGTGAGGTCGCCGCCGCCGCCGAACCAGGCGCGGTTGGTCACGATGAAGCGCGTGTTCATGTGCGCCGCCGGCACGCGCGGATTGCGCAGGTGCGCGACCAGCGAGATCCCGGTGGCGAGGAAGCGCGGATCCTGTTCCGCGCCCGGAATCTGCTTGCGGAACTCGGGGGAGAATTCCCCGAAGACGGTGGAGACATTGACGCCCACCTTCTCGAAGACGCGGCCGCGCATCACGGACATCACGCCGCCGCCACCGCCCTCGCGGGTCCAGGCGGTGCGCTCGAATCGGCCGGCGGGCACGTCGCGGTGCGGGCCGGTGCGCAATTCGTCCTCGATCGCCTCGAACTCGGCGCAGATGAGGTCGCGCAGAGCCTCGAACCAGGCGCGCGCCGGGCGGGCCAGGGGGTGGTCGGCCGGGGCGGGGCCGGCCTGTGCGGCGGCGGTCGCTTGGTCCATGGTGATAAGGCTCCTCCTGGGCGTGGGGTGGCATGGACACCCCGCGCGGGCGCCCCTTATAAGGGCCGCCGCGCAAGGAGGGCAGCGCGCGGCGACGCGTGCGCCCTGTTCTGACTTCGGCGGGGACCGTGTGGGCGGTTTCCGGGTTCGTACTATGCGGCCGTCGAGCCCCCCTCATCCCGGGGGCTTGGCGGCGGAAGGGGATGGTGAGGCATGGCGGAAAGTGGGGCTGCCACCGCGTCCGAGGGGACGCCGCGGCGGGATTTCCTGAACCTGGTGACGGCGTCTTTCGCCGCCGTGGGCGTCGGCGCGATCGCCTGGCCCTTCATCAACTCCATGCAGCCGGCGCGCGACGTGCTCGCCATGGCCAGCACCGACGTTGAACTCGCCCCGATCGCCGAAGGCCAGGCAGTCACGGTGATGTGGCGCGGCAAGCCGGTCTTCGTGCGCCACCGCACGGCCGCCGAAATCACCGCCGCGCGCGAGGTGCCGCTCTCCCAGCTTCCTGACCCGCAGCCGGACCAGGCGCGCGTGCAGAAGGATGGCTGGCTGATCGTGGTCGGCATCTGCACCCATCTCGGCTGCGTGCCGCTCGGCCAGAAGCCGACCGACGCGCGCGGCGACTACGGCGGGTGGTTCTGCCCCTGCCACGGCAGCCACTACGACACCTCCGGACGCATCCGGAAGGGCCCGGCGCCGCGGAATCTCGAAGTTCCGCAGTACACCTTCACGTCCGACACCAAGATCCGGATCGGCTGAGGAACGCAAAGATGGCGAGCGGCCTGCACGACAGCGATTTCAAGAACCCGGTGGTGCGCTGGATCGACCAGCGCATGCCCGTCTTCACCATGATGCAGAAGGAGTACGGGTCCTTCCCGACTCCCCGGAATTTCAACTACTTCTGGAATTTCGGCGCCCTGGCGATGGTCAACCTGATGATCATGATCGCCACCGGCATCTGGCTTGCGATGCACTACACGCCGCACACCAGCATGGCCTTCGACAGCGTCGAGCGCATCATGCGCGACGTGAACTTCGGCTGGCTGCTGCGCTACGTGCACGCCAACGGCGCGTCGATGTTCTTCATCGTCGTCTACATCCACATCTGGCGCGGCATGTACTACGGCTCCTACAAGGCGCCGCGCGAACTGCTGTGGATACTCGGCGTCGTCATCTTCCTGCTGATGATGGCCACCGCCTTCATGGGCTACGTGCTGCCCTGGGGCCAGATGTCCTTCTGGGGCGCGACCGTCATCACCAACCTGTTCAGCGCCTTCCCGGTGGTGGGCAACTGGATCGTCTCCCTGCTGTGGGGCGGGTTCAGCGTGGACAACCCGACGCTCAACCGCTTCTTCAGCCTGCACTACCTGCTGCCCTTCGTGATCGTCGGCGTCGTCTTCCTGCACGTGGTGGCGCTGCACATCACGGGTTCGAACAACCCGCTCGGCATCGAGCCGAAGAGCCCGAAGGACACGCTGCCCTTCCACCCGTACTACACGGCGAAGGACAGCTTCGGCCTGGTGATCTACTTCATCGTCTTCGCGGTGCTGGTGTTCTTCGCGCCGAACTACCTCGGTCACCCGGACAACTACATCCCGGCCGACCCGCTGGTGACCCCGCCGCATATCGTGCCGGAATGGTACTTCCTGCCCTACTACGCGATCCTGCGCGCGGTGCCGAACAAGCTCGGCGGCGTGCTGCTGATGTTCGGCTCGATCCTGGTGTGGTTCATCCTGCCCTGGCTCGACCGTTCGCCGGTGCGCTCCATGCGCTTCCGCCCGGTCGCGCGCATCGCCTTCCTGCTGTGGACGGTGGCGTTCCTGGTGCTCCTCTACTGCGGCGGCCAGCCGCCGGAGGAACCCTTCGTCACCATCAGCCGGGTCGCGACCGCCTACTACTTCGCGTATTTCCTCGTGATCCTGCCGCTTCTCGGTCGGCTGGAGCGGCCGCTGCCGCTGCCCGAGAGCATCTCGCGCGCCGTGCTCGGCGGCGGTGGGCAGGTGCCCGCGGGCGCCGCGGCGAAGCCGATGGAGAAGGCCTGATTATGTTCGGAAAGCCCATGTTCCGCACCACGCTCAAGGCCTTCGCCGTCCTCGGCGCGCTGGTCGCCGCCACGCCGACCCCCGCCCGCGCGGCGGGGGAGGTGATCCACATCCCCGACACCCGCTTCTCGTTCGAAGGGGTGTTCGGCACCTACGACCGCGCGAGCGCGCAGCGTGGCTTCCAGGTCTACAAGGAAGTCTGCGCGTCCTGCCATTCGATGCGGCTGATGTCCTACCGTAACCTGGTCGATCTCGGCCTGACCGAGCAGCAGGTCGCGGCCATCGCATCCCAGGTGCAGGTGCAGGACGGTCCGAACGACGAAGGCCAGATGTTCGAGCGGGCCGGCCGCCCGTCCGATCGCTTCCGCAGCCCGTTCCCGAACATGCAGGCGGCACGCGCGGCGAACAACGGCGCGGCCCCGCCCGATCTCTCGGTCATCGCCAAGGCGCGCGCGGGCGGCGCGGACTACCTCTATGCGCTGCTGACCGGCTACTCGGACCCGCCAGCCGGCGTCACGCTGGCCGAGGGGATGAGCTACAACGCGTACTTCCCCGGCCACCAGATCGCCATGGCCCGGCCGCTGAACCCGGACCAGGTCGAGTTCGCCGACGGCACGCCCGCCACGATGGAGAACATGGCGCGCGACGTCGCGACCTTCCTGCAATGGGCTGCCGAGCCGGAGCTCGAGGAGCGCCGCTCGATGGGTGTGAAGGTGATCCTCTTCCTCACCATCCTTGCCGGCCTCGCCTATGCGGTGAAGCGCAAGGTCTGGGCCGACGCGCACTGAAGCGCGGCGCGCCGGGCCGACCGGCGCGCAGGTTCCGCGGGACATGATCGGGCCGGGCGCCGCAGGGTGCCCGGCCCGTTTCATGTGTGGCGGCGATGAGGCCCGTTGGCCGCCGTCAAGGAAGGAACAAGCGAGGTCCGGTTCCTTCAGCGACCGGATGCCGACCGGCGCTGGTGCTGACTCGGATCTGAGGTGATGCGGCGCGGCGGGTTCCGGCTCGGATGATGTCCGATCCCGAAGGGGAGGACGCCATGGGAGCGAAGCGCCTGCCGATCCGCGCCGAGGCGCCGGGGGCGGAGTTGCGGCGGCTGGCGTTGCACGAGTTGGACCGCGGCAAGGCGCGCCGCTGCGTATGGCCGGGTCGGCGCTCAGGCACTCCTGGCCGATCACGCGATGCGACATGCCGGCACTCCATCGCTGCACGGCGCGGCGGATCACCCATAACCGCCCGACATGAGGCAATCGTGCACAGGTCTCCTGGAGCGGTCTCCGTTCGCCTGGGCTCACGAACACTGCTCCAGGCCTTTGTCCTTGCGAGCATCTTCACCCGATCAGGTGGTTCCACCTGATCGGGGGTCTGCTCCAGTGTCCTGATTCCGAAATCCTGCGGACTTCGTTCTCAGGCCACGAGCCTTTGTTTCCAGTGGCCTGCTTGTCCGCTTCGTTCGCTGGAAATCCAGCGAACTTCGCGGGCAGGACACTAGAGCAGATCCCGATCAGGTGGACTCACCTGATCGGGTGAAGATGCTCGCAAGAACAAAGGCCTGGAGCGGTGTTCGTGAGCCGAGGCGAACGGAAACCGCTCTAGGTCAGCGACTGCATCCGCACGCCGCCGCGCCGAAGAAGCAGCACGATGATCCCGATGGCGACGACGCTGAGCGCGATCAGCAGCGTCGCGATGGCGGTGATGGTCGGGTTCACCTGCAGCACCAGTTCGTTGAACATGCGCTTGGGCACAGTGTCGTGGCGCCCGGCGATGAAGTGCGTGACGATCACTTCGTCGAAGCTGGCGATCAGGGCGAAGATCCAGGCGGCGAAGACGCTCGGCAGCAGGTTCGGCAGCAGCACGCGGCGGAACATCGTAGCGGTCGGGGCGCCGAGGCTGAGCGCCACCTGCTCGATCCTGTGGTCGAAGGACCGGATGGCGACCGACATCACCAGGATGACATAGGGCACGCCGAGCACCGTGTGCCCGATCACCAGCCCCGTCATCGTGCCGAGCAGGCCGATCTGCGCGAAGAAGATGTAGAGCGCGACGGCGATGATCACGCTCGGCACCACCAGCGGTGCGATGAAGACGCCTTCGATCAGCGGCCTGCCGCGAAACGTGCCGCGCACCAGGCCATAGGCGGCGACGCTGCCGACCAGCAGGGCGATGGTGCTCGAGAGCAGGGCGATGACCGCCGAGTTCTGCAGCGCCAGCAGCCAGCGCGGGTCGCCGAGGAAGGATTCGTACCAGCGCAGCGAGAATCCGGGCGGCGGAAACTCCAGCGAGCTGGCGCTCGAGAACGACATCGGAATGACGATCAGCGCCGGCAGGCAGAGGAAGGCGAGCACGAGCACGCTGCTCGTCGCCAGCAGGATGCGGCTCACGACGTCGCCCCCCGGGCGCCCACCCAGCGGGATACGGCGAAGCAGGCCAGTGTCACCACCAGCAGCACCGTGGACAGCGCGGCCGCCGTCTCCCACCGGGCGAACTGGTTGATCAGCAGATCCAGCGCATTCGCCACCATCGGCACCCGCCCGCCGCCGAGGATCGCCGGCGTGATGAAGAACCCGAAGGTGAGGATGAACACCAGGATCGACCCCGCTGCGAGCGCCGGGAGGCTGAGCGGGAAGAAGACACGCCGGAACACGGTGCTGCGGCTGGCGCCCAGGGATTCCGCGGCGTGCAGCAGCCGGTCGTCGATCCGGACCATGGCCGCGAACAGTGGCAGCACCAGGAAGGGCAGCAGCACGTTCGTCGTGCCGATGATCACGCCGAGCTCGTTGTAGAGAAACGCCACCGGCGCCCCGACCAGGCCGAGGTCGAGCAGGACGCGGTTCACCACCCCCGCATTGCCCAGCACGACGATCCAGGCATAGGTGCGCACCAGGATGCTGATCCAGAAAGGCAGCACCACCAGCGCGGTGGCGAGGACCTGCCGCTGCGACGACAGGCCCCGCATCCAGTAGGCCAGCGGGTAGCCGAGCACCGCGCAGGCGATGGTGGTGATCACCGCGATCCGCAGCGTGCGGCCGAGCACGCGGAGATAGACCGAGGTCTCGATCAGGTTCTGGTAGTGCTCGATCGTCCATTCGGGCTGCGTGACGCTGCGCGCCAGCATCAGCACGATCGGCAGGATGAAGACCGCCAGCATGAGCAGCAGGAGAGGCAGGACATAGCCGAACTCCGCCGGAAACCGTCGGATGCTTGCCATGCCCTCGCCCCTCTCCTGCCCGTGCCGGTCAGAGCCCGAGCTTGAATTCCTGCCAGCGCCGTTCGGCGGCGTCGCGGTTCTGCGCCCACCAGGCAGGGTTGCCCAGCACCTGCGCGTCCTTGTTCGCCCGCGTCGTCGGGAACTCGTTGAGCCGCGCCTGCGGCAGCAACTGCTCGAGCGTCGGGCTGGCGCCGGTATAGGGGATGACCTCCGCCGCCGTCGCCTGGTTGCGGGCGACCGACATCTCGTGCAGCAGGCCCATCGCCGCGGCCTTCTCGGCCGGGTTGGCCCCCTTCGGCACGACGAAGTAGGCGAGGTCCAGCAGGCCCTGCGCATAGGTGAGGCTGATGCCCGCCTGCCCGGCGACGCGGCCGGAATAGGAGGCGGCGTACTGCACCTCGTTGTCCTTCAGCAGCTGCGGCGGCTGCGCGCCGGCGCTCCACCAGACCGAGACGCTGCCCTTGATCTGATTGAGCTTGCGGAAGGCCCGGTTGAGGTCGAGCGGATAGAGCTGCGCCGGTGCCACGCCGTCGGCCAGCAGCGCCATCGGCAGGGCGAGGGTGACATTGTCCGGCAGCGTGCGCTTGCCGGGGAAGGCACGCACATCCCAGAACTCCGCCCAGTTGCTCAGCGGCTTGGCGTCCGACCGCCAGGCCATCAGCGTCGAGTAGTACTGGTAGCCGAAGGCGTGCGGCAGCTTCGCCTCGTCGAACATCGGGTCGGGATTGATCGCCGCCCAGTCGAGCGGCTCGATCAGCCCCGCGGCCTGCGCGATGGCGGTGGACAGGCTGCCGAGTTCGAACAGCACCGCGGTGATGCTGCGGGATTCCACCATGGCGCGCAGCTTGCCGAGCGGGTTCGGGTTCTCCCGCACCACGCGGATGTTGGTCCGCGCCGTGAAGGGCCGGATGTAGCCGGCCTCGATGGAATCCCCGGAGAGGCCGCCGGCCTCGACCATGCGGATTTCCCGCACCTGCGCCTGGGCGCGGGCGATGCCCGGCAGGGCCAGCCCGCCGGGCAAGGCCGCGAAGGCCGTGGCCTTCAAGAGTGTCCGCCTGTTGGTCATGCTCATGCCTCCCTTGGCCGGTCCTCAGTGACATCGCCGCGAGGGGCATTGCCCCGCGCAGCGGATCGCCGGCGCGTCCGAAGCAGTGCCGGCATCGTCATCCGGGCGTCGATCCGCCGTCCGGGATGATCCAGACATCGTCCGGCTGCCAGGCCGCGGACACCTGCGCGCCGGCGGCGAAGCCGCCCCGTCCGCCAGGGGTGACCGCGACCATCGGGCCGGTCGGCGTCTCGACATGGTAGCGCACGGACTGGCCGAGATAGACGGCCTCGCTGACGGTCGCCGGCAGGATGCCGCCCGCGCCGTCTGGCTCGAGCGCGAGGCGCTCCGGCCGCAGGATGGCCGTGACGCGCGCGCCTTCGGGCAGCGTGGACGCGCCGCATGGGATGGCCTGGCCGCCGCCGAGCAGGATCGAACGGCGATCCGGGCCGATGCGGCCCTCGAGGAAATTCGCCGTGCCGAGGAAGTCGGCGACGAAGCGGTTGCTCGGCCGCAGATAGGCCTCCCGCGGCGCGGCGATCTGCTGCACGCGCCCGTGGTCCAGCACCACGATGCGGTCGGAGAGCGACAGTGCCTCCTCCTGGTCGTGGGTGACGAGGATGGTGGTGATGCCGAGCGATCGCTGCAGGCGGCGCAGTTCGATCTGCACCTCCTCCCGCAGCTTGCGGTCGAGCGCGCCGAGTGGTTCGTCCAGCAGCAGGATGTCCGGCTTGAAGACGATGGCGCGGGCGAGTGCGACCCGCTGCTGCTGGCCGCCGGAGAGCTGGCTCGGCTTGCGCCGCTCGAAGCCGTCCAGGCGCACGCGCGCGAGGGCTTCCTCCACGCGCTGCCGCGTCTCCCTGGCGCCGACCTTCCGCACGGACAGCGGAAAGGCGACGTTGTCGAAGACGTTCATGTGCGGGAACAGCGCGTAGCTCTGGAACACCAGGCCGATGTTGCGCTGGGCTGCCGGCAGCGCCGTCACGTCGCGGCCGCCGATGTGGATCGAGCCGGCGCTCGGGTGGTTCAGGCCGGCGATCATGGTCAGCACGGTCGTCTTGCCCGACCCGCTGGGGCCGAGGATGGTGACGAATTCGCCCTGCGCGACATCCAGGGAGACATCGTCGACGGCGGCCACCGCGCCATAATGCTTGGAGACGGAGTGCAGGTGGATGGAACTCAAGGACCTCGCCGCGCCTCCCGTTTGCCCGCCATGATCCGGGATGTTCGGCGCGATGGGGCCGCCTGTCCACCCGCGTCGTGCATGACGCTAGATGGCGGAGAGCGCACGCGCCGTCGTCTCCGCGAGCGCGGTCGCGATGAGATCGATCTCCGCCGCGCCCATCGGCGTGGACAGCGCGCCGGAGCAATTCGGCGTCATCAGGATGCCGCGGTCGAGCATGGCCAGGTGGATCGCCGGGATCGCCTGCTTCGCAGCCGCCGTCGGGTAGCTGGAACGGTAGTCGCGGATGGGCGCCGTGGTCAGGTGCAGGCGGAACAGCGAGCCGAGCCCCGTGACCTGCGCCGGCGTGCCGGCCGCCGCGAAGGCGGCGTTGATCCGCGCGCGCAGCGTGTCGCCGAGCCGCCCGAGCCGATCCACGGCGGCCGCGTCGAATGCCTCCAGCGTCGCGAGCCCCGCCACCATGGTCAGCGGATTGGCGCTGAAGGTGCCGCCATGGGCGACGGCGGGGGGGCCGTGCGTGTGGTCGAACACCGCCATGCGGTCGGCCGGGCCCGCCACGGCCCCGACCGGCAGCCCGCCACCGATGATCTTGCCCAGCGCGATCAGGTCGGGTTCCAGCCCGAACAGCGTGTGCGCGCCGGCATGCGCGAGGCGGAAGCCGATCACCTCGTCGCAGACCAGCATGATGCCGTGGCGGCGGCAGGCGGCGCGGATGGCATCCAGCGTGCCCTGCGGCGGCGGCACCATGCCGGCCTTGGAGGTGAGCGTATCGAGCACCACGGCAGCCAGGCGGGGCCCTTCGCGCTCCAGGATGGCGGCGCAGCGCGCCGGGTCGGCATAGGGCAGCACGACCGTATCCGCGACCACCGCCGGCGGCGTGCCGCGCGCATAGGGCACCGCGGCCGGGTCGCCATCGGGACCTTCCCAGTTCGAGGGATCGGAGGCGAGGCTCACCTCGAGATGATCGTAGGCGCCATGATAGGCGCCTTCCATCTTCGCGATGGCCGGGCGGCCGGTTAGCGCGCGCGCCGCCTTCACGGCGAACATCACCGCCTCGGTGCCCGAATTGCAGAAGCGGATCTGCTCGCAGCGCGGCGCCCGGCTTCGGATCGCCTCGGCGAGCCGCGTCTCGTGCTCCGTCGGCAGCCCGAAGGCGGTGCCGCCGCCCACCACGGCGCGCAGCGCCTCGACCACCGGCGGGAAGGCGTGGCCGTGGATCAGCGAAAAGAAGTTGTTGGCGCAATCGAGAATGCGCCGCCCGTCGAGATCCTCGATCCAGCAGCCCTCGCCGCGCGCGGCGTAGGGCGGATGCGGGGCGAACCAGGTGGCCTGACGCATGCTGCCGCCGGGAACGACGTGCTTGGCCCGCTCGAACGCCTGCGCCGACCCCTGCGGGGAGGCGACGGCGTTCGAGGAACGCACCGGCGACGCGACAGGCGAGCTCATCCGGATTCCCCCAGGTCACACACGCGACGGGTCACTGCAGCAAAGCGGACGCCGCATCGTCAAGCCATGAGGCCCTGGCCGAGGGCGGCCGCTCCCCCGCTGTCACGCTGCATCGGCGTTACGCGCCGGCGAGGAGCGGCTTGCGGGCTTCGCAGAATTCCTCGACCGCGGCGACGTAGCGCGCAGCTTCTGCATCGCCCACCGGCAGCGTCAACGCGACCATGCCGCGCCGCGCCGTGTAGATGCCGGCGGCCATGAGGTCGAGGAAGAACAACTCACGCAGCGCATCCTCGGCCGGCGTCGACGCATAGGGCCGGATGATGGGGCCGGTGCGGAAATGCGGCTGCATCATGCTGCCGATGCCGGTGAACTGCATCGCCACGCCGTGACGCGCGCAGACCTGGTTGAGCGCGGCCCGCAACGCCTCGCCGCGCGCACGCAGCGCATCGGCTTCCTCGTCGCGGAACAGCTCGCCCATCGCCACCGTGCCTGCCGCCATCGACAGCACGTTGTTGTTGAAGGTGCCCGAATGGGGCATCGAGCCTTCGCGGTAGGCGTCGAAGACCGACATAACCTCCGCCTTGCCGCCGAAGGCACCGAAGGACATGCCGCCCGCCATGTACTTGCCGAGCGTCGTCAGGTCCGGCGTGACGCCATGCAGGCGTTGCAGGCCGCCCGCGGTATGGCGGCTGGTCATCACCTCGTCGAAGATCAGCACGGCTCCGGCGGCCGTGGCCTCGGCACGCATCGTCGCCAGGAAGTCCCGCGTCGCGGGGATGCAGCCGCCCCCGCCCATCATCGGCTCCAGGATCACGGCGGCAAGATCCGCGGCGTTCTCGCGGATCATCGCGACCGTGCCCTCGATGTCGTTGTACTGCGCGAGGATCACCGGATAGGGCGCGTTCACCGGGCTGCCGCCACCGGCGAAGGTCATCGCGCCGCCATGGTAGCCCCCGTAGAAGCCGAGGATCTTCGACTTCCCCGTATGCGCGCGCGCCGCGGCGAGCGCCATCAGGTTCGCCTCCGTGCCGCTGTTGGTGAAGCGGACCCGCTCCAGGGACGGGAAGCGCGCGCAGAGGATCTCGCCGAGCTTCGCCTCGTTCTCGCCCACCGCCGTCAGGTTCAGGCCGTTGGCGATGGTGGCCTGGAGCACCGCCTGGATGCGCGGATTGGAATGGCCGAACAGCCCCGCGGTGAACTCGCCGATCAGGTCGAGGTAGCGATGCCCGTCGATGTCCTCGAGCCAGCAGCCCTCGCCCTTCGCCATCGCCGTCGGGAAGGGCGTGTAGAACAGCACCGAGCGCGTGTTGCCGCCGGGCAGCACGGCGCGGGCGCGCGCATGCGCCGCGGCGCTTTTCGGCCGCGCGGCGACGTAGCGTTCGCGCGCCTCGGCCAGTGCTGCGTCGAGGTCGCTGTTGCGGGGCGCGACGGGGACATCGAGGGGGGCCATGCCATCCACTCCTACTGCCAGAGCCAGGAAATCAGCAGTCCGCCCTCGGTCCAGGGCCGGTTCGGGCCGCGGTCCATGCCGAGTATGCCGCCCGGCCCGCGCTGGAACACCTCGCCGTAGTTGCCGACCTGGCGCACCACCTCGTAGGCCCAGGAGGCCGGCAGGCCCCAGCCGGTGCCGACATTCTCGGTCAGGCCGAGGAAGCGGCGGATCTTCGGATCCTGCGTCGTGTCCCGGATCTGTGTCACGTTCTCCCGCGTCAGGCCCATTTCCTCGGCCTGGATCAGCGCGAAGACGGCCCAGCGCGTCAGCGCCGCCCATTCGGGGTCGCCGTTGCGCACCAGCACGCCGTGCGGCTCCTTGAAGATGATGTCGGGCAGCAGCACGAAGTCGTCCGGGGTCGGCGCCGCGACGCGGTTGGCCGAGAGGTTGATCATGTCGTTGCTGATCGCGTCGCAGCGCCCGGCGAGGAAGGCCTGCAGGATCGTGGGCGGCGTGTCGAAGGGGATGGTGCTGATGCGCAGGTTGTTCTGCCGCGCCCAGTCCGTGAGGTTCCGCTCGATCTCGCTGCCCTGGGTGGCGCAGAAGGTGGCGCCGTCGAGCTGGGTCGCGCGCGTGATGTTCGCGGAGCGCCGCACCAGCACGCCCTGCCCGGTGAAGAAGTGCGGCACCGTGATCGTCAGGCCGAGCTGGCTGTCACGCGCGAGGGTCAGCGCGGTGGTGCGCGTCAGCATGTCCACTTCGCCCGACTGCAGAGCGGTGAAGCGGTTTTGCGCCGTGGTCGGGATGAAGCGCACCTTCTCGGCGTCGCCGAAGACGGCCGTGGCGACGGCGCGGCAGATATCGGCATCGAAGCCGCGCCAGACGCCCTGGCTGTCGGGCTGCGACATGCCGGCGATGCCGGTCGAGACGCCGCAGCGGACCTGGCCGTTGCGGCGGACGGCGTCGAGGATGGACCCGGCCGCAGCCGGCATGGCCGACAGCATGGTGAGAAGCGCCCCGGCCAGCAGGGCCAGGCGTCCGGTTCGGGGTGCTGGCAGGCGCATGCTGACGTCTCCTTCGATGAAGATGTAGCGGGGCGGCCCGAAAGTGTGATCACACTCCATCATGGTTCGCAATCACGGAAAGGAGTCCGATGCGCCCGCTCCCGAAGGATCGCTCGAGCAACGCGCCTATGCCGCGCTGCGCGACGCGCTGATCCAGGGCGGTTTCCCGCCGGGCGAGAAACTCTCGATCCGCCGCATCGCCGTGGCCCTGGGTGTCAGCCCGATGCCGGCGCGCGCCGCATTGCGCAGGCTGGCGGCGGAGCGCTGCCTGGACATCGCGCCGGGTGGGGCGGCGATCGTTCCCCTGATCACCCGCGCCGAGTATCGCGAGATCACGCGCATCCGCTGCCTCCTGGAGCCGGAGGCCGCCGCCACGGCCGTGCCGCGCCTGACCGGGGAGGAGATCGCGGTGCTGCGCGCCATCGCCGCGGAGGCGAAGGCCGCACGCTCCTCGGGCGACGAGGAGACCTACCGGCGCGGCGACCGGCTTCTCCATCAGCGCTTCTTCGCTGCGGCCGGCCAGCCGCTGCTGCTGTCCCTCATCGAGACGCTCTGGATGCGGCGCAGTGCCATCATCGCCCAGGCGCGGCCGCTTCTCCCGGCGCGCCCCGACAAGGACGACCACGATGCCCTGATCGCCGCCGCCGAGACTCGCGATCCGGCCGCCGCGGCGGAGGCTTCGCGGAGCGAGATCGAACGCGCGGCTGCCTATCTCATGACGCGGTTGCGCTTCCCCGACGATCCGGCGGAGCCCGTGGACGGATGGACGACGCTGCGGCGGATCAACGGCTGACGCTTGGCCGCAGAGAGCGATCGCGCCGGCGGGCGGCCCGGATCACCGCCGCTGCGTCGCGTATTGCACAGCGGCCTTGCCCGCGCGCTCGCGGGCGACGATCAGCTTCATGATCTGCGCGGTGCCGTCGCCGATCTCGAGGCCCATCACGTCGCGCAGCCGCTGCTGGTGCGGCAGGTCGAGCGACCAGCCGTAATGCCCGTGCGTCAGCAGGCACTGGTGGATGACCTCCACCGCCGTCTTGGGGCCGAGCCACTTGCACATGGCGGCTTCCGCCGTGTGCGGCGCGCCGTCGTCGCGCAGCCGCAGCGTATGGTAGCAGAGCTGGCGGATCGCCGCGATCATCCCCTCGCCTTCCGCCAGGGGAAAGGTCACGCCCTGGTATTGCGCGATCGGCGCGCCGAAGGCCTCGCGGTCCTGCACATAAGCCCAGGATTCGTCGAGCGAGGCCTGCGCCGCCGCGCAGCACTGCAAGCCGATCAGCGCGCGCGAATAGTCGAAGCCCTGCATCACCTGCACGAAGCCCATGCCTTCCTCGGCAAGCCGGTTCGCCGCCGGGATGCGCACATCGTCGAAGAAGATCGACCCGCGCCCGATCGCATGGCTGCCGAGGTCTTTGAACCGCGTGGACGCGACGCCCTTCGCGTTCATAGGCACGAGGAAGGCGGAGACGCCGCGTGCGCCCGCATCGGCCGCGCCGGTGCGCGCGAAGATCACCGCCGCGTCCGCCTGGTCCGCCATGCTGATCGAGGTCTTCTCCCCGTTCAGCACGTAGTCCCCGCCGTCGCGCCGGGCGGAGAGCTGCAGGTTCGCCGCATCCGACCCGCCGCGCGGCTCGGTCAGGCCGATGCAGAACAGCGCCTCGCCGGAGACGATGCGCGGGATCCACTCGCCCGCCAGGTCCGGCGAGGCATGCCGCGCGATGATCTGCCCGTTCAGCGAGGCGAGCAGCGGCACGTAGCTGACATTGATGTCGGCATGGGCCAGCGCCTCGATCGCGATGCCGGCGGTGACGGCGGGCGCGCCGAGCCCGCCGTATTCCTCCGGCAGGTCGGCGCCGATCAGGCCGAGCGCGCCCATCTCGCGAATAAGGTCGCGGTCCACGCGCCCCGCCTTCTCCCGCGCCATGTAGCCCGGCGCGATGCGCTCCCGGGCGAAGCGCCGCGCGGCTTCCTGGAGGTCGCGCTGTTCCCCGGTGAGCCCCGCGCTCACTTCTGGAACTTCCGGAAGTCCGGCTTGCGCTTCTCGTTGAAGGCGCGGACGCCTTCCTTCGATTCCTCGGTCGCGTAATACATCGCCAGCGCCTGCATCCCCATCCCGCCAATGCCGCGGATACTGTCGGTGTCGGCGTTGAAGGACCGCTTGGCGATGGCAAGCGCGGTCGGGCTCTTCTCGAGGATCTCGGCGCACCACTTGGCCACCTCGGCATCGAGCTGGTCGTGCGGCACCACGGCGTTGACCAGGCCCATGGCCATCGCCTCGGCGGCGGTGTAGCGGCGGCAGAGATACCAGATCTCGCGCGCCCTCTTCTCGCCGACGATGCGCGCGAGATAGGCGGTGCCGAAGCCCGGATCGACCGAGCCCACCTTCGGCCCGACCTGGCCGAACTGCGCCTTGTCCGACGCGATGGTGAAGTCGCAGAGCGTCGCCAGCACGTTGCCGCCGCCGATCGCATAGCCCTGCACGCGGGCGATGACGGGCTTGGGCACCTCGCGGATGATGGACTGCAATTCCTCGACCGGCAGGCCGATGATGCCGCGGCCGTCATAGTTGCCGTCATGGGCGGACTGGTCGCCGCCGGTGCAGAAGGCGCGGTCGCCCGTGCCGGTCAGCACGATCACGCCGACCGCCTTGTCCCAGCCGGCCTTGTTGAAGGCGTGGATCAGTTCCTCGCAGGTCTTGCCGCGGAAGGCGTTCATCACCTTGGGGCGGTTGATCGTGATGGTGGCGACGCCGGCTTCCACCGTGAACAGGACGTCCTCGTAGGTCATGTCGCTTCTCCCTCAACCCGCCATGGTCAGGCCGCCGGAGACGCTCAGCACCTGGCCGGTGATGTAGGCGGCGTCGTCGGAGGCGAAGAACAGGATCGCGCCGGGCAGGTCCTCGGGCGTGCCGATGCGGCCCATGGGCACGGCGCGGCGGAAGGCCTCGTCCAGCTTCTCGGGATTGCCGGCACCCTGCTTGTAGCCAGCAAACAGCGCGGTGTCGGTCGGCCCCGGGCAGATCACGTTCACGGTGATGCCGTGGCGCGCATGTTCGCGCGCCAGCGTCTTGGAGAAGCCGAGCAGCCCGGCCTTGCAGGCGGCATAGACCGCCTCCCCCGAGGAGCCGACGCGCGCGGCATCCGAGGCGATGTTGACGATGCGTCCCGCCTTGCGCGCGATCATTCCCGGCAGCACGGCGTGGTGCATGTTCAGCGCGCCGACCAGGTTGATGGCGATGAGTTTCTGCCATTCCGCCGGATCGCTGTCCTTGAACAGGCGGAAGACATCCCAGCCGGCGTTGTTCACCAGCGCGCCGATGGCGCCGAGCGCCGCCTCGGCCCCGGCCACGGAGGCGACGACGGCGGCATGGTCGGTGATGTCGCAGGCGAAGGCGCGGGCGGTGCCGCCGGCGGCGGCGATGGCGGCGACGGTCGCTTCCGCCGCCGGCAGGTTGATGTCGAAGACGGCGACCTTCGCCCCCGCTTCGGCGAAGCGCCGGCAGGTGGCCCCGCCGATGCCGCCGCCGCCTCCGGTGACGATGACGACCCTGTCCCTGAGACCGCGCATGGTTTCCTCCCGAGGATGGGCGGCCTTTGCGCCGGGTTCCGCCGGTGGCCGACCTGATATGACAATGCTATGCTATAATCAAAACCGAAGCGATATGGCAATGCATTGATGGATAACCCCACGCAACGCATGGACGAGGCCCCGGCGAGGTTCGACACGGCCAACCGGCTCTTCCTGCGGCTCTACCAGGCGTCGAACCTGCTTCACAAAACCGGCACCCGCGCGGTGTCGGCCTATGGCGCGACGACGCAGCAATGGGCGGTGCTCGGTGCGCTCGCCCGCCCGGTGGCGCACGATCGCGGGCTGACGGTGAAGGAATTGATCGCCTTCCTGATGGTCAGCCGGCAGAATCTGACCGCCGTGCTCGACCGGCTGGAGACGGCAGGGCTCGTCGAGCGCATCCGCGCCCCCGGCGCCGACGGCCGCCTGCGCCATGTCCGCCTGACCGCGGAAGGCACGCGTGTCTGGGGCGAGATGCTCGGCAGCATCCGCCGCTACTATGCGAGCGCGCTCGAGGGCTTCAGCACCGAGGAATGCGTGCAGCTCTTCCAGTTGCTCGACCGGCTGCGCGGCAGCCTGGCGCGGATGGCCGAACCCGAGGGCGAGTGACCTTGCGGCGCACGCGAGCGGGTTCCCCATGCGGAAACCGTTCCCGCCACGCCTGAGCGAGCGTCTTCGCGCCTACGGCCGATGTCAGCCGCAGGCCAAGGCCTTCATGCCGCGCGCCGGAACCGGGCGGCGAAGAAACCATCCATGCCGCCGCGTTCCGGCCAGAGATCCGGCCGGGTCCGCAGCCAGCCGCCGGGGGTGATCGCCTCCGGCAGGCCGGGGAGGTCGGCGGCGGCGAAGGGCTGGTGCTCAAGGCCGAGGGAGGCCGCGCGGGCGATATGCGCCTCCCCTTCCTCGGGCTGGAGGGAGCAGGTGGCAAAGACGATCCTCCCGCCCGGCTTCAGCATCCGCGCGGCGGCGGCCAGCAGCCGGGACTGCGCCTCGGCCGCCGCCTGGACGTCCCGCGCGCGCTTGGCGTGGGCGACATCGGGGTGGCGGCGGATGGTGCCCGTCGCGGTGCAGGGGGCGTCGAGCAGGATGGCGTCGAAGGGTTCGGGCGGCGTCCAGGCGGCGGCGTCGGCCTGCACCACCTCCACTTCCAGGTGCAGGCGGGCGAGGTTCTCCCGCAGCCGCGCGACGCGGTGCGCATCGCGCTCGACGGCGGTGACCTGCGCGCCCGCCGCCGCGAGCTGCGCCGTCTTGCCGCCCGGCGCGGCGCAGAGGTCGGCAATGCGCTCGCCCGGCTGCGGCTTCAGCAGGATGGCGGGCAGGGCGGCGGCGGCGTCCTGCACCCAGAAACCGCCCTCGGCGAAGCCGGGCAGGTCGGTCACCCGCGTGCCGGCCGGCAGGCGCCAGGAGCCGGTGGGCAGGACTTCCGCGCCCTCGGGCGGGGTGGCGCCGGGGGCGGGGGTCAGGTCGAGCGGGGCGGGGCCGCAATGGGCCTCGGCGATGGCGCGCACCGCCGGGCCATAGGCGGCGTGCCAGGCCGACCAGAGCCATTGCGGCGTGTCGAGGCGCGGTGCGTCCAGCCCTTCCAGCACCGCCAGCCCCTCGGCCGCGACCTTGCGCAGCACGGCGTTGACCAGGCCGCCGAAGGCCTTTGGCGCCAGGGCGACGGCGGTGGCGACGGCGGCATGCGGCGGCGTGTCCAGCATCAGAAGTTCCGCCACGCCGATGCGCAGCGCGTGGCGCGCGGGCGGTGGTGGTTCCTTGCGCAGGAAGGGCGACAGCACTTCGTCGATGCTGCCCAGCCGGCGCAGCACCATGGCCGCGATGCGGTGCGCCGCCGCGCGGTCGCGCGGGTCGAGCCGTTTCGGCAGGCCCTCCAGCGCTTCCTCCAGCGGCCGCCGCTGTTCCAGCGTGGCATCGAGCAGGTCGCGCGCAGCCTTGCGCGTCGGCAGTCCGGGGGGCGGCTTGTGGGCGGTGGTGTTCAAGGTCTCACGCGGGGTCCGGGGGGCGCGCAGGTCCGCCTGCGGGCCCGGGATCCCGTGGCGGATGCCATGGGGCCCGGCGCAGCGGCGGCGCGCCCGCGCTTCATGGCACCGCGAGGCGCTGCGTGCTAGACGCCGCCACCAATGCGCGCCGCTGCCTTCCTCGACCGGCTGCCCGAGACGCGACGGCCAGCCGTGTGGCTGGTGCTGTTGTGCCTTCTCCTGTGGCTGCCCGGCTTCTTCACCATCCCCGCTGGGGACCGTGACGAATCCCGTTTCGCCCAGGCCACCCGCCAGATGGTCGAGAGCGGCGACTATGTCCGCATCCGCCTCGGGGAGGTGGAGCGCAACAAGAAGCCCGCCGGCATCCACTGGGCGCAGGCCGCCACGGTGCATGCGCTGGAGGCGGTGGGCATCCCGGCGCGCGGGCAGATCTGGGCCTATCGCCTGCCCTCCCTGGTCGGTGCGCTGATCGCGGTGCTGGCGACCTGCCTGCTCGGGCGGGCGCTGGTCGGGCGGCGGGCGGCCTTCATCGCCGCGGCGATGCTCGCCCCCTGCATGGTGCTGCTGGTCGAGACGCACATCGCCAAGACCGACGCCGCGCTGCTCGCGACCATCGCGATCGCGATGGGGCTGATGGGCAAGGCCTACCTGTCGCCGGACGCCTTCACCGCGCGGCAGGCGGCGGCGTTCTGGGCCGTGCTGGGCATCGGCGTGCTGCTCAAGGGGCCGATCGCGCCGATGGTGCCGCTGCTCGCGGGCATCACGCTCGCGGTGATGGACCGGCCGGCCGGGGCGCGCCTCTGGCGGCTCTCCGCCCCCTGGCTGCCGGCGCTACGGATGGGCTGGGGCGTTCCGCTGATGGTGCTGTTCGCCGCCCCCTGGTTCGTCGCCATCGGCATCGCCACCGAAGGCCGCTTCTTCAGCGAGGCGATCGGCGGCGACATGCTCGACAAGGTGTCCTCCGGCGAGGAAGCCCATTGGGGCCCGCCGGGGATGTATGCCGCGATCTTCGGCATCACCGCCTTCCCGTCCGCCTGGATCGTGCTGCGCAGCCTGCCCGGGTCCTGGGCGGACCGGATGCAGGCGCCGGTGCGCTTCCTGCTCGCCTGGGCGGTGCCGACCTGGCTGCTGTTCGAGGCGGTTCAGACCAAGTTGCCGCACTACACCCTGCCCGCCTTCCCGGCGCTGATGCTGCTCGGCGCGCGCTGGGCGCTCGACCCGCTGCGGCAGGAGGCCCCGGCCTGGATGCGCTGGCTCGGCAATGCCGCCGTGACCGGCGTGGCGGTGGGGTTGCCGGTGGTGGCACTGGCCGCCGTGCTGCGAGTGGAGCAGCGCATCGATCCCTTCGCCGTCTTCGGCATCGCCGCCGGCGTCTTCATGGCCTGGACGCTGATGCGCATGGCGCGCGCGGCGGAATGGGGCCGGGCGGCGCTGGCCGGGGCGATCCTGGCGGTGCCGGTCTATGCCGCGGTGCTCGAGGGCGTGATCCCCCGAATGCAGGCCGTGTGGCTGTCCCCTCGCCTGGCGGCGCAGGTCGCGGCCGTCGCGCCGGGCCTGCCGGCGGACCGCTTCGGCGTGGTCGGGCACCACGAGCCATCCCTGCAATTCGCCATGGGCGGGGGCATCCGCCTGCTGCGGGACGGACCCGCGGCGGCGACATTCCTCGCCGAAGCGCCCGGCCGCATTGCCGCCGTGAACGACAGGCAGGAAGCGGCCTTCCGCAGCGCCGCGGCGGAACGGGGGCTGGCCGTGCGGGAACTCGGCACGGTCACCGGCCTGAACTACGTGCGCGGGCGCTGGGTCACGATGTCCCTCTTCAGGGTGGAATAGATGTTCGAGTGGGTGACCAACATGGTGGCCGCCGGCGGCCTGGCCGGCGTCTTCGCGCTGATGGTGCTGGAGAACCTTTTCCCGCCCATCCCGTCGGAGATCATCATGGCCGCGGCGGGCTTTTCCGCCGCGCGCGGGGAGATGTCCCTGCTGCTGCTCATCATCACGGCCGTGGCCGGGACGGTGGCCGGCAACGTGGTGTGGTACGAACTCGGCCGCTGGCTCGGCGTGGAACGGTTCCGGCCGCTGGTCGCGCGCTTCGGCAAGTGGTTCGCGGTGGAGGAGGAAGACCTCGACCGCGCGACCGACCTGCTCAAGCGCTGGGGGCCGATCGCGATCTGCTTCGGGCGGATGTTCCCCGGCGTGCGGACACTGATCTCGGTGCCCGCGGGCATGGTCGAGATCCCGCGCGGGGTGTTCTACCTCTGGACGTCGCTCGGCTCGGCGATCTGGCTGACCTTCCTGGCGGTGGCGGGGTACTTCCTGGAAGAACACTACGACAAGGTCGAACACTGGGTGGAACCGCTGGCCTGGGTGGTGATCGGCGCCGCCGTGGGCGGGTATGCGGTGCACCTGGCCTACGCATTCCGCCGGGCACGGCGGCGGAAGACGCAGCGGGGCTAAAGCAGCTTTTAGGACTTTAGGCTTTTATCGGGGACGGCGCCGACCGCAGGTGGGCGTGGGTCCGCTGATGGTCGGGTCATTAGATAGGAAAGTTTGTCCACCGACAAGGCCGCGCGCCGGAGGGGCGCCGCCCCTCCGGACCACCCGCTGTAGCGCGCCATGAGGTTCTGCAGTCCTTGCCAAGACTATCTGCACAGGGTCGCGGTTCCTCAATCGGTGACCTCAAGAGGCTCCTAGGTCCCATCAGAAGCGTGTGTAAGAGGGCCTTGAGGACTTCTTAGCCCCGCCCGGCCCACAGGGGCTGGCCCCTGCGGTCCGAATGGGTATCTCAGACGCGATCTTGGCCCAGCCATCGCCAATCAGACTGGTGCCGGCAGACGCGCCCAGTCCCGGCAACCAATTCACTCCGAAGCGAGCTTGTGGAGTATGGCGTAAACGTCGTCGATCTCGGGCTGGAGCTTCGTCCTTGGGATCCAGCGCTTCCGATCGATCGTAGTCAGCCGCGTTATCCGCGGTGGTCGCGCCGCAGACGATCCTTCGCGCTTGCCCTTGGCCCGCGCGGCCTCTGGAGGGAAGGAAACGATTTCGACGTCCGCGGGCTCGAAGTCGCCCATGATGCAGGTCATGGCGATGATCGTCGCCATGACATCTTCCTGGTTCGCGGTCAGCGGCGAGCGGCGCAGGTGCGGGAACTGGAAGATCAGCCGATCACCTAGAGCAAGGAACATGTTCATGGGGATCGGAACAATGGAACGACCCGTCCGAAGGTTTGGGGCATCGAAGTGCGTCGCTACATATCCTGCGGTTCGGGCGTGGTCATACAGGAGCCGCGCCACTTCGAGATTGGCCGCCTCGTGGTCTGGTTGGCAGTCGGCACGCAAGTCGGGTTCGATCTTGTCCCAAGGCTCGGGCGGTAGATGCTCGATCAGCGGAGAGTAGGCGCCGTCTTCAGCCCCATGCGACCCGTAGAGGCGGCGAAGAACCCTGCGGGTCGGCGTGTAGGTCCCTGGCCCGGCGCCCCGAACGAAGCTCTGTAGCACTCGCTCACGTTCGGCACCGCTCACTGCAACTGCTTCGGCAAGATTCGTCAACGGGAAGCGGCCAACGAGCTTATCCGCGCGCCTTCGCCGCCCCCGCCTCTTGCCCTCATCGCCGCCGTCGTCGTTCGCCCCTCGTCGTGCCGCCATCGATCCCCAGCCAAGTTAAGCGGCGACCATCCCCTTCGCCGCACGCCCAAACACCACGGCACCCTCGAAATGCCGTGCGATCATCTCGTTGGAAATCACCATGCCGAGGTTCGTTTTCTTGGTCCCGGCTTCCATGGTCCGGCTCCAAGGGGTTCCTGGAGCATGGGTGATCTGCACGAGCTTGAACGTCGGGATAGAGAGAAGACGCGTCAGATTCGCGTCAAGAAAATCCTCAATCATCGGGTCGTCGAGACGGGGAAGTTCCACGTAGCGGCGACGGATCGGGTCAAGTCGCCGGGCCGGTCCGTCGATAGGGCCATCCTTGTAAGACTTGAAGGCATCGTAGAGCACGCGGTGAACTGGCCCGTATTCCCAGGCTTGGAACTCGCCAGTCACCAGGGGCTGCCTGGTCTGCCGCAGGAACTCGCCGTGCAGCAGGTAGAGCATTTTTTGGATGTCCAGGTTCGTCAGGGCTATGCCGCTGCGGTTGGCGCGGCTTAGGACGGTATTGGCAACGATCCTGGGATCGAGCATCGGTTTTTTCCCCTGCATTCAGCGGTGCAGTGGGCACTGCGTCAGTCAGCAGCAGCCCGTTCTTACAATTGCATATGAAGTCTGCGGCGAGGCCGCTAAGGGTCTCAAGGGAAATTGGCAAGGCCACGGCGAAGAGCGCACGAGGTCGGCGCCACCGCCACAGGCGGACCGGCAGGCTGCAGCTGAAATCCTCAGCTTCGGCGAGCCCCGACAATGAGCAACTCGCGCACTTTTTCTCGCCTGGCCACCCCGCCGCCCGCAATTGACTACGTTGTCTCATCCCCGCGCCAGGTAACGGGTTCCGAGGGCCTTTCGGCCCTCGGCGGGTGGGTCCGGGAGGGCAGAGCCCTCCCGTGCCAGGCATCCGGGTCGGCAGAACCGTCCCGTCGTCCGCCTGCCTCCTCATCCGCAAGGGCCGCGCCCTCCCGGTTTGGCTCCCGCGCCTACTGCTGCCGCTGTTGCGGCCGTCGTGCGGGTGGCGTTGTCGTCCTGCGCGCGGGCGTCGTCGTGCGCGCCGGTGCGTGCCCCCGCGCCGGGGTTCGCCCGCGTTGCGCTGCCGGTCGCCGCGCTGGCGCCGGCGGCGGCGGGCGGCGGATCAGGTAGCGTTGCTGGGCCGGGGGCAGCGTCATCCAGCGGGCCTGGAGGGTTTCGTCGTCGGGCACGTCCTCGCCGAGGCGGGTGAGGCCCTGGCGGGCGCGGCGCTTGTGATCGTCGGAGAGGTCCGACCAGGCGATCGCGCCGGGAGCGTAGACGCGTTCCGGTTCGGGCTCGGCCGGGGTGGTGACGACGGGGGCCGGGGGTTCGGGCTGCGCGCAGGCGGCCACGCCGGTGAGGAGGGCGAGCAGAAGTGCCCGCCGGCGCAAGGGTCCGTCGCTCATGCCGCGATCTCCACCATGACGGGGACGTGGTCGGAGGCCTGGGTCCAGCCGCGCGCGTCCTTGAGAACGATGTGGCGGGCGAGGCCGCCGGCGAGGTCCTGGCTGACCCAGATGTGGTCGAGCCGCCGGCCGCGGTCGGCCGCGCGCCAGTCGCGGGCGCGGTAGGACCACCACGTGTAGAGCTTTTCGTCGGCGGGCACGAAGTGGCGCAGGGCGTCGTGCCATTCGCCGGCCTGCTGCCAGGCGGTCAGGGCTTCGACCTCGACCGGGGTGTGGGAGACGACGTCGAGGAGTTGCTTGTGCGACCAGACGTCGTGCTCGAGGGGGGCGATGTTGAGGTCGCCGACCATGATGGCGCGCTTCGCCGGGCGCGCCTGCGACCAGGCGGTGCCTTCGGCGACGAAGTCCATCTTGTGGCCGAATTTCGGGTTGGCCTCGCGGTCGGGGATGTCGCCGCCGGCGGGGATGTAGAAGTTGTGCAGTTCGATCGGGCCGCCGGGGGCGTCGATGCTGGCGCCGAGGTGGCGGCAATCGCCCTTGCCGCACCAGTCGGGGTCGTCGTCGCGCAGCAGGAGAGGCCGCTTCGAGAGGATGGCGACGCCGTTGTAGCCCTTCATGCCGCGGACGAGGCGGTGTTCGAAGCCGAGGGCGGCGATGCCCTCGTGCGGGAACAGCTCGTCCGGGCACTTGGTTTCCTGCAGGCAGAGCACGTCGGGGTCGAGCGCGGCCGCAAGGTCCTTCAGCAGCGGCAGCCGGAGCCGCACGCTGTTGATGTTCCAGGTGGCGATGCGCAGCGGCGCGCGCCCGGCGGCGGCCTTCCCCGTGGGGCGAGTTTTTGCGTGAGCGGAAATCACGGTTCTCCCGGAAAATGCCGATCAGCCCGATGTCGCAACAGCGTCATCGAGAAGTCCGGGTAGGTTGTCCACGGCGCTCAGCCCACCACGAGACGATGTTGCTGCCCAATGTCCACATGAACAGGGCGAAGAAGATCGAGCCCGGCAGTTCGACTACGACGCTCGGCCGAGGTGCTTCGCCGCCGCCTATCCTCAGCAAGATCGCTGCGAGCCAAAAGGTTCCCAAGACCGCGAAGGCAGCGGTCAAGACGCGCAGGGCTGTTTCGCGCCACGCTTCGATCAAGCCCAGGACCATTGCGGCCGCGAACATCGCGGCTCCAGCGGCGTAGAGGCCCCGGACCAGGTCGCCAAGGAGGCCAAGGCTCGACGATGACCAGTCCATCACGGCCCAGCCGCCGAGCAGGGCCACGAGCACAAGACTCGCGCCCGGCTCGGCTGGCGCCAAGAGCTGTCGCCAGAAACCCGGGGATCTTGGCGGGTGGCTCTCAGCCGCCATCGTCACACATCAGACGATCTTCGTCTTCACCTCGCCGACGCCCTCGACGAAGCCCTCGAGGACATCACCGCGGACGACGGCGGCCACACCTTCCGGCGTGCCGGTCATGATGAGGTCGCCTGGGGCGAGCTCGACCAGTTCGGAGAGGTTCGCGATGACCTCGGGCACGGACCAGATCAGCTTGGACAGGTCGGAGGTCTGCGTGACCTTGCCGTTCACCTTCAGCTCGATCTTGCCTTTCGACGGATCGACGCCGGCGGCGGGGACCAGGGCGCCCATCGGGGCGGACTTGTCGAAGCCCTTGCCCATGTCCCAGGGGCGGCCGGTCTTCTTGGCCTCGTTCTGGATGTCGCGGCGGGTCATGTCGAGGCCGCAGCAATAGCCCCAGACGTGCTTGAGCGCGTCGGCGACCGCGATGTTCTTCCCGCCCGTGCCGATGGCGACGACGAGTTCCATCTCGTGGTGCAGGGACTTGGTGACGGTCGGGTAGGGCATGTCGGCGCCGTTGATGACCACCGCGTCGGCCGGCTTCGCGAAGTAGAAGGGCGGCTCGCGGGTCGGGTCGGAGCCCATCTCGATCGCGTGCTCGGCATAGTTGCGGCCGACGCAGAAGATGCGGCGGACGGGGAACATCGCGTCGCTGCCCTTGACGGGGATGGCGGCGACGGGCGGCGGGGCGACGACGTAGGACACCATGCGCTGTGGGCTCCGGATCTTGGACGGTGGAGGTCTATACAGGCCCCCGGCGCCCGCCGGAAGCCGGGGGCGGCGGCGGCGCATCACATGAGTTGTGAGATGAGGGCCGGGGTGCAAGCCAAAGTATCCGGGCTTGAATTCGTTTGCGGGGCACAAAAAAGAAGCGCCCGGTCAGGGGGGTGACCGGGCGCCGTATTTTATTCCGATCGGAATGGTCGGGCGAGCCGGCAGGGGACACCGGGGCTCGACCGTCAGCCTATTGCGGGCTGACAAATCAACATTACCCCTTCGCGTGCGCGGAATCAAAAGCAAAACCGCGACGTTGGCGTGACGACGATCACCGTCCCCGCTGATGAGACGCTACTCGGCGGCCTGGGCGAGTCCCACCAGGCCGGTGCGTGCGAGTCGGCGCGCCTCGCAGGCACGGCCGAAGACCTCGAAGATCGAACGGCTGTCGGCGTCCTGCTCCCAGTCGTATTCCGGGTGCCACTGGACGCCAAGGGCGAAGGCGGCGGCGCCTTCGACGCGCACGGCCTCGACGGTGCCGTCGGGGGCCCAGGCTTCCGCAACCAGGCGTGGAGCCAGGCTCTGGACGCCCTGGTTGTGCAGGGAATTCACCGCCAGCCGCCCGGCCAGGCGCGCGGACGGCGTCAGGACCCGCGCCAGGGCGCCGTCCTTGTCGATGCGCACCGCATGGGCCTTGCCGGTGCGCACGCGCGGGATGGGCTGGTCGGAGGGGGTGGAGTGGTCCATCCGCCCCGGCAGGTCCTGGATGCGCTGGTCGAGGGAGCCGCCCAGCGCCACGTTCAATTCCTGCATGCCGCGGCAGATCGCGAGCAGCGGCACGCCCTCGGCGATGGCGGCACGGATCAGCGGCAGGGTGGTGGCGTCGCGCTGGAGGTCCTCGGGCGTGCCTTCGGCATGGGCCGGGCCGTCATAATGGCCGGGCCAGACATTGGAGCGGCTGCCGGTGAGGATCAGGCCGTCGAGGTGGGGCAGGAGTTCGCCGGAGATGTCCTCCCCCGCCGCCGGCAGCAGCACGGGGGTCCCGACCACCGGCCCGCGCACGACGCGGACGTAGCTGTCGGATGCGGCATGGTTCGGCGTGGCGAAGATGCCGAAGGGCTTCTGGCAGCAGGAGATGCCAACGAGGGGCTTCATGGATTGCTACAGTTCCGCGACGACGTGGCAGGATCAAGGCCTTCCGTGGGATTTTCCTGAATGGGCTGCATGCGTTGCACGGATGCCATGCAACCCGCCCCCGCCCCAGCCCATGGCCGCATCAGTTGCCGGTGGCCTGCCGCGCGCCGAAGCCCCCCGGCTCGAAGAACATCGGGTTGTTGAACTGGAAGAGGCCGGCGGGCAGGCGCATGCCGGTCTCGATGCGGGAGAATGTCACGCGCGTCTCCCGCCGCTGCGCGTCGACCACGGCCCATTGGCGGAGTTCCAGCGGGTCCGGGTTGAAGATCAGCGTGAGCCGGCCCTCCCCCGGTTCGGAGGTGCGGAACATGGTGACGCGCAGGAAGCCGCCCGCGCGCTCCACCCCGGTGACGGTGACGTCGCCCGAAAGGCGCACCTCCCGCCGAAGCAGGATGCCGAGGGGCGTGCTGCCGACGGAAACCGTGGTCGGCGCGCGCAGTTCGCGGTCGTACATCAGGAACTGCCCGGCATCGGCGACCAGCAGCAGGGGCTCCGGCGGGTCGTATTCGAAGCGCATGCGGCCGGGGCGGGAAATCCAGGCCGTGCCTTCGGCCGCGGCGCCGTTCTGCGCGATCTGCAGGAAGCGGGCGCGCAGCGTGGTCATGGCGTTGAGGTAGGCCTCGACGCGCGCGAGGTCGGCGCGGTCGCGCTCAGTCAGCGCGGCGCCCTGCGGTGGGGCCGGGGCGCGCTGCGCCAGCGCCGGCGCGGCAAGGAGGACGGGGGCGAGGAGGAGGGAGCGGCGGATCATCGGCACGGGATGTGGCGCCCCGCTCGCCCGGGGGGAAGCCCCCCGGCTGCAGAGGGGGT